>JAMFSU010000157.1 GCA_026225475.1 Duganella sp.
ACAAACCAAGGCCGCCGCGCAAACGGCAGCACGTGACCATCGGCGTCGAGCGGAATCAAGGATTCCGATACTGAATTGAACACATTGCCACCGATCACGCCGGCCCAGCCTTGCTCGGGATGCACTTCAAACACCAGGTCGCAATGACCTGGCAAACCCGGCCGGATGTCATCAATGCTATTGATCGTATTGCTGTCACGCGAGGCGCAGATCAGATCGCCGGGCGTGACCACTTCGGTCGCAACGGGGCGCAAGACAAACAGCGGATTGGCCTTGCTCTGGCGTGCCTTGAGAAAGGCCAGATAGTTGAAATGTGCATCGCTGAACAAGAAATCATTGGCCGCAACGCCTGCGCTTTGCATCAGATAGGAAATGAATGCAGCCGACCATGGCTGCTGGGTATCGGCACCAGTGAAATTCTCTCCCACGGCCTGCCAATACAAGCCGATGCGCGGCACCGCAGCGCCCTCATCCTCTAGCAAACCAAGACGCGGCGCACTGAGCGGTTCCTGGCGCATATCAATTTGCTGGCGGCCAAAAAAGTCCCATTCGGCCTGAGTGACCGCCAGCAATGTTTCGCGCTTGGGCGTGACCGCTGGTGTTGCCACGGCCTGCACAGTCGCACGACGTTGTGCGGTATTCGGTGGATTGCTGCTGCATGCAACCAGCATGAACGAGATCATCACCGCCGCCAACGGCAAGCTGCTGCGTTTTTGAATTTGCTTCATTACCTCACCTGCACTCAACATGGACATTGCGAATTGAAAATGAAAAAGCCGCGCTCAATCTGCTTGAGCGCGGCTTTGCATGGCACTACCCAGTGCTTAACTGAGCTTGCCGTGGCACTGCTTATACTTCTTGCCACTGCCGCATGGGCAGGGATCGTTACGACCAACCTTGGGCAGACCGTTGACTAACGGTTGCTGAGCATCGTTGCCACTGTCCGCCAATGCGGTCGGTGCCAGCAATTCTTCTGGTGCCGCATTGGCATCAAAATCGGCATGCTGGTAATGCACGTTTTCGACATGTGACTGCGCCATGTTTTCTTCGGCTGCTTCAATTGCTTCACGGCTTTCGATACGCACCGTCATGACGATCTTGACCACTTCGTTCTTGATCAAATCGAGCATTTGGGCAAACAACTCAAACGCTTCACGCTTGTATTCCTGCTTGGGATTCTTCTGTGCATAACCGCGCAGGTGGATACCTTGACGCAGATGATCGAGTGCAGCCAAATGTTCGCGCCAGTGGCTATCGATACTTTGCAACATGACACTACGCTCAAAGCCGCTGAACGATTCCCGTCCAACCACATCGAGCTTGGCGTTGTAGGTCGATTCAGCGGTCGACAACACGCGTTGCAGCAATTCTTCGGCAGTCAGATCGGGCTCTGCTTCCAGCGTTGCCGCCAGCGGCACAGCCAGTTGCCATTCTCCAGTCAATGCGGTTTCCAGCGCCGGGATATCCCATTGCTCTTCGACCGATTCTTCCGGTACGTGGGTATGGAACAAATCGGTGAATACACCTTCGCGCAGCGAGGTGATCATTTCTGACATGTCGACTGCTTCCAGCAACTCATTACGTTGCTGGTAAATGACCTTGCGTTGATCATTGGCGACGTCATCGTATTCCAGCAATTGTTTGCGGATGTCGAAGTTGCGCGCTTCCACCTTGCGCTGTGCCGATTCGATCGAGCGCGTGACGATACCAGCCTCAATCGGTTCGCCTTCTGGCATCTTGAGGCGATCCATGATGGAGCGCACGCGGTCACCAGCGAAGATACGCAACAGCGCGTCATCAAGCGACAAATAGAAACGCGACGAGCCTGGATCACCCTGACGGCCGGAACGACCACGTAACTGGTTGTCGACGCGACGCGATTCGTGGCGTTCGGTACCGATGATGTGCAGACCGCCGGCGCCGACCACGTGGTCGTGCAGCGATTGCCATTCATTGCGCAGCTTGTCGGCCTGAGCCTGCTTGTCGGCATCCGTCAGGCTGGCATCGGCTTCGATGATCTGGATCTGCTTTTCAACATTGCCGCCCAGCACAATATCGGTACCACGACCGGCCATATTGGTGGCAATTGTGATCATCTTGGGACGACCGGCCTGCGCAATGATTTCCGCTTCGCGCGCATGTTGCTTGGCGTTGAGCACGTTATGGCCCAGCTTGGCCTGATTCAGAATGCCTGACAACAGCTCGGAATTTTCAATCGAGGTGGTGCCGACCAGTACTGGCTGACCACGATCGTAGCAATCCTGAATATCCTTGACCATCGCCATGTACTTCTCTTGCGAGGTCTTGTACACCTGATCCTGGCGATCCTTGCGGGCACTTGGACGGTTCGGCGGAATCACCACGGTTTCCAGCGAGTAGATTTCCTGGAATTCGTAGGCTTCAGTATCGGCCGTACCGGTCATGCCGGACAGCTTGCCGTACATACGGAAGTAATTCTGGAACGTGATCGAGGCCAGTGTCTGGTTCTCGTTCTGGATCTTGACGCCTTCCTTGGCTTCCACGGCTTGATGCAAACCATCGGACCAGCGGCGACCAGTCATCAGACGGCCAGTGAATTCATCGACGATCACCACTTCGCCGTTTTGCACCACGTATTGCTGATCCTTGAAATACAGCGTGTGTGCGCGCAATGCTGCGTACAAATGATGCACCAGCGAGATGTTGGCGGCGTCGTACAGCGAAGCGCCTTCCGGCAGCAAGCCCATGCTGGTCAGGATTTGCTCGGACTTTTCGTGACCAGCTTCGGTCAGCAAAACTTGATGGCCTTTCTCATCCTTGGTGTAATCGCCAGGAACTTCGACCTTGCCCTTGCCATCTGGGGTTTCATCACCGATCTGCAAAGTCAGCAGTGGCGGCAATTCATTGATCTTGTGATAGAGGTCCGTATGATTCTCGGCCTGACCGGAAATGATCAGCGGCGTGCGCGCTTCGTCGATCAGGATCGAATCGACTTCATCGACAATCGCAAAGTTGAGGCCGCGCTGCACGCGGTCGGTGCTGTCGAATACCATGTTGTCGCGCAGGTAATCGAAGCCGAATTCATTGTTGGTGCCGTAGGTGATGTCGGCAGCATAGGCACCCTGCTTGAGGTCATGCTCCATCTGCGACATGTTGATGCCCGTACTCAGACCGAGCCAGCCATACAAACGCCCCATCCATTCGGCATCGCGCTGGGCCAGGTAGTCATTGACCGTGACCACGTGCACACCCTTGCCCGACAGTGCATTCAAATACGCGGGCAAGGTTGCCATCAAGGTCTTACCTTCGCCGGTACGCATTTCAGCAATCTTACCGAAATGCAAAACCATGCCACCAATCAACTGAACGTCGAAATGGCGCATCTTGAGCACGCGCTTGCTGGCTTCGCGGCAGACTGCAAACGCCTCCGGCAAGATATCGTCAAGCTTGGCACCATCGGCTACGCGCTGCTTGAATTCCGGTGTCTTGGCTTGCAGCTCGGCATCCGAAAGCTTCTCGATGCCCGCTTCTAGCTCATTGATTTGACGGACAATTTTTTGATATTGTTTGAGCAACCGCTGATTGCGGCTACCGAAAATCTGGGTCAGTAATGACATGCTTGGATTCTAAAAAAGCGCCGATAAATGACTCTGCACGGTAAAAACTGCACGCACGGAACCGGAATGAGGCCAATAAACCTTGGATTTTAGCACGCCAGGCCCCTCTCTTAGTGTTCACTGGGGAATGACGTGCCTGCTCGTCATCGTCGCGCGAGTAACGACAGCGCACAGCGGAGACATTGAAATACCGTCGATAGATGGCGCCATTGCCGAAAGATTCAATATGGCGCGCCAAATCCAGCTTGGCTTGCTTAATGCCCAGCCACGAAGATAGGCGCAGCCTTTGGGGCATTACCGCCAATGGCGAGGAATTTGCGCGGGTCTTGTGCCACGCCGCGGATGCGCACTTCAAAGTGCAGATGGGGGCCGGTGGAACGACCGGTGGTACCGATATCGGCGATATGCTGGCCGCGCTTGACGATGTCGCCCACTTTGACGAACAGTTGCGAAGCATGCGCATAGCGTGTCATCAAGTCATTGCCATGATCGATCTCGACCATATTGCCGAATTGATAATGATATTCCGATGCAATCACCACACCGGCAGCAGCCGCTACGATTGGCGTGCCGATTGGCGCCGGAAAATCCAAGCCCTCATGGAAGGCGTTATGACCGCTAAACGGATCTAGCCGCCAACCAAAACTTGATGAGTTATACGCCACGTTGACCGGCGGATTGGTCGGCAACAGACGCGATTTGATCTTGTCGGTCATCAAGGCCGATTCCACCGCATTCATGTAATCGTTGCGGTGACCGACATCAACCGCCAGCGCATTAAGCATTTTTTGCAATTCGCTCATGCCCAGTTCTTGTCCGGCGCCACCGATATCGGAAGCCTCCATGCCGCCGCGACCGGGCTTATCCTTGAAGTTAAACTCTTCCGGACGCACGCCCGCCAAGCCTTGCACGCGTTCCCCGAGCGCATCCAGACGCATCAACTGGGCCTGCATTTCACCCAGCTTGATCGCCATCACGGCGAGATTTTCCTTCAGGTATTTTTCCTTGCGGTCATCTTCCTGCTGTGTCATCGACACCAGCAGTTTGTGCAGCATCGGTGAGCTCTCGCCATCGGCGGCGTTGCGCAACACCAGATACGACAATGCAGCAGCGGTGCCGACGATGGCGGCGACCAGCAACAACAGCAGCACCACAACATGCCGGGAGGTCAACGTCATCGACCGGGCACGGGTGAAACGCGGGTGCAGCAGAATAATTTGCATCTTTGCTCCTTTGACTCCCATCCGCAAAGGATGAGATGTGATAAGGTTTAAAGATGAAGTTTTCCTCCAAGTTCTCCCCTTATCGCCGAGGTCCGTCAGCTGCGCAACTCAAGCGCAAGCCCAGGGACGCGACAGACTTCTTGCGGACGGATAATGCAATGGCAAGTTTGATGCCAGCCATTACCCGCATGGCTGCGCTCCAAAAAAGTTGCGCAGAGATTCTGCCGGCTATTTTCAAATCCTGCGATGTGATGAATTTCGAGGCGGGGCAACTCGTATTGAGTATGCCAAATGCGGCTCTTGCTACGAAGCTCAAGCAACAGCTGCCGAAATTACAAGATCGTCTGCTGAAAGATGGATGGCAGGTTAATGCAATCCGTATCAAAGTGCAAGTTGGCAAAGGCTATGTTGTGCCACCGATCGTGCGTCGCCAACTGCTATTACCTAAGCTGGCCGTGTCGGCATTTGCCGAACTGGGCGAAAACCTGGAAGACACCCCTGCCAACCAGACTTTGAAAGCGGCGCTGGCCAACATGGTTCGGCGTAATCGCAGTCAAGACTAGACCAACCGCGCAAGTAGCCCGATCCTACCGCGCTCTTAACAAGCACAAAAAAAGCCGCAGGCACTGGCGCTGCGGCTTGATCGTGATGGCGATGTGCCAACTACTGTCGACTTAATCAGTTCAATGCCCACTCCTGAGCAGCTTGCATCACATAGGTTTGCGGTGCCATTTCCAGCGTATCGAAGGTGACAATTTCATATGAATCCGGCTGATCCAGCAAGGCGCGCAGCAATTGGTTGTTCATGCCATGGCCGGATTTGTGGGCATCATAGCTGGCCAGCAAAGGATGGCCGATCAGATAGAGGTCGCCAATGGCGTCGAGGATCTTGTGACGCACGAATTCATTGCTGTAACGCAAGCCATCGGCGTTCAGGATGCGGTATTCATCCATCACGATCGCATTCTCAAATGAACCACCACGGGCCAGGCCCATACCGCGCAAGGTTTCAACATCCTGCATGAAACCGAAAGTACGCGCGCGAGCGATTTCCTTGACGTAAGACTCGATGCCGAAATCGACTTCGGCGATCTGGCCAGTGCCATCGACGGCAGGATGATTGAATTCGATGAAGAACTTCAGCTTGAAACCGTTGTAAGGCTCCAGCCGCGCCCATTTCTCGCGCGCGCCTTCGCCTTCGCGCACTTCGACCGGCTTGAGCACACGGACGAACTTCTTCGGCGCTGACTGCTCTTGCAAACCGGATTGCTGCAACAGATAGACGAACGACGATGCAGAACCATCCATGATGGGAATTTCTTCGGCGGTCAGATCGATATACAGATTGTCGATACCGAGACCGGCGCAAGCCGACAGCAAATGTTCCACGGTAGAAACGCGTGCACCATCCTTGGATAGCACCGACGCCATGCGGGTGTCACCAACGCCGGTGGCCGACGCGGGAAACTCTACCACCGGGTCAAGATCGATGCGGCGAAACACGATGCCAGTATCAACAGCAGCCGGACGCAAAGTCAGCTCCACCTTGGTGCCGGAGTGCAAGCCGACGCCGATGGTCTGGACGAGAGATTTAATGGTGCGTTGTTTTAACATCCGCTCATTATAGCCAAGATGCCTGCGCAGGCTGCAGGCCGCTATCAGCCTGTTGCAAAAATGCCAGCATCGATAAATGTGCTGCGCCGTTTTGCAGGCAAGAAAAAGCGCGCATCATCCAAGGACGGTGCGCGCCTTGTCAAGACGGCAATCTTGCCACTGTCAGCCAGCGGCAAAGCCCATTGGCTTTATGCCAGTTGACCTAACAGCGTCTCGGCGTTGGAGACTTCAAACTTGCCTGGCGCTTCCAGGTTGAGCTGAGTCACTACGCCATCTTCGAGCAACATCGAATAACGCTGCGAGCGCACGCCCATGCCGCGTTCGGTGAGGTCAAATTCCATACCCAGTGCCTTGGTCAAGGTAGCGCTGCCATCGGCCAGCATGCGTACCACGCCGGTAGCCTTTTGTTCACGGCCCCAGGCGCCCATGACGAACGCGTCATTGACCGACAGGCACCAGATTTCATCAACGCCCTTGGCCTTGAACTGCGCGGCGTGCTGGATATAGCCCGGCACATGCTTGGCCGAACAGGTTGGGGTGAATGCGCCTGGCAATGCAAACAGCGCGATCTTCTTGTCCTTAACGAGGTCGGAGACCTTGAAGGTGTTAGGGCCGAGTGCGCAGCCTTCGGTTTCGGTCTCGATGAATTCAGCCAAAGCGCCTTCTGGCAGGCGGTCGCCAACGTTGATTGTCATGATGATTTCTTTCTAGTGAGTAAATTCGATGGGCAAAAAAACGCCGCGCATGGGCTTCTCAGCCAGCGCGGCGCGCAGACAACAGTATGCCTGTTTATAACTTGTGCTGCTGCCCGGTTGCAACCAGACAGCAGCTTGCTGCCTTTACATACTTGGTCAGCCTGCTCAGTCAGCCTGCTTACGCAGGAAAGCCGGAATGTCGTAAGTCTCCATGCCGTTCTTTTCCAACGCCCGCACAGTATCGGAAGCCGACTCGCGACGCCACACTGCTGGCGCCTTCATGCCGCCGAAAGTGCTGCCCATTTGCGCCGAACCACTAGTACCGTTGAATGTACCGGTACCGGCCATCATTGGTTCATTGTGAGTCCCGGTACGCAAGGCTGGAGTCTGCACCAGTTGCACCGACTTGCGTGCACGGCCCAGACCGGTTGCCACCACGGTGACGCGAATATCGTCGCCCATGGTGTCGTCATAGGCGATACCTTGCGCAATCGATGCATCAGCTGCAGCGAAGGCACGCACGGTTGCCATGACTTCCTTGATTTCCTTACCCTTCAGATTGCGGCTGGCAGTGACATTGACCAGTACACCACGCGCGCCGGACAGATCGATGCCGTCCAGCAATGGCGACGCCACCGCTTGTTCGGCTGCCACGCGGGCACGGTCCATACCGGAAGCGGTCGCGGTGCCCATCATGGCCTTGCCCTGCTCGCCCATGATGGTCTTGACGTCATTGAAGTCGACGTTGATGTGACCCGGCACATTGATGATTTCAGCAATACCGGCCACGGCATTGTTAAGCACGTCATCAGCATGGCCCAGCCATTCGATCATGCTGTCGTCTTCGTAGATCTCTTCCAGCTTTTCGTTGAGGATGATGATCAGTGAATCGACATGCTGTGCCAGTTCTTCCAGACCCTGGTCGGCAATGTCCATGCACTTCTGACCTTCATACGAAAATGGCTTGGAGACCACGGCGACGGTCAGCGCGCCCAGCGACTTGGCCACTTCAGCGACCACCGGAGCAGCACCAGTGCCGGTACCGCCACCCATGCCGGCGGCGATGAAAACCATGTGCGCGCCACGCAGTGCATCTTCGATGCGACTGCGGGTTTCTTCTGCCAGGCGGCGGCCGACTTCCGGCCGCATACCTGCACCCAAACCGGTTTCGCCGATCTGGATGACATTATCCGCCTTGGACATTTTCAAGGCTTGCGCATCCGTGTTGGCGGCGATGAATTCAACGCCGGACACACCCTTGTTGATCATGTGCTGCACCGCGTTGCCACCTGCACCGCCGACGCCCACGACCTTGATGATCGTGCCGAGGGAGGCATTGTCCAACATATCTATTTCCATGACGACTCCTTAAATATATGTGTGTGCAGCTTGCAGTTGATAGGCATCACACGGTGTGACGACTAGCAACTGAGAACTGCGTGTTGCTGATTCGATAAATTGCTCAATTCCTACAAAACCATTTGCTACAAAATAGTGACGCGACCGCTTAAAAATTGCCCAAAAACCATTCTTTCATACGCTGCCAGATTGCCTTTACCGAACCTTCCTGACGGGTCACGATGTACCCGCGCAGATATTGCTTTTTTGCTTCCAACAACAACCCCAAAACCGTCGAATAACGCGGACTGCGCACCACATCAGCCAACTGACCGCTATATTCGGGTGTCCCCAAACGGGCCGGCTTGAGGAAGATGTCCTCTGCCAACTCAATCATTCCTGGCATCATCGCGGAGCCGCCGGTGAGCACGATGCCCGACGACAGCACCTCCTCATAGCCCGACTCGCGCACCACCTGATGCACCAATGCAAACAACTCTTCCACACGTGGCTCAATGACTGCCGCCAGTGCCTGGCGTGACAGGGTGCGCGGATTGCGGTCACCCAGTCCTGGCACTTCCAGCGTTTCGGTCGGATCGGCCAGAATCTGCTTGGCCACGCCGTAACGCAATTTGATTTCTTCCGCCTCCAGCGTCGGTGTACGCAGGGCCATCGCAATATCATTGGTGATCTGGTCACCGGCAATCGGAATCACTGCCGTGTGACGAATCGCCCCTTCGGTAAACACCGCCACATCGGTAGTGCCACCGCCAATATCGACCAGCACCACGCCCAACTCCCGTTCATCTGAAGTCAGAACCGAATCGGCCGAAGCCATTGGCTGCAAAATCAGATCCGACACTTCCAGACCGCAACGGCGCACGCACTTGACAATGTTTTGCACCGCCGATACGGCACCGGTCACGATGTGCACTTTCACTTCCAATCGGATGCCGCTCATGCCGATAGGTTCACGCACATCTTCCTGGTTATCGACAATGAATTCCTGCGGCACCGTATGCAGTAATTGCTGGTCGGTCGGGATATTGACCGCCTTGGCGGTTTCAATAACGCGCGACACATCGGCTGCGCTGACTTCCTTATCCTTGATCGCCACCATCCCGCTCGAATTGAAGCTGCGAATGTGACTGCCAGCGATGCCGGTATAGACATTGCGGATCTTGCAATCGGCCATCAGCTCGGCCTCTTCCAGCGCCCGCTGGATCGACTCAACCGTGGCCTCGATGTTGACCACCACGCCTTTTTTCAGACCCTTGGATTCGGACTGGCCCAGACCGATCACCTCATGGCGACCGTCCTGCAATACTTCCGCCACGACCGCCACCACTTTCGAGGTGCCGATGTCGAGACCGACAATCAGGTTTTTCGCATCTTTTGTCATATCGTTCCGCTTATTTTTTCTTTCCGTTCAATGCTGCCAGTGTCAAACCATCGGCCTTCAAGGCCAGACCGTTTGGGTAACGCAAATCGATATTCTCGATCTTTCCCTGCAAGCGCTCCATCAACTGCGGATACACCGACACCAGTCGGGCAATACGTTCCTTGAGTGTGGCATCGCCGTCGGCCCGCCCCAACTGCACGGTGATGCCATTGTCCAGCTTGACCGTCCAGGCATAGCGATTGGACAAAGCCACCGCTTCCGGTACCTGCTTGATCGGTGCAAACCAATCGCTGAACTGCGCAAACCGCGCTACCACTTCTTTTTCGCTACCATCCGGGCCGTCGAATTCGAGCAAATCGCCGTCATCCTCCGCTTCCGCCAGGTTGGCAGTAAATACATCTCCCTTGACTGACAACAGGCGACCTTCATCGCCCCACGTGCCCAAGGCACGATGTTCTTCGATCGATACAATCAGCGTATCGGGCCACTCGCGCCGCACCGTCGCCTTGCGTACCCACGGCACCGACTCGAATGCGCCACGTACCGCATCCAGATCTGCCGTAAAAAAATTGCCCTTGATGCGCGGCACCGCACCGGCGCGTATCGTCAACGCGTTGACCCGACGCAAGGGCATGTCTGCCACACCCTCGACGCGTATCGTCTTGAGCGTAAACATCGGCCGCTGCGCCAGCCACCACAACCCGGACGCCAGCAAGGCGAGCAGCGCCGCCACCAGCAAGGCGTTCGACAGTGCATTGAGGGCTTTGACGTCTTGCCACACCTTACTTATCCTTCATCCGCGATATCACCGACAGACTGTGGCTTCCAGTCTGCCGACGGCGTCATATCCAACGCCGCCAACTGCAAAATTTCGCAACACAAGGTTTCATAACTCATGCCCAACGCCTTGGCCGACATCGGCACCAGCGAATGGCCGGTCATGCCTGGCGAGGTATTGATTTCCAGCAGCAGCGGTTCATTGTCACTGGCGCGCAGCATGAAATCGACACGCGACCAGCCACGGCAACCGAGCGCATTGAACGCCTGCACCGCCAGTTCCTGCACGCGCTGCGTCAGTGCAGCATCGAGCGGTGCCGGGCACAGGTATTTGGTTTCGTCGCCGAAATACTTGTGCTGATAATCGTAATTGCCATCCGGCGCGCAGATCTCGATCACCGGCAAGGCACGTGCATTGCGCCCTTGGCCCAGCACCGGCACCGTCAGTTCGCGTCCACGGATGAATTCTTCGGCCAAGACCGTGTCGTCGTATTTGGCGCACAGGGCAAAGCCTTCCTGCATCTCGGAGTAACCGGCCACCTTGGCAATACCGATGGTCGAACCTTCGTGCGGGGCCTTAAGCATCAGCGGCAACCCCAGCACATCGGGCACCTGACGCAATTCCTCACGCGGCGTATCAACACTGTCGAGCACCAGGAACCGCGGCGTCGGCAAACTGTGGCCGAGCCAGATGCGCTTGGTCATAATTTTGTCCATGGCAATCGCCGACGCCATCACGCCAGGACCGGTATACGGAATACCCAATTGCTCCAGTGCACCTTGCAACGTACCGTCTTCGCCGTAGCGGCCATGCAAGGCGATGAAGACACGGTCAAACTTCTCGGCTGCCAGTTCCGCCAGGCTGCGTTCTGCCGGATCAAACGGATGCGCGTCTACACCCTTGCTGCGCAAGGCTTGCAATACACCCGCGCCGGACATCAGCGAGACTTCGCGCTCGGCGGAGCGACCGCCGAACAACACACCCACTTTGCCGAATTGTTGGTTTTGTGCTGTCATCACGCCCCCTGCGCCGTCAGTTTGCCCGGCACGCCACTGATCGAACCTGCGCCCATAGTCATGACCACATCGCCATCGCGCACTACATTTAAAATCGTTGCCGGCATCTCGGCGATATCTTCGACGAACACCGGTTCGACCTTGCCAGCCACGCGCAAGGCATGCGCCAGGGCACGGCCATCAGCGGCGACAATCGGCTGCTCACCGGCGGCATACACCTCGCCCAATACCAGCACATCGGTGGTCGACAAGACCTTGACGAAATCTTCAAACAAGTCACGTGTACGGGTATAACGGTGCGGCTGGAACGCCAGCACCAGACGCCGGCCGGGATAAGCGCCGCGCGCTGCCGCAATAGTGGCGGCAGTTTCAACCGGATGGTGACCATAGTCATCGACCAGCGTAAAGGACCCCGCCGGCTTGCCAGCCGCATCGTGCAGCGGCACGTCGCCATAACGGGTGAAGCGACGACCAACGCCGTTGAACTCGGTCAAGGCCTTTTGCGTATCGGCATCGGCCACATCCAGTTCGCGCGCAATCGCAATCGCAGCGCAAGCGTTCTGCACATTGTGCATGCCGGGTTGATTCAGGCTCACCTGCATCGGCGCATAGCCTTCCTGGATCGCGGTAAACTCCATCTTGCCCTCGACGGCCCTGGCCTCAATCGCACGGATATCGGCATCTTCATGGAAACCGTAGGTCAGGATCGGCTTGGAAATCATCGGCATGATTTCACGCACATGCGGATCGTCCAGACACACCACCGCGACACCGTAAAACGGCAAACGCTGGGTGAATTCGACAAACGCCTGCTTGAGCTGAGCGAAATCATGGTTATAGGTTTCCATGTGATCGGCATCGATATTGGTGATGACTTCAATCACGGGGGTCAGATTCAGGAAGGAGGCATCCGACTCATCAGCCTCAGCCACGATGAAATCGCCTGAACCGAGTTTGGCATTGGCGCCGGCGCTGGTCAGACGGCCACCGATCACAAACGTGGGATCGAGTCCGCCCTGCGCCAACACACTGGCGACCAGACTGGTGGTGGTAGTCTTGCCATGGGTGCCGGCAATCGCGATGCCTTGCTTCAAGCGCATCAATTCACCCAACATCACCGCACGCGGCACGATGGGGATATGTTTCTTGCGCGCCGCCAATACCTCTGGGTTGTCACCCTTGACCGCAGTCGAGGTGACGATGGCATCGGCATCGGCAATATTTTCAGCCGCATGGCCGTACAGAATCCGCGCTCCCAATTGCGCCAGGCGCTGAGTCGCTGCATTGCTGCCCAAGTCCGAGCCGGACACGCCGTAGCCCAGATTGAGCATGACTTCGGCGATACCACTCATTCCGGATCCGCCAATGCCTACGAAATGGATATTTTTGACTCTATGTTTCATGTTCTGTACTCACCGGCGGACCGGCTGCGCCCCAGGTTAAGAAACGCCGCGCGACCGCGCGGCTCATCGCCAATGCCTACGAAATGGATATTTTTAACCCGATGTTTCATTGCTTTACCAATCTTTCCAGTACCTGCGCAATTGCCTCATTGGCGTTGCGCCTACCTTGTTCATAAGCTGCCTGTGCCATGCGTCGGCAAGCGGGCCGATCCAATGTCTGCAGCAATGCCGCCAGACTGTCGGGCGTGAGCTCGCTCTGCGGCAAGTGAATCGCGGCGTCACTCTGCGCCATCCATTTGGCGTTGTCGCGTTGATGCGAGGTCGTCGACGCCACCAACGGCACCAGCACACTAGCCACCCCGGCCGCCGTCAGTTCTGACACTGTGATCGCACCGGCACGACAAATCACCAGATCTGCCGCGGCATAACGGCGTGGCATATCGTCGATAAAGTCGACGACTTCGGCTGCCACACCGGCCTGCGCATAGGCGGCGCGCAAGGCCTCAATATGTTGTTTGCCCGACTGATGCGTCACCTGCGGACGCTGCTCGGCAGGCAACTTGGCCAGCGCCGCCGGAACACATTCATTCAACACCTTGGCACCTAGACTGCCGCCGACCACCAAGATGCTGAGCGGCCCGCTGTGACTGGCATAACGCGGTGCCGGCTGGCCCAGGGCAATGATTTCCTTGCGTACCGGATTACCGGTCACTTCGGCCTTGCCAGCGGCATTGCCGAAATCAGCCGGGAAACCAAACAACACCTTATTTGCCAATGGCGTCAGACTTTTATTCGATAACAGTAGTGCGGCATCGGCATTAACCAACGCCAGCGGCACACCACGCAAACGCGCCATGATGCCGCCTGGCACCGTGACATAACCACCCATGCCCAGCACCACATCGGGCCGGCGCTGACCAATGATGCGGAAGCAACTGCCAAAACTGACCAGCAACCGCCATACACCGCGCACGCTATGGGCCCATCCTTTGCCTCGCAAACCGGCAAACTCGATTGCATCCATTTCCACCCCATGCTGGGGCACCAGTTCGCGTTCCATACCATGGGTGGTGCCAAGCCAGGACACTTGCCAGCCACGCGCACGCATGGTGTCGGCAATCGCCAGCCCCGGGAAGATATGACCGCCAGTACCGGCCGCCATGATCAGCAATCGCTTGGAGGCGCTCATAGTCGCCCTCCGCGCATCAAGACCCGATTTTCGTAATCGATACGCAACAGGATCGCCAAACCGACACAATTGATCAGTACGCCAGAGCCGCCATAGCTCATCAGCGGCAAGGTCAAACCCTTGGTCGGCAGCAACCCCATGTTGACACCCATGTTGATGAAGGTCTGCACGCCCAGCCAGATGCCGATGCCTTTAGCTACCAGACCAGCAAACGTCAAATCGAGCACAATCGCCTGACGGCCGATTTCAAAGGCATGCTTGACCAGCCAGTAAAACAGCAAGACCACCACCAGTACACCAACAAATCCCAGCTCTTCGCCAATGACGGCCAACAGGAAGTCGGTATGCGCTTCCGGCAGGTAATGCAATTTTTCCACGCTACCACCGAGGCCAACGCCAAACAATTCACCGCGACCAAACGCGATCAGCGAATGCGATAACTGATACGCCTTGCCCAGTGCATTTTCTTCCACCCAGGGATTCATGTAGGCAAAAATGCGCTCGCGCCGCCATGGCGACAACACAATCACCAGTGAAAAAATGCCTACCAGCGTGGCACCGATGCCGCCAAACCAAACACCATTGATACCGCCAAGGAATAAAATACCCATGGCAATGCAGACAATCACGCCGAAGGCACCCAAGTCAGGTTCCAGCAACAGCAACAAACCGACCACGCCGACTGCCAACGTCATGGGCATGAAGCCCTTGGTCAGCTTGTGCATGACTTCTTGTTTACGAACCGTGTAATCGGCGGCATACAGCACAACGAAAAGCTTCATCAATTCCGACGGCTGCAGATTGAAGACCTTGAACGACAACCAGCGCTTGGCGCCATTGACGCCCTTGCCGATGCCCGGAATCAACACCAGCGCCAGCAGCACCAGCGTACCGACGAACAGGTAGGGCGCAATCTTTTGCCAGGTTTCGATCTTGACGCGGAACACCATCAGCCCGACCACCAGCGAAATTACAATGAACATGGCCTGGCGCACCAGGAAATGCGAGGTCTTGTAATTGGCGTATTTGGGCGAATCGGGCAAGGCAATCGACGCCGAATACACCATCACCAAACCGAACAACATCAACAACACCACGACCCAGACCAGCGGCTGGTCGTATTCCATCATGCGCGAACGCTGCTCGATGCCAGCCACGCTGCGCAGGCTGGTATCGCGCCCGGGACTACGCGACTCATCCTTGAGACCGAGCCAGCCAATGATGGAAGGGAGTGTCAGTTTCATCACATCACCTCGCCACGTGACAAAGCCAGCTCACGCACGGCGTCGACAAACACTTCGGCCCGATGGGCATAATTGCGGAACATGTCCAGACTGGCGCAGGCAGGTGACAGCAACACTGCATCTCCGCCTTGCGCCATCGCACCGGCTTGTTCCACGGCTTGTTCCAGTGTGGCGCAATCAATCAATTCGACCCCGGCGTCAAGCACCGCTGCGCGAATACTGGCAGCGTCGCGGCCAATCAAGAATACGGCACGCGCATATTTGGCCAATGGTTCGGCCAGCGGCGTGAAATCCTGTCCTTTGCCATCGCCACCGGCGATCAGCAACAGGCGATTTGGCTTGCCGCCATGGCCGAGGCCGTTCAAGGCCGCCACCGTAGCGCCCACATTGGTACCCTTGCTGTCGTCGTAATATTCGACGTCCCGTATCGTTGTCACCAGTTCAACCCGATGCGGCTCACCGGTGTAATCGCGCAAGCCGTGCAGCAGCGGCGCCAACGGCAAATCGATTGCGCGGCACAAGGCCAGCGCTGCCAAGGCATTGAGTGCATTGTGCAGACCACGAATCTTGAGTGCGTCAGCCGGCATCAGGCGCTTGAGAACGAACGGCTGTTCCGGCGTTTCCTTCTGGTTTTTCTTGCGCCGACCCTGCGGCTTTTCTTCGTCTTCAACCGCCACGGCATTTGCCAGCCACAACATGCCGTTTTCGTTGACCAGACCAAAATTACCAGCCTTGACTGGTTCATCCAGACCAAAGCTGACAGCGGCGGCACCAGGTGCTGCCATCTGCATCACCAATGCATCATCGCGATTGAGAATGCGTGCCGTGCTGGCACCGAAGATCTTGGCCTTGTCGACAGCATAGGCAGCCATGCTGCCGTGCCAGTCCAGATGGTCTTGCGTGATATTGAGCACGGTCGCCGCATCCGGCTGCAAGCTGTAAGTCGTGTGCAACTGGAAGCTCGACAATTCCAGCACCCAGGCTTGCGGCAAGATGCCAGCATAGACCGCGTCAGCAGGCTCGGGCGGCGTCAGGCTCAATGGCAACGGACTGCTGTCGTCCTCATCCAATACGCTGGTGTCGGTAGCTTCTATTGGGTCAACCGCTGTCTCAACTGCAGCTTCAATCGATACTTCGACTGATGCTTCAATGCTCTGTGGTTCAGCTTCGATAATGTTTGCAACAGGCGGCCCATCAACGTCAGCGGCAACATCGTTGCCTTCAACGATACCGTCTGCCAGTGCAGCGGCCATTACCGCGGGCGCAACTTCCACCGTCAAGCTATCGTGCAAATGGATCTCGGCTGGCTGGCTCTCCGGCGCTGTTGTTACTGGCGTTTCGGCTGGCACACTCACTGCCGGCTGATCGCTCGAGTGCAGTTGCGCCGGCATTTCTTCGATCACGGTAGCAACTGCCAGCGCAGCTTCGGCGGCAGCGACTTCCGCTTGCGCCAACGCCTCAGCTTCTTGTTCTGCCTGTAACTGCGCCGCCACGACAACGGCGTGCGCAGCATCCTCAATCAACGCTTCGCGCAACACATCCAGCACCGCCGGGCTGATATTGCCTGCGACCTTGGTGCGCAAACCAGCACGCCGGCACAGATTGCCGGTCAGACTGGTAACCGTGGTCTTGCCATTGGTGCCGGTGATGGCCAGCACCTTGGGTGCATAAGCGCGCTCGGTGCGCAATGCGGCCAGCGCCTGCGCGAACAATTCCATCTCGCCCCATAGCGGCAGATTGCGTTCGGCCGCTGCTGCAGCCAATGATGCCAATTCACGTTGCGGCGCCAGGCCAGGACTGACCGCGACGAAGTCGACGCCATCCAGCAACGCGGCGTCAAACGGCCGCGCACCAATGAATTCGCAGTCCGGCGCAACGGCGCGCAGACTGGCCAGGCGCTCGGCGAGCGCCTGTTCGTCACGGGTATCGGCCACACGCACCCGCGCGCCGCAGTAGACCAGCCACTGCGCCATCGCCAGACCGGATTCACCCAGTCCAAGTACCAGAGCGTGTTGATTGACGTAATTCACGTAGTCATTCCTGCTTCTATCAATTCATTGGTTTGTTTCAAATACCGCATCAACGCAACATCAACGTAACTTCAGGGTCGACAACCCGACCAACACCAGCATCATCGTGATGATCCAGAAACGCACCACGACCTGGGTTTCTTTCCAGCCTTTTTGTTCGTAGTGATGATGCAAAGGGGCCATCAACAGAATCCGTTTGCCCACGCCGTAGCGCTTCTTGGTGAACTTGAAATACGCCACCTGAATCATCACCGACAAGGTTTCCACCACGAAAATGCCACCCATGATGAACAACACGATCTCTTGTCGCACGATCACGGCAATCGTGCCCAGCGCGCCGCCGAGCGCCAGCGCACCGACGTCACCCATGAACACTTGCGCCGGATAGGCGTTGTACCAAAGGAAAGCCAGGCCGGCACCCGCCATCGCACCGCAGAAAATCAACAACTCGCCGGCACCCGGAATATGCGGAATCAGCAAATACTTGGCATAGCTGGCGCTGCCAGTCAAATAGGCAAACAAACCCAGCGCACCGCCGACCAGCACCGTCGGCATGATCGCCAGACCGTCGAGACCATCGGTCAGGTTCACGGCATTGCTGGTGCCGACGATGACAAAATAAGTCAGCGCAATAAAGCCCCAGACGCCAAGCGGATAAGTCACCGTCTTGAAGAACGGCACGATCAGATCGGCCTTCGGCGGCAGATTAACGTTGAAGCCCGACTGCACCCAATTCAGGAACAATTCCATGACCTTCAGATTGCTCACTTCCGACACCGAAAAGGCCAGATAAAACGCTGCCACCAGACCGATCAGCGATTGCCAGAAATACTTTTCGCGCGAGCGCATGCCATTCGGATCCTTGTAGACCACCTTACGGTAGTCATCAACCCAGCCGATGGTGCCGAAGCCGAGCGTGACGATCAGCACAATCCAGACGAAGCGGTTGCTCAGGTCGGCCCACAACAAGGTCGAAATGCCAATGCCGATCAAGATCAGTACGCCACCCATGGTTGGCGTGCCCGATTTGATCAAATGCGTTTGCGGACCATCGGTACGCACTGCTTGCCCGACTTTGAGGAGCGTAAGCGTGCGGATCACGCTTGGTCCTGCGACCAAACCAATCAGCAATGCCGTCAGCGTCGCAAACACGGCGCGGAAGGTAATGAAGTTGAATACGCGCAGGAAACTGAAATCCTGCTGAAAGTTTTGAGCCAGCCAAAGCAGCATGTTAATGAGTCTCCTGGGGTTGCGGCGCGGTGGACTGCGCCCCGACCAAATGCTGTACCACACGCTCCATTTTCATGAAACGCGAACCTTTGACCAAGATCGTCGCGCCAGCAACGGCGGCGGCTTGCACTGCGGCGTTGAGGGCGTCGATCTGATCGAAATGACGGGCGGCAATGGCCAACTTGCTGCCATCTGCGCCGTCACGATTGAATGCCTGTATGGCGTACTGCATGGCGTCACCCAGGCCGAACAACTGTTCGATGCCTTGTGTGCGCGCATATGCGCCGATTTCTTCATGGAATTGCTGGCCCTCATTACCGACCTCGCCCATGTCACCCAATACCATGACGCGCGGTGCGGCAGCTTGCGCCAGCACATCGATGGCGACGCGTACCGAATCCGGATTGGCGTTGTAAGTATCGTCGATGACCAGCGCGCCGCTGTGCGCAGTCTTGCGCTGCAAGCGGCCGTTGACCGGTGCAAACGCCTGCAGGCCGCGGACAATCGCGGCCGCGTCGATACCGACGCCGAGTGCGCAAGCGCAGGCAGCCAGCGCGTTGCGCACATTGTGCGCGCCCACTGCCGCCAGTTGAATCTGGAATTGCAAGGGCGCAGATGCGGCATCGAGACGCGCCGTCACCGCCATGAGACTACCGAACTGCTGCACCGTGTAACTGGCGCTGACATCCGCCTGCGCGCTCAAGCCGAAGCTGAGCACACGCTGCAAGCCACGCGCCTGGATGATTTCCTGCCATACCCAGGCATGTTCATCTTCGAGCGGAAATACCGCCACGCCATCGTCAGGCAGTGAGGTGAACACAGCACCGTTCTCACGCGCCACAGCTTCCACAGTGGCCATGAATTCCTGATGCTCGCGCTGCGCATTGTTGACCAGTGCCAGGCTCGGACGGGCAATCTCGGCCAGCACGGCGATTTCGCCGGGATGGTTCATGCCCAACTCGACCACCGCCGCCTGATGCTGCGACTCCAGCCGGAACATGGTCAGTGGTACGCCGATTTCGTTATTGAAGTTGCCACGCGTGGCCAGACTGTTTGCCTCACCAAAAGCGGCGGCCAGAATCGCGGCGATCATTTCCTTGACGGTGGTCTTGCCGTTGCTACCGGTCACCGCAATCACGGGAATATCAAATTGCTGACGCCAATGACGGGCGATAGTACCCAAGGCCACGCGGCTGTCGTCGACCACAATGGCCGGCACCGTCAAACCCGGCGGCAACCGTTCGACCACTACGGCAGCAGCACCCTGGGCAGCCACGGTGTCGAGAAAATCATGTGCATCGAAACGCTCACCGCGCAAGGCAACAAACAGATTGCCCAGGCTCACGGCGCGGCTGTCAGTGGTAACGCCGCGAATGGTCGTCTCTGCCCCCGCTACCGGATGCACCACTGGCTGACCGAGCCAGCGCGCCAATTGTTCAAGACTGAGCTGCATCAGGCACCTCCCATCATCGTCACGCGTGCGGCCAGCGCAAGCGCGACATGATCTGCATCGAGGAAGGGATATTTCTTGCCGGCGATTTCCTGGAAGGTTTCATGACCTTTGCCAGCCAGCAGCACCACGTCTTGCTTGACCGCATGGCGCGCAGTCCAGAGAATCGCGGCGGCACGGTCGGTCATCACTTGTGGCGTCAGTTTCGACATGCCGCTCTTGATATGCGAAATGATCACATTGGGATCTTCGCTGCGCGGATTGTCGCTGGTCAGCACCACATGATCGGCCAGTTCGGCGATGGCACCCATCTGCGGCCGCTTGCCAGGATCGCGATCACCGCCGCAACCAAACACGCACCACAACTGGCCACCGCGTTGCTGCGCAATCTGGCGCAGCGTAGCCAAGGTCTTTTCCAGCGCATCCGGCGTATGGGCGTAATCGATGACCATCAGCGGCACTTCCTGACCGCCGAACTGCTGCAAGCGTCCGGGCACGGGTGTCAGGCTGGCCAGCGCGGCCAGCGCAGCGTCCCAACCGATACCCTTGGCCAGCATTACACCCAGAATGCCGAGCACATTGCTGACATTGAAATTGCCGATCAATTGCGTCTTGACCTGACCCGAGCCGAACGGCGAATCGATATGAAAACTGGTGCCGGTCGGTGTGCTGCGTATCGCCGAAGCGCGCAGCACCGCAACGTCGTCGGCGCTTGCGGTACCGGTCGAATAAGCGATCACCGGCAGTTTCTTCGCTTGCACATAAGGAATCAGACGTTGCCCCATCTGATCGTCGAGATTGATCACCGCATGTTGCAGGCCCGGCGAATCAAACAGCTGAATCTTGGCGGCTTCGTAGGCAATCATGTCGCCGTGATAATCGAGGTGATCGCGCGTGAAATTGGTAAACAGCGCGACATCGACATGTAAACCATTCATGCGTCCCTGATCAAGACCGATCGAGGAAGCCTCAATCGCCAGCACCGAAGCGCGCTCGCGGCGCAGATCCGCCAGCCGGCGCTGCAACTGCACCGCATCGGGCGTGGTATAGCCGGTGACGTCGAAACCATTCGATTTGCCATCCTGGAACAAGCCGATGCCCAGCGTGCCCACCACCGCAACCGGCGTCGACGACGCACCCGAAGTGGCTTGCAGACGCGACAACGCCATCCCCAGCCAATAGGTGCACGAGGTCTTGCCATTGGTGCCGGTGACGGCGATGCTAAACATATCCTTGTCGGGATTGCTGTAGTAGCTGTTGGCGGCAAAGCCGGCCTGGTGCTTCAGACCAGTCACACCCAGATTGGGCACATCAAGCTGCGGGTCCCAATCAAACCCTGTGGCTTCATACACCACGGCAGCGGCGCCGCGTGCGACCGCATCGGCAATATAGAGACGGCCATCGGCACTGTCGCCAGGATAGGCGAAGAAAATATCGCCAACCATGACCTGGCGCGAGTCAGCCGTCAGATTGCCGCGCACCTGCGCGGTGCCGCTCATGGTTACGAGCGGCAAGGCTTGCAGCCATGTGCAGATATTTTGGACCGAAAGCATGGTCGCCTGCATTACATGCTCTCCTCTAAGGCGTCTTTGGGAATGATGATATTGGTCACGCTGGAATCTGGTGGAACATTGAGTGCACGTAAGGCGTTGGCCGTTACATTGGCAAACACCGGACCTGCCACGGTACCGCCGAAATGGTTGCCGGCACTGGGTTCATCGAGCATGACCGCAATAATCAGACGCGGGTTTGACATCGGCGCGATACCGATAAAGGACGCCACATATTTCTTCACATACTTGCCGCCTTCGATCTTGTAGGCGGTACCGGTCTTGCCGCCAACGCGGTAACCGGGCACCTGAGCTTGCGGCGCAGTGCCACCCGGTGCGACCACGGTTTCCAGCATGCGGCGCATTTCGGCTGCGGTTTCGGGTGCGATCACGCGGCGCCCGACCGGCATGTCGTTGACCTTCTGGAACGACAAGGGAATCAGATCGCCGTTGCGGGCAAAAATCGTATAGGCATGCGCCAGTTGGATCAGCGAAACCGAAATACCATGACCATAGCTCATGGTGGCCTGCTCAATCGGCCGCCACGATTTATAAGGCCGCACGCGGCCAGCCACAGCGCCGGGGAAGCCGAACTTGGGTTGCTGGCCGAGGCCGACGCTGGTAAACATTTCCCACATTTCCTGCGCCGGCATTTGCAGTGCGATCTTGGCGGTACCGATGTTGGATGACTTTTCAATAATCTGCGCCACCGTCAACGGACCATGCGCATGCGAGTCACCAATCGTCGCCGTGCCGATGGTCAACTTGCCCGGCGAGGTCTGAAACACGGTATCGGGCGTAACCCGATGCGTATCCAGCGCCAGCGCCACGGTGAATGGCTTGAGCGTCGAACCTGGCTCAAACGTGTCAGTCAGCACGCGGTTACGCAGTTGCGCGCCAGTCAGCACGGAACGGTCATTGGGGTTATAGGTTGGCATGTTAGCCAACGCCAGCACTTCGCCGGTACGCGCATCGACTACGATGATGCCGCCGGCCTTGGCCTTGTTCTTTTCGACCGCTTCCTTGAGCTGGGTGAAGGCAATGTACTGGATCTTGCTGTCAATCGACAGTGTCAGGTCCTGACCATCGTGTGGTTCGCGCACGGCTTCAATATCTTCGACAATGCGTCCGAGCCGGTCCTTGATCACGCGGCGGCTGCCGGTGACACCGGCCAGCGTCTTTTGCGAACCCAGCTCCATACCATCCTGACCAGCATCTTCGACGTTGGTAAAGCCGACCACGTGGGCCATGACTTCGCCTTCGGGATAGAAGCGCTTGTATTCCTTGCGTGTTTCGATGCCAGCGATGCCCAGCTTGACGATCTTGTCGGCAGTGTCTTGTTCGACCTGGCGCTTCAAATAGACGAAGTTGCGATCCGAATCGAGCTTTTTACGCAGGTCGGCATCACTCATTTCAAGCAGTTTGGCCAGCTCGCGCAGCTTGTCCTTGGGGGCTTCCTGTACGTCATCGGGAATCGCCCAGATCGCCTTGACCGGCACCGACGAAGCCAGCACCTGACCATTGCGGTCGGTGATCTTGCCGCGCGTGGCGGGCAACTCCAGCGTTCGCGCGTAGCGTGAAGCACCTTGTTTTTGCAGAAAATCGGTAGTCATTCCTTGCAGCCACAGGGCGCGTCCGGCCAGGGTCAAGAAGGCAATGAACAGCACGAACAGCACCACACGCGAACGCCAGGCTGGCATCTTGACCTGCAAGATCGGATTGGCGGAAAAGGCAACGCCGCGCGAGGCGGCGACACGTCCTGGAGTGACGTTGGTACGGGGCGGCATGCGTGTCATTTGCCCCTCACTGTCAGATATTGCGTTCGTTCCGGGGTCAGCGAAACCATGTTCAGATCGCGCCGTGCCAGTGCTTCAATTCGCGAATTCTTGCCCAGCGTCGATTGATCCAGTTGCAATTGCGCCCAATCGATATCGAGCTGACGGCTGGCCGATTGTGCCCGCTCCAGTTCAATGAACTGGCTGCGCGCCTTGTATTGGGCATTGACCAGCGACAGCGCACACAGCACCAGCATGGCCGTAACCAGAATACTGAGGCGGCCGGTCATGCGACCTCCTCGGCCACGGTGCGTTCCATGGTGCGCATCACCGCCGAGCGCGCACGCGGATTACCAGCGACTTCAGCATCGCTCGGCTTGATGCGCGGCAAGAGCCGGGCCAATGGTTGCGGCAAGTCGACCGCACGAATCGGCAGGCGGCGGTCAGGCTGCGGTACATGGGCTTTGGATGCCATGAACTGCTTGACGATGCGATCTTCCAACGAGTGAAAGCTGATCACAACCAATCTCCCATACTGCGCCATCTGCTGAAATGCTTTGTCCAGCCCTATTTCGAGTTCTTCAAGCTCTTGATTGATGAAAATCCGTATAGCCTGAAAGGTACGAGTGGCCGGGTCTTTGCCTTTCTCGCGGGTTTTGACGGCGTGTGCCACGAGCGTGGCAAGCTGTCGTGTGGTTGAAATTGGCTCGATTGCCCGGCGAGCAACAAGCGTCTTTGCAATCTGAAGAGCAAACCGTTCTTCCCCATAATCTCGTATCACCTTTGCTATCGTCTGTTCTTCCGCCGTTGCCAGCCACTGCGCCGCCGAAATGCCGCGCGTGGTATCCATGCGCATGTCGAGCGGGCCATCGAAGCGAAAACTGAAGCCGCGCGCCGCATCATCGACTTGCGGCGACGAAATACCTAAATCCATCAATACACCATCGACCCGCCTCACACCCTGCGCCTCCAAGGCGTCATCCAACGTGGCGAAGCTCTCATGCACAATCGTGAAGCGCGGGTCACTGATCGTCTGCGCAGTGGCAATTGCCAACGGATCCTTGTCGAACGCAATCAGGCGTCCGCGCGCACCGAGGCGCTCCAGAATCAGTCGGCTATGACCGCCGCGCCCGAACGTTCCGTCCAGATACACGCCATCTGCGCGGGCACCTTCTATCGCCAACGCATCTACCGCTTCTCCCAACAACACCGTACGGTGCTGCAAATCGGGCACCGATTGCAAAGTCATCTCGTCGTGCCGTCAGAAGGAAAAGTTACTCAGTACATCGGGCATGCCCGCGGCCACAGCTTCCGATTCACTCTCGGCCAGCTTGGCGGCATCCCAGATTTCAAAATGACTACCCATGCCCAGCAACATCACATCGCGCTGCAAACCGACCGCAGCACGCAATTCTGGTGCGATCAGGATGCGACCGGCCGAGTCGAGTTCGACGTCGGAGGCGTTACCGAGAAAAATCCGCTGCCAGGCGCGTGCCGACATTGGCCACGCGGCAATCTGTTCGCGATGGCTTTCCCAGGTCGGGCGCGGAAAGAACAGCAGACAACCGTGCGGATGACGGGTCAGCGTGACGCGCCCTTCGCACTGCACAGCCAGGGCGTCACGATGCTTGGACGGAATAGTCATCCGTCCTTTAACATCGAGATTGATCGCTGAGGCGCCCTGAAACACAGTGTTGAATCCTTGAATTGATTACGGGTGACAAATTTTGTGTCAGGTCTTGGTGCAGGAAATTTCCAGAAATACCCCACAAAAAAACACTTTTTCACACTGTCGCCCACTTTAGAGGATGCACTAATACAGGTCAAGCGATATTCCATACCGAAAACGGGAATTTGTTTAATAAAGTCAAAGACTTAGCGCACTTACTTAAAATGCACCAAAAAGCGCTTTTCCCTCATGAATTAACAACTTAGCCAGCACTTTGAATGTTTAACATGAGATATACACATGTGTTTATCTCGTGTTCCGCGTGGATTCTGGGACAGGGGCCGATCAGTAAACACTGATTGACCAGTAATGAAGAGTTGGAAGGTGCCGTCATTGCACTGTGTTGGCAGGTGAATAACGAACGTGCCTGTGATCGTCGCGGCTTGCTTAAGCAGTGATCATTGTCGCAAATGGCAACGAACCGGACGCAGTATGCCGCAAAAAAAACAGCATCGGAAAATACAAAAAGACCAAAAAACACAGCACGGTCACCAAATTTCATTTGCCGAGCCTGTGCTTTCTTCAAATCCGACGAAATAGATCGCATCAAATCAAGTAAACATCAGATGGGGCTTGCGGAATAGGCGCATTCCAATGCTAAAATCTCGGCACCTTAACAGTGAAAGGAATTTTAAAGTGAACAAATCTGAATTGGTCGATGCAATCGCTGCCGATACCGAAATCTCGAAGGCTGCTGCACAACGTGCACTGGACGCCGTTGTTGAGAACATCATCAAGGCTGTAACCAAAGGCGACACAGTACAACTGGTTGGCTTCGGTTCCTTCTCGACTGGCAAGCGCGCTGCTCGTACCGGCCGCAACCCGCAAACTGGCGAAGAAATCAAGATCGCCGCAGCGACTACCGTGAAGTTCTCGGCTGGTAAGTCGTTCAAAGAAGCAGTGAACAAGAAGAAGAAATAATTGTTCGATTTGAATGCCGTGAACCCAAGATTTCACGGCATTCAAATATTTTTACGCTGTTGTTGCCGCTTTTCGCTTTTGTTGTAGCTGTCTTTACTGCTGTTATTGCACGCAGCACAGTGCCACAGCGCCCCTCCTGCAGCACCGCTTCCTCCTCCATCCGATTGCCCAGCGTTGCCTGTGTGCCGCTTGCTTACGCCTGTGCCATGGCCAGTACCGGTGTGCCGCGTTGCGCCCGACCGGCCTGGACACTACTGACAGTCGCTACTGCCTGACGACTCGCGCATGCCGCCAGCGTGACGAACTGGCCTGCTTCGAGGCCACCACAACGTGCCGCCAGGTGATTGGCCAGCCAGGTCAGGCGCGTCCAGATTTCGCTGTCATCATCGACATCGTGTGCCAATTCCAGCTCCAGACCGTTGAAATAAAGTTCAGCGTGCTGCATACCCTGCTCGATCTGACCCAGGTCGGTGCGACCCGGTCCATAGATCAAGGCGCAGTGGCTCAGCGCATCGGCCAGACCGGCCAGCGGCGTGATTGCTTGTGATTCGGTATAACGTGACGATGCCATGGCAATAGCCGGATGCACAGTGGCAATCGCCGCCACGACCTCGTGTCGGGTGTAAGCAGTGGCACGCGGCGGCAAATCGTGCTTCAGGCGCAGCGCCAGCTCCACCTCCACGCCACGCGTGCCGGCGGTAGCCAGGTCAAAGAATTGGTAGGGTGCAGCAAAGATGCATTGTGCCGGCATGGGTGCGCAAGCAGGTTGCGCGCCGAGTGCTCCGGCCGTCAGCTTCCAGCCACCGATCTGGCCCAAGGCCTGCATGACCTCATCCTGAATCGCATAAGCTTCATCGACATCGGCCGGGACGTGCTCGTCCGGCAGCCGCTCTAGGCTGATTTCATGATTGCGGGCGGCCAGCAGCAACTGTGCCGCTACCTTGATTTTCCGTGTATCCATCGCCGTACTCTACTTTGTGAAAAGACGCACTCGCACTAGCTCATCGCCAACACGCGTCACGCCGGTTAGTGCGCCAATGCGCTCACCTGCAGCGTCGACACGGCCGCTGCAGGTGAGCGAGTAATGCAATTCATCCTGCCTTGCAACTGCTTTAGCTCGACGTACTGCCAAACAAGGTCTCCGGCATACCCGCCACACCGGGC
Organism: Duganella sp.; assembly: GCA_026225475.1. GTDB lineage: Bacteria > Pseudomonadota > Gammaproteobacteria > Burkholderiales > Burkholderiaceae_D > Herbaspirillum. Next base: position 27,348 of record JAMFSU010000157.1, read on the forward strand.
TGCAAGCTCAACACCAGACCCGCACCGGCGTCACCATCCGGGCCGTTAAGGCTGATGCTTGTCACGATCAAGGTGTCGAGCCCGGCGCCGCCAAAGGCACACATCGATGGCTTGCGCGATGGCAGTTCGATGATGCGATCAAGTTTGCCGGCGGGTGTGAAGCGCAACAGGCAGCCGGCATCATTGGCACATGACCAATAACAGCCATCGATATCGATAGCGGCGCCATCGGGACGCCCGCGATGGTCATGCAAATCGGCAAACAGGCGGCGCTGCGTCGGCGTGCCACTGTCGACGTCATAGTCGAACGCCCAGATCAGGCGACGCGAAGGATGCGAATCCGACAAGTACATGGTCTTGCCGTCTGGCGACCAGGCCAGGCCGTTCTGCACAATCAGACCATCGACGACCGGCGCCGACAAACCCGTGGCCTGACTGTAACGATAGAGTTTGCCATCGGATCGCGCCAAGGCCATGTCGAGGCACATGGTGCCGCTCCAGAAGCGCCCCTGCCGATCGCAACGACCATCGTTGAAACGCATGTCGGCCTGCAATTCGGCCGGTTGCGCCAGCGGCTCTCGTTGCGCACTGCCATCTTCCTGCAAGCGCAAGCGGAACAACCCACTGTGCATGCCGGCAATCAGGCTGCCATCGGCCGCCGGCGCGATACAGCCGACCATTTCAGGCAGTTGCCACTGACGGTACTCTTGGCCAGCCATGCGACAAATCAGGCAACGGGCAATATCAACCCAATACCAGGCCGCCTGCTCGGCATGCCAAAACGGACTTTCGCCGACGGCGTAGCGTTGATCACTCAGTGGTACGACTGCTGTTTGCATCTGGCTCATTCAATGGTCTCTGGTTTAATGACTTGCGACTTGCGGCACACCATCAACGCCTCTCGAGGCAAATCGGCAAAGGCGTTGCCCTACCGCGACGAACACAGTGCGCGTAGTACGGCAAGGAGCAGCAACCACACCACGGTAATTTCGCAACCGTCTCTTCGTCTGGGAACTCAGAATCTGATGCTATTTACGAGAAAGTCAACGCGCATGGGGATCTCCGATTTAGTCTTTATTTTTAATTGACAGTCATCGTACAACACCAAAAATTACAGCGCAAGGACAATTGTTTGCCTGAATTGGCTTGTCACCAAAATCCCCACAATCGCCCTGCATTGCCTATGGCGCAAGGGATTACCTCAGATTATCCGTTATCGGCATGTCATCCGATGACTGACAATAAAGCTTTGCAATTCGCTGCGACAATGACCGGACCTCCGCAAGCCAAATACAGTTGCCGCTGGCAAAACCAAGCACAGCGCCTGCGCGTCAGACAAGTCTTGCAACAGGATGTTTGGCGCTCTAGAATATTTTTACCGATCGGTACAAACGTGTTAATCCACGCCATTCCACTTTTATCAATAGGTGTCACCATGAGCACAAGCCGTCCACCATTACCGCCATTTACCCTTACCACTGCCGTGCAAAAAGTGCGCGCCGCCGAAGATGGCTGGAATACCCGCAATGCCGAAAAAGTGTCGCAGGCCTATACCGAAGACAGCCGCTGGCGCAATCGCGCCGACTTCGTGCAAGGGCGCGCGGCCATCGTCGCCTTCTTGAGCAAAAAATGGCTGCGCGAACAGGAATACCGTTTGATCAAGGAATTATGGGCCTTTGACGGTAACCGCATTGCGGTGCGCTTCGCCTATGAATGGCATGACGATAGCGGCAACTGGTTCCGCTCTTACGGCAATGAGAATTGGGAATTCGATGAACATGGCCTGATGCGCGTGCGCCATGCGTCGATCAATGACTTGCCAATCCAGCAAAGTGAGCGCTTGTTCCATTGGGATAGCCAGGCAGCACGTCCGGCTGACCATCCCGGCCTAACCGAACTCGGCTTGTAATGGCCAGCAGCAGCAAGGCCATTACGCAACGCGCGGCGCTGATCCCGGTGCTGGCCGAAGTGTTCCGCAACTTCGGCTATGAAGGCGCCAGCCTGGCGCGCCTGGGGGAAGCGACCGGACTCGGCAAGGGCAGCCTTTACCATTTATTTCCCGATGGCAAAGATGAAATGTGCACTGCCGTGCTGGCCGATATCGATGACTGGTTTCAGCGCGAAGTATTCCAGCCCTTGCGCGACGGACCCGATCCACAGGCCGGCATCGCGCACATGTTTGCGCAAGTGGAAGCCTACTTTCTGTCAGGACGCAAAGTATGTCTGGTCGGCGTATTCGCGCTGGTCAACGTGCGCGACCGCTTTGCCACCAGCGTGCACAGCTATTTCGCCGACTGGACACGCGCCTTGCAAGCCGCACTGGAGCGTAGCGGCCACGCTCCGGCCGACGCCGCCATGCTGGCAGAAGAAGTGGTAGCAGCAATGCAGGGAGGATTGGTACTGGCACGCGCGCTCGACGATCCCGCGGTCTTTGTACGCACGCTGCGGCGCTGGCAACAACGGCTGCACACGGAGCCGCGCAGCGCTGTCTGACTCAGCCGCCGAGGTCGGCCAAGGGATGCTGCGCCACCGGCCACGGATCGGCAAAGAAGCCAGCGCCCCAGGCCGGCGTGACATCCACCTGTCGCGCCGGCTGCCATTGCGGTTGCTGATCTTTGTCAATGATCAGCGCGCGTATGCCTTCGGCAAAATCGGGCCGCGCTGCGCAATGCAGCGACACCACGAACTCCAGCCGAAACACTTGCGCCAGCGACATGTGCCGCACCCGTTGCTGCAAGGCCAGCGCCAGCCAGGCTGAACCGGGCGCACCGGCGGCCAGCGTCTTGGCGGCTTTTTGCAGCCAGAGATCATCGCTGTGTACGGCCAGGATGGCGTTGACCATCTCTGTGACGCAGCGCCCGCTGCACAGCGTGTTAATCAAATCAAAATGGCGTCGCAGCGCCGAGGCTGCAAATGGCGTCGCGCTGTCACGCGCGGCTTGTGCCTGTTGCAATACCCGCTCCAGCAGCACCGCATCAGCGACCGTTGGCGTACCCCAGGCTTGTCCCAGCAGACTGTCGAGCAACTGGTCTTTGTCCGCATGGCACAAGCGGTAATCGGCCAAGCCGGCAAAGACCGCATCTTCCGCGTTCATGGCAGCCCCGGTCAACGCCAGAAAAGCCCCTGTCTTGCCCGGCATGCGACTGAGAAACCAACTACCACCGACATCAGGATACAGGCCGATGCTGATTTCCGGCATGGCCAAGCGCGACCGTTCGGTCACCACGCGGTGACTGCAACCGGCCATCAAACCGATGCCGCCGCCCATGACGATGCCATGGCCCCAGCACAAGACCGGTTTTGGATAGGTATGAATTAGATAGTCGAGCCGATATTCCTGCTCGAAAAAGGCTGCCGCATAGGTATTCGCGGTGATATCGTCGCATGCCGCAGAGGCATGGTGCGCACGCATGCTGTGATACAACTGCTGCAAGTCGCCACCGGCGCAAAATGCCTTGTCGCCCTCGGCCTGCAACACCACCAGGGCGATCGCGTCATCGGCGGCCCAGCGCTGCAACTGCGGCATCAGCAATTGCACCATCTCCAGCGACAGCGCGTTCAAGGTTTTTTCGGAAGCCAGCGTGGCCACGGCGATGCGGCGGCCGTTGCGGCAAGACAGTTCTGCAAACGAAACCGGTTGGCTCATAAGTCTCCTGTAGCGCGTCTCTGGCATTGTCAGGCGGGTCACCGCTGGAGCTGCCTGTGGCGCGCCGCTGCGCACAACCGCAGCGGCGCGCCGATCAAATTCAAATGAAGCAAGCCGATAGGCCGGATTTTGTTACGACGGTTACCCGTTATGACAGCCATTCCTCTAGGCGCTGAATTACTCCAGCGCTCAAGCTTCCTACCCGCACGCTCAGCGAGCAGCATCAATGCGTGCCTATTTGGAATTGCTCCGAGTGGAGGTTACCGCGTTTCACCGTAACTAAATACGCTCGTCTCTGTGGCCCTATTCCTCACCTTATACCGGCTTGCGCCAGCTTTCAGCGGACGGCCGTTAACCGTCACCCTGCTCTATGGAGTCCGGACCTTCCTCCCGCCATGCATTACGCGATGGCCAGCGGCTGTCTGGCTTGCTTCGGGCGCTATTGTAACTGGTTACGGCGTGACGGTCTGCCACACCGGCAAGAAGTGTCTTGCAGGCAAGCAAATGCGGGACAAATTTAACCGTGCTGCTTCAGATTCACCTGTTGCTGCCGATAATGGTCAAGATGGCGTTACGTAGAAACAGATCACCTCAAGGCCTCCCTACCGTTTCTTCACCGAAGGAAAAGACGCAATGAAAACGCCTGCTGCGGCGCTCATCGCCTGCCTACTGGGCCTTGCCATTCTAATGCCGGTACTGGCAGTGGAACCAGTCAGCGCTGCTGATACGCGCAAGGTGGTCACCATTGGCTACGCAGGTCCAATGTCGGGTGACGCCGCCAGTCTGGGCCTGAGCATGGCGCAGGCAGTCGAATTGGCGCTCAGCGAAGCCAATGCGCGCAATCCGCACGTGGGTGGCAAGCCGGTGGTATTCAAGCTGCTGGCGCAGGATGATCGCGGCGAAACGCGCACCGCTGCGCTAGTGGCCGATTATCTGGTCAAGGCCGGCGCCGTCGCTGTGGTCGGCCACTGGCAATCGATTGCCAGTCTGAGCGGCGCGCCGATCTATCACGCCGCCGGCATTCCACAGATTTCGCCCGGCTCCAGCAACCGCCAGCTCACCGCCAACGGCTATTCCAATATTTTCCGCGTGGTCGGCCATGACGATGATATCGGCCAGCGTGTCGCCCAATATGCATTGCAAACCTTGCATGCCAAACGCATCGCCATCATCAACGACGATACCGTCTACGGCACCCTGCTGGCCAACCTGTTCGCCAAAAATCTAAGCCAGGATCCAAGTCTGATGGTGGCGCGCCATGTGGTGAGCAGCAAGACCTCCGACTTCAATGCTGCGCTGGAGGACCTGAAAATACAGAAACCCGACCTGGTTTTCTTCGGCGGCCAAGTGGCGCAGGCGGCGGCCTTGCAGTTGAACCTCAAACGCACCGGCATCAACGCCAAGCTGATCGCCGCCGGCGGCGTCGTCAGCCCGATCTATCCGAAACTGACCGGTGCGGCTGGTGAAGGCACTCTGGGCGTGGCCACCGGCCTGCCACAGGAAAAAATGAACGGCTGGAAGAAATTTCAGGAAAAATTCATCGCCGCCTATGGCGATCACATCGATTATTACGCACCGTTTGCCTACGATGCCACCAATGTCATCCTCGCCGCCATCAAGCAAGCCGACTCATTGCTGCCAGCACAATTGAACAATGCCTTGCACAACATCAAGTACCAAGGCTTGACCGGCCTGATCTCGTTCGATGCCCACGGCAACCTGAACAATCCAACCTATACCATATTTCAGTTGCGTGGCGGCAAATGGTTACCAGAACAGAGCTTCGGCAGCAAATAAGCGGCCGATGCCGATTCGGCATACGACAGTCGCCGCCAACCTCGGTATAGTTGGCGAGCTGCCCAGGCATCTACTTTACCAATCCAAAGCTTAGCAACAGGACCCCGCCATGCATATCTGCGTACTCGGCGCCGGCGTGATCGGCGTGACCTCGGCCTATCGTCTACTGCGCGATGGCCACCAGGTCACGCTCATTGATGCCCGCCCGCAAGCTGGCAGCGGCACCAGTCTGGGCAATGGCGCTCAATTGAGTTATTCCTATGTAGCACCGCTGGCCGATCCGTCGGTATGGACGCACTGGCCGCATTACCTGTTCAGCGCCGACTCACCGCTGAGCTTGCGGCCGCAACTGGATCCGGCGCAATGGCGCTGGCTGCTGCAATTTCTTGGCGCCTGCAATGCCACGCGGGTACAACGCACCACCATCGATTTGTTGCGGCTGGCGTTTTACAGCCGTGACGAGTTAAGCCAGTTGCAACAGGATCTACCGCTGGCCTTCGAACATCGCATCGCCGGCAAACTGGTGATGTACACAGATCCCGCCGGTCTGGATGCGGCTCGCAAGCAAGTCGCCTTTCAGGCCCGGCACGGCTGCCAGCAAGAGATCATCGACACTGCGCGCTGCCTGGAAATCGAACCGGCACTCGGCAATTCGCAACGCAATTGGGCCGGCGGCGTATATACCGCCAGTGAAGCTGCCGGTGACTGTGCCCTGTTTTGCCAGGGTCTGGTCGAGGCCATGCGCGCACAAATGGGCTTCCGCTTTTTGTCGTCCACCGCCATCGACTCACTGCACCTGCAGAACCAGCGCATCGCCACCGTGCACACCAGCGCCGGCGCCATTGCCGCCGACAGCTTCGTGCTGGCCTTGGGTGCCGACAGTGCCGCACTGGCACGCCAGGCCGGCTTGCGCCTGCCGGTATATCCACTCAAGGGTTACAGCATTACCGTACCGCTCGACGATGCGCAGACACAAGCCGCCGCACCGCAGGTATCGATCACCGACATCAGCCGCAAGATCGTCTATGCACGGCTGGGCAATCGTCTGCGCGTCGCCGGGCGAGTCGAACTGGTTGGCCTGGATTGCAGCATTCCACCACGCGCCATCGACGAACTGCGTCAAGGCGTGGACACTCTGTTCCCCGGCAGCCTCGGTGCTGGCGGCCATGACAACGCCCGCTTGTCTCCTTGGGCCGGCTTCCGTCCCGCCACACCAAGCGGATTACCGCTGATCGGCGCCACACCAGTGGACAATCTATTCCTCAATGTCGGCCAGGGCGCACTCGGCTGGACGCTGGCCTGCGGCAGCGCCGCCTTGCTGGCAGCGCAGATTGGCGGGCGCAAGAGCGCCATCGACGGTACGCCCTTCCGCTATACAAAATAAACCCGGCGGCGACAGCGTTCTGCAATTCGGGCTAGGATCAATGCCAAATCACTTAAGAATGCCTCTCCAAATTTTGGTAAGGCATTCTTCAAACAAGGAGATCGGCATGCGGGAAAATAAATTGCGCACCCTGTTCGCGCAAAAGACACTGGCGCTCAATGGCTGGGCCTCGATCGGCAACGGCTTGATGGCAGAACTGATTGCCCATAGCGGCTACGATGCAGTCACCATCGATTTGCAGCACGGCCTGTTTTCCGTCGACGCGGCACTGCCGATGCTGCAAGCGATTTCCACCACCAATGCCATACCTCTGGTGCGCTGCTCGGAAAACAGCCTGGGCGAAATCAACAAGCTGCTCGATGCCGGTGCTTATGGCGTAATCTGCCCACTGATCAACAGCAAGGCCGACGCCGAACAATTTGTACGCGCCTGTCATTATCCGCCGCGCGGCGGTCGCAGCTTTGGCCCGGCACGCGGTGTGCTGTATGGCGGCGCCGATTACTTCGCCAACGCCAACCACAGCATCCTGACGCTGGCGATGATCGAGACCCGGCAAGGCTTGCAAGCTGCCGACGAGATTCTGTCAGTTGACGATCTCGACGGCATCTTCATCGGCCCCAGCGATCTTGCCATCGACATGGGCCTCGCGCCCGATGCCTGGCACCACGATCAGCTCAATGACGCCATCGCCCATTTGGTGACACTGGCGCATGCACGCGGTAAATATGTCGGTATTTTTTGTGGTGCGATGGAGATGGCGCAACGCATGAAGGCACTCGGCGTCGACATGCTCACGCCCGGCACCGATACGCAGATTCTGGCCGCCGAAACCGCCCGACGCATTGGTGCACTACGCGCCTGAACGAGGCGGCAAACTTGATTTAATGATCGTCCTATATCATCTGCTAAATTTCACTTCTATACTGCGCCGTTCCACGCTGCCGCATGTGCAGCGTGGCTTGCGGTCAGCACAGCAACGGTCAACCATAGAAGACGATTTGGGAGCAACGATGACGCCAAAAACAATATCTGTAGCAGGCATCAGCATCATGTTGCTACACGCGCTACCTGCCGCTGCCTGCGACAACCGCGACCTGACGCCATCCAAGCCGGCGCAACTATGCAGTGTCATGCAGGACACCGGTCAGGCAAGTCATTTCATGCTCTTGCGCCTGTGTCGGCTCGACCAACAACAGCGCGAAACTGCCTCTGACCAGCAGCCCTCTTAGCTGCGTACGCGGCGACCAAAGAATGGATAGTTAGGATCGTTGTAGCCCGGCGTTGACGCATGACCGGGCGTGACCAGACTATCGACCAGGGCCTCTTCCTCGCTGGAGATCACCATGTCCACAGCAGCGTAATAATCCTCCATCTGCGCCAGCGTGCGCGGCCCGGCGATAACGCTGCTGACCGCCGCATTGGCCAATACCCAGGCCGTGGCGAACTGCCCCAGCTTGATGCCACGCCCTTCGACGTGTTGCTGCAAGCGTGCCGCGATCTGCAATGACTCTTCACGAAATTCAGTTTCCAGCATGCGCTTGTCGCCACGTCCGGCGCGCGTATCGGCACCCGGCTGCTGGCCCGGCTTATATTTCCCGCTCAATACGCCACGCGCAATCGGGCTGTACGGCACCACACCCAGGCCATAGTTGCTGCAGGCGGGCAGGATTTCCACTTCCGGCTGACGATTGAGCAAGTTGTAATACGGTTGGCACACCAAGGGCTGCGGCACCTGGTTCTTGGCGCACAGGTGTGCGACTTCGGCAATGCGCCAGCCACGGAAATTGGACAAGCCAAAGCCGCCAATCTTGCCGCTGCGGATCAGGTCACCCAGCGCCTGCACGGCTTCTTCCAGATTTTCCCCCTCATAGTCGCGATGCAGATAAAGAATGTCGAGGTAATCGGTATTGAGGCGGCGCAGGATGCTCTCTGTTTCACTAATGATCCAGTGGCGCGAGTAATGCGACTGGTTTGGCGCGCTGCTCATCGGGTTGCCCAACTTGCTGGCCAGCACCCAGTCATGGCGTTGTCCGTGCAACAACTGACCGACCATCTGTTCCGATTTTCCCTTGCTGTAGACGTCGGCAGTATCAATGAAATTGACGCCCTGAGCGCGCGCCGAAGCGACAATACTGGCCGCTTCATCAAGGCCGGTCTGGTCGCCGAACATCATGGTGCCCAGGCACAGGGCCGAGACTGTCAGGTTGCTGTTGCCGAGGCGTCGATATTGCATAGTAGGTCTCCGGTGTTTATAGGGGGAATTCGAGCAGACGATTCTAGCGCCTTGCCGACATTTGCGCCGAGCGCGTACCAGATCAGAGTACCGGCGCTTCTTCTTCCTGCCAGCGGCGCTTGTCGCGCAACGGCGGCGCACCGAACATGCGGCTGTATTCGCGGCTGAACTGCGACGAACTTTCGTAACCAACCGTTTGCGCCGCAATCGCCACACTGACATCGTCGCCGAGAATCAGGCGGCGCGCTTCCTGCAGGCGCAGGTTCTTCTGATACTGCAACGGACTCATCGCCGTCACCACCTTGAAATGATGATGCAGCGAAGACGTGCTCATATGCACATCACGGGCAATATCTTCCACCCGCAGCGGCAGCGCAAAACTTTCCTTCATCATGCGGATGGCTTTGGCGATGCGGTTCATCTGACTATCCTGCAACACGGTCTGACGCAGCAACGCACCCTGACCATTCATCAACAGCCGATACAAAATCTCGCGCTTGATCATCGGCGCCATGATGGCAATATCACGCGGTGAATCGAGCAGCCGCAACAGCCGCAGCACGGCATCGAGCAGCGTCACGTCAAGGCGGGCCACGAACAGGCCACGCGACGCGTCCGAGGCGATCCCTTGCGGCAGATGCTCGTCGCCGATCAACGCACCAATCTCCTTGGTATCGAGATCGATGCGCAAGCCCAGATAGGGCAAGTCCGGGCTGCTCAGCGTGACTTTACCCACGGTCGGCAGATCCACCGAGGAAACCAGATAGTGCATCGGATCATATTCATAAACATCGTCGCCGACGAACAGGCGCTTGGTTCCCTGCGCAATGACCGCAAAAATCGGCGTTTGCACGGCATGCTTGGGACCTTGCGGATTAGTGATGCGGTGTAAATACAAACCGCCGATGGCAGTATCGATCGACCCTTCGCCACCAACGGTCATGCGTGCCAGCAAACTGACCAGTTCGCGCTGTAAGGCCAGCAGGCGTAGATCGGCCTCGTCCAATGACGTGTCCCGCGCGGATGAACGCTCCGGCTCGGGCGCTGCGGCAAGGTCGTAGTCGCTCGGGGCATTGTTCAGATCCATGGCAGCACGCAGACAAAATAAGGGAAGAGGTTCAGCTTACCGCAGAATCCAGACTTGCCTGAATCTCTGCGTCATGAGATTGGAGAATTAGGCAATTAATCAAGAGGATTAGGTATCCGAGCCAGCATTTCTGATCACATTGCCGTTCTTTTATCAGCAACCACGGCAAACAGGCGTAACCGGCATTGCATTTTCAGCATGCTTACCAATGCCTTCCACCAAGTGGCTTGCGGGGAAATGGGGAAGTCAGCACGCATTTCAACCACATCATCATGCATCGACATCTGTCGCAAATCGCAACATCGATAACACCGGCGAAATACCCCTGCAAAAATCATAAAACTGCCTAATCCACCAACACTCTGGAGAATCAGGCAATTAATTCGCAGCTTTCAGCAAGAGCAAAATGCTGCACTGCGCGCATAATCCTCCTCAGGCAAAGCGCCATGAATTTCCAAAGTTTGCCGCATCAAGCACCTTGATGCCGTCATCGAATGACGGTGGTGTGCGGCTTGCGATCCACAGTGCACTACCAGATCAGCGCGACCCGGCATGCCTGCGCATAGCCAGTTGCTGCTCTATCTCGACTTTCCGATTTCCTTAATCAAGGCTGCCAGCTTTAGCGATAGCCCTGTCCGCTGCTTTGGCGCGCCATCTGATGCTGCCAACAGCGCCCTGATGACTATTGCAGTTCGCCACCCATATGACCATGACCGCACCACTCATCCCTGCTGCACCAAGCCTGACTCCAGGAAAGCCGCGGCATGGCGTAGCGCGCACTGGTTCAGAACACGCTTTCGGCAATGTTCTGCTGCTCGATGACGGCGCGAATGGTATTGCTCTCCGGCTTGGCGGCGAATTGGCCTCCCTGCACTGGAATATCTTTCTGGCAGCCCTTTTGCAGCGGACAAGTGGCGAACAATTCGGCCACCCAGTCGACAAACGCGCGCACCTTGGGCGACAAATGGCGGTTATGCAGATAGACCACCGAAATCGCCATCGGCACCGGCTGCCATTGCGACAGGATTTCCACCAGTCGACCATCTTCGAGATAGGGCAAAATCATGTACTTGGGCGCCTGCACCAGGCCGAAGCCTTGCAATGCACATGCCACATAGGCATCGCCATCGTTGACCGACAGCTTGCCTGCCATCTTCACCTCCTGCGCGACGCCATCGACCATGAAGTCCCAGTCAATGGTACGGCCGGTGCGGCTGGAAAAATAATGCACCGATTGATGGCTCTGCAAGTCTTCAATCGTATGCGGCATGCCGCGCCGTTCGAAGTACAGCGGCGCCCCGCAGGTAACCGCCTGAAACGTGCCAATGCGGCGCGCCACCATGCTCGAATCCTGCAGGTCACCAACCCGGATGACGCAATCGATCGCTTCCTGGACCAGATCGACCGGGCGGTCGCTCATACCCATGACCAGTTCGATGTCGGGGTATTTGGCGTAAAAGTCGCACAGATTCGGCAACAGCAGCAAGCGTCCAATCGACGCCGGCACATCAATGCGCAAGCGTCCTTGCGGGCCGCGCGTGACATTGCGGAACGACGCCTCGGTTTCATCGACCTCGGCCAGAATCCGCACGCAGCGTTCGTAATAGGCAGCGCCGTCGGGCGTGAGACTGATGCGGCGCGTGGTGCGATTGAGCAGCCTTACCTGCAACAGGCTTTCCAGGCTTTGCACGATGGTGGTCACCGTGGTGCGCGGCAAATTGAGATTGTCGGCAGCGCGCGTGAAACTGTTGGCATCGACGACGGCCGTAAATACCTGCATTGCCTGAAAACGGTCCATTTTTTTCTCCCAAATAGCAACATAATTGCCATTAAAACAAGTAAGAATTGTTCGGCAACGGGCACATCAACGCGGCTAAATCGCCACAAATTAACCTCATTGACAGGCTATTGCGGCGTTTCCCCGGCCAATCCAAAAACCCGGGAAAGCCGCGCCACTGGCAGCGCCACGCCCCATTTACCAAAACTAATTCGAGCATTTTACGCCAATTGTTCGAACTGGACGAACAGTGATGTTGGATTTGCTGGCTTTATCCAGCCCCATGCTGTGCTGCACAATCCGCTTCACTTTAGCCAATCCGGCATTGATCGCCGCCTCGACATCATGCAAGCGCCACGCCCAGCCACCATCAGCAACTTCACCATTCCCGGTCCGATCGGCCGCATTCCAGTGCGCCTGTATCAACCGGTAGCGGCGAAAAGCAAAGCAGGCAAAGTCGCGCCATTACCGTTGGTACTGTATTTCCACGGTGGCGGTTTTGTCGGCGGCAATCTCGACGATGCCGATACCCAGGCCCACTACATTGCCCGTCATGGCCACGCAGTGGTGCTGTCGGTGGACTATGCACTGGCACCGGCCAAACCGTTTCCGGCTGCCCCCGAAGATGCCTATGCCGTCGCCGTGTGGGCCGCCAAGCATGCTGCCGAGTTGCAGATCGATACGCGTCGCATGGCTGTGGCCGGTGACGATGCCGGCGGCAATCTGGCAGTCAGCCTGACCATGATGACGCGCGACCGTTGCGCAATGCCACTGGCCGCGCAAGTGTTGATCAGCCCCATGCTCGACCCCAGCATGAGCTTGCTGGGCGACGTCGCGCGCCTCAATTCAGATACCACGCCCGAAGATTGCGCCGCCTGCTACCGCCAGTATCTGCCGCAAACCATGCAACGCCTGCATCCTTATGCGGCACCGCTGGAAGCGAGCCGGCTGGCCGGGCTGCCACCGGCCTTCATCGCCACCGCCGGGTGCGATGTGCTGCATACCGAAGCGGAGAAATATGCCTCCGCGCTGATCCGCGCCGGCGTACATACCCAAGTGGCACGCTTTGCCGGCGTCACGCACGGCGCCTTACGCAGCCACCTTCCTTTGCTCAAGGAAATCGTCGAATTCCTGCGTCGCCGCTTCGCTGCGCTCGCCGCTGGTCCCGCTAAGTTTCGTTTTCAACCTATCTAACGTTCAATGAGGTCTACCATGTCCAAGCATCCGCTCCGTCGTCGCTACATCACTGCCGCAGCCGTCGTCGCCGTCATCACCATCGCCGTCGCCGGCGCCCTCGCCGCCATCGGTGTCGAAACCACTGCCCATGCCCAGCAAGCGCCGGCGGCTGCCGGCGTCGACGTGGCCGAAGTCATCCGCAAACAAATCATCGACTGGCAGCAATATTCCGGTCGCCTGGAAGCTGTCGACCGCGTCGAAATCCGTCCCCTGGTCTCCGGCACATTGACTGCTGTGCACTTCAAGGATGGCGCCCTGGTCAAGAAGGGTGATGTGCTGTTTACGATCGACCCACGTCCTTACGCCGCCGAAGTCGCGCGTGCGCAAGCGCAACTGGCCGGTGTCGAAGCCCGTGCCAGCTACACCGCGACAGATGTCGCGCGCGGACAACGCCTGCTGGGTGACAACGCCATCGCCCGGCGCGACTACGAAGAAAAGCAAAACGCCGCCCGTGAAGCCGCAGCCAATGTCCAGGCAGCCCAAGCAGCCTTGCGCGTGGCCAAGCTCAATCTCGATTACACGCAAATCACCGCGCCGGTGTCGGGCCGTATTTCGCGCGCCGAAGTCACGGTCGGCAATATTGTCTCGGTAGGCTCGTCCACACCGCCGCTGTCGACCCTGGTGTCGGTGGCCAAGATGTACGCCGCCTTCGACGTCGATGAGCAAAGCTTCCTGAAGTACGTCAATCCAGCGCGTGCACAGGGAACGCAAGTGGCGGTCTATCTCGGCCTGGCGAATGAAAATGACTACTCGCGCCAAGGCAAGGTCGGCTCGGTCGACAACCGGCTCGACGCCTCGTCCGGCACCATCCGCGTGCGTGCCGTGTTCGACAACACCGACGGCCAACTGGTGCCGGGTCTGTATGCCCGCATCCGCCTCGGCGGTGGTGCTGCACACGACGCCGTGCTGATCGATGAAAAAGCTATCGGCACCGATCAGGACAAGCGTTTCGTGCTGGTGCTCGACGGCAGCAACCACGCCAACTATCGCGAAATTCACGTCGGTGCCACGCAAGAAGGTTTGCGGGTAGTCGAAAGCGGCCTGAAAGCCGGTGACCGGATTGTCGTCAATGGTCTGCAACGCGTGCGCCCAGGCGATGTCGTGGCACCGACCGTAGTCCCGATGATCAAGGTCGCCGATAGCGCACCTGCAACACCGGCTGCATCCAAGGCCGGCAAAGCCTAAGAAAATCATTAACGGGGAGTTCTCATGAACATTTCAAAATTCTTTATCGACCGCCCGATCTTTGCGGGTGTGTTGTCGATATTGCTGGTACTGGCCGGGGTATTGGCCATGTTCCAGCTACCCATTTCCGAGTATCCGGAAGTGGTGCCGCCATCCGTGGTGGTGCGCGCCCAGTATCCTGGCGCCAATCCGAAAGTGATCGCAGAAACCGTGGCTGCGCCGCTGGAAGAGCAGATCAACGGTGTCGAAAACATGCTCTACATGCAGTCGCAAGCCAATAGCGACGGCAACCTGACCATCACCGTCAACTTCCGTCTCGGCGTCGATCCCGACAAGGCCCAGCAACTGGTGCAAAACCGCGTGGCGCAAGCCTTGCCGCGCCTGCCGGAAGACGTGCAACGACTCGGTGTCACCACCATCAAGAGCTCACCCACGCTGACCATGGTGGTGCACTTGATCTCGCCCGATAATCGTTACGACACCACCTACCTGCGCAACTACGCGGTCTTGAACATCAAGGATCGTCTGGCGCGTATCCAGGGCGTCGGTGAAGTTGGCCTGTTCGGCTCGGGCAACTACGCCATGCGCGTCTGGCTCGATCCGCAAAAAGTGGCGCAGCACAATCTGACCGCCAGCGAAGTCATCGCCGCCATCCGCGAACAAAACGTGCAGGTCGCCGCCGGTGTCATCGGTGCCTCGCCCAGCTCGCCTGACATACCGGTGCAATTGTCGGTCAATGCCCAGGGTCGTCTGAAGACGGAAGAAGAATTCCGCGACATCATCCTCAAGAGCGGCCCGGATGGCGCCATCACCAAACTGGGCGACGTCGCCCGGGTCGAACTGGCGGCTTCCGAATATGGTCTGCGTGCCTTGCTGGACAACAAGCCGGCGGTAGCGATTCCGATCTTCCAGGCGCCAGGCTCAAACGCCCTCGATGTGTCCACCCAAGTGCGCGCAGCGATGAAGGATTTGTCCAAGGACTTCCCGGCATCGGTGCAATACCGCATCGTCTACGATCCGACCCAGTTCGTGCGTGCCAGTATCGAAGCGGTGGTGCATACCCTGCTCGAAGCGATTGCGCTGGTCGTAATCGTGGTGATCATCTTCCTGCAAACCTGGCGGGCGTCGATCATTCCCCTGCTGGCGGTGCCGGTGTCGATTGTCGGTACCTTCTCGCTGCTGCTCGGCTTCGGTTATTCGATCAATGCCTTGTCGCTGTTCGGCATGGTGCTCGCCATCGGGATTGTGGTCGATGATGCCATTGTGGTGGTGGAAAACGTCGAGCGTAATATCGGCGCCGGGCTCAGTCCACGCGATGCGACCTACCGCGCCATGCAGGAAGTCAGTGGCCCAATCATTGCAATTGCGCTGACGCTGGTGGCAGTGTTCGTGCCGCTGGCCTTCATGACAGGCTTGACCGGTCAGTTCTACAAACAGTTCGCGATGACGATTGCCATCTCGACCGTGATCTCGGCCTTCAACTCGCTGACGCTGTCGCCAGCACTAGCGGCGCTATTGCTCAAGGGCCACGGCAGCAAGCCGGACTGGCTGACACGTGTGATGGACCGCTTCCTCGGCGGCTTCTTCGCGCACTTCAACCGCTTCTTCAACCGTGCCTCGGATGGCTATGGCCGTGGCGTGACTGGTGTGATTTCGCGCAAGTCGTCGGTGATGGTGGTGTATGCCTTGCTGCTGGCCGCGACCGTGGGTGTCGGTTATCTGGTGCCAGGCGGCTTCGTGCCTGGTCAGGACAAACAATACCTGGTGGCCTTTGCGCAATTGCCCAACGGTGCCTCAATCGACCGCAGCGAAGATGTCATGCGCAAGATGAGCGCGATCATGCTCAAGGAACCCGGTGTCGACAGTGCCATTGCCTTCCCCGGCTTGTCGATCAACGGCTTCACCAACAGCTCCAGCGCCGGGATTGTCTTCGTCGGCCTGAAACCGTTCGAAGAACGTCGCAGCAAGGAATTGTCGGGCAACGCGATTGCCGCATCACTGGGCAAGAAATTCGGCTCCATCAAAGAAGCCTTCACCGCCGTGTTCCCACCGCCGCCAGTCATGGGGCTGGGTACTCTGGGTGGCTTCAAGATGCAGATCGAAGACCATGGTGCCGTCGGCTATGCCGAACTGGATGCGGCGGCGCAAGCCTTCATGAAAGCAGCAGCCAAGGAACCAGCGCTGGGCCCAATGTTCTCCAGCTACCAGATCAATGTGCCGCAGCTCAATGTTGACCTCGACCGCGTGAAAGCCAAGCAACTCGGCATTCCCATCACCGATGTGTTCAACACTATGCAGATCTATCTCGGTTCGCTCTACGTCAACGACTTCAACCGCTTCGGCCGTGTCTATCAGGTGCGTGCCCAGGCTGATGCGCAGTTCCGCGCCAAGGCCGATGACATTCTGCAACTGAAGACCCGCAACAACGCTGGTGAAATGGTGCCGCTGTCCTCGGTGGTGCGCGTCAAGCAAACCTTTGGTCCGGAAATGGTGGTGCGTTACAACGGCTTCACTGCAGCCGACATCAACGGTGGACCGGCACCCGGCTATTCGTCCGACCAGGCTGAAAAAGCTGCCGAACGGGTTGCTGCTGCCACCCTGCCACGCGGTGTGCGCTTCGAATGGACTGACCTGACCTATCAAAAGATCCTGGCAGGCAATGCCGGTGTCTGGGTATTCCCGATCAGTGTCTTGCTGGTGTTCCTGGTGCTGGCCGCCTTGTATGAAAGCCTGACCCTGCCGCTGGCAGTGATCCTGATTGTGCCAATGAGCATCCTGGCGGCCTTGACCGGCGTCTGGCTGACCAAGGGCGACAACAACATCTTTACCCAGATCGGCTTGATGGTACTGGTCGGCTTGTCGGCCAAGAATGCGATTCTGATCGTCGAATTCGCCCGTGAACTGGAACTGCAAGGCAGCACCGTGATCCGTGCTGCCATTGATGCCAGCCGCCTGCGTTTGCGTCCGATCCTGATGACCTCGATCGCCTTCATCATGGGTGTAGTGCCGCTGGTGACATCCACCGGTGCCGGTGCAGAAATGCGTCAAGCCATGGGTATTGCGGTGTTCTTCGGCATGCTCGGTGTGACCTTGTTCGGCCTGTTCCTGACACCGGTGTTCTATGTGCTGTTGCGCAGTATCGGCGGCGGCAAGAAGCTGCACACCGCCCACAAGCATGAGGCGCCACTGACTGCCGGCAGCCATGTCGCAGCCGCCGACGTCCACGATGGCGTCTAAGCCGCACAGCAAAAGGAAAATGACATGAACTCACTCTCAATCCATCCCCGTAGCTGGGGCCACTCGGCCCGGATCAGCTCGGTCTTTCTGGGCGCCTTGCTGGTGCTGGCAGGCTGCTCGGTGGCACCGACCTACGAACGCCCTGCGGTGACAACTTCAGTGGCATTCAAGGAAGCCCAAGCCACCCAAAGCAGCGACTGGAAAACCGCACAACCGGCCGAACAATTCGCCCGTGGCGAATGGTGGAAGATCTTCAACGACGACGGTCTCAATGCATTGGAATCCGATGCCTTGCAGGCCAACCAGGATCTCAAGGCCGCTGCCGCGCGTCTGAGCCAGTCACGCGCACTGCGCCAGGACGCCCGTTCCGGTCTGTTCCCGCAAATCGATGGCGGCTTCGGTCCGACCCGTCAGCGCGTCTCGCCGGCGTCGCAAAGTCTGCCCGCCGATGCCAACACCTCGCCCGCCACCTTGTGGCGGGCTCAGGTCAACGTCTCGTATGAAGCAGACCTGTTCGGCCGCGTCGCCTCCACGGTCGACGCTGCCACCGCCGACGCCCAGCGTAGCGAAGCACTGTTCCAGTCGGTACGCCTGGCGCTGCAAGCCGATGTC
Organism: Duganella sp.; assembly: GCA_026225475.1. Taxonomy (GTDB): domain Bacteria; phylum Pseudomonadota; class Gammaproteobacteria; order Burkholderiales; family Burkholderiaceae_D; genus Herbaspirillum. Next base: position 45,542 of record JAMFSU010000157.1, read on the forward strand.
GCCCAACAATACTTTCTGCTGCGCGAACTCGATGCGACGCAAGAACTGTATAGCGGCACCGTCAACCTGCGCACCGCATCGCTGAAACTGGTGCAACACCGCTTCGACGAAGGCGACATCAGCGAAGTCGATGTCGCCCGCGCCAAGTCGGAACTGGCTTCCGCACAGTCGGAGTCCTACGGCATCGCGCGCCAACGCGCCACGGCAGAACATGCACTGGCAGTCTTGCTCGGCAAGACACCGGCCGAATTCAGCTTTGCGCCGCTGCCGCTCAAGCGCCTGTCAGTGAGCGTACCGGCCGGTCTGCCGTCAGAACTGCTGGAACGTCGTCCCGACATCGCCGCTGCCGAACGCGCCATGGCAGCAGCCAACGCCCGCGTTGGTGTCGCCAAGGCAGCCTGGTTCCCGCAATTGAACCTGACCGGCAGCCTCGGCTACGAGTCGAACAAGCTTGGCGACCTGTTCAACTGGTCCAGCCGCACCTTCTTGCTCGGCCCCCTGGTCGGCACTGCCTTGAGTATGCCGCTGTTTGACGGCGGCAAACGCACGGCAGCCATCGACCGCAGCCGCGCCGTGTACGAAGAAGATGTTGCCGCCTACCGGCAGTCGGTCTTGAACGCCTTCCGTGAAGTCGAGGACAACCTGGCCAACCTGCGCATCCTCAACGATCAGACCATGGCACAGGACACCGCTGTGCAAGCATCGTCGCGCGCTGCCACGCTGTCACATGTGCAATACCGCGAAGGCTCGATCAGCTACTTCGACGTCATCGATGCCGACCGTACCGTACTGCAGCAACAACGCAGCGCCGTGCAACTCGATGGCGAGCGTGCCCGTTCCACCGTCAATCTGATCCGCGCACTCGGCGGCGGTTGGCATGTCAATGCCGGCACCGCGCAACAGCCGGCTGACACGGTTGCCGCGCAAGTAGCGCAAGCCACTCCGGCAGCCAAGTAACAAATAACAAGTTTCGTCCCCTTGCCGACCGGCGCGGTAGCCCATGCCGAACTGGTCGGCTTTTTTATTCCAGTTGACGCCATCTTGCGATCATCCAAGATGTGCCTGAGATGGCGTCACTTCCCTCGTTTTGGAGAATGGCATGTCCGCATCATCCACACTCAGCATGTACCAGGCCTCGGTGCCGGTATTCGTACGCGCACTCGGCGTCCTGTCCAAGCTGTTGTACAAAGCAGCAGCCCATGTCGAACAACAACAGCTTGATCCGCAGGAACTGTTATCAGCACGTTTGTTTGAAGATATGTACCCGCTGATCGCGCAAATCCAGCGCGCCAGCGATGCCGCCAAGTTCGGCGCGGCACGACTGGCGGCGATTCAGCCACCCAGTTTTGCGGATGAAGAAACCACGTTTTACGAATTGCAGGAGCGCATTGGCAAAACCATCCGCTTCCTTGAAGAACTGCAGCCAGCGCAATTCGACGCCAGTGCAGAGCGCGAAATCACGATGACGTTACGCGAACGCGAAACGCATTTCAGCGGCCAGACATACCTGCTCACGTTTGCACTGCCGAACTTCCTGTTTCACGTGACCACGGCCTATGACATCTTGCGTCACAAGGGTGTGCCGATTGGCAAGATGGATTATCTGGGTTATTAAACGCCTTCTTTCCATAGCGCGACTACGTTGTGCAATGGCGCGTTGATCTGGTGGCCTGGTTCGGTGCGCTTGCTGGTCGCATAGGTTCACCACAGCAGCCCTTAAATCGTCATGCCAGCACGCGCCAACAAGTCACGACTACGACGGGACAGATGCGTCAACTGCAATTGCTTGCCTGCCTTGGCATAACGCTCGCACAGGTTTTCCAGCGCGGCCACTGCCGAATGATCGGCCAGATGTAGGTGGCGGCAATCGACTACCACCTGCCGCGGATCCTCTTGCGGATCGAACAATTCCAGAAAATGCGTGGCCGAAGCGAAAAACAACGTGCCATGCGGTACATAGGTTTTTCCGCCCTGTTCCGATAACGCCTCGTCGGCCCGGATCTCGCTGGCATGCTGCCAGGCAAAATTGAGCGCCGCAATCACAATGCCGCACAACACCGCTACCGCCAGATCGGTAAATACCGTAATGATGGTCACCGCCACAATCACCAAGGCATCATGACGCGGCACCTTACCCAGTACACGCAGCGATCCCCAGGCAAAGGTCTGCTGCGCCACCACGAACATGACACCGACCAGCGCCGCCAGCGGAATGCGTTCGATCAACGGTGACAGGAACAGGATGAACAACAGTATCATCATGCCGCTGACCATGCCCGACAGACGCGAACGCCCGCCCGAGCCGAGATTGATCATGGTTTGCCCGATCATGGCGCAACCGCCCATGCCACCGAACAGGCCTGATAACAGATTGGCCGCGCCCAGCGCCAGACATTCGCGATTGGGCTGGCCACGGGTGGCGGTGATGTCGTCGGTGAGATTGAAGGTCAGCAAAGTTTCCAGCAAGCCGACAATGGCCATCAGCACCGCATAGGGCGTGACGATGCGCAAGGTTTCCAGGTTCAGCGGCACGTCGGGAAAATGGAACACCGGCAGGTTGCCGGCAATATGCGCCATGTCGCCCAGCGTGCGCGTGGGCAGATGCAGCAACTGGCTCAACAGGCCGACGCCGACAATGGCTGCCAATGCCGGTGGAATGACTTTGGTCAGACGCGGCAGCAGATACACAATCAACATGGTGAATGCCACCAGTGCCGCCATAATCAGCAGCGGTGTGCCTTGCAGCCATTGCGGGCCACCCGCGCCGGGTTGTTTGAAATGCTCCAGCTGCGCCAGCGCAATCACGATCGCCAGACCATTGACGAAACCCAGCATCACCGGATGCGGCACCATGCGAATCAGCTTGCCCAGTCGCAGCGCGCCGAACAGCAGCATCAACAAGCCGCTCAAGATCACGGTCAACAGGAAATACTGCGCGCCGTGCTGTACCACCAAGGCCACGATCACCACTGCCATCGAACCGGCAGCACCGGAAATCATGCCCGGACGGCCACCGAACACGGCAGTCACGGTGCAAATGATAAACGCCCCATACAAACCCATCAACGGATTGAGTTGCGCCACCAGTGCAAAGGCGATGCATTCCGGTACCAGTGCAAACGAAGAAGTCAGGCCGGCCAGCACATTTTGGCGGATGTCGGTCCAACGAGATATTTGGGTGGTCATTACAAGCTATCCATGAATCGGTTGCGGTCACCTGCCGCAATGGCCTCGAGCACACCGGCCGCATACCTGCGCCATGGCACAAGAGCGCACTATTTCATCAACGGTAAGCGGCAAGGCTGCGTTTCAGAAGGGGGAGGTACAGATGCGTGGTCCATTGGCGACCAGCACGGCGAGAACGATATTGGTCAGGTGAATCCTGCGGGCAATGCCCGACAAGGCTGCATTTTACTGTATTGGCCAGCTTGCTTCAGCGCCCTCAACCATACCAAGCTCGGTTGACGGCGCCGGTTGCACAATCAAGGCACGTAGCCGGGAATCTTGCTGTGATCGACCACATCGATCTGGCTCGGATTCATGAACTTGTCGGCGTATTGCTGATAAACCTTGTTGCGCACAAACACGTCGAACAGATCGGGGTCGATGTGATCGCGCAAACGGAAGCCGCCGAGGATTTCCAGCGCTTCGCTGAGCGTGTTGCCACGCTTGTAGGGACGATCAGCGGCAGTCAGCGCCTCGAAGATATCGGCAATCGCCATCATGCGCGCCTGCGGCGACATCTGCTCACGCGTCAGGCCGCGTGGATACCCCTTGCCATCCATGCGCTCGTGGTGGCCGCCAGCATACTCTGTGACGTTGCGCAATTGCTTGGGCCACGGCAACGACTCCAGCATCTTGATGGTCACTACGATGTGATTATTGATGATCTGACGTTCGGCATCATTCAAGGTGCCCATGCGGATACGCAAGTTGGTCACTTCATCTTCCGACAGTGCCGCAATCAGATCGCCTTCCGGTCCATGCCACTGACGTGCGGCAATGTCGGTCACGCGCTGCTGGTCTTCCGGCTTCATGCCTTCGCCGCCGATATTGGCGCGCCGCAGGAAGTTACGGTCGGCATCGAGTTGTTCGCATTGCGCTTGCAACTGACGATCCAGCGCATCGCTTTGCGCACTGTCGAGCGCGGCACCGAGTGCACACTTCTGCTTGAGGATGGCGATTTCGGCATCGCGTTTGAACACTTCAAAGCGTGTATCGATCAGATTAATGCGGTCAAAGATGGTTTCCAGCTTGGTCGATTTTTCCACCACATGATTGGGCGTGGTGATCTTGCCGCAGTCGTGCAGCAAGCCAGCTACCCACAACTCGCGGCGGTCGCGTTCGGTCATCTGGAACGACGCCATCGGTCCCTGCTCGGTCGCATGAGTGGCCTCGGCCAGCATCATTGCCAGTTCCGGTACGTGTTCGCAATGGCGCCCGGTATGCGGTGATTTTTCATCGATACCCATATTGATGAGCTTGATGAAGTGTTCGAACAGATGTTCCAGCCGGTAAATCAGTTGCTGATTGGTAATCGCAATGGCTGCCTGTGACGCCAGCGCTTCGATGAAATATTGATCGGTTTCGGAAAACGGATGCGGCTGCCCAGTCTCGGGATCAATCGCGTTGACCAGTTGCAGCACGCCGACCAGTTCGCCTTCATGATCCTGCATCGGCACGGTCAGGAACGACTGCGAGTGATAGTGATACTTCTCATCAAACATGCGCATGCCGGAGAAGTTAAAACCCTGGGCCTGATATACGTCGGGAATGTTGACCGACTTGCGCGTGTTGGCCGCATAGGCCGACACGGCGTTCAGATTTTGACTGCCGTCGGCGTTGCTCAACGGGATGTTGGGGATGCTGATCTTGTCGGTACTGCTGCCGCCCTGATGCATGCCCAGCGTGTCGTTGATAGAGATATAGAAGGACAGGCTGTTTTCTTCTTCCACGGTACGGTACAAGGTACCGCCATCGGCCAGCGTAATGCTGCGCGCCGTTTGCAAAATACGTTCCAGCAGCAACGGGATATTCCGATTGGTACTCAGTTCGAGACTGAGCTCGGTGAGCTTTTCCAGGCGGTGGGCGATGTCGAGGTGTTTGTTTTTCATGATATGGATCGACTCAACGAACAGAAAAAGAGCAAATAGGACATGACGAAAGATACGCTGCAACGCTGACGGCGCGCTGTAGCATCTGGCTTTTTTTTCAATAAGTTGCGTCGCAACAACGCGCGCTTTACGGTGATCGTGGACACCATTTTCAACGCCATTGCCAACGCATTTTCTGACGCTGTTTTGCCACCACGCTTGCCGCTTATTGATTGATTTAGCCCGACATATCCCTTAACATCAAGCGATGCTGTCAAATTGTCACGTTTTGCTGCCGCACGGCAATGCATCAAGTGCCCAGCAAAGCGACGCAAACAAGATCACGGGGAACACGGACACAATTTTCCCACGTATAAAACGTGTTCCAATCGTCACAACAGTTCAAATCCAGTTCAACCAATGCGTGTAAAAATTCTCGGGTGCAGTGGCGGCATAGGCGGCAACACGCTGCGCACAACTTCATTGCTGGTCGACGACGATATCCTCATTGATGCCGGCACCGGCGTCAACGATCTGTCACTGGAAGCGCTGGCTGCGATTGACCATGTCTTCATCACGCATGCGCATCTGGATCACATCGCCTGCCTGCCGTTCATGCTCGACAGCGTCGGCGACCGCCGCAGCACACCGTTGACCATGCATGCCACGCGCGCTACCGAAGACGTCATCCGCAAGCATATTTTCAACTGGCAGATCTGGCCCGATTTCAGTGAAATTCCGACACCTGAAAATCCATTCCTGCGCTTCCACACCATCGAAGTCGGCACTCCCATCGAAATTGGCCAGCGCCGCATCACCGCCCTGCCCGCCAATCACAGCGTGCCTGCGGTCGGCTATCAGCTTGATGACATCGACAGCGGCAACAGCCTGGTCTTCAGTGGCGACACCACCAGTTGCGACGCGCTGTGGGAAGTGGTCAATACGATCGCCAAGCTGCGTTACCTGCTCATCGAAGCGGCCTTCCCCGATAGCGAACGCGAACTGGCCATCCTGTCCAAACACTTCTGTCCCAGCCTGTTGCTGACAGAACTAAGCAAGCTCGACAGCAATCCAGACATCCTCGTCACCCACGCCAAACCCGGCCTGTACGCGCAGATCGAAAAAGAACTGCTGCAAGGCGCCGGCGACCGCAACATCAGCATGCTGCAAGCCGACGCGGTATTGCACTTCTAAGACCCGCCTGCCGCGCCGGTGCCCTGCGGCGACCAGCGCGCACTAACTGACAACTACTGCACAATGCAATCAACGTCCTTGCCGTTGCTACTTTGTGGCACGGGTGGCACGTTCCTGCTGATCGATAATGGCATCTTCACAGGCACCCCCAGGGCCGGCGGCACCGGCACCGGCGGTGTCTTTATATCTAGCACAAAACCAAACTGCCCGGACTCAAGCAGTTGCTGACCGGCAGGATTGCTCACTAACACACGGCCCTGAGATACATCGATGTACAAACCGTTCGGCGGCGTGTTGCCGCTGGCATTGGGCACGCCACCGCAATCGTTCTGGCAGAACAGCGCGCCGAAGTTGGTGCCACGTATACCGATGGTCGCTGTCGGTGTTTCAAAATTGACGGCATCATGGTTGCGCTTGCCGACCAGCCCGGTAACAGCGCGCATGCCGCCCTTGACCAGGCTGATGGCGACATTGTCCTGGGCCGGCTTGTCGGCGTCATAGAGATAGCTTTTGACCACCAATTGTGTCCCTGGCCGCAGGACGATCTCGGCGTTGTCGAGAAATTTCACCCGCGTGAAGGTATTGGACTCGGTGATCAGCGTATCGCCCTGCTGGATCTGCGACTTGACCGCCAGCACGGCGGTACTGCCGTCCAGATGCTTGGCCGTCAGAATCCCCGACAAATGGGTTACCACGCCGACGGCCTGCGCCAACGCCAGACTGCCCCAGCTCAGCAAGCCCAGCAGGCAGACCAGTTGCCACAGACGCAGCACTGCGTTGCGGCTTGAACGATATCTCATGTGGATAGTATGTTTCATAGAATGATTTTCCTGAGATATCAGCTGCAATACATCTTGACGGTCTTGCTGGTGGTACCAGTTTTCTCCGTGCTACCGGTGCTACCGGTGCTGCCGGTGCTGCCGGTGCTGCCAGTACTCGAATCGCCACTGTCGCTACCGCCAAACGTACCCGTTTCGCCACCGGTGGTCATCGGTTCATTTGAGGTGGTGGGCGTGTTACTTGTGCTTGGTACCGTTGGCGTGTTCGACGAATTGGACGAGTTAGACGAGTTAGACGACGTGGAGGAATTGGTACTGGTGATGATCGTGTTTGACCCTGAGGTGGTCGAATCGGCGATGGCCGTTGACGAGGGCGTCGAACTCACAACCACAGGAACCGGTATGGTCGTTCCACTCGAGTTGGTAATGGCCACGCCAGCTGCATAGGCAACTGCGGTACCGCTATCGACGGTGAATTGCGTTAAGCCCTGCGCTGTGATATTCGCATTGACCGCTATGCTATTGCCAGCCAAGAGACTGATGTTGCCGCCACTGGACACGACCACACCATTGACGACCAGATTGTTACTGGCGGAATCACTCCCGCCACCGGACACGACCATATTATTGACAAACATATTGCCACCGTCAGAAATACTCGCTCCAGCGGATAAAGTAATGTCACCCGACGCATTGATGCCCGCCGCTCCGATGGTCAAAGGACTGTGAGTCACCAGCGAGACGCTGCTTCCGTCACCCGCAGCCTTGATAAGGCCACTCGTATTAACGCCCAGACTGGCAATCTGACTATCGATAGTAGTCGAGCCGGTACTGCCCATCGCTGCAGTCACCATGGCACCGGTATTGGTCACATTGATATTCCCGCCCAGATTGGTAATACCGGTAAGCGCCACTGCTGACGTGTAATCCGTGTTGAGCGTATTGTTCAACACAATATCGCCACTGCCGGTATTGATGCCGGAATAAGCAGCGATATAATTTTCGTCGTTATCCAGCCTAGTACCGTTAGTGGAGGAGGTAATCAACTGTTTCGATACCTGTAACGATCCGAATTCCGAAATCGAGCCACCTTGCGAGGTCAGCACCAGGTTGCGTGCCGTAATATTTCCGACAGTCAAGGTAGGGAAGTCTTGTTCACCAAAAGTCTGCGTCTGCGTCAGCACGACATCTCCTGCGCTGACGATGGTACCGCCGGACTGTTCAAAGATGCCGGTGACGTTAAGCACAGAGCCGACTCCACCGATATAGGTGCCATTGCCTGACAAAGAAAGGTAATTCATCAACGCCGTACCTGACACCGACAGGGTACCGGCGTTAATACCGCTATCGTCATTTTGAATAATGACAGTACCAGTGGATGTCAGGTTGGTTGCCTGCACCGTACCTCCATTAACACTCAATGTGCCGCTGTTGGCGATAGTGATATTGTTCACAATATCGGTACCGTCATCGATAGTGTGCGCCAATGTGCCGCTGCTGACGGTGATATTGTCAATTGCAGTCGGCAGACTCTTAGCCGTGGCGTTGTCCGTGCCAGTAGTCCAGTTGGCGAGCGAACTCCAGGCTCCACCGTCAGGGCTGAATGTGAAGTCTTCGGAACCCGACATGGTCAACTGCAACTGCTTGCCATTGGCGTTGTAATCGGCTTTGAACATTTGCAAGGCGCCGCTGACATTGAACACGTCACCCAGTACATGGCGGAAATAACCACTGGCGTCGCCAGTCGAAATGATGGGCGAGAATGAAGTCGTCAGCGTCGGCATCACGCTACCGCTCAACAACTTGGTCTGCAAGGTGCCATCGAGTTGGTAATCCTGGCTGGTCAGCATGTTCAGGCTATCGTGCGTGAGCGTGCCGCCATTGTTGGCGACGTCAATGAGCAGCGTGCCGGTCGATCCTTGTTCAAACAAACCGCCGATGGACAGCGTACCAATCACACCGTCGCCGCCTGGCGTTAGCATGCCGTTGTTCAACAACGTACCAGCGGTACTCGTCACGGTGCCATTACCGGACAGCGTGCCAAATTCATCATTGGTGACCGTGTTGAACAACAAGCTGCCGCCAGTCAACGTGACATAGCCATCGTTGGTGAATCCGCCACCGGCGACGGTACTGCCCGAGGCGATCGACAGGGTGCCGCTGTTTTGCCAATCGGTGCCGTTGAAGACTGTCACCACATTCGTGGCACCCACGGAGATGCTTCCCCCCAGGGCATTGATGATGGAGCCAACGCTAGTGACAGTTCCCAACACCGTCATCGTACCGAAATTGCTTATCCCAGAGTTGAATCTCACACCTGGGTCATCGGCGTTATAGCCGTTTGGCTTGTTGGCATTGGAATCAACATGCATCAATCCATTATTGATGACGAAGCCGGAGTCGAAGTTAGTCTGGTAATTGACATTGACGGTGCCACTGACTCCATTGACAAATCCGCTAGTGGCATCGAAGACACTGTTGGAAACGTTGAATGTCCCGCCATTGCTGAACAAGCCTGCAATAATCGACGTATTCGCCAGCGTAATCGTGCCACTGTTGCTCAAGGTGCCGGAGACATTCAGATTAGTGTTGTGGTCCATCGTGCCCATTACAGCGCTGGTGGCGTCAACACTCAAGTTACCGGCAGTGAGAGCGCCGCCGAGAGTGTATAGGGACATGCACACAACATTGCTGTTGAGATTAAGCAGACCGCTGTTGATGATCGATAAATTGCCATTACCATCACCACCCAGGCCATCACTGACGACCAGCCCGCCACTGTTAAGACCGATTGTTGCGCCATTGAGCACCACCGAATGCGTACCGCTGACACTACCGTGGACATTGGTATTTAGGTACAGTCCCAACGCACCTGAGCTACTGGTGATATTGGCGTTGATATAGATATTGTTGTCGGCGTTCAGCGTCAGATCAGCGTAGCCGACGCTGGTCTTGGTGATCGCCGCGTTGACGGTGATGTTACCGCCGCTACTGGAACCATCATCGCCCGTCGCCAGGATCACACTGGTCCCGCCATTGAGCATGCCGGTGATTTCCGATGCCTTGATGGAAGACGAGCTACCAACGGAGGAAATTACATTGTCGGAAATCGTCGCAGTATCGTTGATCGTATCTGCCACCACGGTCAAATCATAAGGATCGATATACCAGGTGCCGCCAGATCCCACAGTCGGCGCGTTGACCACATCCAGCGAAGTCAGCCCCGAAGTCTCGACATAGCCGCCCTTGCCCGCCGCACCGGTGGCCGACACAGCGCCGTCAATATAAGCCCCACCTTCCGAATACAACACCACGCTGCCGCCGTTAGCAACACCATCGGCGCTGATGGCGGAACTGGCGGTGGTCGTCAGTTGTTGCGAAGCGCGCAAGAAAATCCGGCCGCCATCGGCCACCACACTGCTGGCATTGATGATGCCACTATTCTTGATCAATCCAGCGGCAATACCGATGGTGCCGGCCGCTGCGGTGATGGTGCCGAGATTGGTGACATTGCCGGCCGCACCGGTGACGTTGACGGTGACACCGGGCGTACCGGTATCGACCAGTTCTACGCTTTGTCCAGCCGCCAGCAGGATCTCTCCGTTAGGGCTCTGAATCACGCCGCTATTGGTGACATTGCTACCGATCAGATACACGCTGCCGCCACTGGCAGTCTTGATGGTGCCTTGATTTTCGACATCACCGACGGTGCCGCTGGTACTGCTGAAGGTCAGCCGTCCGGCCAGAAAATCACTATCGCTGAGATTGATCGTGCTGGCAATGAAGCGCGCCACATCAACCACCCCGGTGGGGCCGATCAGGATGCCGTTCTGGTTGATCAGCGCCACCGTGCCATTGGACTTGAGCAAGCCATAGATCAACGAGGGATCAGTGCCGGTCACGCGCGCCAGGAAGGCCGCTGCTGCGCTCGGTTGATTGATGTCGACCACCGCATTGGCACCGATGCTGAAGGTGGTGAAGTTGGCAATTGCCTGATTGGTGGTCTGATTGATCGTCAGCGTATTGCCGGTTTGCGTAAATGTCGCATTGCCGTAAGTGACCGTGCCGCCAGTAGGCAAGGTATTGACCGGGGGTGCCGCTGCCAGCGCCGTGGTGTTCCAGGCGGCGCAAACTACCGCAGTGGTCAGCGAAATACGCAACGCGCTGCCGAACATGGCGCGCCAGGACCGCCGCAGCAAGCCGAACAACAATTGCGGCAATGGCTTGCGCACACGGCGCGACAAGGTCAGACGGCGATTGCCGACACGTAGCGTGAGCGACGGTGGCAGCAGTTCGATCTGCGGCGCGACGGGGTCGATGGTGGCGCTTGGCGGCGTGGCTGGGTGCGATGAATTGTGCATGATGTTCTCTCAAAACCCCAAAAGTGCGCTGACATGCGCATTGATGTCACCGCGTTTTTCGGTCAAGGAATTGCCGCTGGCACCGACCCGTGCGATATCGAGCTTGACGTTGAAATCGCGTCCCAGCGCATAGCGTGCGCCAACGCCGACGCTCGATACAGTCATGCTGGGCAAGATGCCGCTGGCGCCAATATGATTGTTGTAGCCACGACCGATGTCATAGAAACCGAGCAGGCGCAGATTGCCTTTGCTGACCAATTCAGGTGTGTACAGTTCGGCATTGAGCACCGCGCCGCTGTCGGCGGCGACTGCGCGTTCACCAAAACCACGTACGGCGGTGGAACCTGCCAGTCCAAACTGCTCGGCCGATACCAGCGGATGGGGGGCAACTTGCGCGCTACCGGCAATGCGCATCTGCCAATCTTTGGGCAAGCCCTTGAAGATTGACGCGCTACCGCGCAACACCATGAAATCGTCAACCGTATTGCGGCTGCCCGGCGTCAAATAGGAATAGCGATCAGTGCGGCCATCGGTGGTGGTATTGGTATAGGCAGTGCCGCTGGCCCAGTTGCGCGACAAGCCGATGTTGTAGTCGACACTCTGACCGACGCCACGCTGTTGGCCGCTATAGGTCACGCTCAAGGGCATCAGCGTATACGGCACGCAGGAAGCGACATCCGGTGTCGGCGGTGCAATGCTCAATTCGATACCGTTGACGCTGCAACGTGAATCGATCTTCTTGTAGTCGATGCCAAAAATCAGCTTGGTGCTGCTTTCGCCCTGGCGCGGGAAAAAGTGGTTCCAGCGAAAACCGTAGACATCGCCCTTGCCGGTAAAGCCCAGCACGCCGCCCAGCGTCGGTGACGACGAGGGCGAGTTGACGCTCGATTTACCGTAGATGAAGTCAAGACTGTCGCCAAGACTGTAGAGCGGAATCCGGTAGCCAAGCGAATAGACATCCACGCTCACGCCATGCGGGCTGTCCGGCGACGTCGTATACGCAAGCGTAGCGACATGATCGCGGCCGAACAGATTGGCGTCCTGCAAGGCGACGCCCGAGCGCCATTTGCCGGTCGCAGCAGCGCCGGTATTGTCGAGTGTGAGCAGCAAGCGTAGCGGATCGTTGTCGGTCACCTTGACGTTGGCGTCGATCTTGTCGTCGGCATCCGGGCTGGCTGCCAGTGACACAGTGACCTGCTTGGCGGCGTTGTCATTGCTCAGTTGCACCGCTTCGGAAATCTTGCGCAAGTTAGGCGTCTGCCCCACTTGCAAGGCCGGCAGGCTGGCCAGGATATTCTGTTCGCTGAAATACTTGTTGCCACTGACGACGATCTTGTTGATGGGGTTTTCGGTGACCTGAATGTTGACCACGCCCGACGTCAGCTCCTGCTCCGGCACATTGACCTGCACCGCAGTGTAGCCACGCTGGCGATAGGCTGCTTCGAGTGCTTCCAGTGCCTTTTGCACGTCGCCGTAATCGCGCTGCTCGCCGGTGAACGGGCTCACCAGGTCTTGCACTTCGGCGGCCGTCAACAAGCTGTTGCCATCGATCTGAAAGCGCGCGATCATGAAGCGCTCGTCGGCCAGCGCGCTTGCTGCGCTGATCGTCAGCGCCAAGCCAAGCACACACTGTATCAATTGTTGTTTCATTGTTTTTCCTGGACACAGCAACAGGCAGCCGCGCTTCATCAGCGCGGCTGCCTGTTGCTGCGATCTCTATTTGTGATGAACCCTACCCTCTTTGCGCCCCCCTTGCGTACACACGATCATCTGTCTGCAAAACACAAGTTTCATTCCCATGCCTGATCATGCACATACGGTGATGTGTATGGACGACCTGCAACAGGAAAAAGTGCGACGACAGCCAGCATCGACGTCAATACGTGCGCTCGGCATGGATCTTCTTATTGATGCCGAGGAGCAATATTGCGTGATGAAAGCCGCCATGCATCGCTCACCCCGAACGATGCACATACTCGTGAGTATAGTGAGAGTGCGTGTTTTCTGTCGATAAAAATATCTGCCGAAAAGCAAGAAAACACCACATCAGACAAGCCGCTCAGCATTTGTTTCCATGCGGAAATAAATGCTGAGACCAGCGGCATCATCGTGTTACAGGAGCACGATTATTTACTGTCGAAGGTGGTCACGCCGTCCCAGTCCGATGGCGGTGGCGCCGTCCGGAAATGGGCAATCCGCTGTAGATACAAATCATACAAACCATGCACCTGTTGCCGTTGCAGAGCGGCAATTATTTGTTCGGCCTGATCCCATTGCTGACTGCGCACCAACGCCAGTGCGGCATGCCATTGGTCGATCTGGCTACGCTGCGCTTCGGTCAAATCCTGCTCCAGCGCTAGTGGTTCAAAAATCGGCACCGGCTCATTCTTGCCCTTGACCCGCACGCTATCCAGTTCGCGGTAGGCAAATTGCGGCGCGGCAGCGCGCGTGGCCTGGCCGACCAGCACGCCGACGCCATACACCTTGGTGATCGATTCCAGACGTGACGACAAATTAACGGCGTCACCCATGACGGTATACGCCTTGCGAATCTTCGAGCCCATGTCCCCGACGCGCATATTACCGGTATTGAGGCCGATGCCGATCTTCAGCGGCGGCCAGTTGCGCTTGACGAAATCCTGATTCAGGGCAATCACGGTCTGCTGCATCTTCAGGGCGGTGGCAACCGCCCGCGCGGCATGATCGGGCAAGCTGATCGGGGCGCCCCAGAACGCCATGACGGCATCGCCGATGTATTTATCGAGCGTGCCGCGATTGCTGCGGATATCTTCCGACATGGCGGTCAGGTAGGCATTAATGTATTCGCGCAATGCATTCGGTTGCAGACCTTCCGAAATGGTGGTGAAGCCACGCACGTCGGAGAACATGACAGTCAGTTCGCGGCTATCACCTTCCATGCTGTAGTTGGCCGGATTGGCGGCCATTTCGGCCACCAGTTCCGGTGCCACATATTCACCGAACAGATTCACAATCGCACGCCGGTTGCGGTATTCGAACAGATAACCCCAGCCCAGATTGCACATGAACAAGGCCAGAATCAACAACAACGCCAGCGCCATCGGCAAGACCATGCCGGCGCTGTCATATAGCCAGTAGTTGAGCGCCACTACGCCAGCGCCGAGCGCCGATGACAAGACGATGGCCCACAATGGCCCCAGCAACGGCAACAGCAAACCGAGCAGCAAACCGATGATGACGATCTGTACCAGATTGAAGCCGAGTGAAAATTCCGGCCGCTGCTTGAAGTCGCCATCGAGGATAGACGCGATGATGTTGGCATGAATTTCCACGCCGGGATAATTCGGGCTCACCGGCGTAGCCCGCAAATCATACAGGCCCGGCACGGTGGTGCCGACCAACAGCACGCGTCCGGCCAGGTCATCGACCGGCAGCCGTTGCTTGATGATGTCCACCGCCGACACATAACGGAATGCGCCGCCGTGAATGCCGCCGCTACCGCGATAGGTCACCAGCGTGGTCAAATGCCGTTCGACCGGAATGAACATCGGCCGCGGCTTGGTATCGAGCGCAATCGATTCGAGCGCGCCATAGTCGCGCAACTGTTGCGCCGACATGACCGCATCCTGCTGCAGAAAGATCGGCTTCATGCGTTTGGCACCCAGCGCCATGCGGGCACTGGCCAGCGCCAGCGATTCATAGAAATTGTCGCCCACTTGCGCAATCAACGGCACCGAACGCACCAGGCCGTCGCTGTCGAGCGAGGGATTGAAGAAGCCCGCCGCCGGTGCCGCCTGTTGCAGTTGCGGCAAGTTGGCGCCATAGGCTTTCCAGTGGGTCACATCGAGACGTCGCCCACCCAGGTCAGCAGTGGTAAACACCGGCTTGGGCAAGGCGCCCTTGGCAATCGCATCGGTTTCGTTGGAGAGGTTGTAGCCCAGCACCACTGGCTGGCCATTCATCGCCGCGGCCAGGCGTGCATCGAAATCGAGTTTTGGCTTGAGTGCCTGCAATTGCTGGCTGAATTGCGGCACGCCCTTCAGTTCGTCCTTGGCCAGCTGTTCCAGCGTGGCATAACCGGAGCTGTTGTCTGGTTCGGCGAACAAGACGTCGAAGGCTATCGTCTGGGCCTGATAATGATCGGCCATCTTGCTCACCAGATCGGCGACGATGTCGCGGCTCCAGGGCCAGCGACCGAGTTCGGCGATGCTCTTTTCGTCGATATCGACAATGACGATACGCGGGTCGGTTTCGACCTTGGCGATGCGCATGCGCATGTCGTAAAAGAACAGATCGATGCGGTCAATCCATGATCCGGGCAACATACCCATGACTTGCGATCCGGCGACTAGCGTCAGGATCAACGCCAGCAACCAGCGCGCCCCATGTTTAGCGAATAGACGACGCACAGCTTCCCCCGTTGACTTATTTGTTGTGAATTTGCTGCGATGATGCCAGCAGCGCTGCTCAATCACAACGAGATTTACGCGGGATGCGCTAACTGTGCGCGATACAGATCAAGAAAATTTCCGCACGGCATCAAGCGCTAGGCCGGCACCGATGCTACCGAACAGATCCCCTTCGACCTGCCGTGCCTTGGGCACCAGCGCCGCGATACGATGGCGCAGCAGATGCACGCCGCTGGAGCCGCCGGTGAAAAACACGGTATCGATGGCATCGGCCTTGATACCGGCATCGGCCAGCAGCTTGCCGACAGTTTGCTCGATCGACACCACCAGATGGTCGATGCTGGCGTCGAAGTCGGCGCGCTCCAAATGCAGCGTGTCGGGCGGACGCAGACGATCCAGTTCCAGCGTCACCGACTGCGCGGCGGACAAGCCGATCTTGGCGCTTTCCACCTGCAAGGCCAACCAGTGACCGGCACGTTGCTCGACCAGATCGAGCAGACGGGCGAACTTGTCGCGCTCGCGCACTTCGCGGTAGACATCTTGCAATTGTTGCCAGGCTTTACGCGTGTAGATCAGATTGATGGTGTGCCAGGTCGCCAGGTTGAAGTAGTAGCTGGACGGTACTTCACTATTGCTATTGAGCTGGGAACCAAGTCCCAGCATCGGCATGACGCTGGTCAGGCTCAGATATTTATCGAAGTCGGTACCGCCGATGTGGACGCCGCCGGTAGCCAGGATATCGTCCAACCGGTCGATCTTCAGGGCTCGCTGCGGCGACAGGCGCACCAGAGAAAAGTCGGAAGTACCACCACCGATGTCGGCGATCAGGACCAATTCCTCTCGGTCGAGCGTGGACTCGTAATCGAACGCTGCCGCAATCGGCTCGTACTGGAAGTCGATATGCTTGAAGCCGCAAGCGCGCGCGATTTCTTCCAGGGTGTCTTGCGCCAACTGATCAGCAGGGGCGTTGTCATCGACAAAATGGACTGGACGACCCAGCACCACGCTATCAAAACGACGGCCGGCAGCGCGTTCACCGCGTTGTTTGAGTTCACCGATGAATTGAGTCAGCAAGGACCGGAACGGCAGCGCGCGGCCACCGACTTCAGTCTGGCCGTCGATCATGCCGGAGCCGAGCAGGCTCTTGAGCGAGCGCATCAGGCGGCCTTCGTAGCCGGCCAGATAGGTCGACAAGGCAACCCGGCCGTAACTGAATTCGTCTTCGTCGGCATTGAAGAAAATCACCGACGGCAAGGTCATCTTGCCATCCTCGAGCGCCAACAAGGCCGGTTGTCCCTGCCTGCTCCAACCCATGGTGGAATTGGATGTTCCGAAATCCACGCCGCAAGCCTCTGACATACTACTCCCGCCTTTTTCACCAAAGGTCGGGATGATATAGAAAAGCACGGCCTGTGTCTGTAGTCAGGCTGCCACCATCAGAACGGGCAGCGGCGGCGGCGCACGGTGCACGGCCAAACGCGTACCACCAATGGCACTGGCTTGGTGCAAAGCGCGACCGCCAGCGGCCTGCATAGCCCCGCATCCTTGGCTGCGTGCGAAGCTGGTGCGCAGTACTGCCTATTGTGCCTGCTCAGCGTGCAGCGCAACCTGACGTGCCGGCGCAACACCCGCCAGATGCGAAGTATCGGCACTGAAGACTTGATCAATCAATTCCATGCATTCCTTGGCGGCAGCCAAGTAATCTTGTTCGCTAGGAAAGCCATTGGACAGCTTGGCCAGTTTGCGGGCGCGTTGCACCGATTCCAGCGCATCATCACGGGTTAGATAATTCTTGCGCACCAGCAAAGCCAGAATATCCAGCGTCACTGCATAGTTGGCAATGCAATAACTAAGAGAAACTTCGCTGCTGTCATTGTTTGTGTTCATCATCGACTCCATGACCAGGTTAGGAAACATGGAATCAGCTTACGACGAGAATGTTGCCAAACATATCAGGCTTTTCCCTAATGATATTTAGCATCAGTACCGAATTTCGCGCGCGATATTTCCGCTGAAAAATAGATTCCCCAGCAACATACTCCCCATCAGGTTTTCTCTGATGTTATCTTTTTTGAATCTCCTCTAAAGTCATTTCAAACGGAGGACATCATGATTAAATCAACACAGACAATGACATTGACGGTGATCGTGGCGGGCGCCGTCCTGATCTGGAGTAACGACTTGCGAGCAGCCGCCAGCGGCGATCTGGGCGTATCAGCCTCGGTCATGGAGCGCTGCCGGATTGACTTCAGTGAAGGCAGCGCCGACTATTTCCAGAGCTGTTCCAGCGTCGAGGTAAAAGCCTCGGGAACGGCCAGCAACGTGCTCGGCCAACTCTCGGCAGTCGACGCCTCGGCCGACCCTTACTATCTAGACCGCAACCCCGACTCGCGCGGTATTGCCGCGGCCGAACCGAATACGTCAGTCGCAACCGACACGATGGCGTTGGCCGAACGCAAACGCCTGACGCCAAAAGTGGTGACGATTCATTACTAAGTCGGTCTGGCGCGGGCCGGATGAAACCATGGGCATACCTGCGGATACGCTACAGTGGTGACTTCGACCTCCACCCAGCAGAGAATTTCCATGTCAGTAAGCGCGATCGCATCACTCACACTCAACCATGGCAAGCGGGTTCCTATCCTTGGTCAGGGCACCTGGAACATGGGCGAGTCAGCCAGCCACGCTGACGCTGAAATACGCGCCCTGCAGCACGGTATCGCGCTGGGCATGACACTGATTGATACCGCAGAAATGTACGCCGACGGCGGCGCTGAAAAAATCGTCGGCCGCGCCATCGCCGGCCGTCGCGAGGCAGTCTATCTAGTGAGCAAGGTGCTGCCGCACAACGCCTCAAGACGCGGCACGGTCAGCGCCTGCGAAGCCAGCCTGCAACGGCTGGGCGTGGAACAGATCGACCTCTATCTGTTGCACTGGCGCGGCAGCCATCCCTTGATCGAGACCGTCGCCGCCCTGCAAGCGCTGGTCGCCCAAGGCAAGATCGGCGCCTGGGGCGTCAGCAATTTCGACTGTGCCGATATGCAGGAACTGCTGGCACTGGAACACGGCGCGCAAGTGCAAGTCAATCAGGTTTTGTACAACCTGTCGCGACGCGGTATCGAATTCGATCTGTTGCCCTATTGCGCCCAACACGGTGTCGCCGTCATGGCGTACTCGCCAATGGAACAAGGGCGCATTCTCAAGCATCCTGCATTGCTGGCCGTAGCAGAGCGACACGGTGTGAGGCCAGCACAACTGGCGCTAGCCTGGACATTGCGCCGACCTGGTGTGATCGCCATTCCCAAAGCGACCACGCTGCAACACGTGCAAGACAATCGCGCCTGTCTCGACCTGCAGTTGAGCGATGTCGACCTGGCCGCGCTGGACCAGGCATTTGCACCACCGAACAAGGCGCGCGCGCTGGAAATGTTGTAGCGCAGACCAAGCGGTGCCAGCACGGCACAGGTTGCATCAGAAGTGCTACTCCAACCAGCCACCGCAGGTATTTGCATCGACAGCTAGCCCTTACACCATCGAATCATCGTAACCGCCGCTATCGCTGTTATCAGCAAAGTCGATATCGTTGACATCCGAAAAGGCATCGCTGGCAGCCACATTGTTACTGCTAGTATCGTCGCGGCTCAATGCACGGTCCTTGTCGGCATCGGCGCCATAGTAATTATTGACGGTCGTGTTTTCGACGTTTTCCACCGGTGCACTCAGGCCGTTCTGATGCATCAGCCCGGAACCGCTACCGCCATTCATCAGATGTTCAATCCCCTGAAACAGGAAAGCGCCACCGGCCACACCTGCGGCTGTAGCAGCGACGGTACCCAGTGTGCTGCCGAAGCCGCCGCCAAAAAAGCCCGATGAGGGGGCGGGCGCTGTTACGGGGGGGGCGGCCTGATATTGCGGGGCGACGGCCTGCACCGGTGCTGGCGCCATCGCCGGTGCGGTTGGTGCATAGGCAGGACGGCTGGCTACTGCTGCCGTATTACCCCAGGCATTATTATCAAGAAAGCCACGTGATGGCGCTGCAGCACCGCCCGCCTGCAAGGCTTGCAACTGGCTTTGCAGCGATGCAATTTGCGCCTTGGACGTGTTCAGCGCCTGTTCCATCAACAGCGCGCGCTGCACCAGCAAGTAAGCCGCATCGGGCTGTTGCGCCACGGCACTGGCGATCATCGCGTCAGCTTGCGGATCCTTGCCGACACCGTGTACCTGGGTCAGTTGATTGAGAAAATCTTGTAATGCTTGGGTTTCTTGTGGACTCATGATGCGGGGCTCCCGTGCCTGTGTGGCACAATGATAAACAGCCGTCGTCAAACCGGCTTGGGGCCTATTATGCGCGCGATTTCCTGAAGCAATTGTGACGGCATTTGCAAACTTCGCAACAGCTTGTAACATCCCTGCAGACGATAAAAAACCCCCGCAACAAAAAATGCGGGGGCTGTTCAAGAACTGGCCGGTTCAGCCGAATTGACTGAAGTCCGGCTTACGTTTTTCAAAAAATGCCGTGAACGCTTCCTTGGCTTCCGGCGCCGTCAACATGGCAGCAAAGTGCTCGATTTCGGCCGCCATCTGCACCTCGGTTGCGACGACGCGGTTTTTCTTCATCAACTGCTTGGTCACGCGAATCGACGTCGCCGGCAATGCTGCCAGTTTGGCTGCCTGCTTGATGGCAAACGGCAACAATTCCTCGACTGTCAGGATGCGATTGACGAACCCCATCTGATGCGCTTCCTCGGCGCTGAAGGCCTCGCCCAGCAGCAGCTTCTCGGCCGCGCGTTGGTAACCGGAAATATGCGGCAACAATAGCGACGACGCAGCTTCCGGACACAAACCCAGTTGCGAAAACGGCATCGAGAACTTGGCATTGTCGGCCGCATACACCAGGTCGCAATGCAGCAGCATGGTGGTGCCGATGCCGACCGCCACGCCGGCCACGGCTGCTACGATCGGTTTACTGGCGTGACTGATTTCCCACAAAAACTGGAACACCGGCGCGTCCTTGCTGTTGGGCGGATTTTTCAGGAAGTCTTCCAGATCGTTACCCGCCGTAAATGCCTGCGCACTGCCAGCAAACAGGATCGCGCGAATCGCCGGGTCAATCTCGGCGTCCTTGAGAGCCTCGGCCAGTTGCTGATACATGGCGGCCGTAATCGCATTTTTCTTTTCAGCGCGATTGAAGCTTAGCGTCAGGATGCCGTGGTTTTTGCTGATGTCGATTTCCATATTTCTCCTAATGAAAAAAGCCGCACGGCACTAGTCCGTACGGCTTGTTTTTATTATTACGTCAAGGCCGCCAATCGACTGCTTACATGCGCTCGAAAATACCGGCAGCACCCATGCCCGTGCCAACGCACATGGTCACCATGCCGTACTTGAGATTCTTGCGCCGCATGGCGTGGATTGTGGTCGCAGCACGGATCGCACCGGTCGCACCGAGCGGGTGACCGAGTGCAATCGCACCACCCATCGGATTGACCTTGGCAGGGTCGAGACCAAGGTCTTGAATCACCGCCAGCGCCTGCGCTGCAAACGCTTCGTTGAGTTCGATCCAGTCCAGTTGATCCTGATTCAGGCCGGCGGCACGCAAGGCAGCCGGAATGGCTTCCTTGGGACCGATGCCCATGATTTCCGGCGGCACGCCACGCACCGCGAACGAGACAAAGCGTGCCAGTGGTGTGAGGTTGAATTGCTTGAGGATCTTTTCGCTGACCAGGATCAATACGCCAGCACCGTCCGAAGTCTGCGAGCTGTTACCGGCAGTGACGCTGCCCTTGGCAGAAAACACCGGCTTGAGCTTGGTCAATGCTTCGATCGAGCTGTCAGCGCGTGCGCCCTCATCCTTATTGACGGTGCGGGTCTTGATGTCGATTTGACCAGTGGCCAGATTGGGAAAGCGTTCGATGATCTCGACCGATGTGGTTTCGTCATTGAATTCACCGGCCAGTTGCGCCGCGATGGCTTTTTGATGCGAGGCCAGCGAGAAATTGTCCTGCGCTTCGCGGGTAATCTTCCATTGCTTGGCGACGTTTTCCGCAGTCAAGCCCATGCCATAGGCCATACCGATATTTTCGTCCTTGAACGCGCCCATGTTGATCGAAGGATGGAAGCCCATCATTGGCACCATCGACATCGATTCAGCACCGCCGGCGATCATCACATCGGCTTCACCGACGCGGATACGGTCGGCTGCCATGGCGATGGCAGTGATGCCTGAGGCGCAATAACGGTTGATGGTGACGCCGCCGATGGTGTTCGGCAAGCCGGCCAGCAGCACGGCATTACGCGCCATGTTCAAGCCTTGTGCACCTTCCGGGAACGAACAGCCGATGATGGCATCTTCGATCAGCTTCGGGTCCAGGCCAGGCACTTGCGCCATGGCCGATTGCATCGCCCGCACCAGCAGGTCGTCCGGACGCACATTTTTGAACATGCCACGCGGCGCTTTGCCGATCGGAGTACGGGTGGCGGCGACGATATAAGCGTCTTGCAATTGTTTTGTCATTTCATGCTCCTGTTAAGGGCTGTATTTCTCAATGTCTCAATATTGATTCTGATACGTTCGCTAAGGGTGAGGAAGCGTCGCAAGCGCCGAGGTCACTGCGAGAAGCACAGCAGTGAGATCGGTGCGTGCATTAGCTTCATCGCCCTTAATTGCGCACTGGTTTGCCAGTCTGCATCATGCCCATGATTCGCTCTTGCGTTTTTGGATGATTCAGCAATTCCATAAACGCCTTGCGCTCCAGATCAAGCAGCCATTGTTCGCTAACGACGCTGCCTTCTTCGACTTCGCCACCGCTGACGATTTCGGCGATCATTTGACCGAGCTTGAAATCATGTGCAGAGATGAAACCGCCGTCACGCATATTGACCAGCTGCGCCATGATGGTGGCCACGCCATAACGGCCCACCACCGGCACTTGCGGTGCCAGCGGCGGACGATAACCGGCGTCAAACATGGCGCGCGCTTCGACTTTGGCGACATGCAGCAATTCATAGGGATTGAAGACGATGACGTCATCTTCCTTGAGGTAACCGAGCTTGCGCGCCTCCAGTGCCGACTTGGAGACATTGGCGGTGGCCGCTGCCAGCATATAGTCCTTGAGGAATTGCAGGATGTCGTTGCCCTTTGCTTCCTTGGCAGCGCGCACGGCGGCTTCCTTGAGGCCACCACCGGCCGGGATCAGACCGACGCCAACTTCGACCAGGCCAATATACGATTCGATCGACACCACGCGCTTGGCCGTATGCAACAGCAATTCGCAACCGCCGCCCAGTGCCAGACCGGCCACCGCAGCGATTACCGGCACGTTGGCATACTTCAGGCGTTGATGCGCCTGTTGCAAGTGATGCACCACTGGCTCGATTGCCTTGACGCCGCCCGACATGAACAGCGGCAACATCGATTGCAGATCGGCACCGGCCGAGAATGGGCCACCGTCGGCAGCATCGGCATGCCAGATCACCAGCCCCTTGAAGTTCTGCTCGGCTTCTGCCAGCGCCTTGTTGATGCCGTCGATCACACCCTGACCGATGACGTGCATCTTGGTCTTGAAGGACAGGATCAGCACGTCGTCGTTTTGATGCCAGATGCGTACCGACTCATCTTCGAAGAAGGTGGTGCCGGCGGTCTTGCCATCGGCAGTGCCTTCGCCGACCAGCGGGGCACGGAATACTTGACGTTGATAGACCGCCAGTTCGGAACGTGCAACATTGGTCTTCTTCGATGGCGAGTAAGAACCTTGGGCACTATGCACACCGTCGCGACCGTCAAATACCCAGGCCGGCAATGCTGCACTCGACAAAGCACGGCCGCCGTCGATGTCTTCCTTGATCCAGGTGGCAATTTGTTGCCAGCCTGCTGCTTGCCAGGTTTCGAATGGACCGACGCTCCAGCCGAAGCCCCAGCGCATGGCGAAATCGAGATCGCGGGCATTATCGGCAATTACTTCCAGATGCACGGCAATGTAGTGGAAGGCATCGCGGAAGATGGCCCACAGGAATTGCGCTTGCGGATTGGTCGAGTCGTGCAGCGCCTTCATGCGCTTGACCGGATCTTTTTCTTTCAGGATGCGCACGATGATGTCATCGGCCTTGCCGCCGCCAGGCACATAGTCGCCCTTGGCTGGATCGATGCGCAGGATGTCCTTGCCGACCTTCTTGTAGAAACCGGCACCGCTCTTCTGGCCCAGCGCGCCCTGTGCGACCAGCTTGGCCAGCAACGGTGGCGTGGCATAGCTGCTGAAGAAAGGATCGTCCTTGAGATTGTCCTGCATGGTCTTGATCACGTGACCCATGGTGTCCAGACCGACCACATCGGCGGTACGGAAGGTACCGGATTTGGCGCGGCCGAGCTTGGCACCGGTCAGGTCATCGACCACATCGACCGACAGGCCGTATTTTTCAGCTTCGATGGCAGTCGCCAGAATGCCGAACACGCCAACCCGGTTGGCGACGAAGTTCGGCGTATCGAAGGCGCGCACGACGCCCTTGCCGAGCGTGGTGGCCAGAAAGGCTTCGAGCTGGTCGAGAATGGTCGGGCTGGTGGTGGCGGTCGGAATCAGTTCAACCAGATGCATGTAGCGCGGCGGATTGAAGAAATGCACGCCACAGAAACGGGCTTTCAGTTCGGCATCAAAACCGTCGGACAGTGCCGTAATCGACAGGCCGGACGTATTGGAAGCGAAGATGGCATTCGGTGCGATGTAAGGCGCGACCTTTTTGTACAGGTCATGCTTCCAGTCCATGCGTTCGGCAATCGCTTCGATGATCAGGTCGCAGCCCTTGAGTACTTCCAGGTCGTCTTCATAGTTGGCGACTTGAATCAGTGCCGCGTCATCCTTGTTGCCCAGCGGGGCCGGGCTGAGTTTCTTGAGATTCTCGATGGCGCGTTGCACGATGCCATTCTTGGGGCCTTCTTTGGCGGGCAGATCAAACAGCACCACAGGCACTTTGGCGTTGATGCAATGCGCGGCAATTTGGGCGCCCATCACACCCGCGCCGAGAACGGCTACTTTTTTGACGATGAAGTTGGACACGCGTGTCTCCTTTAGTAATTCAGTTTCAAATGCAGCAAATGAAGCAGATCGGGAACCCGGACGCAGTACTGTCTGCGTCGGTGCGCCTTGCTACCGGCATTTTCTTAGGCACTCTACAGCATGCGATGCCGTGATGACGCTGGCGTGACGGCAAGCTTGCATCTTGTTGCCGTCACGCCATCACGCCATCATGGCGCGGTTAAAACAAGTCGGCGTCGAGCGCCATCAAATTGGCCGAACCGGAGCGTGCCTGACGGATCAGGGTAGCGGTTTCCGGTAGCAAACGGGCGAAGTAGAAACGTGCAGTGGCCAGCTTGGCGGTATAGAACTTGTCGCCAGAATCTTGTTTTTCCAGCGCAATCTTGGCCATTTGGGCGAAGAAGTAGGCATACACCAGATGGCCCACCACGCGCAGGTAAGGCACGGCCGCAGCGCCAACCTCGTCCGGATTCTGGAACGCCTTCATGCCGATTTCCATGGTCAGCTTGGTGACTTTGTCGCCGATGTCGGCCAGCGGCGAGATGAACTCGGACATGGCTTCGTCGGTACCGTTGTCTTCAATGAAAGCCTGGACTTGCGCGCCGAATTTTTTCAACTTGGCGCCGTTGTCCATCAAAATCTTGCGGCCTAGCAAGTCCAGCGACTGGATGGTGTTGGTACCTTCATAGATCATGTTGATGCGGGCGTCGCGTACATATTGCTCCATGCCCCACTCGGAGATGAAGCCGTGGCCACCGTAGACCTGCAGACATTCGGAAGTGGCGATCCAGGCATTGTCGGTAATGAAAGCCTTGACTACCGGCGTCAGCAGCGCGACTTGATCGGCCGCTTCCTTGCGCACTTCTTCGTCGGGATGATTGAGTTCCTTGTCCAGTTGCAAGGCGACATATGAACAGAATGCGCGGCCACCTTCGGCATAGGCCTTGGCAGTCAACAGCATGCGCCGCACGTCGGGGTGAACGATGATCGGGTCGGCCGCTTTTTCCGGTGCCTTGACGCCCGACAGACTGCGCATTTGCAGGCGATCCTTGGCATAGACCAGGGCATTTTGATAGGCCACTTCGGTCAGCCCCAGACCTTGCATGCCGACGCCCAGACGCGCGGCATTCATGAACACGAACATGGCATTGAGGCCCTTGTGCGGTTCGCCGATCAACCAGCCGACGGCACCGTCCAAATTCATCTGGCAGGTGGCATTGCCGTGGATGCCCATCTTTTCTTCAATCGCGCCGCAGAAGATCGGGTTGCGCGCACCGAGTGAACCGTCGGCGTTAGGCATGAACTTCGGCACGATGAACAGCGAGATACCTTTGGAACCTTGCGGTGCATCCGGCAGACGCGCCAGCACCAGATGGATGATGTTGCCAGCCATGTCGTGCTCGCCAGCGGAGATGAAAATCTTGCTGCCGGTAATCTGGTAGCTGCCATCGGCTTGCGGCTCGGCCTTCGAGCGCAGCAAACCTAGGTCGGTGCCACAATGGGATTCGGTCAGGCACATAGTGCCGGTCCATTCTCCCGAGATCAGCTTGGGCAGATACAGTGCCTTTTGCGCATCGGTACCGTGTGCATGGATACATTCGTAAGCGCCATGCGACAGGCCCGGATACATGGTCCAAGCCTGGTTGGCCGAATTGAGCATTTCATAGAACGAATTGTTCATCACCAGCGGCAAGCCCTGGCCGCCGAATTCCGGATCACAGGCCAACGCTGCCCAGCCTGCTTCAACGTATTGTTGATAGGCTTCCTTGTAGCCTTTCGGCGGCGTGACGGTCTTGCTTTCCTGATGGTAGTGGCAGCCTTCGCGGTCGCCCGAATGGTTCAACGGGAACAGCACCTGCGACGTGAACTTGCCGCCCTCTTCCAGCACCTGATCAATCAGTTCGCGGTTGGTGTCGGCATGTGCCGGCAAAGTCTTGAGGACGTCTTCGACTTTGAGCAATTCGTGCAACACGAATTGCATGTCGCGCAGGGGGGCGTTGTATTGGGGCATGTTTTGTCTCCGGCAGGTCTGGATGATTTAAGAATGTTCAGGCGGTTTTTTTGCGGGCGATTTGGCACTTTTGGCGCTAGCCGTTTTAGGAGCTGCTGCGCCAGCTTGATTCAGTTGTGGCGAATGCGGATTGCGGTAACTGTCGATCAGGCGATTGAAGCCTGCCTGGGCACGTTCGACGCTGCCGGGAATCTTGAGAAAACGGGCGTCATGGTGCAGGGCCAGAATCAGACCGTACATTTCATAGACCATTTGCTCGACATTAACGTCATTGCGCACATGACCCATTTCCATGGCCTGATTGATGCAGCGATGCAAGGCGTCGCGCCAGGCTTGCACCATCGCCACCAGATGGTCGCGGATAGCGCCTGGGCGATCGTCATATTCCACTGCGCCGCTGATGTAGATGCAACCAAGTGCGATTTCGACACTGACCAGTTTGACCCAGCGCCCAAACATGCCTTGCAAACGTTGCAGGCCGCGTGCTTCCTTGATGCTGGGATAGAAAACTTCTTGCTCGAAACGATAATGGTACAGACGCACTACTTCGATCTGCAAATCTTCGCGCGAGCCGAAATGGGCAAATACGCCCGACTTGCTCATCTTCATTTTTTCGGCGAGCAAGCCGATGGTGAGACCTTCCAGCCCATCGCGGCTGGCCAGTTCGAGCGCCACATCAAGGATGGCGGCGCGCGTAAGCTCGCCCTTGCGCATGAACTTGGGCCGTGAAATGGACGAGGGCGGGGTGGATGATGTTTCTATCATTGCTGTCTGTCTCGAAAAAACACCGTTGATGCCTGCTGCTCTTTCCCTTTTTTTCTTACTTAAACTTCTAAGGGCAGCTCTGAATTTTTTATACGAACGGTCGTACTATTATTCATTGGATGACAAATGTCAAACAAAAAATGCGGCCATCGACAAATTGACCATACACGTTCCTGTCGTCGTCGGGCAGGTGCATTCGTGTCCGCATTGCACGCACGTACAACAATGTCATTTTATTAAGACAATTGGACTTTGCCGCCCGGCATCACGACTGCGAATAATCAAGCAAACGCCGGTCGCGTTTGGTCGGGCGACCTTTAATGGCGGCTGCCGGTTCCTGGAACAAGTGCTGCTTTTCCGAACGCAGACGGCGTTGCTCGACGCTGGCGGCGGATTCGCCATACAGCGTTTGCGCCTGCACTGCCGAGCCGCGTTTGTCGGCAATCGCGCACACTTGCACCTGCCATTGGTCGGCGCCATTGTCGATTTGCAAGCGGTCGCCGGCTTTCACATTGTGTGACGGCTTGGTGCGCTCGTCGTTGAGCCTGACCTTGCCGCGCTCGACCGCTTCTGTGGCCAGTGAACGGGTCTTGAAGAAGCGCGCTGCCCAAAGCCACTTATCGATACGGGTAGTGTCCATGAATGTCTATTTACAACGCTTGATCTAGCTCAGGTAACCATAAAAAATGCCAGCCCCCAACAGAGACTGGCATGTTGTTGCTCCAGCATGAAACAACATGGGACAGCATGATCGTGCCGCCCCATCAGCATCAGCGCTCGACCGCCAGCGCCACACCCATGCCACCGCCGATACACAGGCTGGCCAGGCCGCGCTTGGCATCGCGGCGTACCATTTCATGCAGCAGCGTGACCAGCACGCGGCAACCTGAGGCACCGATTGGATGACCAATGGCGATGGCGCCGCCATTGACGTTGATCTTGCTGGTATCCCAACCCATTTGCTTGTTGACCGCAATCGCCTGCGCCGCGAAGGCCTCGTTGATTTCCATCAGGTCCAGGTCTTGCGGCGTCCAGCCAGCTTTTTTCAAGGCCAGTTGCGAAGCCGGCACCGGGCCCATGCCCATGATGCTAGGGTCGAGACCGGCCGAGGAATACGACTTGATCCTGGCCAGCACTGGCAAGCCCAGTTCTGCGGCCAGCTTGGCCGATGTAACAATCACCGCAGCCGCGCCGTCGTTGATGCCGGAAGCATTACCGGCCGTGACCGAACCTTCCTTGGAAAACGCCGGACGCAGCGTCCCCAGCGCTTCTGCTGTCACGCCAGGCTTGATGAATTCATCGCTATCGAAGACGATGGTTTCTTTCTTGCCCTTGATTTCAATCGGCACGATTTCATCTTTGAACTTGCCGGCTTTTTGCGCGGCTTCGGCCTTGTTTTGCGAAGCAGCGGCAAATTCGTCCTGCTCCTGGCGCGAAATGTCGAATTTCTTGGCGACGTTTTCGGCCGTAATACCCATGTGGTACTGGTTATAGACGTCCCACAGACCGTCGACAATCATGGTGTCGGTCAGCTTGGCGTCACCCATACGAAAACCGTCGCGCGAATTGTTGAGCACATGCGGCGAAGCGCTCATGTTTTCCTGACCACCGGCGATGACGATCTGCGCGTCGCCGCACTTGATCGCCTGCGCCGCCAGTTGTACGGCTTTCAAGCCGCTGCCACAGACCTTGCCAACCACGAAGGCTGGCACCATGTCAGGCAAACCGGAGCGAATCACCGCCTGGCGCGCCGGGTTTTGGCCCACACCGGCGGTCAGCACCTGACCGAGGATGACTTCACTGATTTGTTCCGGCTTGATCCCGGTCTTTGCCAGCAATGCCTTGATGACTTGTGCACCGAGGTCGGATGCGGCGATTTTCGACAAGGAACCGCCGAACTTGCCGACTGCTGTTCTCTGTGCTGCAACAATGACGACATCATCCATGTTTCACTCCTTTGATTGAGATAGCCGCAGCCCTTTCGGTGGGACTGACTTGCTTGTTGAAATCCGGGACATCCATCTTATTCCATTTCATGCACGAATGCGATACGGTGGATTTTCGATACTTTTCGACACCATTGCAGTATCCGGACATACTCACGCCGATGTAGTGCCATCGATTCCTGGACGAGAAAAACGCCGTCAAAACAGTAATGCTGTTCAATTAAGAAACATCTGGCATTGGTTTTTTTGGTTGCTGATGGTGTGTGTTCTTCGGACTACCTTGCCGGGTGCGGCCCGGCAGCCGCTTACCTCAGTGCGTAGTTGAATCTTTGTTTTCTTCGGACTGCCTAGCCGGGTGCGGCCCGGCAGCCGCTTACTTTTCTTGTCTCGCCAAGAAAAGCTAAGCAAAAGAAGGCGACCGCGCGATCCCGGCCCCTGCGGGGTTCCCAGCGATGCGCCGCAGAAAATGGGAG
>JAMFSU010000158.1 GCA_026225475.1 Duganella sp.
ACCCAAATCTAAGCTATGGATCAGGGCCGAAGTGCGGGCGTTCGTCACAAGAAAACCCGCCCATATCCCGCACATGCGACGGGAAGCCGCGTAAATACTGCGTTATTCATTCCGGCTCCCGGCACCACGGAATATAAGGCCCTCAAGCAATTGAGGGCCTTTTCCTTTTTCAGCAAAGCATTTACGTACAATCTCAGCCAGACATGCCAGGGAGTCCTTTTCTGCCACAGAAAAGGACTCCGCATTGCGCTCCTCATAACGTAGTTGCCAAAGGCCGCAGGCCAAACCATAGAAGAATTTCGGCCCCCCCTCGGATCTGAGCGCAGCTAGTCAATGTGACTATTTTTAGAATGTAAATTGATACTTTTTTCCTTAGCGGCATCAATTTGCGACTGCCGACTTTGCAGATAGGCATCACGCATAAAGACATACTTGTCCAACGCAATATCATTGAGCAAGTTTCCAGCATCAAGCAGTTGTGCGCGGCGATCCACCATTTGCACCACGGTACCAATATTGCGCACGTCAACTGGACGCTTGTACGACCAAGGATCGCCATACCAATCAAAGGGCGTTCCGGCCACGTCACGCAGCGTCGAAGATCCCAGCAATGGCAGCACAATGTAAGGACCGGAACCAACACCCCAGACCCCCAAAGTCTGACCAAAATCTGATTTCTGCTTTGGCAAACGTGCCTCCGTCGCAATATCGAGAACACCTCCCAAACCGAACGTGGTATTGATTGCCACCCGCATCAAACTGGACACCCCGACCTCTCCTCGTCCTTGCAGGAGTTCGTTGGTGGCAGACCACAAGTCACCAAGATTGCCAAAGAAGTTACCGACGCCAGTCTGTACAAAACTTGGCGTGATGGTCTTATAACCCTCCGCGACCGGCTTGAATGCGTAGGTATCAATGTTATCGTTCACGCTGAACATGGTCCGGTTATAACCTTCCAGCGGATCATTCGGATTGCCGGGGCTGGCGCAACCGCCGATTGCGCCAACCAATACCATGACGCTGATTCCACTGATGGATTTCATATTGAGTCTTTCTTTCGTGAGCAAGCACTTGCACGCTAATTAAAGTTAACTAAAGAGGATCGGATAGCGCCAAAATAAAAAGGCAAGCCATCAACGATATCGTCAGGCCCCACATCGTACCGGTGAGCAGTTTTTCTATTATCCGCATGAGAGGTTCCATTTTTACAGTTCAATAAGCACGTTGTTGACTGAATCAATTGAATTGATTTTTTGCTGCACTGTTTCTCTGCATGGCAAAAAATTCGCTTACTAATGAGTAGATGCAAGTTACATTGCCGCGTCACTTAAGCGAGCCACGTCCATCCAGAATCAATAACGAACTATTCTTGCGCGACTCTTTACACGCACCCAGCAATACCAGTTCAAGCGGAAGAAAGAATGGCCGAGCGAGCGAGTGTGGCAACTGGTTAGTGTTTTCTGCGAGCACGCCAAGACCGGTTGCATGAATGCCCATCGCCACGTCCAGTGGCGTCAATCCTCGCCGCAATACCCTGCGCAAATAACAGATATTGAGGACCGCCGTAAGATTCTTGATGGACCGCGTTGCCATCTCTTCGAGTCTGCTACTCAGGTCATCCGGCAGTTCTTCAGCGCCGCTGCTCTTGAGGAGTAACTGAATCATTCGCTGCTGGGCAGCGTCGTCGAGACTGTTTTTCATGCGTAACCACAGCACATCTCGCAAGAGTTGCATAGGAGCGCCTGATTGCTTGTACACGTCGATATCAGTGCCAATGTCAAATGGCCATACCAGCCCATTGAACACTTCTCGAACCACGGCTGCCTTGTCCGCAAAATGCCAATACACCGCGCCACGGGTCACCCTGGCTGCCATCGCGACGTCCTCAAGCGTGGTTGAGCGTATTCCGCGTTGCGCGAACGCAGCCAGCGCTGCATCCAGCAGGGACGCACGCGTGCGCTCAGAACGTAAAGTCATCGTTACTCCTTTACTATTGTGTCAGCAGCTTAAGCCGCCTCTCTTGCTGTGCTTGACCGTCGACCACCCCATTGCAACTCGCAAGATCGATGCAACACCAGAAGACTGGTCCATTCAAGTTTCCCCGCCCGGAAAATGGCGAAGGTCGCGAATCGATCAACCTGATTGACAACTTGAAAAGGACGTTGCGCATGAATTGACTGCCAGAATTTCTGAAGAATCAGAACATTAACTATACCGTACCGTACGGTATTATTAATTGACAACCTAATGAAGTCAAGTAATACTCACCACCTTTACTCAAAAAGGGAGGCATGCGCATGAGAGTCAAGACAGAAGCAAAGCGAGAGGCCATCCTTGCTGCTGCGTCCGATGTCTTTCGGGAACTGGGCTACGAAGGCGCTTCCATGACGGAAATTGCGCGTCGCATCGGCGGCTCCAAGGGGACTCTCTATGGCTATTTCAGCTCCAAAGAAGAGTTATTCGTCGCCGTCGTGCACGAGGAAGCAGACAAACAATTCGAGCCGATCTTTATTGCTTTGAACAAAGAAACAGATGACCTGCCAAAGACCTTGCAGTCGCTAGGAGAGAAAATCATTGAGTACCTGTGCTCGGTCAACGCCATCCAGTCACGTCGCGCCATCCTTGCCGAATCCGGACGCACTGACATCGGCAAACGGTTTCATGAAACAGGGCCGAAGCAAGGCATGCAGAAACTGGCTACGGTTCTGGAAAAGCAAATGGTGCTGGGACGACTGAAGAAGGCAGACCCCCTGCTCGCAGCACTCCAGTTGGCCGCACTCCTCGATTGCGAAACAGTCGCGCCGTTGTTGTTAGGCATCGAAAAGACCATCTCAAAATCGCAGATAAAACTGGCTGTCAGCCGCGCATTGAATACATTTTTTGCCGCCTACGGAACCGACAAGACTACGCCGAAGTAAGCGACTGCGTTACCCTACATTCCCACAGAGGCATGCCGGAACCAACTGGCATGCCTCCGATCGCTGGACCGGTTCAAGCTATTTCATCACCACTTCCTGGCCTGACTCTTCCCAACCACCTCCCAGCACCTTATACAACGTCACCTGATTGGAAATTCGCGAGAGCTGCGTGCTGATCAAAGTCTGCTGCGCCGAATAGAGTGAGCGTTGTGAAGTCAGCACATCCAGATAGCTATCAATGCCATACTTGAAGCGCGCTTCGGTAAGCGCCAGGCTTTGCGCCGACGCTGTCACCAGCGTCTGTTGTGCTTCCAGCTGACGCCCCAGCGTACTGCGCTGGGCCAAGGCATCTGCGACTTCGCGAAACGCCGTCTGTACAGTCTTCTCGTATTGTGCGACGTCAATATCACGGGTGACTTTGGACACCTTGAGGTTGGCTGCGTTATAGCCACCATCAAACAGCGGCAGTGAAATCTGCGGCGTAAAACTCCAACTGCCCTGACCTGCATTAAACAATCGACTCAACTGACTGCTGCCTGCGCCTCCTGATGCGGTCAGACTAATGCTGGGAAAAAAGGCCGCCCGCGCAGCGCCGATATCGGCATTGGCAGCCTTGAGCGTGTATTCGGCTTCCAGAACATCCGGACGTTTGAGCAACAGATCCGACGGCAAACCTGCAGGCAGGTCCATTGGCAACCCGAGTCCGCTGGGCAACCCATCCGGCAGCAATGCCTCGGGCACGCTGGCACCGACCGCCAGATTCAACGCATTGATATCTTGCGCGACCTGGCTGGTGTATTTTTCCACATCGACCTTGGCACTTTCCACACTCTGCTGCGCTTGTCGCAATGTGAGCAGCGACGCATTGCCCAATTGGAAGTTGCGCTCACTTCTGTTATAGGTGGCGGTCTGGCTGACCAAGGTGTTTTCGGCCAGTTTCAACAGTTCACGATCCGATGCCAGTGTCAGATAGTCATTGGCGACCTCGGCGACCAGGCTGATATGTGTACTGCGGCGCGCCTCGACGGTGGACAGATACGTCTGCTGCGCCTCCGCAGTGAGGCTGCGCACGCGGCCAAAGACATCCAGCTCGTAGCTGCTGAAACCGACTGTCGCACTATACTGCCGGCTGGTGGCTGCATTACCGGTCTGCGAGAGATCGGCAGGCGTACGCGAAGCAGTCTCACTGGCGCTGGCCTTGATAGTCGGAAACAGTGACGACTCTTGAATCCGATACTGCGCGCGTGATTTTTCGATGTTCAAAATCGCGACACGCAAATCGCGGTTATTTTCCAGTCCCATTGCAATCACCTGACGCAGGCGATCATCGCTGAAAAATGTACGCCAGCCAATATCAGCCAGCGCTAACCCGGACTGCGGCGTCTTGGCAGTATCCGGGTAGCTTGCCGGCACCGGCGCTACCGGTCTTGCGTATTCCGGCATGAGCGTGCATCCACCCAGCGTGGCCAGGATGGCAAGCGCCATGATCCTCATTCGTAGTGTTTTCATATTATTCGCTTTCGATAGAAAGTTTCTCGCCATTCGCTTTCGCAGGCCGCGCAAACAGACGCATGACGACAACGAAAAACAATGGCACGAAAAAGATCGCCAGAACCGTCGCCGAAATCATCCCGCCGATCACTGCGGTACCGAGGGCATGTTGAGCACCGGATCCCGCTCCGGAACCAATGACCATCGGCAGCACGCCCAGCGTGAAGGCTAGCGACGTCATCAAGATCGGACGCAGACGCAGACGCGCAGCCTCAATTGCCGCTTGCGTTGCTGATTTGCCCTGGGCATACAGGTCCTTGGCAAATTCAATAATCAAGATCGCATTTTTTGCCGACAGACCAACCGTGGTGAGCAAGCCGACCTGGAAGTAGACATCGTTCATTTTCCACGTCAACAACGCACCGGCAACCGTCCCCAGCACGCCCAACGGCACCACCAGCAAGACTGACACTGGAATACTCCAACTTTCATAGAGCGCCGCCAGACAGAGGAAGACGATCAGAATCGAGACTGCATAGAGCGTCATGGCCTGCGAGCCGGCTTGTTTTTCTTGCAGCGAAATACCTGTCCACTGATAGCCAATGCCAGGTGGCAGGCTGGCGGCAAGTCGTTCCATCGTCTGCAGCGCTTCGCCACTGGAAGACTTGCCCGGCATTGCCATACCCAATATTTCTACTGACGGCAAGCCGTTATAGCGCTCCAGACGTGGCGAACCACTGGTCCAATAGGCTTTCGAGAATGCGGTGAACGGCACCATTGTTCCGGCACTATTCGTCACATACCATTTGTCGATATCGCTGGGCAGCATGCGGTACGCTGCATCGGCTTGCAAATACACCTTTTTGACACGACCTTTGTCGATGAAGTCATTAACGTAGGAACTGCCCCAGGCAATCGAAAACGTCTGATTGATGTCGTTCAAGGAAAGCCCCAGTGCCGTGGCTTTGGCTTGATCAATATCGAGCTGAAATTGCGGCGAATCCTCCTGTCCATTGGGACGCACTGCAACCAGTCCAGGCTCTTTCATGGCCATTCCCAGCAGTTGATTACGCGCCTGCATCAACGCCTCGTGACCCAGATTGGCATTGTCCACGAGCTGCATGTCGAAGCCGCTGGCGTTACCCAGTTCCGACACCGCTGGCGGTGCAAAGGCAAAGACACTGGCATCTCGAATCTTGGCAAATGCCGCGCCTGCCTTGGCGATCACACCGGTCACCTGCAGCTCTGGAATTTTTCGCTCATCCCATGGCTTCAATTTAACAAAGGCGATACCCATGTTTTGCCCACTACCGGCAAAGCTGAAACCGGCCACCGTGAAGATGGATGACACCGCGTCCTTTTGCTCGACCAGGAAATGATTTTCGACCTGCTCCAGCACCTTGAGCGTTCGATTTTGCGTGGCGCCTGGTGGCAATTGCACCATGGTGTAGACGATACCTTGATCTTCATCTGGCAAGAATCCGCCGGGGATTTTCATATAGACCATCACCACCAGCGCCGCCAGCACGGCATAAATCAGCATGTAACGCTTGCTGCGACCCAGGATATGACCAACTGCGCCTTGATAGCGCCGGTTACCGCGATCAAAGTTGCGGTTGAACCAGCCGAAAAAACCGGTCTTGGCATGATGGCCTTTGGGAATCGGCTTGAGCAAGGTAGCGCAAAGTGCCGGGGTCAGGATCATCGCAGTGAGCACCGACAAGGCCATCGCCGACACGATCGTGATCGAGAACTGCCGATAGATCACACCGGCGGAGCCGCCGAAAAATGCCATTGGTACAAAGACCGCCGCCAATACCAGCGCGACACCGACCAGCGCACCGGTGATCTGCCCCATCGATTTTCGGGTTGCCTCCAGCGGTGAAAGCCCCTCCTCGCTCATGACCCGTTCAACGTTTTCGACAACAACAATGGCATCATCGACCAATAATCCAATGGCCAGCACCATGGCAAACATGGTCAACGTGTTCATCGAATAACCGAATGCATACAGCACGCCAAAGGTACCCAGTAACACAACCGGTACTGCAATGGTTGGAATCAAGGTGGCGCGGAAGTTCTGCAAGAACAAATACATCACCAGGAACACCAGAACCACAGCCTCGACCAGGGTCTTAATCACTTCTTCGATCGAAATCCGCACAAATGGTGTGGTGTCGTAAGGTACTTCGGCCTTCATGCCCTGCGGATAAAATTTACTCAATTCATCGAGCTTGGTATCGATCGCCTTGACCGTGTCGAGCGCATTGGCGCCGGTTGCCAGCTTGATGGCCAAGCCGGCAGCAGGTTTGCCGTCATAGCGTGATTGCGAGTTATACGATTCGCTGCCCAGCTCTATGCGCGCTACATCCTTCAATTTGACGCTAGAAGCATCAGTCTGCGTACGCAAGACAATCTCACCAAATTGCTCTGCCGTCTTCAGGCGGGTCTGCGCCGTAATGGTTGCATTGATTTGCTGATTGGGCGCTGCTGGCAAGGCACCTAACTGACCGGCGGAAATCTGTGCATTTTGCGCCGTCACTGCGGTGGAAATATCCTGCGGTGTCAGCTTGTATTTATTCAATTTGTTCGGATCAAGCCAGATCCGCATTGAATATTGCGAACCGAACAACGTGGTATCGCCCACCCCACTTACGCGACTGATCTGATCCTGCACATTGCCGCCGACATAGTCGGACAAATCAGCGCCACTCATGCTGCCATCGGTCGATACAAACGCAATGACGACCAGGAAGTTATTCGACGACTTGGTCACCTGTACGCCCTGGCTCTGCACCTCTTGCGGCAACAAGGGAGTCGCCAGTGACAATTTATTTTGTACTTGCACCTGGGCAGTATCGGGATCGGTGCCGTTTTCGAAGGTCAGCGTAATCGTAACGCTGCCGCTCGAATCACTGGTCGACGACATATAGCTTAGTCGGTCCAGTCCTTTCATCTTTTGTTCGATGATCTGGGTAACCGTGTCTTCCAGCGTCTTGGTTGAGGCGCCAGGATAGTTAGCCGAAATAGCGATCGCTGGCTGCGCAATTGTCGGATATTGCGCAATCGGCAGGGTATTGATCGCGACGATGCCAGCCAGCATCACGATGATGGCGATCACCCATGCGAAAACAGGTCGATCTATAAAAAAGCGGGCCATGAAGTCTCTCCGTCAAAAAATTAAGGTAATTTTTTCGCGGAGGCGACTGCGCCCGCATTGGTCGTGTCAGGCGTGCGAGCGGCTGCGGTATAGGGCACCGTCTTTACTTCGACTCCAGGCCGGATTTTCTGAATCCCTTCCACGACAACCCGATCTCCTGCCTGCAAGCCACTGCTCACCAGCCACTGATCACCGATGGCACGATCAGTCACCAGGTGACGTTGTTCGATCTTGTTAGCGGCAGTGACGACAAAAGCGACCGGTTTTCCAGCACCATCACGACTGACGGCAGGTTGCGGCACCAATAGCGCGCGGTCCTGGATTCCCTCTTCGATCTCGGCACGTACAAACATGCCTGGCAAGAGTTGATGCGCAGGATTGGCGAACTTGGCCCGCAAATTAACCGTACCGGTATTCTGATCAACGGTGATATCTGAAAACTGCAATGTGCCAATAATTGGATAACGAATTCCATCATCAAAGATCAGGCTAACCGTCGCCCCGCCGTGCGATGTATTGCTCAACGTCCCATTGGCCAACTCACGTTGCAAACGCAGCAGCACATTGCTCGACTGTGTGAAATCGACATAGATAGGATCGAGCTGCTGCACATTGGCTAGCGCCGTGGTCTGGTCAGCCGTCACCAGCGCGCCAGCAGTCACCGAAGACTTGCCAATGCGACCGCTAATCGGTGCGGTAATACGGGTATAGTCGAGATTGATACGCGCTGACTCCAGCGTTGCCTGCGCCGCCTCCACATCAGCTTCATCCTGCTGCAACGTGGCTTGGATGTCGTCATTATCCTGCTCGCTGACCGCCTGAATCTTGACCAGTTCCTGGTAGCGCCGGGCTTTCAGACGCGCGGTATGCAAGCTCGCCACCGCCTTGTCCAGCGAAGCTTTGGCATTGTTGTAGGTGGCCCGGTAAGTGGCAGGATCAATTTCATACAGCAAACTGCCCGCCCTGACGTCTCCGCCCTCGACGAAGTTGCGAGAACGCACCAGACCGGTGATCTGCGGACGCACATCGGCTGACAACACGGCGTTAATACGACCAGGCAATTCGCTGGTCAGGGCGACACTTTGGGATGCCAACGTCATGACACTGACGATTGGCATTCCCTGCGCAGGCGGCGCTCCCATGCCGGCCGGTTTGCCGCAGGCAGCCAGCAGCGTGGCTAAGGCAGCAGCACTGGCTGCAGCAATAATGATCTGTTTCGGTGAAGACATGAACAACTCCTTTTTGAGCCGGAATATTGGCAGGACAATTTATTAATACCGTACAGTACGGTATCTTAATGAAATCGCGATGGCTGTCAACAGAATTTAATCTTGAACCTCAAACCGGCAAAAAATGAGACGAATTCGTACCGCTCGGCAAGCGCCGGCAACGCATCGACACCAGTGCTCTGATGAGAGAAATATATTCGGAGATTGATCTGGGACAGGAATCTGCACCATGATTGGAAGACCGATATGGTGGACTCCAGAAAATGGGCAGCAACACCCTATCCAACCGCCATCCCGCCGCTGGAAACGACAAAACCCTTTACCAGCACGTGACGTATTTGATGAGATGGACCAGGGCTATATCCAAGCATCCTGTGCAACGCTGTTGCCTGGACCTGGTAGCTGCTTTACTGGGCTTTACGACGTGGCGCAAGCTCGCGTGACGGATAGCACTGTTTCTCTTCTGCCAGCAACACATCCACAAAGGCCCGCACCTTGACCGGACGGAAGCGAGCTGCGGGGAACACGGCAAGAATGCCTTCTGCAGGCAACGTCGCCGTCGCAATCGGACGTCGTGATATTGCGTCACCAGGTTTGTTGATTCAATGCCTAGTCAAATTATCTCTAACGGATCGCTCATCGCGAGAAGGAGCAGAATGAGGAACGCCGTAGCAACAAATAACATAAACGTAACGGACAAAACAAATCGTAAAAACGACTGCAAACAACGTATTTGACGTGTGCCAGCAAATAAGGCGATCAGTTGCCACAATTTCCATTGTTCCAGATGTCTCATATCGTACGGATCATGATTGTTTGAGCAAGCCTAGTGTGGAGAATGATCGAATCTACAGTAAAACGACCGCTCTCCACCGTTAATTTCACATTGTATTCACTTGAATTACTTCCCCTGTCTGCCTGCAAGGATTAGTCAAATTTGTAGTTTGCAGAAATGCCATAGTTGACTTGCGTTCGCTCATTGACGATGGGGCTGTTGGCGACCTCCGACGGCAATCTGGAGATTCCCAGGCGAGCGCCGAGATTCCATTGATGGCTGAGCTGATAATTCGCACCGGC
>JAMFSU010000001.1 GCA_026225475.1 Duganella sp.
AGTTTGCGACCCTCCCATTTTCTGCGGCGCATCGCTGGGAACCCCGCAGGGGCCGGGATCGCGCGGTCGCCTTCTTTTGCTTAGCTTTTCTTGGCGAGACAAGAAAAGTAAGCGGCTGCCGGGCCGCTCCCGGCAAGGTAGTCCGAAGAAAACACAGCATCAGCAACCAACCAAGCAAGCAACCAAGCAAGAACCCAAGAACCCAAGAACCCAACACCTTTTCTGGCTACAGCCGAAATCCCTTTAGAATAAGCAATTCCCCATTTTCCTCGGAAGTCACCGCATGGAATTGCGCCAACTCAGGTATTACGTCGCCATCGTCGATCACGGCTCGCTGTCGCGTGCGGCACGCGTGCTGCACATCGCCCAGCCTGCATTGACCCAGCAGATTCGTCAGTTGGAAGAAGAACTGGAGACACAATTACTGCACCGCTCGGCGCAGGGCGTGATCGCCACCGATGCCGGCAAGATTTTTTATGAACATGCGCAAGCGATCCTCAAGCAAGTCATCGATGCCAAATCGGCGGTAGCGCAATCGAATGACAAACCGTCCGGCACTGTCGCGCTGGGCATTCCGCAAAGCGTCTCAGGCGCGCTGGCCTTGCCCTTGCTCAAAGCCATCCGCGCCACCTATCCTGAAATTATCTTGTTGCTGACCGAAGAGCTGACCGGCAATCTGATCGTGCAATTGCGCTCAGGCCGTATCAATCTAGCGGTGCTGTTCGATGACGGCCAGTTGTCGGCGTTTGCCAGTACGCCAATGGTGGAAGAAGAAATGATGTACATCACACGTGCCGATTCCCAGTTCGGCGCTGGCCGCGCCAAATCGGTGTCGCTGGCCAAGGCCATCAAGGCGCCATTGATCTTGCCGGGATTGCAGCACGGTGTGCGCCCGCGTATCGAAAACATGGTGCGGGCACAGGGCATGGCGCTTGAGAACGTGATTGAAATCAATTCAGTGACGATTCTCAAGTCGGCGCTACTGGCCGACATCGGTGCCACCATCTTGCCGGTGGCACCCTTGCTGTCGGAAATCGAACGCGGTGACATGGTCGCGTTGCCGATCAACGGTGGACGCA
Source organism: Duganella sp. (assembly GCA_026225475.1). Taxonomy (GTDB): domain Bacteria; phylum Pseudomonadota; class Gammaproteobacteria; order Burkholderiales; family Burkholderiaceae_D; genus Herbaspirillum. The sequence continues at coordinate 1,080 of JAMFSU010000001.1, forward strand.
TGTCGCGTACCCTGGCCTTGTGCGCGTCCAAGAATATTCCGCTGACTAATGCCGCCGCCGCCGTGGAGCGTCTGGTGCTGGATGTGACCGATGAATTATGCCGCAGCGGCAAGTGGTCGCATACCGCGGCGCTGGCACGTCACTAATCCCTGTTCTGCCATGCTCAATGCTGGTCGCGTGCCGGATCGGGCAGGGCGCTGCCGTCGAGCAAGGCATGCATGACCCGTTCACCGAGCGCCAGGCCTACACTCATGCCGATGCCGGTATGCATCAATACCACGGTGGTGTGGGCATCGATGGCGGTGGCGGAGAACGGGCCCGGTCCCTTGCTGCCGTAGATGCCTTGCCAGCGCTCCAGCACATTCAGGCGCACGCCCAGGGTATCTTCGGCCAGATCGATCAGGAGCTGGTCGATTTCTTCATTGTTGAACGGCGGCGCGTCGACGCCGTAATAGTGCGAATCGCCAATGATCAGTTCCTGATAAGGCGTCGGGCTGACCAGCAGATGGATGCCGTGGCGATTCAATGCCGGTGTATTGGCTTCGATTTCGGCATGTACCACGGCGGCACTCGGCAAGTCAGAAAACGCGCCGTAATGGGTGCAGGACAAACCGGTCAGCACCGCGTGGGTTAAGGCGAAACGTTCTTGCGGTGCAGCGCGCAACATTTGCAGGCGGCACACCTTCAGGTTCAGCGTGGCCAGACGTTCGCCGAATAGGGTCTGGTAATCATGGCCGCTACAGACGATGGTGCGCTCGGCGCGGAATTGGCCGGCGGTGCTCGATAGATGACCGTCGCCAGCTTCCTTGACCAGTGTATTGAAATGAAATTGCACGCCTTGCGATTGCAGGTAGGCCACCAGTGCCGGCATGGCTTCGCGTGAATACAACTGCAAGTCCTGACTGCCATGCAAAGCCGAGCGGTGGTGGCGGAAATGGCCGCCGTACAGCGCCTCGAGCTGTGGACCTGCCAGCAGCGAGACTTGATAACCTTGTTGACGGGCGCGCACGGTCATGAATTCTTCCAGTACGGCGTGTTCGGCGGCACTGCGTGCAAATAGCAGCGTGCCGGCTTCCTGCGCGCTGAATTTGGCGCGCGGAGCCAGATGCAACCACAACGCACGGCTTTGCTGTGCCAGTCCAAGCATCACGCCGGGCGGCTGGCCGGTGATCAGACCCATGCCAAAATTGCGAATCGAGGCGCCAATCGGGGCCGAGTTGCGTTCAAACACGGCCACGCGCAGGCCGCGTTTGACGGCGGCGAAGGCATGCGCCAGGCCGAGGATGCCGGCGCCGACCACGGCGACGTCGAAATGATCTGTGGGGGTATGGCTCATGCTGACTTGCGCTCCAACGGTGGTATTTTCAAGGCATTCTGCAGGGCGTGCCGCGGGTGGCCGCGACACGCCGCTGACAGTTTATGGCTTTGGTTCAGCCTTGCTTTCGTAACGCTTGCTCCATTCGGTCAGGATGCGCTCACGATTGCTGCTGGCCCAGATGAAGTCGTTCTTGGCCAGGTGCTTCTCGTAGTCGGCTGGCAGCAATGGATCGGGTTTGGCGATGCCGGGCATGGCGACGACGGCGAAGTTCTTTTCATACAAGCCCATGGCATCCTTGCTGGCGGAGAAGTCTGCCAGGCGCTTGGCGGCGTCCAGGTTTTTGGTGCCTTTGACGATGGCGGTGGCTTCGATATCCCAGCCCAGACCTTCGGATGGCAGGATGATGTCGATTGGTGCACCTTCTTTCTTGGTCTTCACGGCGCGGTATTCAAACGCGATGCCGATCGGGAATTCGCCGGTGGCAGCCTGCTTGCATGGCTTGGAGCCGGAGTGGGTGTATTGGCCGATGTTCTTGTGCAAGGCATCCATATAGGCCCAGGCCTTGTCTTCACCCATCATCTGGATCCAGGCGCTGACGTCGAGATAGCCGGTGCCGGAGGAGGCTGGATGTGGCATGACGATCTTGCCGGCATAGACCGGTTTGGTCAGGTCAGCCCAGGAAGTCGGTTTCGGCAAGCCTTGCTTTTGCGCTTCGACGGTATTGAAGCAGATCGCTGAACCCCACACGTCCATGCCGACCCAGGCTGGCGGATTGGCGGCGCTGCGATATTTGGTTTCGATGTTGGCCAGGTTCTTCGGCGCGTAGGCGCTGAGCATGCCTTCCTTGTCCAGAATCGCCAGACTGGATGCGGCCAGGCCCCAGATCACGTCGGCTTTTGGATTGTTTTTTTCCGCCAGCAGCTTGGCGGTGACAATGCCGGTCGAGTCGCGTACCCATTTGATTTCGATGTCGGGATTGGCTTTTTGGAATTCAGCCTGGTAAGCCTTGATCTGATCTGCTTCGAGTGCGGTGTAGACCGTCAGCGTCGTGGCGGCATGGGCGCACAGCAGGGCCCCGGAGCCCAAGACGGTAGCAATCATTTTAAGGATAGTTGTCTGTTTCATGCTTGCTTTCTGGTTGGTGGGAAAAAGTAAAAACAACATCGGTACTGGCGTCATTACCGTGGCGCTTCAATCGGACGTGACGCTGTGCCGCCATGCTTGCGCGCGTCGCACCCAGTAGCCAAGGCCCCAGTGCATCAGCAGCGATACAGCAATCGAGGTCAACAAGATCAAGGTCGACATGGCGGCCGCAGGGCCGACATCGCCGGCATCGTCCATATTGAGCACGGCAACCGAGGCCAGCACGGTGTCCGGGCTGTAGAGAAAAATCACCGCCGATACGGTGGTCATCGACGACACGAACAGGTAGCGGAAAATCTCCAGCACGGCCGGCAGGCACAATGGCACGGTGATGCGCAGATAGGTCCGCCACAGTGGCACCTTGAGCGAGGCCGATGCGGCTTCGAATTCGGGATCGATCTGCTTGAGCGCAGTCAGTGCAGTCAGATGTGCGGTGGTATAGAAGTGCATGATCGAGCACAGGATCAGGATCGCCATGCTGCCGTATAGGAAGTTCAGTGGATTGTCTGGATGATTGAAGAAAAACACGAAGCCCAATCCCAACACCAGACCCGGCACCGCCATCGGCAGAAAACTCAGCATCCGCAGAGAGCTATCGAGCCAGCGCTGGCCGCGCGTTTTTTCCATCAGCCAGGCCCCGGTAAAAATCACCATGGTGCCGATCACGCTGGTGCCCAGAGCCAGCCGCAAGCTATTGCGATAGGCCAGCCAGCCACCGCCGTCCATGTTGTCGAAGTCGTAGTGCATCAGCGTCAGTTGCAGGTTGTAAGGCCACAATTTGACCAGCGAGGCCAGGCAAGCGACGGCAATCATCACTAACAACGCGCCGCTGATGGTCAGCAGGATCAGGCTATAGATGCTGTCGCGACGCCACTGCCGGCGCGGCTTGAGCAGTTCGGCCCGGCTGCTCATCTGGGCGCGCTGGCGGCGTTGCAGCAAACCGTCGAGGGCGAAGCTGAGCAGGGCGGGCAGCAACAGCAGCAGGCCGATCAGGGCGCCGCGATCAAATTGCTGCTGGCCGACGATGGCCTTGTAGGCTTCTACTGCCAGCACGCTGAAGGCACCGCCGACGATTTTGGGCACGCCGAAGTCGGTGATGGTGAGCGTGAAGACCACACAAAATGCACCAAAGATGCCGTAGCGCGTCGCCGGCAGGGTAACGGTGCGGAAGGTTTTCCAACTGCCGGCACCCATGGCGGCGGCGGCATCGTACAGGCGCGCATCGGCCAGTGACAGCGCCGATAAGAGAATCATCAAGGCATGCGGAAAGGTGTAGAACGCTTCCCCGAGCAGGATGCCCCAGAAGCCGTAGATGCTGCCGTTCATCCATTCCTTGAAGAGGCCTTGATTGCCGAACAGGTAAATCAGGGCAATCCCGGGCAACAGCGATGGTGCCAGCAATGGCAACAGTGCAATTGCACGCCACACGCCGCGCAGCGGCACCAGCGTGCGTTGCAGGCCGTAGGCGAACAGATAGGCCAAGGGCACCACCAGCAAGGCGGTGGCGCTGGCGACACCAATGCTGCGCAAGACCATCGGCAGGAAATTGGGGCTGGAAATCAGCTTGCGCCACGGCGTCAGGCCAGCCCAGTGGCCACTGTGATCGAGCAAGGCCTGGCCCAGCACGGCCACCAGCGGTAATGCCAGGGCCAGCAGCAGCAAGACCAAGAGAAGGTATTTGAGGCCATTGCTCAACAGCTTGTCGCGGTTGATGGCACGATGTATCGGCGCAGCGCTCAGCGACGTGTTCGCAGCAGGTAACACGGGCGGGTGGAGGAGCGACGTCATGCGAACTCAGGCAAATACATGCAGGGCATGTTGTGGCAGCGCAATCCAGAAACGCTGCGCTGCGACTTCGGGCAAGGCGGTGCGGGTTTCACTGGCAACGTCGGCCATCAAGTGCTGGCCTGGCAGTTCGTCGAGTTCGAGCATCATGCGATAGCGATTGCCGAAATAAATCTGATCGACCACGCGGGCAGAATAACGGTTGGCAGCGTCTGCTGTCGGCTGCAGGTCAATTGCTTCCGGCCGGCAGAACAAACGGCCATCCAGATTGAGCGCCGATTCGCGCGCCGCGGTCGGACCCAGCGTCAAGGTCATGGCGCCGACCCTGACCTGTTGCGCTGACAGGCGCTGGAACGGCAACCAGTTGGCCTGGCCGATGAAGTCGGCGACGAACGGCGTGGCGGGATGGCGATAGATGCGGTCCGGGCTGTCAAATTGCACGATGCGGCCATGCTGCATGATGGCAATACGGTCTGCCATGACCATGGCTTCTTCCTGGTCATGTGTGACCATCAAGGTGGTGATGTTGAATTGCTTTTGCAGGCGGCGGATTTCCAGTTGCAAATGTTCGCGTACTTGCGCATCCAGCGCCGACAAGGGTTCATCGAGCAGCAGCAGCGACGGCGACGGTGCCAGCGCACGTGCCAGCGCCACCCGTTGCTGCTGGCCGCCGGATAACTGGCCGGGATATTTGTTGTCGTTGCCGCTCAGGCCGATCATCTCCAGCATCTCTGCCACCCTTTGCTGGCGCTGGCTGCGCGACAGCCGACGCCGATGCAAACCGTAGGCGACGTTTTCAGCGACCGTCAGGTTGGGGAACAGGGCATAGGATTGAAACAAGATGCCATAATCACGCGCCTGCGGCGGCAAGCGTGAGATATCCTGATTTTGTGCATGGATGGTGCCGCTATCCTGTTGTTCCAGGCCTGCAATGGTGCGCAACAAGGTGGTTTTGCCGCAGCCGGACGGGCCGAGCAGGCAAACCATTTCACCGGGGCGGACATCGAGTGAGACTTGGTCGAGTGCAGTAAACGCACCAAAACGCTTGTGTAGCTGGCGGATCGACAGGAAACTTCCGACACCGTTGCTGGTGGTGGTCGCTGCTGACGCGCTCTCCGGTGCTGATTGTGTATCTGGCATCATATTCTTTCGCAGGGACTAGGTCGGTTCGGGCAGAAAGTGAGCGGATATTACGGCGCAAATATGACCGCTGGATGACGGTTTCATCGGTATATATGGATTCGATCTCATTGATAGAAAAAATCGATGGATGAGGTTTTTTTAGCAAGATTGCTGCGCTGGTATCCTTTCGTTGCGCGCTGCAAGGCGGACGCAACCGAAGCAGGTGGCGGCGGTCCAATCAACAAGTCGCTGTGTTATTTGGGATAGTTGAATTAACGGAATGGGATGGTGATTTGAACCAGACGATCGTCAACTGTGCGGCGCTACTGACACTGACCCTGCTGACTGCCTGCAGCGGGCAGAAGGCCGACAGGCCAGCCGCAACTCAGGCCGAGCGCGATGCGCTCGCCAAAGACCTGGTCGGACAGGTCAAAACCACCCCCGATGCCACCTCCACCGCGACATCGCTGGCGCTGTACAAGGCCGATCTGGCGCGCCGCATTTCGCAGGTCAATTCCTTGCAGGTGCATGCCGAGCGACCACAAGCGCTGTTGCGTTCAGTGATTGTGATCCACTATGTAATCGATCAGGACGGCAAGCTGGTACGCAGCAATATCGTGCGCAGCAACCATGACAAGACCGCAGAAGCCACGGCGCTGGCCAGTCTGCGTCATACCGCACCATTTCCCAAGCCGTCGGCGGCGTTACTGGGGAAATCAACCGGCAGCATCGAGCTGGCCGAGACCTGGTTGTTCAACGACGATGGGCGCTTTCAGTTGCGCTCGATTGCGCAGCCACAGCAGGATCACTAAGCCTTACCGTGCAGCGGCGGCAGCCTGCAAGCGCTTGACTGCTTGTGCCAGTTCATCCGGATTCATCGATGCGAAACCTAGCCGCAACGCATTTTCTGCTTGATCCAACGGGGCGAACTGGCGCCCGCTGCGCACAAACAATTGATGTTGCGCGGCGCGCTTGACCAGTTTGTCGACGTCGATATCGCCAGTGAATTCCACCCACAAAGCTAATCCGCCCTCCGGGGAACGCACTGCAATGCGTGCGCCGAAGGCGTCGTGAAGCTGCTGTAGCAAGGCATCCTTGCGGGCGCGATAGTGCTTGGTGGCGCGCCGCAAATGTTTGCCCAGTTCGCCGTCATCGATCAGCTTGGCCAGCATTTTTTGCATGATTGCATCGCTTTGCGAGGACAGCAATGACAGATTGCCGTTGAGGGTTGCAATCAGATTGGCTGGCGCGGCGATGAAGCCGCAGCGAAACGACGAGCCCAGCAGCTTTGACAGCGAACCAACATAAATCACATGGCGTTGCGTGACGTCGCTGGCCAGCGGTGGATAAGGGCGTCCTGCAAAGTGGTACTCGTGGTCGTAGTCTTCTTCGAGGATGGTGAAGTTGTGGCGCACCGCCAGCGACAACAGCTTCTGACGGCGATCGGCAGGCATGCTGACGGTGGTGGGAAACTGGTGATGCGGCGTGACGTAGATCAGTCGCACCGTGTGCGCCAGGCATAAGGCATCGATCTGCTCGACCTGGCAGCCGTGCTGGTCAATATCGACGACTTCGATGCGTGCCCCCAATGCCTGGAAGATCGCCCACGCAGGTGGATAACTGAGGCGCTCCACCAGGACCACGTCGCCGGGCCGGATCAAGGCAGCGGCGGCCAGTTGCAATGCCATCTGGGTGCCTTGGGTCAGACATAGATTGTCGGCGCTGACGTCCAGCGCACGCGTGGTGCGCAGCATTTGCGCCAAGGCGGTACGCAGTTGGGTCGCGGATTCCTGATTGCCATAGTTGACCGCGTTGGACTTGACAGCTTGGTTGATGGCGTTGCGGTAATAGCGATGCAATACCGTCTGCGGCAACAGACGGTGATCGGCTGTTCCGTTGTCAAAAAACATGGCATCGCTGCGCCCACCTGCGGTGAATCCGGAACGTGGATGAAAATAGCGAGGCAGCGTTGGCGTCAGGAAGCTCGGTACAAACTGCGTCGGCGCGGATGTCGGTGCAGGGGCGCGCCGGGTGCTGCGCGCGGGTGCGCTCTGTGCCGGTTCCAGCAAGTCGCTGACAAAGGTGCCGCGTCGTGGCTGACTGCAAAGCCAACCCTTGGCAGTGGCTTCATCATAGGCCAGCATCACGGTCTTGCGATTGACGTCGAGCAGCGCTGCCAGTTCACGCGTGCCGGGCAGGGCGGTGCCGGGCGTCAGTTTGCCGCTGCGCACCGCCTGCGCCAGGGCATCGGCAATTTTTTTGTAGGAGGCTTTGCCCGGTGCAGCATCGAGTGCCAGCAAGGGTAGCCATTTTCTGATCTGGACCATATGAATTAATCAAATCTGGATGTTTCAATGGTCCTATTCTAACGTCACAATGACGACCTGTTGCAGCCTATTGCTGCGCTTCGCTTTCTTCTTCAACGACGACAGGATCATCATGCACGGTCAGCATAGCGCCAGCCAATTCCATATCGAAGTAGGCCAGTCCGGTACCGGCTTTACTGCCGGCGACGGCGTCTTGCTTGATGCCGCCTTGGCGGCAGGTATTCCAGTGCCGTTTTCTTGCCGCCGCGGCGAATGCGGTTCGTGCAAGGTCACGGTGCTGAGTGGCAGCCATCAGCGCCAGCCTTATGTGGCCGCTGGTACACCATTTGACTTGGCGGAGGATGAAATGCTGTTATGCCAGAGCCAGGCTTGCAGTGACATGCGTGTTGATATTGCCGGTTGGTCGCTGCAAGCCAAGGCGCTGCGACTGGAGGTGCGGGTGGTCGCCAAGACCCGCCGCAATGCCAATGTGGTCGGTCTGAGCCTGATGCCGGTCAATGGCGACATGCAGGTGCGCGCCGGGCAATACGTCAAGTTTTACCTCGATGACGGCAGCAGCCGCTGTTTTTCAGTGGCCAATATCCCCGCTGCGGACGGTGGCAAACTGGAGTTCCATATTCGCCGTGTTGCGGGCGGTCGCTTCTCTGAACAACTGCTCGACGGCCTCGACGTCGGTGCCATTGTCAGTATCGAAGGTGCCTTTGGTGCCTGCACCTGGCAGCCGGGTGCGCACACGGCACTGGTGTTGTTTGCCACCGGTACCGGCTATGCCGGCATCAAACCGATTTTGCTGGCCGCATTGGCCGAACCGAACGACGTGCCGGTGAGCTTGTACTGGGGCGGCGCTGCCGACGATTTTTACGATCACGCCTGGTTGACGCAACTAGCGGCCAGCGATGCCCGCTTTCACTGGGTTGGCGTCAGCGCCGGGACGTTGCAGGATGCCGTCACAGCGCAGCGACACGACTGGCGCACGGCACGCGTCTATGCCTGTGGCAATGCCGCCATGGTGCAGGCGCTGCGCCAGCATTGTGTGCGCTCAGGTCTGCCGGTACACCAGTGGATTGCCGAGGCGTTCGTGCCGTCGGGCAGCGGTGCTGGCGCAATGGCCGCAGAGAGTGAACTGCGGCGCGGTTTCGATCCAGTGTGGGAGCGTGTCGGCGCGGCGTATTCGCTCGACGGCATGCTGGCCGCACGCGCGCAATCGATGCGTGCGGTGGCGCAAATCATCGGCAAACTGCGCGTCGGCATGCGTACCAGTGACGCCGTTGCGATGGCCAATCAGCATTTGCAGCAGATGGGCGCTTCGCACACCTGGCATCCGACCTATATTCGTTTTGGTGACGACACCGTCAGAACGCCGCGCCAAGGGGTGGATGCCGAACGGTGTTTGCGTGATACCGACATTGTGGTGGTGGATATCGGGCCAGTCTGGGATGGCTATGAAGGCGATTTCGGCGACACCGTGGTGTTTGGCGCCAATGCGCTCTACAGCGCCTGTGCGCAGGCCGCACGTGACGTCTTTCACAGTACCCGGCAGGGCTGGCAGGGCGGCTTGAGCGGGCGTGCTTTGTATGATCTGGCGGAGCAAACTGCGGCGCAAGGCGGCTGGGTGCTGGAGCGCAATCTGGCAGGTCACCGCGTGGCAGACTTTCCGCATGCCTTGTTTGGCCCGGCCAAATTGGCGGAGATGGATATCGTGCCGAGCGAAGCCGTATGGGTGCTGGAAATCCAGCTACGGCATCCGACCGAAGCGATCGGTGCGTTTTATGAAGATATTCTGATCGGCACGCCTGGGCAGGCAGTGGAGACTGCGGCCTGATCGCTGTTCGGCACCGTGCAATTCGCCATGATCATCAGCAGTGAAAACATTATCCTGAGTATCTTTTGTTCAGGCGTTTCTACGCTCTTGTGAAAATTTATGTTGTTTCAAGTAAAAATATTTTTAAAAAGTGAGACGCATTGTCAAGTCTCCCTATTTTTTGCTGGGAAAATACCTTTCCAACAAGAGCTGAACCCGTTCCCGCATTTGATGCGCACGCGGTTTGCCAGAGGGAGAGCGGACTGAGAAGCCGTGTACCTCACCCTTCACATTGGCGGCGCGCAACAGCGAACAAAGCATCAGACGGGGAATCGTTTGGAGTGGGGAAGCGTTACGCCGATTGAGCAGAGCCCCGCTGCAGGATTGCAGCGGGAGCGATGTTTGCCATCAACTATCGGCGTCATGTTCGCCGCCATCCAATTCCAATCCCCACCGTAATCAATGCAATCAACGCAACCAGCACCGTGCGTACCAGCGCGCCGCTTGCACCTGTCAGACCTTGTCCATCCCAGCCGTCACCACGAACGCGACGATGCCAGCCGTAATCGACCACACGGCCAGGCGGTATTGCGGAATGAATTTAGTGACGAATGGCAGCAGGAAGTACAGCACGAGGCCGATGAGGATGCAGGTAATGAGGCGTTTCATGAGTGATCTGAAAGAGGTTGTTGTCATTGATTGCCCCGCCGGAAGCGCCAGCGGGATGCCTGGAATCCTACCATTGATAGACCGTTGCTCGCTAGCATCAACGTGGTCTTTACTTTGGGGTATATGCAAAACTTATAGCCCTATCGACAATCGGTATTTCCTGTGTTTGCCAGCGGCGGCATAGACTTCAGTCACAGCAGTTCTTGATGAACGGGGTTGTTGTGAAGACTGTTACCACGGTCGCTTGTCTGGCAGTGACGCATCGTACCCGGTGCGGTAATGGCAGACGATATCCGAATCAACATTTTGGAAAAATCATTGGCACCCCGTTCGGCGGCTGAGCTTGCTGGATTGCCGATCTCAACAGGATCGGCAATCCCTACTTTGCTGGGTCCGGCGTGCAGCAACACCTGCGCACACCGGTACCGTCAGCAGATCAGTCACCAATGGCCAATGTCGTCCAACCGACATCTTCACGACAGGTTTTGCGCTAAGCTGTGCGCAAACAAAATCATTGGAGACCGCCATGGACTTTGAACTGAATCAGGATCAATTGGCCTTTCAGGCCAGTGCGCGCGCGTTTGCCGCCGGTGCAATGGCACCGCATGCGGCGCAGTGGGATGAACAATCCCATTTCCCCGTCGAGGTCATTGCCAAAGCGGGTGAACTCGGCTTTTGCGGCTTGTACACACCGCAAGCCGAGGGGGGCTTGGGTTTATCGCGCCTCGACGCCACCGTGGTCTTCGAAGAGCTGGCGTATGCCTGTCCCTCGACTGCGGCATTTCTGACCATCCACAATATGGTGAGCTGGATGATCGCCTCCTGGGCAACGCCCGAGCTCAAGGCGACCTGGTGCGAGGCGCTGGCCAGCGGCAGCAAGATCGGCTCTTACTGCCTCACCGAACCCGGTGCGGGTTCCGATGCCGCGTCGCTCAAGACCAGTGCCCGGCGTGACGGTGCGGATTACGTCATCAACGGTTCCAAGGCCTTTATCTCCGGCGCCGGTGCTACCGATGTGCTGGTCTTGATGGCGCGCACCGGCGGCGAAGGGGCCAAAGGAATATCGGCGCTGGTGGTGCCAGCCAATACCGCGGGCATCAGCTACGGCAAGAAGGAAGTCAAGATGGGCTGGAACAGTCAGCCGACGCGTACCATCAGTTTTGATAATGTCAGAGTGCCGCTCAACCATTTGCTGGGTGCCGAAGGAGAGGGCTTCAAGTTCGCAATGAAAGGCCTCGATGGTGGCCGTATCAACATCGCCACCTGTTCGGTCGGGGCGGCCCAGGCGGCTCTCGATGCGGCGCATGCCTATATGCTGGAACGCAAGCAATTCAACCGGCCGCTGGCGGATTTTCAGGCGCTGCAATTCAAGCTGGCCGACATGCAGACCGAATTGGTGGCAGCGCGCCAGATGGTGCGCTTGGCGGCAACCAAACTCGATGCCGGTGCGCCAAACGCCACCACCTATTGCGCCATGGCCAAGCGACTGGCAACCGACTATGGTTTCAAGATATGCAATGAAGCGCTGCAAATCCATGGCGGCTATGGCTATATCCGCGAATATCCGCTGGAACGCTACTTCCGCGATGTGCGCGTACATCAGATTCTGGAAGGCACCAATGAAATCATGCGCGTGATCATTGCACGTCACCTGCTGGGCCAGGCGTCCAACGACGATATCCGCTGAGTTGCGTTAGCGGTTACCAGTCGGGACCATCTCCCCTTTGCCGAAGGGGAGATACATTTGCCAATCTCATCTAAAATCGACAACCGTTCAGCGGCACAGCCAGGATGATCCTGCCTGTGACCGCGCAACGTGACTTATCCAGCCACCTTTCCGGCAGCCCGTGATCCATTCCTTGATCCGCAACCGGAGAGAAAGATGCCCTATAACCTGCCCGAACTGCCTTACGCCTACGATGCACTGGAGCCGCACATCGATGCCCAGACTATGGAAATCCATTACAGCAAGCATCATCAAACCTACCTCAACAATCTCAATGCGGCCGTCGCTGGAACCGAGTGGGAAAAGCTCAGCGTCGAAGCGCTGGTTTCTCGTGTCAAGGACGTGCCGGACAATCTCAAAGCCGCAGTGATCAACCAGGGTGGCGGTCACGCCAACCATTCGCTGTTCTGGCAAGTCATGTCGCCGACTGGCGGTGGCTTGCCGCAAGGCCAACTGGCCGCCGCCATCGACACCGATCTGGGTAGCTTCGACGCCTTCAAGGAAGCCTTCGCCAAGGCGGCCATCTCCCGCTTCGGCAGTGGCTGGGCCTGGCTCAGTGTGACGTCGCAAAAGAAACTGGTGGTCGAAAGCAGCGGCAACCAGGATAGCCCGCTGATGAACGGCAATACGCCCATTCTCGGTTTGGATGTCTGGGAGCACGCCTATTACCTGCGCTACCAGAACCGCCGGCCGGAATACATCAATGCCTTCTATAACGTGGTGAACTGGCAGGAAGTGGCGCGGCGATTTGCGGCTGCGATGAAGTAGATTTGATCGTATCGCTGGTATTTAAACAGGGGCGATAGATGCTAGGATCAAGCCGTCCGTGTCGCGCACCGGACGGCTTTTTTATGGGGTGGTCCGCTTGGCTGGCTAGTCAATGAATGAAGATCGTGTTTGCGCAACTAAGTATGACTAAGGAGGCGATGATGAAAAAAGAAAAGACGATTGTCCAAGATGACGCGCGTGGCGACTCGCCCGCGCAACTGATCGACGCCAAAATCGCGCAACTCAGTGATTGGCGCGGCAGCATGCTTGCGCACGTGCGCGCGCTGATCAAGCTGGCCGATCCTGCGGTGGTGGAAGAATTGAAATGGCGCGGCGTACCGGTATGGTCGCATGGCGGCATTATCTGCACCGGAGAAACCTATCAAAAAGTCGTTAAGCTGACCTTTGCCAAGGGCGCCGCGCTGGCTGATCCACACAAGCTGTTCAACGCCAGTCTGGACGGCAATACCCGCCGTGCCATCGATATCCATGAAGGTGAGACGATTGATGGCAAAGCCTTGCAGGCGCTGATTCTTGCGGCTGTGACATTGAATACATCGACGGCAGGCAAAGCCTGAAACATTGGTGTTGTCGAAAAGATATGGACGGGAACTGTCATCTGTCTTAGCGATCATCCTCACTGGAATCATTTGAATAGGATCGCTCGCCATGGAAATACCGTATCTGAGTCAACTGCCAGAAGGACCGTTGCGTTCCACGCTGCTGGTGGCGACTGCTGCCGTGCTGGCAATGGTGCTGGCGCTGGTATTGCATCGTATCGGCATTTTGCTGTTACGGCGACTGGTGCGCAGCCGGCCATTCACCATCAACGCCACCCGCGTGGCATTTCGTGCCAGTCAGGCCTGTGCCATGCTGCTCGCCTTGCGCGTGGTGCTGACAGCAGCCCCGGACGACATGCTCGGCGAACGACCTATCTCCTACCTTTGTACGGTGTTGCTGATCCTGGCGTTGACCTGGCTGGCGATGCGTTGCGTGACCTCAATCAGCGCCACCGTGACCCAGCTCAATCCTTACGACGTGGCCGACAATCTCAAGGCGCGCCGGATTCTGACGCAGACGCGCGTCTTGACGCGCAGTGCCTTGGTCCTGGTTGGCTTGCTGGGCTTGTCATTCGTGCTGCTGACCTTGCCCGGTGCACGCCAGTTCGGTGCCAGCCTGCTGGCTTCGGCTGGGGTGGCCGGGCTGGTTGCCGGTATTGCTGCGCGGCCAGTGCTGGGCAACTTCATCGCTGGCTTGCAGATTGCGTTTTCGCAACCGATCCGCATTGATGATGTGTTGATCGTCAATGGTGAATGGGGGCGTGTCGAAGAAATTACCGGCACCTTTGTGGTAGTGCGCATCTGGGACGAGCGGCGCATGATCGTGCCGCTGCAATGGTTCATCGAAAACCCGTTCGAGAACTGGACTCACACCTCCTCGACCATCCTCGGCACGGTGTTTCTGTGGTTGGACTTTGGTGTGCCGGTGGAAGCCATGCGGCAAGAGTTTGCGCGCGTGTGCAAGGCCGCGCCACAATGGGATGGTCGGGTGTGCGTGTTGCAGGTCACCGACGCCAACGAGCGGGCGATGCAGTTGCGCCTGCTGGTCAGTGCCATGGATTCGGGCAAGGCTTTCGATTTGCGTTGCCTTATTCGCGAAGCCATGATCGCCTTCATCGCTGCGCAATATCCAGAGGCGTTGCCGCGCCTGCGTTCGGCACTGGACCCGGTGGAAATTAACGGTGCAACCGCACCTGCAACGACGACTGCGCAATCGCCTACGACCGCCGACCACATGAATGCCATTGTCGACGAAGATAGGCTGCAAAAATGAGCCGCAAATACGGCTTGCCTCAGCGCAGCTGCTGAGACGAAATCAGGCCACGAAAGTAAACAATTGAGTCGCGCTCATCTTACAAAAAGGACCTGTTTTTGAGCGTAAAGCGATTGCCCTTTGTGTGGTGCCTGACATTGCCAGTGTTGGAAAGCAGTCGCGGTTGAGTAACGTCGGTTTTTGATGCAGGTTCGATTCGAGAAAGAGAATAAAGACGGATATCATCTTCCCGAATTGTCAGGAAGAATTTTTGGAAGGCATCGGCCGTTTGCTGGTCATTGCCTATCGATGGTTTGGCCTCACGATTTTTCCGGCTCAGCAGTACATCTGTATTCAAACGCATCTTGAATCCATCGGTCTCGATGCCGGCCTTTTCAATCATGGAAAATTCTTTGGAAAATTGCTGTGGATTGGTCTTTGCTCGGGAAAGGAATGAAATAAAGTGCGTCACTGAATCCGCGTTATTTAAACCTGCCGTTCCACCAAAATTGGTTGAGCTTCCAAGGAGATGTTTAAGGTCCTGTCCCTGCGTCTGACTTACATATTTTCCTTCGACAGTGTTTAAATTTTTGTTGGCTAGATTGATCAGATCAAAGACGTTAACTGCGCCTTTTTCATAACCAATACTGCCCACATAGACGTAATCTAGGGTGTTCAAGCTGCCATGTGAAATTTCATGAATGAGAATGTCGGCAAGGGCCTCTTTGCTAGAATCGACTTGTTGATAGAATGCCTTGAATCCATTTTTGCTGACTTCTAAAAACTTCTCACCGGCTTTCCCAGAGTTAAATTTGATCATGTCGATTTGAACGACAAGATTCGTGTTGCCGTTCGTTTCTAGCAAGCGAATGTTTTTTCTTTCAAGTCTTGCAATCCCGCTTTCCAAATTTTCAATTTTTTGCAAGAACTGGGCAGTGTCATAGGCGTCGCCGAAGAACGCCTTCGCGCTCAGACTTACTTGGTTCTCATATTGTGGATCGACCAGAACAGCGCGGACATTCGTCAACTTAGATAGCGCAGCTGGTTTGGCCTCATTGACCAGCAACTTATCGACTTTTTCAGGGAACAGATTTTTTATCCATTGTGAATTCAGACGTGTTGCGCCGCTAGTGCGCATTCTTGGCACACTGCTACTGGCCATGCTATTTTCATTTTTCCGACTGAGTGAAACAAGAGCGCTGACTGTGCACATCATTGCGTCGCCGGCGCGCTTACTGCGGGTAGGGCAATGGACTACGAAATTGCTTTCATGTGTTGCCACTTCCGAATGCATGGCGTTCCACATATTTTTCGGAATGCGGATCTCCGCTGGATGCGTGCGAAAGGCTCTCAGTGCGCTGTTCTTTATCAAGTTGTAACCCTTCGGCAGGCCGCGCGCGACGCCTTCCAGGGCGACCTGTTCGGCCAGCGCCACCATCAGGTCAGAAAGGTGTTGTTCCTGCTCTTGCTTGGTGTCGCTGTTGATCGACTCAATCAAATGCGGAGCGCCGGCCATGACAAGTCCATAGATGAACGCCAATTCAGGTGCCATGATCAAAGCCGGGATCATTAATATTAGTGTGCCTTCCTTCATTTTTTCAGCAACGTTGTCGACATCTGCTTCCCATTGCGACCGTATCATGATGTCTATATTCGTGATTCGCCAATCGATCATTTGATCATACAGGTCATCCTGTTCAGACCAGCGCACAGGTTCCAGTCTGGAAAGATCGTCGCCAAAATCGGAGCGCAGATGCATCTTGTAGTATTGCGTCAGCGCGGGATTATTTTTAAGTTGCGTCTTCAGATCGCCGAGTGAGTTGTATTGCGCGATTTGTCCCGTCAGGTGCGAGAGCACCGTGACGGGAATGGCAACCTCGTCTGCCCAGAAAGGATTGAAATTGCCAAGTTGCATATTCATTTTTCTTAAATTCAATATCTCGTCCGGTAAGGGCGTCGAAAAATAAATGCTCATCATCGGTGTGGCAGTAAACTTGTAACGACCCGACTCCTTGTTTGTAACCTGTGATTGCAATAAGACTTGAATATCGTTAAAAACCGCTTTTGCCCGTGTATCCGATTTTTGGTTTCTCATTACATGAATCATGTATTCCTGAGTTTCAAAATTCTGAACACTCTTTACAAAATCAGCGTATTTTTTTTCGTGTATTTTTGAGGGAGTTATGGCGATTTTTTCTTGTTTCCAATGACTTTCCTCGATTTCGTCTTTGCGCTGTTTTCCAGTCAATATTTCTGCAACAGTAAATTTTTTTGTTTTCCGAGGAAGCCTGTTAAGGCCGACCGCTGCAGCTACCCAATTTGATGAAAATTCCTGGATATACATAAATGTGATGACGTCAGATGCACTACAAGGGGCTATGCCCGATTTTTTGCAAAGATAGTCGACGATTTTTTGAAGACTGACATCGAATGAGGGAAATATTTTTTCCAAAGCCATCATTTTTTTACTGAGTTCCCATGTGAGCGAGAGCTTTTTTTCGAAATCTACAACGTCTTTTATGATCGATTGGATAAAGTGTTCAAAGTTAGGGAGTCTGATTAACTCGTTCGGCCAAGATACCTGAAAACCTTGGTATTTTTGTGGCGGTTTTCCGTCGCTTGGGAGTTTGCTACGAAGAATATGCTGCAAGCTGGTCACGCCCATGTGGATTGCTCCACGTACGGTGAGTGTTTTGATGATGTAGTCGCTATCAAACAATCTATCAATATCAATATCAATATCTTTAAAATAGTCGGATCCTCTAGCAAGCAATAAATTGTAGGCGTAGTTGTTGACGACGTGAGCCAGCATCTCCTCATTTGGATTGGGGGCGTTCGTAGCCAATTGCATCAACGCGAAAACCAATCGATGTTGACTTGAATCCGTCGCTGCATCGGAAGCATCGCTCATCCGGCCAATGATGTGCTCTATCGATTGGGACTGTTGAAAGTAAAGTGGTGTCGAGGCCAGTTCAGTGAGGTTATCCTCGAGAATATCTTCCGCTTTCATTTGGAAATAAATCTCTTTGTGCAGGAAAGAAGTGAACACGTTTCTACCGGAGCGTTCAATAAAATCCATCAGGTCGGGATTCGGCAAGCCAGAATGATCGAACGCGAAATGATAGTAAGCCTGGTGATCTTTGACATATTGCGAATGCATGCGACGTTGAATTTGCAATAAGGTGAATGCCTTAGGTCTCGTGTTGCCCTTGACATGAACCATCACCTTGTCAGCACTGGATATGCCGCGGCGCTCCCATTCTGGGTAGTTGGCCCGAATGAAACGCTGTACATCGTCGCGACTGGTGACGAACATGGACGGGGCTTGCTGTTTTTGTGCTGCATAGTCGTTCGTGAAATCGTCAATAACCTGTTTTTGCCTGATATCGAAGACAGTTTCGGTGATAGGCCAGAGATCAAGCAATGCCAGATAGGTATAGTGATATGACATGTCTATTTGGTTGTACCTGGCCTTTTCACTCAGGAATTGTCCTGTCACCTCGATCAAGGTCAACAGGGTGGTTAGCGCTTTATTGTCAGGAAATGCCTGGGCCACGAGAATGTTGTCGGAAGCAGTTTGCAGCAGCCTCGCCAATATTTTCCGCTCAATGGGCGGAAGCTCGGGATTGGTAAGTACGCGATTCATAGGAGTGAGAATGGGGTCTCGCTCAACCGACCTTTTGCGCCGTCTTTGAGCGCCTGCACTAAAGTAGGCACTAAGGTCTGGAACCTCCAGACGGTCGATTAGAGCAAGATCGGCCGCCAGTTCAGCTTCACTGATCTGATTCTGTGGTTGTCCCGGGAGTGCCGACTTATTGCTGGCTAGACCGTCAGTGTCAGGTTGCAGGACTTGGTTGGTGCGCCAGCTATCAGTGGCGGCAGTTGCAATGGCGTTCGTGTAGGGGGGGGCAGTGTGATGAGTCAGCGCCATTGCCGACGTATTGCTGTTATGGTCGCTCGCGCGGTTGGGTGGCGCTGAGGCAGGGGTGGCGGCGAGATTGGGGAGTAGTTGCGGTAGCGCTTGAATGGCGCCGGTCCACAACTGGATACCTGCCAATAAAGTGTTGCCGGTTGCATTGGTCGGTGATGAGGCATTGGATGTGGGAAATGCCTGCGCATCGACTTCCTGCCGGAGGTCGAGCAGCGTACCGTCGTCTTGCAGAAGAGCCGCCGCCGGTTGTGTTTCACCACGCAGGCCACGTCTGATCAGGGAAATCAGGAACCCGGCCACGCCCAGGTAGGCCGATGTCACCAATGCTGGCGCGGACAGGCCGGATGCCTCGCCAGACCGAATGGCATCGTACCCAGTGTCGTCGGTTTCCGGACGCGCTTCCTGCTGCGTTTCCTGTGCCCGACTTGCAATGAATGCCACCAATGCCAGCGTCGTGATACCTGCGGCAAGGCCGATTTTGGCGTAAGAAGCGATACCCCATCGGTTGTCATCTTCAGGTGCGGCCGCAGAGTTAGGTAGCGGGTCATACCACATCGATTCGTCAGTAGCTTCCTCGCTTTCATCCGTATCAGATAGACGCTCCTCGCCAATGAGCGGCATTTCTATATGCACTGCGTTATTGTCCATGTTTTATCCTGGGCATTGAGGATCGGGATGCAAGTCCTCGTGACAGCATCAAATTCTCACCATGCCGACCTCGGTGGAACGGTTATTCAAGGCCGATGCAGGAGCTACTGAATGGCCAACGCTGTTCTTCGCATGAAGAAATTTTGGCAAGGCCAACTTATCTGAATCGGCAATGCTTATCCTGAAGGAAAATGCAGCTAGAACGCGCAAGCACACAGGAACGCCAGGGTAATTGAGGCTGTTTTACCGGAAGACGGGGGCAGCGCGCGCTGGGAATCTGAAACCGGACTCGTTGATGTATTTGGATTCCATTCCAGATCAAGCCAGTTTGCTGAAATGACGCCGTCATACTGCTGCAGCGATATGACGAATCCCCTATACTTGTGCGCTTTTCATGCACGTCTTCGCGAAATCCTGCCCGATGGCGGCGGCAGAGCGTCAACCAGGCAGCAGTGTGGAACAACAACAATCCGGCTTTATCCTGACGCGGCACTGGCGCGATACCGCCGCCGGTACCGAAGTCGATTTCTGGCTGGCCACCGATGCCGGGCCCAGGCTGGTACGCCTGCCATTGCAGCAGTCGGTGGCCTTCATCCCGGTTCAACAGCGTGCCCAGCTCGAAGCCGCCTTGCGTCACGAACGGCAGTTCGAACTGCGCACCTTGCAATTGACCGATTTCAGCCAGCGCCCGGTGCTGGGGCTGTATTGCCGCCATCATCGCCAATTGCTCAAGCTGGAGAAGCTGCTCAAGGAGCAAGGCGTCACCGTCTACGAAGCCGATATTCGTCCGCCCGAGCGCTTTCTGATGGAACGTTTCATTACGGCACCGGTATTGTTTCATGGCAACGCCAGCAGCAACGGCGTCCTGCTGGACACCCAACTCAAGACCGCACCCAACTACCGGCCTCGCCTGAAATTGGTTTCGCTTGATATTGAAACCACCCAGCACGGCGACTTGTATTAGATTGCGCTGGAAGGTTGCGGCCAGCGCCAGGTGTATATGCTGGGGCCGCCCAACCGGGCCGACGGCGAACTCGATTTCACACTCGAATATTGCGACAGCCGA
Source organism: Duganella sp. (assembly GCA_026225475.1). Taxonomy (GTDB): domain Bacteria; phylum Pseudomonadota; class Gammaproteobacteria; order Burkholderiales; family Burkholderiaceae_D; genus Herbaspirillum. The sequence goes on from JAMFSU010000001.1 coordinate 21,196, forward strand.
CGCCTGCTGCTGGACAAGCTCAACCAGTGGCTGGCGCAGCATGATCCCGACGCCATCATTGGCTGGAATCTGGTGCAATTCGATCTGCGCGTGCTGCAGGAACATGCCGAACGTTTTGATACGCCCTTGCTGTTTGGGCGCGATGGCAGCGCGCTTGAGTGGCGCGAACACGGATATCAAAAAAACCATTTTTTTGCCTCAGCAGCGGGACGCCTGATCATCGACGGCATCGAAGCCTTGCGCTCAGCCACCTGGAGTTTTCCCTCGTTCAGCCTGGAAGCGGTGGCGCAGACCCTGCTTGGCGAGGGCAAGTCGATTGGCAATCCGTATGACCGCATGGCTGAAATCGACCGCCGTTTTGCAGAAGACAAACCGGCGCTGGCGACCTACAACCTCAAGGATTGCGAGCTGGTCACGCGCATTTTTGCCAAGACCGAGTTGCTCAGCTTTTTGCTCGAACGGGCGACGGTGACGGGCTTGCCGGCTGACCGCAACGGCGGCTCGGTGGCGGCTTTCAGCCATCTGTACATGCCGCATATGCATCGACTTGGCTATGTCGCGCCCAATCTCGGCGACGTACAGGGCGATCCCAGTCCGGGCGGTTTCGTCATGGAGTCGCAGGCTGGTTTGTACGATTCGGTGCTGGTGCTCGATTACAAGAGCCTGTATCCCTCCATCATCCGCAGCTTCCTGATCGATCCGGTCGGTCTGGTCGAGGGGCTGGCCCATCCTGACGACGCCGATTCGGTGCCGGGTTTTCGCGGGGGGCGTTTTTCGCGCCGCAAACACAGTTTGCCAGCTATCGTGGCGCAGATCTGGCAAGGCCGTGAAGTGGCCAAGCGCGAGCACAACCAGCCCTTGTCGCAGGCGTTGAAAATCATCATGAATGCACTCTATGGCGTGCTGGGTTCGACCGGTTGCCGTTTTTTTGACGCGCGGCTGGCCTCGTCAATCACTATGCGCGGTCATGAAATCATGCACCGCACGCGCGAGCTGATCGAAGCCCAGGGCTATCAAGTCATCTATGGCGACACCGACTCGACCTTTGTCTGGCTCAAGCACGCCCACGACGAGGCGCAGGCACAACAGATCGGCCAGGCGCTGGTGCAGCATGTCAACGCCTGGTGGCAGCAGCATCTGGCGCAGCAATACGGTCTGGAAAATGCACTGGAGCTGGAGTTCGACACGCACTACCAGCGCTTTTTGATGCCTACGGTGCGCGGCACCGATGTCGGCAGCAAGAAGCGCTATGCCGGTATGGTGGTGCAAGCTGACGGTAGCGAGCAGATGGTCTACAAAGGACTGGAAACGGTGCGCTCCGACTGGACGCCGCTGGCGCAACAGTTTCAGCAGGAATTATATCGGCGCATCTTCCGGCGCGAACCTTATCAGGATTACGTACGCGACTATGTGACCCGGACGTTGAGCGGTGCACTCGACGATCAACTGGTGTATCGCAAACGCCTGCGTCGCCCGCTCGATGCCTATGAGCGCAATGTGCCGCCACATGTGCGCGCGGCGCGCATGGCGGACGAATTCAATCAGGCGCAGGGACGGCCGCTGCAATATCAGAATGGCGGCTGGATCAGTTACGTGATGACCAGTGCTGGTCCGGAACCCTTGGAAACGCGGCACTCGGCGATTGATTATGAACATTACGTCACGCGTCAGTTGCAGCCAGTGGCGGATGCGATCTTGCCGTTCTTGCAGGATGATTTTGCTGGCTTGATTACGCGGCAGCAGGGGTTGTTCTAAATGCAGGCGCAAGGCAAGGCCTGCCACAAACAGGTACGATAGTGCGCATGAGCCTATTACACAAACTTTGGATTGTCGGCGTCGCACTGGCCGTGGTGGTGGTGGCCGGTGGCGCATTGGTGGCCTGCTCGCCCTTGACCGTAATCAATGCGGTCACGCCAACCTCAACCTACCAACTCAATGGCGATATCGCCTACGGCAGCGATCCGCGCCAGCAACTGGATGTGTATGTTCCTAGGCAAAGCACGACCGCTGCGAGCGTACGGTTGCCGGTGGTGGTGTTTTTTTACGGTGGCAGCTGGAATAGCGGCAGTCGCAAGGATTATGCTTTTGTCGGCGAGGCGCTCAGTTCGCGCGGCATCATTGCGGTGGTGGCGGACTATCGCGTCTATCCGCAGGTGCGCTATCCCGAATTTGTGCGTGACAGTGCGCAGGCGGTGGCCTGGACCTTGCAGCATATCGCTCAGTATGGCGGCGATGAAAAACGGGTGTTCGTCATGGGACATAGTGCCGGTGCCTACAACGCTGCCATGGTCGCGCTTGATGCGCGCTGGCTGCAGCAGGCGGGGGCGTCGCCGCAGCAATTGCGCGGTTGGATCGGGTTGGCCGGGCCTTACGATTTTTTGCCGATTGACGTTGAGAATGTCAAACCGATTTTCCATTTCCCCGATACGCCAGCGGATTCGCAACCGAGCTTTCATGTCTCGGCCGCCAGTCCGCCGGCCTTGCTGATTGCGTCGCATCAGGACACAGTGGTCAATGCCGTGCGCAATACCGCAGGCATGGCGGCCTTGCTACGCCAGCAGCAGGTGGAAGTCGAAGAGATTTACTTTGACAATACCTCGCATGCTAGCCTGGCTGGCAGTCTGGCGCGTCCTCTGCGTTCCATCGCGCCAACCCTGGATCGTATCGTTTCTTTTGTTGAGCAGCATCCGGCGGCGCGTTAGGGCAACACGGGGCCGGCAAACCATTCATTGCCGCGTTGTTCGAAAGCCTGCTTGCTGGTGCTGACAAACTGCGTTTGCTCGGCATGCCAGCTCATGCGTTCGACCACGATCTGATGTGCCTCTACATGCAAGACATTGAAGGAATTGCTTTCACCGCGTCCACGCGTCGAGGTTGCCGTGCCAGCCTGTACCACCAAGGCGGAATAACCGGGGATGTTGTAGCGCGCTGCGCTGCTGACTGCAGAACTGGTGTGCACATGGCCGGCCAGCAGCACATCGGCACCGCAGATGGCAAATGCACGCATGGCGGGCGCCGCCTGGCCGACCAGATCGTGGTATTGCGGACCGGCAGGTAAATCAAACGGATGATGGGTGACCACGATCTTGACCACCTGCTCCGGTAGCCCGCTCAACTGGCGGCGCGCCAGCTCGATCTGGCGATCGTTGACGCGGCCATCCTTGATGGTCAGCGAGCGTGCGGTATTGATGCCGATCACGGCGATTTCTTCATCGAAGTAAGTCGGTTGCAGATCGGGCGTGATGTAGCGGCGATATTTGCCGAGCGGGCTTAACAGGCGCGCCGCCAGATTGAATAACGGTACGTCGTGGTTGCCCGGCACCACGATTTGAGGTTGCGGCAGAGCGTCGAGAAACTGGCGTGCTTCAAGAAATTGTTCGGTACGGGCGCGTTGCGTGAGGTCGCCCGAGACCACCAGCAGGTCGGGTGCCAGTGCATGTACCTGGGCTACCAGTGGCGCAATGACGGCTTCGTTGATACGGCCGAAATGCAGGTCTGACAGTTGGACGATGGTGCGCATGTGTTATTCCTTCGCGGTGTCGGTCGCTACGGTGACGGCGCTGTCGGCCACTGGCACGATCACGTTGAGCGATGCCGCACGGATGCGATAGCGCAGCGGTGTCTGCATGACATTGACTTCGCCATCGGTGGCAACGCGCAACCGTTTGGCGCGCTGGTGATGGGTTTCGATTTCGATTTCGCTGGCATTGAGCATGTCGAAGTCGCGCGCCTGCTGCAGGCGTCCGAACAGGGCGTGCAAGGCTAGACGCAGTAAGCCAAGGCGGCCAGTGCGATGGCACACATACAGGCTTAACCGGCCTGCGCTTAAACTCTTGCGGCTGCCGATCTGCAAGCCATCCATTTGGTAATCATTGTTGCCGATAAAGACGAACGGCGTGCGGCGGCGGTGCGTGACGGTGACATCGGCGTTTCCGGCATCCTTGACTTGGAGGCTGACCTGCAGAAACGGGTAGCGCCGCAAGGCTTCCATTGCCGCCCAGCAAAATGCCAGCCATTTGCCGCGGCCAAGGCGGCTTTGCTGTTTTTCGCGGTCGCGCACGATGTCGGGATATAAGCCCAGGCTGGAATTGTTGATGAACAGTACGCCGTTGACTTCGCCGGTATCGATGGCCAAGCGCTGGCCGTGAACGATATTGGCAATCGCTGCATCGAGGATGAGTGGGATATTCAAATCCTTGGCGAAATGGTTCAGCGTACCGAGTGGCAGCACACCGAGGCTGGCCTGACTACCGCAGACGACCGAGGCCACGGCATTGACGCTGCCATCGCCACCGCCGGCGACGACGATGGCACTGCCGGCAGCGACGGCGGCCTCGGCGGCGGCGATCAATTGCGTGCCGTCGGCTGCCAATGTCACGCTGGCAGTGCAGCCATGTTGCAGGAAGCCTGCGGTAATGGTCTGCGCCAGCGCTTCGGCATGACCGGTTCCGGCATGGGCATTGATGATGACGGCAATCGGTTGGGCCGCAGCCAAGGAAGGGGAAGCATCGTGCGCAGCAAGCTGTTCTGTCATGGGCGAAGAAGGGTGGTGGAAATCAGTTTGAAGAGCTTTGCGTCAATTGGTGCCGCTGCAACGTAAAAATAATCGTCGTCCAGCAGGCAAACCAGGCCAGACCAAGCAGCATCGCTGCCAGCACATCGCTCAAGAAGTGGGCGCCCAGATACACACGGCTCAATGCCGTCAATAACGTTAATGTTGTTGCGGTGATAACAATGCCGAGGCGGTGCGGCTGATTGCCGGGCAGACTCGCCAGCCAGGCCGCTAGTACACAGTAAAACAGCGTCGCGCCGATGGTATGTCCGCTCGGAAAACTATAGCTGTGCAACACCAGCAAGGGGGTGTCGAACTGGGGGCGTTGTCGTTGAAAGAGATGTTTCAAGCCATAGTTGAACAGCATGCCCGCCGGTACCGTCACCGCCAAGGTCAGCAACCAGTGCCAGGCTTGACGTTGCCACAACAGCAATGCCAGCAGCGCGCTCATGGTGAGTATGCCGATGCTGCCGTGCAAGTGGGTATAACCCAGCATCAGGGTGGTCAACGCGGCAGTCTGATGGATGTGGAACCAGTCGGCCAGGTGCTGATCCAGTGTGGGCAGCGCGCCCGGCGACAAAGCGTGCAGCGCAACCAGCGCAAACAATGCGCTGGCGGCCAACACTGCCAGTATCCCCGCCGACAGGGGCAAACCAAGATAGTGGTTGCGCGCCAGCCGCGCCTGCAGGAAGGCGCCGAGCCAGCGCTTGCCGTGCCGCATGATCAAGCGCAGGGAACAGTGCCCAGTGCAATCGATCTGAGTTGGGCCAGATCCAGCAACTCCAGGTCGCGGTGATTGACCTCGATGACGCCATTTTTCTTCAGGGAAGACAATAGTCGGCTCACGCTTTCCACGGCCAGGCCGAGATAGTTGCCGATTTCTTCGCGCGTCATGCGCAACTGGAAGCGCGTCGCAGAATAACCGCGCGTGACATAGCGCGAGGACAGATTGACCAGGAAGGCGGCCAGCTTTTGTTGTGCGCTCATGTTGTTGAGCGCCAGCATGACACCGTGTTCGCGTGAAATTTCTCGGCTCATGATGCGGTGGAACTGACGCAGCAGTACCGGCATGTCTTGAAACAATTCTTCCAGTCGGTTGAACGGGATTTCACAGACTTCGCTATCTTCCAGCGCCACCGCTTCGCACTGATGATGGCCAGTGCCAATGGCGTCCATGCCCAGCAATTCGCCCGCCATCTGGAAACCGGTGATTTGCTGGCTGCCATTGCTATTGATTTGGAAGGTTTTGAAATGGCCGAGCCGGATCGCGTACAAGGTGCCGAAGGTATCGCCGACGCGATACAGGCTCTGGTCGCGCTTGATACGTCGGCGGCGGCCGATGATCTGGTCGAGGCGCAGCATCTCGGCATCATCGAGTCCCATCGGCAGACATAGCTGATGCATGCTGCAGCCAGCACAACTGGCCTGGAGCGCCTGTACGGTCGGTGCCGGGGCGGCGTTGCTAAGACTGGACATGGGGGGTGTGTTCTCCTGGGTGATCGGTGTTGCCATGCGGTGTTGTAAAAAATCTCATGCGTATGCTATCTGTCATCAACGCACAGCGGCGTCAATTTTCTACTTATCTTTAGGTTATTTTTGATGTCAGAGGTTATCAAGTCTACTTGATCAGCTTGAGCACTTCGCGAAACAGCGGATGGCGGCTGTCGCGCATCCATTCAAAGGCCACCATTTCCAGCGTGACCAGATACGCTCCAGCTTGTGCCAGTCGGGCAAATGCAGCATCGCGATCGGCGATCTTGCGCGAACCGGTGGCATCGATGACGACCCAGACCCGGTAGCCATTTTGCAGCAGCGTCATGGCGGTTTGCAACAGGCAGACATGGGCTTCGCAACCGCTGATGATGACTTCTTTGCACGCCGACAGGAAAGCCGCAGGCAAGCCATCGACACAGGCATCGAAATGGCTTTTGACCAGCGTGCGGTCACTCAGTCGTTTGATCTCGGGGTGATTGGGACCGAGCTTGTCGGGCGTCTGCTCGGTCGCGATCACTGGCAGGCCGAGCAGGCTGGCGATGGTGGCCAGGCGGATATTTTGCGCCAGCACGGTGGGACCGTTCTGAATCGCCGGCATCAGTTTTTCCTGGACATCGATGATCAGCAGGGCGGATTCGTTGACATTCATGAGCATGGTGAAACTCCAGGTGGCAGAAATTGATCGTTTTGTGTCATTGACGACATCTTGCACGGAATCAGACAATTTTGCAGTGCACTGGGATTCACTGTTGTGCACGCCGTTAGCAGCAATGGTTTCGTTTAATTCGCCACAGGACATGTCGTGACACAATCGCACCAACCGCATTTGCCGTATCGTCAGCCAGAGGCAACCGACGCCGATGGCAAGACTGCGCAACGCAACACCCGCATCCTGGCACTCTGCCAAGGATTGTTTACTTGCGCCATTTCCATCGATCTGACCTTGACGGCGCTCACAGGGTACCAGTTGGCGCCGGACAAAGCGTTGGCAACCTTGCCATTTGCTTTGATCACGGTCGCTGGTGCGTTGGTGACCTGGTTTGCGGCATTTCTGATCCAGCGGCTAGGACGCCGCCGCAGTTTCGCACTGGGTGCTTTCGTCGGCGCCGTTGGTGGCGTCATTTCGGTCTGGTCGGTATTTCACGGTCAGTTCTGGAGTTTTTGCGTCGGCACCGCCGCTGTCGGCGTGTTTCAGGCCTTTGCGCAATATTATCGTTTGGCGGCGGCGGATGCCGTCGCGCCAATGTTCAAGAGTCGGGCCATTTCTACCGTGCTGGCCGGCGGCGTGATTGCCGCTGTGCTGGGGCCAGCATTGGCTGCCTGGAGCAAGGATCTGTTTCCGGCGGCGTTGTTTGCCGGCGCCTATTTGATGGTGGCTGCGCTGGCGGCGTTGTCGGTCGTGTTGCTGCTGGCGTTTTATCGTGACACTGCCGCAGCGCCAGTGGACGCCGGCGCGTTGGCATCGGCATTGACACCGGCGCGTTCGACGGCTGAGATTGTACGGCAACCGGTATTTCTGGCGGCGCTGGCCAATAATGTGGTGGGATCGATTGTGATGATGTTCATCATGACGGCGGCGCCATTGGCAGCGGTGGCTTGCCATCACAGCATTGAGGAGGGCGCCACTATTATCCAATGGCATCTGGTCGGGATGTACGCGCCGTCGTTCTTTGCCGCCAGTTTGATCAAACGTTGCGGATTGGGGCCGGTGGTATTAGCTGGCGTGGCATTGAATCTGATGTGTGCCGTGGTGGCCATGTCGGACAGTAGTTTGCCAGCCTTTTATGTGGCGCTGTTTTGCCTCGGGGTCGGTTGGAATTTTATGTTCGTCGGCGGTACCACCTTGCTGGCGCAATCGTATCGACCCTCCGAGCGCGCCCGCGCGCAAGGCTTGTCAGAGTTTTTGCGGTATGCTGCCACGGCACTGGCGACATTGGTTGCGGGACCTTTGCTGGCGCATTATGGCTGGTCCGCGCTCAATGTTGCGATCGTGCCGTTGTTGCTCCTCTGCGTGGCCATTAATGTGTACTGGATGATGGTTTCGTCACGCAATACGGCAAGCACCCTCAATTGATTTCATTTCAGTAGCGAGTTTCTTCACGATGACCAGCAAGCCCTTGCGCATTGTTTTATTGGCCTATCCAGGCATGAATCTGCTTGACTTGAGTGGGCCATTGCAGGCATTTTCCATGGCTTGTCGGCAAACTGCTGTCGTGACTGCGCAGCAGGCACATTTGCGCTACGAGATGCACGTATTGTCGGCGCAGGGTGGCGCGGTCTTGACCGGTGCCGGCCTAACGGTGATGACACAGCCTTTGGCCGCGTTCGATGGCGGCGAGATTGATACGTTGATGGTCCCAGGCGGTAGTCTGGGCGAGGTGTTTCACTGCGATCCCTTGTTGGTGCAGTGGATCGGCGACCATGCTGCGCAAGCGCGGCGCGTGTGCTCGGTCTGTACCGGCGCCTTTCTGCTGGCCGCAGCCGGGTTGCTGGAGGGCCACCGCGCGACCACACATTGGGATTGGGCGCGACGATTGCAACAGCAATATCCCGCAGTAAAGGTCGATCCCGAACCTATTTTCATCCGCTGCGGTGACATCTGGACTTCGGCCGGCGTGACCGCTGGGATTGATCTGACGCTAGCGTTGATCGAACAGGATTATGGGCACAAGCTTGCCATTGCCGTGGCACGGCAAATGGTGATGTTTATCAAACGTCCCGGTGGCCAGTCGCAATTCAGTGTGTCCTTGATGTCACAGTCGGTCGATGGTGCGCGGTTTGCCGACCTGCATGCCTGGATCGCCGCCAATCTCAAGCATGACCTAAGGGTGGAAAATCTCGCCAGTCAGGTCAGCATGAGTCCGCGCACCTTCGCCCGCACTTATGTGGCAGAGCAAGGTCGCACTCCCGCCAAGGCGGTTGAAGCAATGCGCCTGGAAGCAGCCTGCAGGGCGCTCGAAGAAACCGATTTGCCACTCAAATGTATCGCCACCGAAACCGGTCACGGCGAAGAACAAAATCTGCGGCGGGTATTTCAGCGCCAGTTTGGTGTGAGCCCGGTGCAGTATCGCAGTCGTTTCAGTGCGTATTAAGAGCGTCTGGTAAATGCCGCTAGCGGCATTGCATCTGCTTGCCGTAAGCAGTACCGTCTGCGTCGGCGCAGACTTGCTATCGACATTTTGTAGGCTCTCTAATTCAGTGTGGTCAACGCCGCCAACGAATCGAGCCACCAAGACAACGCCGGGCCGGCGCGGTAATCGGGGCGATAAACGCATTGGATCGGTAACGCCATACCGCCCGGTGGATGTTGCCCGGTCAGCACCCGTACCAGTTTGCCGCTGGCCAGATCATCCTTGACGACGTGTTCCGGCATATAACCCCAACCCATGCCGGCGCGCAGCAGTGCGTGCTTGGTGCCTAGATCACTCATGCGCCATGACAGGCGCGAGTGCACCGAGAAATCCTGACGCGCGGTCAATTCGCTGCGGTCGCTCAAGACCAACTGGGTTTGCTGTGCCAGCAATGTGTCGGGAATCCGCCCCTTGAGCGCTGCCAATGGATGCTCGGGCGCCACTACGCCGACCACCATCACGCTGGGCAAGGTCACGCGCAGCAGATTGGGCGGCGTGGTCGGCAAGGTACCCAGAATGCCCAGCATCGAGCGGCCGTCAATGACGCGCTCGGCCACGGCGCCCAGGGCTTCGATTTCCAGTCGCACCGTCACCGCCGGAAATGCGTCGCGAAAACGGCGCAGTAAATCCACCAGGCAGGCCGTCGGGAAAAACACATCGACGGCCAGTGCGACTTCCAGCTCCTGGCCATGCGCAAAGGCACTGGCACGCACCTGCAAGGAATCAACCTGATCCAGCACCTGGCGCGCATCGCGTAACAAGGCGGCGCCGGCATCGGTCAGTTGCGGCCGATAACCGCTGCGGTCGAACAGGGCGACGTTGAGTTGGCTTTCGAGCGCGCCAATGGCATAGCTGACGGCCGACTGGGCCCGCGCAAGCGCTTTTGCCGCAGCCAGAAAGCTGCCGCTGTCGGCGATCTGGACAAATACCCGCAACTGGTCGAGAGAAAAGCGTTCTATGTTCATGTTTGCAACTATATCTAATAATTTGATATAGATACTAGAAAAATGATCAATTTCTTTCGGTGAGTGTTGGGTTTAATCTGAACATGTTTTCTGATGCACGACCCCAAGGGCGCCGGCATCCCACCATTGACCAAAAATATCGAGGGAGTTACATCATGATCAATTCTAAATTTGCTTACAGCTTTGGCCGTATCCTGCTGGCGTCGTTGTTCGTCATTTCCGGCATTCTGAAAATCGTCGGTTTTTCCGGCACCGTCGCTTACATGGGCAGCCTCGGCTTGCCAATGCCGACCTTGGCGGTGATTGTCGCCATTCTGGTGGAAGCCGGTGCGGGTCTGTTGCTGCTGACCGGCAGCCGCTTTGCACGGCCAGCGGCGCTGCTGATTGCCATCTTTACCGTCGGCGCAACCTTGGCTGCACACCGTTTCTGGGCTGTTGATGCTGCTGCCATGCAAGGCCAGCTCAACAACTTCTTGAAGAACGTGTCTATCATTGGTGCCTTGTTGCTGTTCTGGTCGGTCAAGCCCAACGACGCGTAATACCGGTTTCACTTTTGTCGTTCATTATTGTTAAGCTTGCGCGGCACCGCATTCATTGCGGGTGCCGCCGCCAGACAGGAGATTTACCATGAGTACCACCTATACCCGTCAATTGGAACGCCTGGTCACCGGTGTCGCCACCCAGGATGGCGCAGGCGTGAGCCTGACCCGCGTGTTGACCCACGATCTGCAACACCGGCTCGACCCGTTTCTGATGCTCGATAACTTTCATTCAGATGAACCAGCGGACTATCTGGCTGGCTTTCCCGACCATCCGCATCGCGGCTTCGAAACCGTGACCTATATGCTGCAAGGGCGCATGCGCCATCGCGACAATGCCGGTAATGAAGGCCTGCTGGAGCCGGGTGGCCTGCAATGGATGACCGCCGGTCGCGGCCTGGTGCATTCCGAGTTGCCGGAACAGGAAGACGGACTGATGAGCGGCTTCCAGTTGTGGGTCAATCTGGCTGGCGCTGACAAGATGATTGCGCCGTCCTATAGCGATATTGCCTCGGCAGGCATTCCGGAAGTGTCACCGCAGGAAGGCGTCAAGGTGCGCGTGCTGGCCGGTGAGGCATTTGGCGTCAAGGGCGCAATAGAGCGGCCAACCACGGCACCGCTCTATCTGGATTTGCACGTCGCCGCCGGGCAACAGTTGTCGTTGCCGATTCCCGAGTCGCACAATGCCTTCTTGTATGTCTACGAAGGTGAACTGGAAGTGGGGTCGCAAGAGCAAACGCCGCGCACTGCAGCGGCTGGCCGCATGGCGATTTTGAGCAACACGGCAGGCGCTGCCGGGGTAAGCTTGCAGGCGACGCAGGATAGCCGCTTCTTGCTGATTTCCGGACAGCCGCTCAATGAACCGATTGCGCAATGGGGGCCGTTCGTGATGAATACGCGAGAACAAGTCGAGCAGGCAATGGATGACTTCCGTGCCGGTCGGTTTTAAACACATGCCAGTTTGCGAAGGAACATCATGAGCAGCATTCGTCACTTGATCCACGGCCTGGTGCGCGATGTCGGTTTTCCGGTGCGACGCCTGCTGCCGGCCGCCGCAGTGCGCACCGTCGGCCCGTTTGTCTTCTTTGATCACATGGGACCGGTGGAGTTTGACAGCAACACCACCGAAGGCGACGTGCGGCCACATCCGCATATCGGGCTGGCGACCGTGACCTACCTTTTTTCGGGAGCCATGATGCATCGTGACAGCCTCGGTGTGGTGCAGCGGATTACCCCGGGCGCGGTCAACTGGATGGCAGCCGGTGGCGGTATCGTGCATTCCGAACGCATTCCGGAAGATATCCGTGACGCCAAGGTGCCGGTGCATGGTCTGCAAATGTGGGTGGCCTTGCCGCAGTCAGAAGAGCAGGGCGCTGCCAGCTTTCATCACTATGCGGAAAGCGAGATGCCGCACTTCGAGATCGGCGCTGCCAGTGTGCATTTGTTGACAGGGCAGGCATTTGGCCAGATATCACCGGTCAAGACTTCCAGTCCGACCTTGTATGTCTGCGTTCGTTTGCCAGCCGGCGCGTCGTTGCAACTGCCGGCCGATTACAGCGAACGTGCCGTCTATATCGTCACAGGCGCGGCGGCGGTTGATGGCGAAGCCCTGGAGGCCGGTGTGCTGGCGGTGCTGGAGCCAGGCAATGAAGCGGTGTTGACCGCATCGACCGATAGCCTGTTCATGCTCTTGGGCGGTGAGCCGATCGATGGACCGCGCTTCGTCTGGTGGAACTTCGTCGCCAGCAGCAAAGAATTGATCGAGACCGCCAAGCTTGCCTGGCGCGCACAGGATCGCAGTAAGTTTGCAGTGATTCCGGGCGAGGTGGAATGGATTCCGTTGCCTGAGAAGTGATGCAAAAGCGCAGCAAAAATGTCGTCGTGATGGAGAAAGCCTGGCGCTATGCGCTCAGGCTTTTTTTAACGGCTACGGTGCGGGCGTTAAATCATGCCCAGAATGCGGCCGAGTTCGGCAACGTAAGGACTATCCTTGAGTATTGCGCCCTCCACCGTGTCCATCAATTCCTGTGCCGAATGGCGAGTGCGACCGATCTGGTCGCGCAGCATGCCGGTGTTGGCTTCCGGCAAGTCCAGGTGCTGCTTGAGGGCAGCAAAGTCGCGTTTGAGGCTGGCCGCATACAAGGCATCATCAGGAATCTGCTGCAACTCGACTTCCAGTTGTGCCAGGATCTGTTTCAGGTGGGCATGATTGGCGTCGTCTTGACGAAGAATTGGTTCGGACATAGGGTCTCCAGCGGTGAGTAACCTGCTTATCATAAGAGATGTCGGCCTCTCGTGCCGGGAAATGCCGACGACATTTTTGTTACACTGCGGCATGCGTGTCGCTTGACACAGCGTTATCACTTACACAGAAAGTATCATCATGAGCGAATTTCCCATCATCAGTTGGATAGAATCAGGGGAAAATCGTTCTGCCCGCTGGCGCTCCGAAGCTGGCAATCCGGCACCCAAAAAGGTTGAACTGGCAGACGACCGGATCGCTGCCGACGTCGCCTACAAACTCGCCTGCGAAGGCACTGCGCTGCTCTGGCGCGGTGACTATCAGAACGCCCGGCAATTACTGCAAGCGCTGGCGCGCCGCATTGACCGCAAGGTCGCCGAACGCAAGCCGGACGGCAAACCAGTGGGCAAGCCTGCCGCCGGTGCCATCACGCTGTCATTTCATCAGCACCGCCAGGCGCAGGCGCAACGTGCCCGTATTCTCGGCATGCTGTTGTTGCCGCTGGATGGCGAATACCACATTCCATTGCGACGCGCGCCCGACGTACAACTGGCCTGTAGCGAAGCCTATGGGCCGCCAACGGCTGCCGGCGACGACGCTGCCAGCGTGGTTTCGATGCGCGAAGTGCTGGGTTTGATCGGCGCCCACGAATGGCGCAAGAAAGGCGTGCCGGTGGCCGCACTGGGCGCCAGCATCCACCCTTATTACGGCGTGTTTTCGCCAGTGCGCGGCGAATATATTGATCTGGTGGCACAGGCGCCATTGCCAAGCACGGAGCTGGCATTCGATATCGGCACTGGCACCGGGGTATTGGCCGCATTGCTGGTCCGGCGCGGCGTCAAGAAAATCGTCGCGACCGATCAAAATCCACGCGCGCTGGCGTGCGCGGCCGACAATCTGCAGCGTCTCGGCGTGGCAAAGCAGGTGGAATTGAGCATGACCGACTTGTTCCCGCCAGGACGGGCGCCGCTGGTGGTGTGCAATCCACCGTGGGTACCGGCCAAGCCGGGTTCGGCCATCGAAGCTGCTGTGTATGACCCGGATAGCCGCATGCTGCGCGGCTTTCTGGTCGGCTTGCCGGCGCATCTGACCGCACGGGGCGAGGGCTGGCTGATTATGTCCGACTTTGCCGAGCATCTGGGTTTGCGTCCACGCGATGCCTTAGCCAGCTTGATTGATCAGGCTGGCCTGGTCGTCATTGCACGCCACGATATCAAACCGCGTCATACACGTTCGACCGATGCCGACGATCCATTGCATGCAGCACGGGTGAAGGAAGTGACCACCTTGTGGCGCTTGCAGGCAAAGTCGAGCGCGTAAATTGTCAATCCAGGGAGCTATATCATGAATGCCATTCTGAAATTCGCGCTGCTGGCAGTGCTAGCCTCGTCGGTGGTGGTCATTGCCAATGCTGCAGGCACCAGCAGTACCGATACCACCAGCAGCAATGCGACCAATATGAGCAATGCCAGAAGTTCCGCTGCCGCAGCAGCCGGTGCGGCCATCGGGCAAAATGCTGTCGGTGGCGTACCTTATGGCTACGTGCAGCCGGCAGTGCCGGACAAGCCAGTGGTCAGCACTCCAGGTAGCAGTTGCCAATGCCAGATCGGCGACCGCGATGGCAGCGCCTGCATGATTTTCATGCGTACCAGTGCCGCCGACTGGATCAAGCAAAACGCACCGCAGACGCGCATGCGCTCATCCAACGATGGCCGTTACTATGATGCGCCGTTTCCACTGGCAGCCAGCGCCTGTGCCGGACGCAATGTTAATCCGGCGAATATCAAGGTGCATTGGCTGGATAAGAAGAGTGCGATTCTGGAATGGAAATGATGCGTGGCTGAGATTTTCTCGGTAGTTGGAATGGTTTTTAACGCTGGCGTGTTTTTCTTGGCTGCTGATGTTTAGTGTTCTTCGGACTACCTAGCCGGGTACCTCAGTGCGTAGTTGAGCCTTTGTTTTCTTCGGACTACCTAGCCGGGAGCGGCCCGGCAGCCGCTTACTTTTCTTGTCTCGCCAAGAAAAGCTAAGCAAAAGAAGGCGACCGCGCGATCCGGGC
>JAMFSU010000029.1 GCA_026225475.1 Duganella sp.
AGCGCCAGATTAATGGCATTGAATTCAATATGGGCCAGTGCATGAATCAAGGCAGCCCGTCCTTCCGGGGTCCGCATTGAACGCGTCTTGACCTGCAATGGCGGCACCAGCAGCGGCTGCGTTGGCCGACCGGGCAGTGCCAGGCCTTGACAGGACAACGCGGCCACATCATCAAGTGCCAGCGTACCGTTGCGCCATGCCTGCTGCAGATGTTGCACGGCAAGCAGTTTTGTTGCGCAATCGCCAACCGCAAGACTGGCCAAGGCGCCGCGACGCAATTCTTTCACCGTGGAAAAATCGGCGTCTGGCAAATTCTGGTTCGTCGGTGTATTCATGGAAGCAGCGGTAAAATGATGGGTTGATGGAACGCAGACCATCCCAATATGGGAGTCTGCATTCTCGCATTGGCCGTTACCCGAATAATACGAGGAGACATTTTAGTATGGCAATTTACAAACTGGAGCAAGATACACCGCAAATCGCAGAAACTGCCTACGTTGCCGAATCGGCCGTGGTGGTCGGCAAGGTCAGGCTGCAGGAGCATGCCAGCGTATGGTTCAATGTCAGCATCCGCGGTGACAACGCGTTGATCGATATTGGCGAAAACAGCAATGTGCAGGAAGGCGCGGTATTGCATACCGATGTCGGATATCCCATGCATATCGGCAACAATGTCACGATCGGCCATCAAGCCATGTTGCATGGTTGCACGATTGGCGATGGCGCCTTGATCGGCATCCAGGCGATCGTGCTCAACGGAGCCAAGATCGGCAGCAATTGTCTGGTTGGCGCCGGTGCACTGGTGACCGAAGGTAAAGAGTTTCCGGCCAACTCGCTGATCATTGGCTCACCCGCCAAGGCGGTGCGCACGCTCACACCGGAGGACATTGCCCGCATGCATGCCGGCACCGCCAGTTATGTCGAACGCGCGCAGTTGTTCAAAACCAGTCTCACACGCATTGCCTGAGGCGTTCTCGAAAAATCAGGCACTTTGCCCCGTTGCGGCTGGACACCGACCGTGGCACACCAGAAAGACACAATGAAAGATACGCTGCAAAAATTCATGGTCGACAATGCGCCGGTACGCGGCGAATTGGTTGATCTCTCGATGACCTGGCAACAGGTGCTGGCTCGCCGCGACTATCCAATTGCGGTCAAGACGCTGCTCGGCGAGATGCTGTCGGCGGCGGCCTTGTTGACTGCCAATCTTAAATTCAACGGCACCATCGTGCTGCAAATTCACGGTGATGGCCCAGTCAAGCTGCTGGTGGTCGAATGCGATTCCAATATGCAATTGCGCGCCACCGCCAAGATCAGCGAAGGCGCCACCGTGCATGACGGCGCCACGCTGTCGCAGATGGTCAACGTCAACGGCCATGGCCGCTTCGCCATTACGCTCGATCCCAAGGACAAAATGCCGGGTCAGCAAACCTATCAAGGCATCGTACCGCTCGATGGCGACGATATCGCCAGCGTGATCGAAAACTACATGTTGCGTTCGGAACAGCTCGACACCAAGCTGTGGCTGGCTGCAGACGACAAGGTCTCGCGCGGTGTGCTGCTGCAAAAACTGCCGACCGAAGGCGGCAAGAATGCCCCGCAAGATGATCTGGAAACCTGGAATCGCCTATCGATGCTCGGCAACACGCTGCGCAGCAGCGAAATGCTGACGACCGACATCGATACCTTGATGCATCGGTTGTTCTGGGAAGAAACCATCCGCGTCTTCGAACCACTGTATCCACAATTTCACTGCTCCTGCTCACGTGAAAAAGTCGGCTCCATGTTGAAGATGCTGGGTCAGGCAGAAATTGAAGACGCCCTGACCACGCAGGAGACACTCGGCATCAGCTGCGACTTTTGCGGCCTGCATTATGAGTTCGATGCTGTCGACTGCGCCCAGTTGTTTGTTGCTGAAACCGCAGCCCAAGCAGTACCACAGACAGATACGCGTCATTGAGATGATTGATGCCAGTGTCGCTGCGCAGGCAGTGACACTGGGCAAACGCGCAATCGCACCATCGCCTCACCTGCCTGCCGCACTCACGGCAGATGCACCCAACCCGACATCAGCAGACGCGCACTACGCGACAAAATCGCCTTGTCCATGCGCCAGACACCCTGCTCCTGCACCACGGTTGCACCAATTGCCAAACGACCTGACACATGGCCCAGCCGCACTTGCTGCGACACAAGCGACGGCAAGTTTTGCGCGACCACCGACCCCGGCAACGCTGCTGCCACTGCCAGCGCAATCGAACCGGTACCGGTGAACGCATGATGCAGCTTGCCCATCGACAGGATCCGTCCCAACACATCAATTTGCTCCGCTGCCACGCTCACACCGGCGCTGGAGACATAGCCCGCGGCCGGTGCAACCCAGGCCAGTTTTGGTGTCGCGGGTCGCTCTCGGGTAGCTGTCTCGGCATCTGGCACCAAGCCCATGATGACGGCAGCATGTGCGCGTATTGCTTCACAGCGCTGCAATAATTGAGCATTGTCATTGACCTCGCTTTGCCGTTCACGCCCGCTCATGCCGATGGCCGCTGCATGAATGAAAATGCTCGGATTACCGGCCGTCAGCAAGGTCGCTTCGATTTGGCCGACACCCGGCACATCGAGCAGATCGACAATATTACCGGTCGGCAGCAACGCCGTCGTCGGCGTCGCACTCTCGACGAACTCCAACACGATTTCACCACCGGAAAAGGCAACGCCGTCTTCCTGAAACACGCCGATTTCACACGGCAAACCATCGCTGGTGAGCGGCACGTGCGCGATGATTTTCTGGCCGATATTTTGCTGCCAGATGGTGACCGCATGCGTGCCGGCACCATCTGGTGCCCTGACTAAACCCATGTACAAGGCAGCCGGACCGACGGCGGCCGAGAGATTGCCGCAGTTGCCCGACCAATCAATGAGCGGCGCATCGATGGCCACTGCGCCAAACAGATAATCGACCGCGCAACCTGCCTGCCTCGACGGTGCCAGGATCACTACTTTGCTGGTGCTGGAAGTGGCGCCACCCATGCCGTCGGAATGTTTGCCGTAGGGATCGGGACTGCCGATGACGCGTAACAGCAAGGCGTCGCGCTGGGCCGCATCCGCAGGCAAATCAGCGGCGTTGAAGAACACGCCTTTGGAGGTGCCGCCGCGCAGATACAGTGCTGGGATTTTTGTCATGTCATCAGCGCCGACTCAGGCGGGTACCAGCAACGCCAATTGTGCCGCATCGAGATAACACCATTCGCCCTCTTCCAGCTCCAGCGCCTCCAGTTGCAGACTGCCAATGGCGGTACGCCGCAACGCGCTGCAATGGTTACCGGCCGCTGCCAGCATGCGCTTGACCTGATGGTATTTGCCCTGTTCCAGAACGATTTCCAGCAGATGCGTATCGAGCTTGCGACACGTCACCGCAGCCAGTGGCACCGATTCGTCATGCAATTGCACGCCGCCGAGCAATTGCGCGATCAATTCATCGCTGACCGCATCGTGGGTCGTGGCGGCATACACCTTGGGTACGTGGCGCTTGGGTGACGATTGCGCGTGGATGAAGGCGCCGTCGTCTGACATCAGCAACATGCCCGTGGTGTCATGATCAAGCCGACCGACCGGCTGCACATCGCGCCAGGAAAACTGCTCCGGCAAGATCGTCAACACGCCCGGATGATGGCTGGGCTTGCGCGAACATTCAAAATTGGCAGGTTTGTTGAGCGCGATATAGACATGCTCGCGATAAGTCCACTCTTCCTCAAACAGCGTCAACACCAAATGCTCGGTGTCCGGCGTCACACGGTAATCATCCACCACCTCGCCGGCAATGCTGACTTCCCCATCTTCAATCAGGGAGCGACAATATTTGCGTGATCCGAAACCTTGCGATTGCAGAATACGATCCAGACTCAACTTGCTCATTGCTTGGGCTTTCTTTCTTGTTTAGGCGCCAAAATCTGGCGTGCGATGCCGCGCAGAATATTGACCTCTTCGGTTTCCAACTGGGTGCGCGCGAATAGGCGTTTCAAGCGCGGCATCAATTTTTTGGGGCTATCGGGCTTGAGAAACTCAATGGCGACCAAGGCTTCTTCGAGGTGATGGAACATCCCCTCAATTTCGGCCAGGCCAGCCATTTCGCCCTGAAAACCAATTGTGCTGAGCGACTGGATGCTTGCCGGCGCAACGCCTTCAGCAGCTTCCAATGCCGCCATGCGGCACTCATAGGCCAGCACCTGCACTGCCTGCGCCAAGTTCAGCGACGAATATTCCGGATTGGCCGGAATATTGATCAACACATTGCACTGCTGCACGACCTCATTGGGCAAGCCGAAGCGTTCATTGCCGAAAATCAACGCCGCCTGCAACGTGGTATCGCTGACCAACTGACCAGCAACCGCACGCGGCGTGATCACCGGCGGCGAAAATTCGCGCAGACGCGCGCTGATGGCAGCGGCAAAATTGCAGCCCTCCAGCGCCTCACTCACCGAGGAGACAATCCTGGCCCCAGCCAGGATGTCCTGTGCGCCACTGGCAAAGGCAATCGCGGCATCCTCGTTGACCGCATTGGCAAAGCGCGGGTTGACCAGCACCAGCTCGCCAAAGCCCATGTTTTTGATAGCGCGTGCGGCGGCGCCGATGTTGCCTGGACTGCTGGTTTCCACCAACACAAAACGCAGGCGTTTGAAAACAGAATTATCGATTTTGGGCTTGTTCATTTAAAATAGCGGGATTGGCACGTCAAAAACCATCGCCGCCAGCAGATATTTTTGCTGGCGAACACCGGATTATTTCCAATACGACAACTTCTGACGCTGCACCGCTCATTAATTTCATTGTTGTGCTAACCGCGCTCGGCCAAAAAAGCCGGTGCGAATGAACACTTAAGCCGCCATTTTAACGGAACCCTCAGGATGCTCATCCCCCCAATGCTCAATACGGCGATCAAAGCTGCTCGCCGCGGCGCCGCCGTCATCAATCGTGCCTCGTTCGACGTCTCAATACTGACGGTCACCAAGAAACAGCACAACGATTTCGTGACCGAAGTCGACCGGGCTGCCGAAGACGCAATTATCGAGGTACTCAAGACTGCTTATCCGGATCACGCCATCCTGGCCGAAGAATCGGGCGCTTCTGCCAATTTGCACGACGACAATGAAAACGTCTGGATCATCGATCCACTCGACGGTACCACCAACTTCATCCATGGCTTTCCGCAATATTGCGTCTCGATCGCCTTGCAGCAACGCGGCCAGATCACGCAAGCCGTGGTCTACGATCCTACCCGCAACGACTTGTTCACAGCCTCCAAGGGCGCCGGCGCTTATCTGAATGAAAAGCGCATCCGAGTGAGCAAACGCGACAAGATTGCCGATGCCCTGATTGGTACCGGCTTTCCGTTCCGCGACATGCAAGGCTTGAACGAATACATGAAGATGTTCCGCATCATGACCGAAAGCTGTGCCGGTCTGCGCCGTCCGGGTGCTGCTGCACTGGATCTGGCCTATGTTGCTGCTGGCCGCCTTGATGGTTTCTTTGAAAAGGGCCTCAAGCCTTGGGATATCGCGGCCGGTGCGCTGCTGGTATCGGAAGCCGGTGGTCTGATCGGCAGCTTCAAGGGTGAATCGGACTATTTGTACAAGGGCGATGTACTGGCCGGCAACCCCAAGATTTTCTCGCAACAGGTCAATCTGTTATCAGAATTTGCCTAAGCTGCAGCAAACAACATCGGCAAACACAGTAACCACTGCAACACTTGCAAGATGCTGGCCACACCAGCAGAATGTGCCTCAACAGAAGCGATCCGGTCGCAGAGCCGGAGCAATCCCAGCGTTACGCCAGGAGGCCCCGCGTGCCATGCACGCGGGGTTGCCAGCCACAACAAAGGAGACTCGCATGACCGCACACTCCCTCCCTGACGGCTATAGCAGCGTCACACCCTATCTGATCGTCGACAATACCCGCAGTGCCATCGATTTTTACCGTCAGGCCTTCGGCGCTAGCGAAATCATGCGTCTGGACGGCCCCCATCAAAAAATCTGGCACGCAGAAATCCAGATCGGCAACGCCCGTATCATGCTCGCCGATGAATTTGCCGAAATGGGCATTCATTGCCCCAAAACACTGGGCGGTGCCGGCATCAGCCTGCTGATTTATGTCGATGAAGTCGATGCTGTTTTTGCGCAGGCACTGGCCGCCGGCGCAACTCAGCTGCGCGCAGTGCAGGATCAGTTCTACGGCGACCGCTCTGGCATGCTGCGCGATCCTTACGGCCATATCTGGTCGATTGCCACGCACAAAGAAGATTTGTCGATAGAAGAAATCCGCAGCCGCTCGCACGCCCTGCTCAATAAATGCAAGCCAAAACCTGCGTGAACAAACTGAACGCCACGCCAATAACAACAGGAATACTGCATGCCCTTTGCCCTCAGTGCCGGTCGGCGCATCCATTACGACATCAGCGGCGACGGCCCCAATTTGTTATTGCATCACGGCTTCACCAGCAGTTCGCAGGCCTGGCGCTTCTTCGGCTTTACCGACGTGCTGCAACAGCACTATCGCGTCATCGCGCTTGACGCGCTCGGCCACGGTTTGAGCGACAAGCCGCATGACAGCGCGGCCTATACCTTGCAACAACGCACTGAGGACGTGCTGGCCGTACTCGACGATCTCGGCATTGAAAAGATCAATTATTGCGGCTATTCGCTGGGCGGCTGGGTTGGCTACGGCATGGTGCGCCATGCACGCGAACGTCTGCATACCTTGCTGCTGGGGGCCGCACATCCCTACGCAGATGCTAGTTGGGATGCGTTCCAGGGCATCACTGGCGAAGACCCCACGGCCTTCATCAGCGCCTTCGAAAGCGTGCTCAATGAACGAATTTCACCCGAAGTAAAAATGCTGATCCGCGCCAACGATTTGCCAGCATTGGCAGCCGCAGCCCAACAGCCGCGCCCGGCCATGGATGACTTGCTGGCACAGATCGACCTGCCCAGCCTGATGTTTTGCGGCGACGCCGATGCCCGCCACACGGCAGTCCAAGGCGCCACTGCACTGCTGCCGCATGGAAACTTCGTCTCGCTGCCAGGGGTGACGCATTTTGGCGGCTTGATGCACAGCGCACTGGTGTTGCCACCGATGCTGGCGTTTCTGGCTCAGCATTCGCGCACCTGAGCATTTGTCGGAGCCGATTTGCAGGAGAATGCCTGAAACTCGCATTCTCCTGCTATACTCCGCCGGGTGCGGCACATTCACCAGTCAAAGTCCGCTGTCCTTCCGACGTTTCAACCCCGTTTGCCTGCGACTGGCGCCCTTGCGGCGACAGGCCGATACTATTCAATTCCACTATGTCATTCTCTGCTCTCGGTCTTTCCGAGGAAATCGTTCGTGCCGTTACCGAACAAGGCTATACCACGCCAACCCCAATTCAATTGCAAGCCGTGCCTGCCGTACTCGGCGGCGGTGATCTGCTGGCTGGCGCTCAAACCGGCACCGGCAAGACAGCCGGCTTCACACTGCCTTTGCTGCAGCGTCTGTCCAGCGTTGAACGCACCAAGATCAACGGCCATGTGCCTATCCGTGCATTGATTCTGACACCAACGCGTGAGCTGGCCGCCCAGGTCGAAGAAAGCGTACGTGCCTACAGCAAATATCTGAACCTGACCTCAACCTGCATCTTCGGTGGCGTCGGCATCAACCCGCAAATTCGTTTGCTCAAGCAAGGCGTCGATATCCTGGTGGCGACACCGGGCCGCCTGCTCGACCATATGCAGCAAAACACCGTCGATTTGCGCCATGTCCAGATCTTGGTGCTCGACGAAGCCGACCGCATGCTCGACATGGGCTTCATCCGCGACATTCGCAAGGTGCTGGCCGCGTTGCCGGCCAAGCGTCAAAACCTGTTGTTCTCGGCCACTTTCTCCGACGAAATCAAGGCATTGGCCGATGGCTTGCTGAACAAGCCAGCCATGATCGAAGTCGCACGCCGCAACTCGACCGTTGAAGTGATTGGTCAAAAGATCCATCCGGTCGACCGCGACAAGAAACACCCATTGCTGGCGCATTTGATCAAGACCAACCAATGGAACCAGGTGCTGGTGTTTACCCGCACCAAGCATGGCGCCAACAAGCTGGTCGAACAATTGGAACGCGATGGCATCAGTGCCATGGCCATCCACGGTAACAAGAGCCAGGCGGCGCGCACACGTGCACTGGCCGAGTTCAAGGACGGCAAACTGCAGGCCCTGATTGCGACCGATATCGCCGCACGCGGTATCGACATCGATCAATTGCCGCACGTCGTCAATTACGACCTGCCGAATGTGTCGGAAGATTACGTCCACCGTATCGGCCGCACTGGCCGCGCCGGTGCCACTGGTTCAGCGGTATCGCTGGTCTGCGTGGATGAGCATCAACTGCTCAGTGACATCGAACGCTTCATCAAGCGCGAAATCCCTGTTGAGTTCATTCCCGGCTTCGAACCTGATCCAAAAGCCAAAGCACAGCCGATCCAATTGCGCAGCGGTGGCGGTGGCCAGCAGAACGGCAATCGCCGTCAAGGTGGTGGCGGCAATGGTGGTGGCAACAGCGGCAATCGCAGCCGTGCACCGCAAGCCAACAAGCCCGCAGGTGCCGCTGCAACTGGTCAAGGTCAAGGCCAAGCGCAGGCAGCCAAGCCGCGTCAAGGTGGTCCAGCCAAGTCGCAAGGTCCAGCACAAGGACAGAACCGTGGACCGGCTGCACGCCCATCTGCACTGACACATCGCTCGGGTGGCCGCGGCAGGTAATTTGCCCGGCGCCAGCCTGCACTAAACGTACGAAAGAAAAGACTTGATCGATATCGTCAAAGCAGATTTGAGCAATCCACAGCATGGTGCAGCTATTTTGGCCATGCTCGACGCCTATGCTTCCGATCTGATGGGCGGCGGTAAAGGAATCTCGCCTTTCGTACGTGCCAACTTGATTGGTGAGCTGCACAAACGCCCTAACGTGCATGTGTTTCTCGCCTTCGACGGCGAGCAAGCGGCTGGTTTTGCCAATTGCATCGAAGGCTTTTCCAGCTTCGCCTGCCAACCACTGCTCAATATCCACGACTTTGCAGTGGCACCGCAATTCCGTCGTCGCGGCATTGCGCGGCGGTTAATGCAAGCCGTGGAAGACTGCGCACGTGAGCTCGGCTGCTGCAAGATAACGCTGGAAGTTTTGCAAGGCAATGCGGTGGCGCGTGCGCTGTATCAAGCCTGCGGCTTTGCTGGCTACGAGCTTGATCCGGCGATGGGGCAAGCAGTGTTCATGCAACGGCAGTTGTAACCTGCAACATCGGCACGACTGAGTGCATGAAATAAAAATGCCTGAAGCATTGATTGCTTCAGGCATTTTTTTCTACAACTCAGTGAAAGACAGGCCTGTTACCAACGTTTGTTCAGACCAACCCGCAACATTTGCACGCTCATGTCACCCCGCCCTTCCATCTCACCATACCGTGTCGTCCCTAGCATGAGCGGGCCCGGTTGGCTTGAGAAGCTACCGAAATTGGCATACAGATATTCGCCTTTGATACTCCAGTTATTGCCAAGCAGATGCTCATAGCCGACACCGAGGGTCCAACCCAGCTTCAAATTTGAACGCGACGATTGCGCATTCGCACCATAGCTGTCGACCCATTCATGTTTGACGGTCAGATCAGTGGCGGCAAGTCCTCCCGTCAGGTAGGTCAGTGAATTACCATTAACATAACCAACGCGGGTGCGGGCAGTCATCAGCCAATCCGACGAGACGCTTACCTTGTTCGTGAAACCAAATTCGGAACTCACGCAGCAGGGGTAATACGCTGCTGTGGTCTGCGACACATCGCGATTGAAATTGGTGTAATCAAATTCACCACCAACCAGTACATTGCCGAATTGCTTGTCGTAGCCAATCGATACACCGCCGAGGAAATTATTGCTGCTGCGGCTACCGCTTCCAGCGCCCTCAACTGCGCCAGCACCATCGACGACGGAAGCAGTGAAATAATCACTGGCATTGACTCCGGTGGACAGCTTGCTCTTGCCATAGGCATCGCCAATGTAGACCCCAGTCGACCAGCCATTCCAAGTACCGACCTCAGCAGCAGAGGCGGTACCGCTCAAGCCTGCAATCAATCCTGCCAGTACAGCGGTCTGCACCAGATTGAATTTGTTCATGAACACTCCTTCGATTAGACGAAGGGCGGAATATATACATTACAAAAAAAACATCATATTAAATTTCGAACTTACTGAAACTCAATGCAATATTTGAGATATTTTCTGCATTGAGTTTGATATTTTTTTATTTAAAAATAGATAGTTTTCGACAAAAAAGCACCTTCCCGCCAGAGATTAACGCTTGCATCTGCCGACTGCTGCGCCATCAGCGACAACGACTAGCGCGTTGCACTAGCGCTGCATCAAGCTGCCAGACGCTGACCGCGCGATTTACCCGAACTCAGATAATCGGCAATCGAATCCTGCGTCACTTCGCCGACATAGCTGCCGTCGGCATCAATGACTGGCATCCAGCTGGCGCTGTGCTTGTACATCTTCGACAGCACCACGCGCAGGTTTTCATCCGGCGTCGCATTCAAGGTAAATGGCCGCACCAGATCGCCACTGACACTTTGTGTTGTTGCATCACTGCGACGCTCTCGGATATCGCGGCGGCTGATATAGCCGAGCGCGCGATTGTCGTTGTCAGTAATGGTCAGGTAACGCGCATCCTGTTCATCCATCAAGCCGATTGCATCTTGCAACGACAAACCCGGACGTACCGTGACCGGCGTGGTGGCAGCATCGCCGGCACGTACCAGCAACAAGCGCTTGAGCGTATGATCCTGACCGACAAAGGCCCGCACAAAATCATCCTTGGGGCGTGCCAGCAAGGCGTCGGGATGATCGAACTGCACCAGTTTTCCAGCTCGGAAAATCGCCACCTGATCGCCTAGCTTGATCGCTTCGTCAATATCGTGGCTGACCATGATGACGGTCTTCTTGAGCTGGCGCTGCATCTGGAAAAACTCATTCTGTATCGATTCGCGATTGATCGGATCGACTGCCCCGAACGGTTCATCCATCAACAACACCGGTGCATCTGCTGCCAAGGCGCGAATCACGCCGATACGCTGTTGCTGGCCGCCCGACAGTTCACGCGGATAACACTTCAGATAGCGTTTCGGATCGAGCGCCACCATTGCCATCAATTCCATCGCCCGCGCGCGGCAGCGCTTTTTGTCCCAGCCCAGCAGGCGCGGCACAATGGTGATGTTTTCTTCGATGCTCATATTGGGAAACAGGCCGATTTGCTGAATCACATAACCAATATGCCGCCGCAGACTGACTTCGTCGATGCCGGTGGTGTCTTCACCATTGAGCAACACCCGACCCGAGGTCGGTGTGATCAGCCGGTTGATCATTTTCAGGGTCGTCGTTTTACCGCAACCGGACGGGCCGAGAAAGACGCAAATCTCGCCCTCCGCCACTTTCAGGCTGACCGCATCCACGGCGTGGACCGGATTGTCGTTCTTACGGGTATAGGTTTTGCTGAGTTGGTCGAGTTCGATCATTTTTGCAGTCCTTTCGGCGTCAGAATTCGTTGCAGCGCTTGCAGCAGTAAATCTGCCGCAATCGCCAGTACGCTAATGAGCACAGCGCCCACCACCAATTTTTGTACATTGCTCTGGCTGATGGCATGCAAGATCAGCACGCCCAGACCACCGGCACCAATGACGGCAGCAATGGCCATCACGCCGATATTCATCACCACCGCCGTGCGCACCCCACCCAGGATCACTGGCGTGGCCAGCGGCAGATCAACCATGCGCAGGCGCTGCCAGAACGTCATGCCGATGCCGATGCCGGCTTCCTGAATACCGCTGTCGATACTGTCGAGCGCCAAGAACGTATTGCGAATGATCGGCAGCAGCGAATACAGGAACACCGCCGTGATCGCCGGCAACGGGCCGATGCCGGCACCAAACTGAGAAAACAGCGGAATCATCAAGCCGAACAAGGCAATCGAAGGCAAGGTCAGCACCACCGTCGCCAGTCCCAGCAAAGGCGTGGCCAGCCAGCGATGACGCGTGATCAAAATGCCCAGCGGCACGCCGACCACGATCGCCAGGCTGACTGCGATGCCGACCAGCTTCAGATGTTGCAGAGTCAGTTGCAGGATGGTGTGCCAGTCGCTGGCAAGGTATTGAAACAGGTTCATGGCGCGCTCCTCAAATCAAGCCCTGCTGCTGCAGGAAATCGGTCACTACTTTGCTGACCGGTTCTTGGTCGATATCAACACGCTTGTTGAGCTCGGTCATTTTTTCGGTATCGATGACGGCCGACAAGGCATTCAATTGCGCTGCCAGTTTGGGATTCTGTTCCAGCACTTCCTTGCGCACCACCGGCGTCGCCTTGTAGGCGGCGAAATAGCCCTTGTTGTCTTCCAGCAGCTTGAGATTAAAGCCCTTGATGCGACCATCCGAGGAATAGGTCAGACCGACAAACAACTGTTGATTACGCAAGGCGGTATAAACCAGACCCGGGTCCATTTGCTTGACTTCGCTACGCTCCAGATTAAAACCGTACAGTTGCTGCATCGGTTCCAGACCATCGGGACGCGAAGCGAATTCATAGTCGACGCCAAGCAAATGCGGCTTGCTGCCATCTTGCTGCTGATCTTGGGTAATCCGCTGCGCCAGATCTTCCAAGGTATTGATCTGCAAATCATTAGCCAACTGCTGCGGCATGGCAAATGCATAGGTGTTATTGAGCGCCGATTCGTTGAGCCAGACCAGACCGATCTTGCCGTCCAGTTCCTTCACGCGGGCATAGGTGGCTCCCGGATCGAGCTTTTCCTCGACGTGGTTATACACAATCAAGGAGGTGCCGGTATATTCCCAGACGATGTCGAGCTGCTTGCTCTCCTGCGCCTTGCGCATCAGGGTCGAACCGAGGCCATTCTTGAGTTCAACGTCATAACCTTGCGCGCGCAGATACTGCGCCGTCATGGAAGACAGCAGCAACTGTTCAGTGAAGTTCTTGCCGCCCACCACCAACGTGGCAGCACTTGCCTGTGCTGCGATCAATAAACCCAGCGCAGCCAACAGCGCCTTGGAAAAATAATTGTTCTTCATGCGTTCCCTTGTCCGGCCAAACCTCGGCGCGATAAATACCAATTACTCAGCAGGTTCACCGCAGCGTCCAGCAGCAAGGCCAGCAAAGCAGTCGCGGCGGCGCCGAGCAGTAGCTGGCCATGATTGTTCAGATAAATACCGGGGAAAATCAATCCACCCAGGCTTTCGCCACCGATCAGCATCGACAGCGGTGCCGTCCCAACATTGATCACCAGCGCCGTACGCACGCCACCGACAATGATCGGCAACGCATTCGGCAATTCGACCCGCAACAGCACCTGATAAGGCTTCATACCGATGCCTTTGGCGGCTTCACGCATCGATGCCGATACCCCTTTCAAACCTTCAAAGGTATTGCGCACGATGGGCAGCAACGACGCCAGCGACAAGGCGATGATGGTCGGGCCATTGCCAATGCCGAAGCAAGCCAGAGCCAACGCCAGTACGGCAATCGAGGGAATGGTGTTGCCGATGTTGAAGATTTGCATGAGATGCTCGGCATAGCGCGACAATTGCGGCCGGCTCAGCAGCACACCGGCCGGAACGCCAATGGCCAATGCCAACAGCATCGACCATGCCACCAGTTGCAGATGCTTGCCGGTGTAGTAGATCAAGTCGCTTTGATATTGTGTAATCACGTCGAGACCGATCCATTGGATCAAGCCGGTGATGACGAGCACGAAAATGGCTGCGCCACCGATGACGTGGCGAAAACTTCGCGTCATGGTTATCCCCCTGTGCGGCCGTCTGGGACGAGGTCGACAACAATCGACAGCGCTGCCGCGACGGCACATTTGACTATGTTTGATGGCTCGCTTGCCCTCGCAGGGCAAATCATTTGGATACGAGTCGAATGCCGCCAGAAGCGGCAATGAAATCGAAAAACGTTGAGAACGTTATCGATAATTTATGCATCCCGAACTTGCATAAAACTTGGCAAGCCGGAAACGAGACAACCCGCGGACGGGTCAAAAATTACTTAGTAGTTGAACAAAAGTTGTCGCTTGGACGGATCGTAGTATAACGAAGTTTCTTAATGAGGTCTAGCTATGACAATTTCACAAGTAATAACCTGTCGATCTTTAGACATAAAAAAACCGACCCGAAGGCCGGTTTCCTGACGATTTCATCGGCGTTCCCACTAGCGAAGCAGGTGAGGAAATCACACGCCAGAAGCCTATTTCAACGCACCAAACACTTTGCCAATAATGGCGCTACCGGCACCGACGGGATCTTGGCGAATCGCCTTCTCTTCCTCGCCGATCATGTAAAACAAGCCATCCAGCGCGCGCTGCGTCACATAGCCTTCGACGCTGGCTTGGTCGGCCGATACCATGCCAGTCTTGGAGACCTGGCCCATGGCGGCGTTATAGGTACTGGACAGGCCATTGCCGTCGGTGACCTTCTTGACGATGGGCAGGAATTTCTGTCCTAACTGGGCTGAAGTTTTCTGGCGGAAAAAATCGGTCACGGAAGTGTCCCCACCACTGAGGATATTCTTGGCATCAGTGACGGTCATCGATTTCACCGCATCCATCAGCAGTGGCTTGGCCAAGGGCACAGCCGCTTCGGCGGCGTGATTCATCGACACCACCAGATCATCGAGCTTCTGTCCCTGACCGGTCATCTTCAACAGCGGCATCGCTTTTTGCAGTGGACTTGGCAGCGTAATCTTGACCTTGTCATTATTCAAAAATCCGTTGGTCACGCCCAGCTTCGACACCGCGGTAGACGCACCCTTCTCCAAGGCCGCTTTCAAACCGCTGGTGGCATCCTGATTGCTGATATCGGACAAGGACAAGGCAAACGCCAGGGTACTGGTCACCACCAGTGCAGCGGCAATCGACGTACGCTTGAACAAGCGCAATGAGGAAAAAGACATGAGAACTCCTGATGACATGGAGAGCTCATCATACTGCCAGAAACCACTGGCGTCACTCGCGCGCCGACCTGCCACGACTCAACTCCAGCCCGGCGTTGCGCGGCAGCCGGCTGGTCACTGGCACCGAGGCCACCGAAAACAAGCCCACCACCAGGAAAGCTGGCCAGAAGTCGGACTCCACGATGGAGGTGTGGCCTTGCACATAATTGGAAATCTGCAGCACCAGGCCGGCAATCGTCACGCCCATGCCGAGCGACAACTGCTGCACCACGCTGGCCAGACTGGTAGCACGGCCGGCGTCGCGGCTGCTGATGTCGGCGTAGGCAATCGAATTGAGACAGGTAAATTGCAAGGACGGGAAAAACCCGCCCAGCAAGACCACCGCCAACATCACCAGATAAGGTGTGTTGGACGTAAACAATCCATACGAGGCGATTGCCATGCCTGCCAGCACCGCATTACCCATCAGCACATTGCGGAAACCATAGCGGCGCAGCGCATGGGATGCCAGCGCTTTCATGAACATCGCACCGAATGCCGAAGCACAGGTAATCGTGCCCGCCTCAAACGGATTGAGTCCCAACCCTTCCTGCAAAGCCAGCGGCAGCAGGAACGGTACCGCCCCCAGGCCGACGCGGAACAACGAACCACCAAGCACGCTGGCGCGCAAGGTGGGAATCTTGAGTAGACGCAAATCCAGCAGCGGATAGTCTATCCGCATCGAATAGCGCACATACACCAGCAAGGCCAGCGAGCCTGCCACACACATGGTGACCGGCAACCAACCAGGCACCAGATGGCCGCCGAGCAGCGAGAACCCGAGCATAGCCACACCGCCGCCGCAGGCCGTCAGCAAGAAGCCTTTGACGTCCAGCGGCACGGTATCGGCTTCGCGGAAGTTTTCAAAATAACGCCCGGCCAGATACAGGCCCAGCAAGCAAATCGGAATATTGATGTAGAAAATCCAGCGCCAATGGAAATAGGTCGTGATAAAACCGCCCAATGGCGGTCCGATCACCGGCCCCAGCAATGAGGGCATGGTCAGATAACTGATCGCCTTGACCAGATCGGCCTTGGATACCGAGCGCACGATGATGATGCGCCCCACCGGCACCATCATGGCGCCACCGATGCCCTGCAAAAACCGGGCAGCGATAAACGTCACCAGCGAATTCGACAAGCCGCACAGGATCGAACCGACCATGAAGGTCACCATTGCCGAGCGGAAGATGGTGCGTGCACCGATCTTGTCAGCGACCCAGCCAGAAATGGGAATGAACACGCCGAGGCTGACCACATACGAGGTCAGCGCCAGTTTCAGTGTGATCGGGTCTTGCCCGAGGTCGCGTGCCAGCGCAGGCAAGGAAGTCGCGATGACTGTGACGTCCATGTTTTCCATGAACAAGGCACAACCAACGATGAGCGGAACGATGAGCGAGGGAGACACGATGACGCAGAACGACGTAAATGAGGGTCAGGGCTGTTTCGGCGAAATTGATGCTTCTGCAGCCTTCTAGGGTAGGAAGAGTTTACACCAGTTGTATGATAAGCGCTGGCCGCTGTTGCAGCGATGCAATGCAGCCTCGCGGATGCGCAAAATTCAAGCAAAGAATTCAAGCAAAAAAGCGGCTCGGCGCAATGCCGAAATGTTTCTTGAACATCGCCGCAAATGCACTCTGGCTGGTGTAGCCATGTTCCAGCGCGACATCGATCACCTTGTCGCCGCGCGCCAGATGTTCCAGTGCCAGCAACAGGCGCGCCTGCTGGCGCCAGTGACTGAAGCGCATACCGGTTTGGCGCAGAAACAAACGATGAAACGTACGCGTCGCGATCCCCAACTGCTGTGCATGCATGTCGACCGTGGCGGCGGCGTCAGGCTGCGCCATCAGCGCTTCACAAATCACGCGCAAGCCGGCATCGGCGGGCAATGGCAGATACAGCGGCAACACCGGAACTGTGCGCAATTCATGCACCAGCAAATGTAGTAAATGCCAGTCGCGGCTACGCTCCGGCAACGCTGGGCCGATACCGACTGCTGCCACGATCAACTCGCGCAGCAACGGCGGGATGTCGAGCACGCAGCTACGTTGCGGCAGATTGGGCAACTCCTGCATGTTGACGAACACCGTGCGCATCTTGACATCCCCGCGCATGCGCACCTGGTGATCGACTTCCGGCTGCAACCAGACGCCGCGCGTAGGCGGCACCACCCAACGGCCCTCATCGGTCTCCACCACCAACACTCCCTCGATGGCATACAGCAACTGCGCGTAGGCATGCCGATGCGACTCGATCACATGACCGTGCGCATAGTCAATTGCCAGCGCCGCCGCCGGTGCCTGGCGATCCATCATGTGATGGTAGTTGGTGGTATCCACTCAGTGTCACTTTTGCGATAACTATCGACATATTAGCACGAGACCGACTCAGCAGATTAGAGCAAGATGCACTGACGTTTTGCCATTTCGTTATTCTTGTCCTTGCTTATCTGATCGAGACCACATGCCACTGACTTCCTATCTGTACCCGTTTCTTGCCATCGTCCTTTGGGCGGGTAACGTCATCGTTTCCAAAATGGCGGCATCGGCCATTGCACCGACTGCCATTACCTTCTATCGGCTGATTTTGTTACTGCTCCTGATGAGCCCGTTCATTTTGCGTCCGTTGTGGCGCAATCGCGCGCAGATCCGCCGTCACTGGTGGCAACTGGCGATCTCCGGCCTGCTGGCCATGGCATTGTTCCAGAGCTTGTCGTATCGCGCCGCCGAAAGCTCCACGGCAACCAACATGGCCATCGTCACCGCGCTGATTCCTTTGCTGACAGCGTTACTGAGCGTGATCGTGCTCGGTGAAGCAATTACCGTTGGCATGGCTGGCGGCGCTGTACTATCGTTTGCGGGCTTGCTGTACCTGGTCGGCCACGGTGATGTTGGTGCAGTGCTGCGCGACGGCGTTCACATCGGTGACGCCCTGATGCTGCTGGCAGCGCTGTCTTATGCGCTGTATGGCGTCTTGTTGCGGCATTGGAAAATGACCGTGCCCGTATGGCAAGCCATCTACGTGCAGGCGATTGCGGCATTGTTGTTGATGCTGCCGCAATTTTTGCTGCTGCCGGCCGGCACTGCGCTGCTCGATGCCCGTACCTTGCCGCTGATTGCTTATTCCGGCATCGGCTCGTCGATCCTGCTGTCGTTTCTCTGGATAGAAGGCGTCAAACGACTGGGGCCCAATCGTTGCAGCATCTTCATCAATCTGCTGCCACTGCTGACAGCACTGTTCGCGATTCTGTGGCTGCATGAAGCCATGCATGCCTACCACTTGATTGGCGGCGGCGTCAGCCTGGCGGGCGTATTGCTGACACAACTGGTGCAACGTCCGTTGCTGCGTCCACGCGTGCGCGTCAGCTAACTTCAAGCCTCCTCATCGACATTCCGGTATACACCTGCGCGCCCTAAGCTGCCGACGACTACCTCACGGCCGGAGTTGGCGCGCGCGAAACATGAAGTTGACGCGTACCGCACAAGCCCAAACAGGCATCTGGGCAGTCTAATACTGTTCAGTTAAGAAACACCTGTCGTTGGTTTCTTGGTTTCTTGGTTTCTTGGTTTCTTGGTTTCTTGGTTTCTTGGTTTCTAATGTTGGGTTTTCTTCGGACGACCTTGCCGGGTGCGGCCCGGCAGCCGCTTACTTTTCTTGTCTCGCCAAGAAAAGCTAAGCAAAAGAAGGCGACCGCGCGATCCTGGCCCCTACGGGGTTCCCAGCGATGCGCTGCAGAAAATGGGAGGGTCGCAAACT
>JAMFSU010000030.1 GCA_026225475.1 Duganella sp.
ACGATCTGGTACACCAGTATCGGTACCGTGCGTAACAGCGCACTGACCACTTTTGCGGTTGAAGTTGGTACCAGCAATCCAGGCGTGAACCAAAACGCCTTCTACACCGGTATCGCGCACTCGTTCTGATCGCATGAGGATCCGATCATAACGAGCAGCAAGGTGTAGAAAAAAGGCAGTACCAGAAAGGCAAGCTCCGGCTTGCCTTTTTTCGTTTAAATTATGTCGTTGAGAATGTGGCGCTAACCTCTGCTTGACACAGGCCTTGCGTGCACCGCACAGTTTTATTCATGACGGAGACAAAAAAATGCAAGCAAGCCTGATCGTTGACGGCAAACATGAACTCGGTGAATGTCCGCTCTGGTGCGAGCGGACACAATCGTTGTATTGGACTGATATTCATGCCTCGACATTGTGGAATTATCGGCCTGCGAATCAACACACACGCAGTTGGCCGATGCCAGAACGGCTATCCGTGTTTGCCCTGACTACTGACAGCAACCGGTTGTTATTGGGTCTGGCATCGCGGCTGGCATTTTTTGATCTGGATAGTGGCGAGATGACCCCTATCTGCGACGTCGAAGCCGATTTGCCGAGCACGCGTCTGAACGATGGCCGTTGCGACCGCCAGGGCCGTTTTGTGTTCGGCACCTTGAACGAAGATGCTGGACGTGCACCGATCGCCAGTTTTTATCGTCTCAATGCGGATCTCTCGCTGCAGCGTTTGCCGCTGCCTGGTGTGGCGATTTCCAACAGTATTTGCTTCAGCCTGGACGGTACGCAGATGTATTACTGCGATACCTTGGATAACCAGATCATGTGTTGCGATTACGATCCCGTCAGCGGTGCTGTCGGTGCGTCGCGGCTATTTGTCGATTTGCAGGATGCGACAGGCAGCCCCGATGGTTCCATTATCGATAGCCAGGGCTATCTGTGGAATGCGCAATGGGGTGGTGCGCGCGTGGTGCGTTATGCGCCCGATGGCATGCTCGACCGCATTGTCGCCGTGCCGGTCACGCAGGTCAGTTGTGCGGCCTTCGGCGGGGCTGATCTGGCGACCTTGTACGTGACGACTGCGCATGAAGGTATGGATACTGCCGCGCGTGCCGAGGAGGCGACTGCCGGTGGCCTGTTTGCTGTACAACTTGATGGCATTCGGGGCTTGCCGGAAGTGCGCTTCGCAACTTAATTGCGCAAGCGCAGCGCAGCACCGACCTCATCAATGACTGATTGCCAATCGCCGGCCTGTTGCTGACGGAAGATGCGCATGCTGGGGTACCACGGTGAGTCGCTGCGCTCAAGCAGCCAGCGCCAGCAAGTGTTGTAACGATTGAGTAGCCATACCGGCTTGTTGAGCGAGGCGGCTAAATGCGCAACTGCTGTGTCGACCGAAATCACCAGGTCGAGATTGTCGATCAGCGCTGCCGTGTCGGCGAAGTCGCTCAACTCGGCGGTGTAGTCACGCACTTGCTGTCCTTGCGGATGCGCGGCCAATTGTGCGCTTGCCTGTTGACCCAGTTGCAGTGAATAGAACACGGCTTGCTGCTGTTCCAGCAATGGCGCCAAGGCGGCAAACGCGATTGAGCGTTCGGCATCGAGCCGCTTGCTGGCTGCACTGTCTTCGCGTGGATTGCTGCCAGCCCATACCAGACCGACGCGCAACTTGCCGTCGGCTTCAATGCGCTCACGCCAGTGGGTGGATTTGACTGGGTCAGCCCACAGATACTGTTGCTGCGGAATTGCATCAATCGACGAGGTACTGAACGCCAGCGGCAGGCTCAACAGGGGACAATGCAGGTCGAATGGCGGCAGCGTGTCGTCGCTGTCGAGTACGGTCACTGCACCATCGGTACGTGCGCGGATTTGTGTCATCAAACTCTTGAGCGCAGGCTGGACTTGCAGGAGCACACGTGCGCCTTGCTGCGCTAGCAAAGGGGCATAACGGGCGAATTGAATGGTATCGCCGTAGCCTTGTTCGGCATGCAGCAGGATGGTCTTGCCTTGTACCGATTGTTCGCCCAGCCATAGCGCTTGCGTGAATTCCTTTTGTCGGTCGCGCATTTGCTCGCCATCCCAGCGCCGCTCATATTGGCGCCAACCTTCGGCGACATTGCCCAGTTTGAGCTGGCACAGGCCGGCATTCCATTGTGCCGACGTGAAGTTGGGATCGTCTTGCGCAATGGCGGCATAATCCTTGAGCGCTTCGTTGTAGCGCTGCAGTTGTGCTAGCGTGGCGGCGCGATTGAACAGTGCATCGGCATAGCCAGGATGCAGTTGCAGCGCCAGGTTGTAGTCCTCCAATGCGGCTGCTGGTTGATTTTCGATCGCCAGCACATAGCCGCGATTGACCATTGCTTCGACAAAATCGGGGGCCAGGCTGATCGCATGATCGTAGGCTTCCCGGGCATCTTCAAAACGATCGAACTCCTTCAGGGTGTTGCCCAGATTGAACCAGGCTTCAGGATGTTCGGGCGTGAGTTCAACCGTGCGTTCATAGCAATGGAGTGCTTCATCAAGGCGGTTCATCTCGGTCAGCGTGTTGCCTTGCATGAACCAGGCACCGGCATGTTCCGGATGCGCGATCAGCAATAGCTTGTAGCAGTTCAGTGCTTCCGGTTGGCGGTCCAGTTGACGCAGCACATTGGCGCGGCGGAATTGCGCGTCGGTGAAGTCAGCTTGCAGTACCAGCACCAGTTCATAGGCGCGTAGCGCTTCTGCATAACGCTGCAAGTCTTCCAGCGCCGTGGCGCGGTCGAATTGGGTGTCGACATGGCTGGGGTTGACCTTCAGGGCGCGATCCATCCATTCTATGGCGCCGGCGGGATTCTTTCGGTGCAACTCCAGCATGCCCATCAGATACAAGGCCTGGAAATGGCTGGGTACTTTGGTCAATACTTTTTTGTACAGTGCTTCAGCTTGGTCGAATTCGCCACGCTGGTGCAGTGCCACTGCTTGTTGGATTTGCGCGGTAATGACGGGACTTTGCTGGTTTGGACGCATAGATAGAGAGGCTGAGGCAGAGTTGGCGCGGAGCGGGAAGATTGTCGATGCTACACAAAAAAGCCGCGCCCATGTCGGAAATTGCGTGGCTTCTGCATGCATTGGCGTTTTCTTTTACACTCGCAAGGCCTTTCTTACTCTTACCATCATTATCAACGCTGGAGTTCAGCCATGTCTTACGCTATTCCCCTTCCCGCGATCACTACCGTGCCGGTAGTCGGCGGCGATCCTTTTCCGGTTCGCCGGATTTATTGCGTTGGTCGCAACTATGCCGCGCATGCGCGCGAGATGGGCCACGATCCCAACCGTGAACCGCCGTTTTTCTTCATGAAGCCGGCTGACGCCATCGTCCCGACCGACAGCGCGGTGCCGTATCCGAGCAAGACCAATGATTATCAGCATGAAATCGAACTGGTGGTGGCGCTGGGGCAGGGCGGCCGCGATGTGCCAGTCGAGCAGGCGTTGGCACTGGTATTCGGTTATGCGGTCGGGCTCGACATGACGCGTCGTGACATGCAAGCCGAAGCCAAAAAGCTGGCACGCCCATGGGACATGAGCAAGGGTTTCGACCAGTCGGCTCCGTGCGCACCATTACTGCCGGCAGCGCAGTTTGCCGATGCCGGACAGGCTGCCATCTGGCTCAAGGTTAATGGCGAGTTGCGTCAGCAAGGCAATTTGTCGGATCTGATCTGGAGCGTGGCGGAAACCATTTCTTATCTGTCTGGTTTGGTTGAATTGTTCCCAGGGGATCTGATTTACACCGGTACGCCGGACGGTGTCGCAGCCGTGGTCAAGGGAGATCACTTGCAAGGGCACGTCGATGGCTTGCCGGATCTTAATATTACGATTGCGTAACTAGTAAAAGTGATAAGTTTGCTGCTTTGATTCAATAAAAGTTATTTTTTTGATAATGTTTGTGCATTTTTTTGTTGCACGCATCGTCTCAGCAGCAAACTGAAACGGAGTGAGATCACTGGGCGGCGTATAATAACGCTCTGCCGGGTGATTTCTTTCCGGCAATCTCCTGACGCGGGCACGCGGTTTTTCTTGCATGACAAGCGCCGCGTACTATGTCAAACATCCGTTTTTACTGAAAGCACTAGAGCCTGTTCGCGAATGTCTCAGCCGCGCAATCGATTGCGCAGAACATTAGTCGATACATACTGGGCTCGCCTTAAACCATGCCTGAGCAACTGCCCGAAACAGCAATACCAGAAACGCCTGCCGTCCGCTTCGAGGACTTTGGCCTCTCCCCCGACATCCTCAAAGCGCTGTCGGCTCAGGGCTATGTCCATCCGACGCCAATTCAGGCACAGGCGATTCCTGTCGTGTTGCAAGGGCGGGACGTCATGGGGGCGGCGCAAACCGGGACCGGTAAAACCGCTGGTTTCTCGTTGCCGATTATTCAATTGTTGCTGGCGCATGCCAGCACCAGCATGTCGCCGGCGCGCCACCCGGTACGTGCACTGATTTTGACGCCGACGCGTGAACTGGCCGATCAGGTCGCCGATAACGTCAAGGCGTATTCGCGTTTTACGCCGCTGCGTTCGACTGTGGTGTTTGGCGGTGTTGACATGAATCCGCAAACCGCCATTTTGCGTGGTGGCGTGGAAATCGTCATCGCGACACCGGGACGCCTGCTGGACCATGTGCAGCAAAAAACCGTGAATCTGTCGCAGACGCAAATCCTGGTAATGGACGAAGCCGATCGCATGCTCGACATGGGCTTCTTGCCGGACCTGCAACGTATTATTAATTTGTTGCCAAAGAAGCGCCAGAATCTGATGTTCTCGGCGACTTTTTCGCCGGAAATCAAAAAGCTGGCCGCCAGTTTTCAGAACGATCCGGTCACCATCGAAGTGGCACGCAGCAATGCCACCGCCGAACGCGTGACGCAAACCATTTACAAGATCGACGAAGATGCCAAGGGCGAAGCGGTGGCTTACATCATTCGTGAGCGCAAGCTGAAGCAGGTGATCGTGTTTTCCAATACCAAGATCGGCGCCTCCAAGTTGGCGCGTCAGTTGGAAAACGAGGGCGTCAAGGCCTCGGCAATCCATGGCGACAAGTCGCAAGGCGAACGCATGGCGGCGCTGGAAGCATTCAAGCAGGGGCAGGTCGAAGTGCTGGTGGCCACCGATGTCGCCGCGCGTGGACTGGACATTGCCGAGTTGCCCTGTGTGATCAATATTGATTTGCCTTACAACGCCGAAGACTATGTGCACCGGATAGGCCGTACCGGCCGTGCCGGTGCCTCGGGCGATGCGATTTCGCTGTTCTCCGACAAGGATGAGCGTCTGCTGGTCGATATTGAAAAACTGATCAAGATGAAGTTCGAACGTGCCGAACTGCCGGGCTTTGCACCGCGTCAACGTGGTGAGCGCAGTGACCGCAGTGATCGCGGCGGTGATCGCGGCAGTAAGGTCGAACGCGGTGAACGCACCGAACGGCCAGACCGTGTCGAACGCAGCAGCGCCCCGCGCGATACGCAGTCCTATGGTCGCGGTAATGCATCCTCGCCACGCAAGGAAAAGATTGATCCTTGGTTCCTGAAGCCATACGAACCGACGACGATGCCGGTAGCAGCGGACGTGGCGGAAATTGGTGTCAACAAACCGCTGAGCAGCAAGTCTCCCAAGCATAAAGTCGCAGCGTTGTTGGGCGGCATGCCTAAGCGCTGAATAGTTGCCGGCTTAGGCCGGCAACCGTTGTAATTGGCGTTGCCATGCTGGTAGTGCCATGTCCCAAAATGCGGCGACTGAGGTCGCCGTTGTCATGTCCATGCCAAGAAATGCCGCGGCATCCTGCAAGGCTTGCAGCGGTTGGCTCAGGTCCAGCGCCTGTGCACCATTCTGCTTCGATAATTTTTCGCCGTCGGCATGGCGTAGCAGCGGTACATGCAGATAGGCTGGAGTCGGTAAGCCAAGCAGGTGTTGCAGATAGATCTGACGCGCCGTTGAATCGAGCAGGTCGGCACCGCGCACCACATGGGTCACCCCTTGTTCGGCATCGTCGACCACGACGGCAAGTTGATAAGCCCAGAAACCATCGGCACGCCTGAGTACGAAATCGCCGACTTGCGTTGCCAGATTTTGCTCCTGCCACCCGAGCCAGCGATCATTGAAATCAATCAGCGCCGCCGCTTGTTCTGCGTCTGGCACACGCAGGCGCCAGGCACGCGCGCTCTTGCCCGGCGCCAAGCCGTGACGGCAGGTGCCAGGATAAATGGCCGCACCATCGGCTGCCAGACTAAGTCCAAGGCTCGAGTCAGCGATTTCCTTGCGCGTGCAGCCGCACGGGTACAGCAAGGCGCCAAGGCGCTCACTGGCTTGCTGATAAATTAGCTTGCGTTCGCTCTGTACCAGCACTGGGCCATCCCACTGCATGCCCAGTGCGCGCAAGGCGGCTTCAAATTCCTGCGCTACGCCCGACACGGTGCGTGCTTCATCGATGTCTTCAATGCGTAACAGCCAGCGGCCATTGTGTGCGCGCGCATCCAGATAGCTGGCCATGGCCGCGATCAAAGAACCCGCATGCAGGGGGCCGGACGGCGACGGTGCAAAACGGCCGGTGTAGGGACGGTGGTGTGGATTTGTGGTCATGCGCGACAGGTGCGAATCAATCAGCTCGGTCACGCATTATATTGCGCACACGCATGGCTGGAGTAGCGGTATTCTGTCTGTGTCCTTGCGTTCTCGCGCGTGATTGACGCGTGCGCTGGATGCGGGTGAATGTTCAAACTACCAGTCTTGGCCATAGGTGATGTGATGGATACATTGTTATTGCTGCGGTGTCAGAACCTGCAGCGCGGGATTGATGAATTGGGCAGCGCCGATGTGTTTCTGAAGAAATACAACGATTACTTCGGCGAAGACAAGACGTTGTCGTCGAATCATCTGTTCAAGCTCTTGAGTGGGAAGATCCCGATCCGCACCGAGATGGCGCGTGAATTCGACATGGTGTTGCGTAAGTCTGACAACTGGCTCGATACCGCACCGGGCGCCGATACCAGCAGCCAGTCTTTTGGTGCCTGGCCGCGTGCAGCGGCAGGCGCGGCCTATGACCGATTGCCAAGCGAGACACAACGGCAATTGAAAACGGATACCGACGACCTAGTGGAGCGCTGGAGCACGACAGATTGGCGGCATGTGCGGGTCATCGCGCCGGATAAATGAACGCGTAACGACGCGCTCACATGCAAGAAAAGGATTGTTCCGTTTTTTTGAATGATCAATTTGTCGCAATGGTACTTATCAGCGAGCGGCTGGGCATTTATAGTAGTGCGGCTGGCCCCTATCCACTTTCACCAGGAAAACAACATGAGCAAAATTGCAATTGTTTATCACTCGGGCTACGGCCATACCACGCAACAGGCACTGGCGGTTGAAGCGGGTGCAGCGTCGGCCGCAGGTGCCAGCGTGGAGCTGATTGCCATCAGTGCGGAAGGCACGATTACCGACGCCGAATGGGCGGCGCTGGATGCTGCTGACGCCATCATTTTTGGTTCGCCGACTTACATGGGTAGTGTCTCCTGGCAATTCAAGAAATTTGCCGATGCCAGTTCCAAGCCATGGTTTTCGCAAAAATGGAAAGACAAGATCGGTGCTGCATTTACCAATTCAGCGACCATGAATGGTGACAAGTTGTCGACTTTGCACTATCTGTTCACGTTGGGCATGCAACATAGCATGATCTGGGTCGGTACCGGCTTGATGCCGGCCAATTCCAAGGCGGCGCAACGCAACGATATCAATTATGTTGGTTCATTCTCTGGCTTGATGGCGCAAAGTCCATCGGACGCATCGCCGCAAGAAGGTCCGCTGCCAGGCGATCTGGAAACCGCTAAGCTGTTTGGCAAACGCGTTGCCGAAACGGCAGCGCAGTTCAAGAAATAAGCGATTTTCTCCGGCACATGCAAAACGCCCACCATTTGGTGTAATGCTGTAAACACCAGTCGGTTCTTAGATGCTGATGCTGTGTGTTCTTCGGACGAGCTAGCCGGGAGCGGCCCGGCAGCCATTTACTTCAGTGCGTAGTTGAATCTTTGTTTTCTTCGGACGACCTTGCCGGGTGCGGCCCGGCAGCCGCTTACTTTTCTTGTCTCGCCAAGAAAAGCTAAGCAAAAGAAGGCGACCGCACGATCCGGGCCCCTACGGGGTTCCCAGCGATGTGCTGCAGAAAATGGGAGGGTCGCAAACTCGCTGCGCTCAAACATGCGCCCCTCTTATCCATTTTCTACAGCACATCACTGGCCCGGCTCGAAGCGGCTCAAACCAAAACCGCTCGCTGCGCATTGCGCTG
>JAMFSU010000031.1 GCA_026225475.1 Duganella sp.
AAATCAACAGAAAACCGGACATTTTAACTTGGCGGGCAACCGGACATTTAAAAATAGCCTTGACAACACTATGTTGTGTACCGCACCGACTGTGATGGAGACATCAACTAACTTCGCCCTTGTACCTCACCTACTCCCGAGTTCCTTGTGAATTGGGTTCTGTAACGCGATTAGCGTAGCACTCAATAGAAAGCTTACATCATGTCCTCGACACGCAAGGCCTACTTCGTCGGCGGAGGTATTGGTTCGCTAGCCGGCGCTGCATTCCTGATTCGAGACGGTGGTATGGCAGGCAGCCAGATATCGATCATGGAGGCTGGAGCCTTGATGGGTGGCAGCTTGGACGGTGCGGGCGATGCGGAAAGCGGCTATTCGATGCGCGGTGGTCGCATGCTGACCACCGATAATTACGAGTGTACCTGGAACCTCTTCAAATCCATCCCCTCACTCACGCATCCCGAAAACAGTGTCTTCGACGAGACGCTGGAGTTCAACGCGAAACACGTGTCTCATGCGCTAGCGCGCCTTGTCGACAGCCGTCGCGCCAAGGTCGCAGTGGCATCGATGGGCTTCTCTGTGCATGACAGGATGGAGTTGCTCAAGCTGGCCATCGCCCAGGAGGACTCGCTCGGTATTAGTCGCATCACAGACCACCTGTCGCCAAGCTTTTTCGACACAGCGTTCTGGTCCATGTGGGTAACCACTTTCGCCTTCCAGCCCTGGCACAGCGCGGTCGAATTCCGGCGTTACCTGCACCGTTTCCTGCTGGAATTCTCGCGTATTGAAACATTGGCAGGGGTCAAACGCACAGTGCTGAACCAATACGACTCGCTGGTCGTGCCCTTGCAACGTTGGCTGGTGGCGCAAGGTGTGCGCATGATCAATGACTGCACCGTGATTGATCTGGGCTACAAGACCAATGGCGACAGCTTCGAAGTCATTGCGCTGCATTGCATCCTGAAGGGAACGGCCGAGACCATCCAGTTGGAAGACGGCGACCTCACCTTCGTGCAAAACGGCTCGATGACCGATGCCTCCAGCCTTGGCTCGATGACTGCGGCGCCCGCCAAGCTGAAAAAGACGCATAACGGTGCCTGGACCTTGTGGGAAAAACTCGCCGAAGGCCGTCCTATGCTGGGCAACCCAGCCGCTTTCAACAGTTGTATTGCGCAGTCTGACTGGGCCTCATTCACCGTCACCCTTAAGGACCCGGGCTTCTTCGATCAGATGCAGCGTTTCAGCGGCAACGAAGCCGGTACGGGCGGCCTTGTGACCTTCAAAGATTCGAACTGGTTGATGTCCATCGTGCTGGCACACCAACCGCACTTCGCCAATCAACCAGCCGATGTGCAGGTGTTCTGGGGCTATGGATTGTTTCCAGACCGTATCGGTAATTTTGTTCCCAAGGCAATGGCCGATTGTACGGGGGCGGAATTGCTGCAAGAACTCTGCGGGCATCTGCGCTTCGATCTTGACACTATGGCCACGGCTAATTGCATCCCTTGCCGTATGCCTTTCATCACCAGCATGTTTATGCCGCGTGCGCCGGGCGACCGTCCACTACCGGTTCCGCCGGGGACCAAGAACTTCGCCTTCATCAGTCAGTTTGTCGAGATCCCGATGGACACCGTGTTCACGGTGGAATTCTCGGTACGAGCAGCGCAGATGGCGGTCTACCAGCTGCTCAGCATCTCCAAACCGATACCACCTGTGACACCCCACGACAAATCACTCCACGCGCAATTCGATGCACTGGTCAAGGCGCTGCAGTAGTCGAATTCAACGAGATCCGGCAAGCCCTGCACCCCCTTCATGGCACAGCCTATGGCCGTTGCATCGATTGGCAGGCGGCCATCCCATTTGATCGACTAAGACTTAAGCCACAAGCCTTGCGCTGCGTCACTTGCCAAACTATTCACGAAAGAAAATCCTTGCCATGAGCTTATTTCACGCCGTCGTTTTTATCGATCATCATTCTGCTCAGTTGCTGCAGTTCACCTCTGAGCAGGTGGTCGAACGCAAGATACACGAGCAATTGAAATTCACGCGACAACATCAAAGCGGTGTACGCACCGAACATGAGTTCTTCGGCAACGTCTGTGATGCATTCGATGATATCGCCGAAGTATTGGTCGTCGGCGGACACTCAGGCCTGGCGGATTTTCGGCACTACGTGGAAAAACACCGGCCGCTCACAGAGCCATGCATCGTCGGCTACGAGGTAGTCGATCATCCAACAGAAAATCAACTTGTAGCGCTGGCGCGGAGATATTTTTCGAAGTATGACCTGATGGCCGGGACACGGGGGCATACCTGAGCGCATCAATCAGGACAGTACGTCAGCGAACAGACCCAGCAATCATTAATAACTGAAAATGTATCGCATGAACAACCCTGCAAATCAACTACACGCCAGTGGGCAAAGTCTCTGGCTCGACAGCATGTCGCGCAATCTGCTGCGCAGTGGTACGTTGTCACGTTATATCAAAAGTTTCTCAATCAGCGGACTCACTTTTAATCAAGGTGCATTCTCCCTGGCACTCGAGCAAGAGGATACTTACGATGCCAGTATTCGATTGCTAAATACCGCGGGGTTTTCAGCTGAAGATATTTTTTATGAACTGGTATTAGAAGACATCGCTGAGGCGGCAGTTTTGTTTCGTCCTATCTACGATTCGACCAACGGCAGGGACGGTTGGGTATCGCTGGAGGTCTCACCACTTCTGAACAACAATACACTG
This sequence comes from Duganella sp., assembly GCA_026225475.1. Taxonomy (GTDB): domain Bacteria; phylum Pseudomonadota; class Gammaproteobacteria; order Burkholderiales; family Burkholderiaceae_D; genus Herbaspirillum. The sequence goes on from JAMFSU010000031.1 coordinate 2,742, forward strand.
CATATCGTCCAGGCTGCCACCAAACTGTTTGCCAAGGCGGCAAAAGCCAATCTGCTCGTCGCGATCATCGCTACCTCTGAAGGTCTGCGTGCCGCAGAGGAATTGGTCTACAGTGGGATTCCTGTCAATTTTTCCCTGCTGTTTTCCAGCGAGCATTACCTTGCTGCCGGAGAAGCCTACATGCGAGGCCTGGAGCGCCGCATCGCGACCGGGCTCAGTCCCGTAGTCGAATCTGTCGCCTCCTTGTGCGTCAGTCCCTGGGACGCCAATATTGACCTTGAATTGGCCTCGCCATTGCACCATCGGCTGGCCATTACCATGGCCACACGCACCTATCACACACATTGCGAACTGATGCACTCGGAGAGGTGGCAAAAATTGGCCGCCGCGGGCGCCCGTCCACAACGTTTGCTCTGGAGCCGTACCGGGGTCAATGATGCGGCAATCAACGACACGCTTTATATTCAATCACTGGTTGCATCAGGCACCATCAATGCAATGCCGGCAGCGACCCTGCTGGCGTTCGCCGGACATGGCAGAATCGGCGCGCCGATGCCCGCAGATGGCGGCTATGCTGAGGCTGTCCTTGACGAATTTCGTCGTGAAGGTATAGATGAGACCAGGCTTGCCGTTTGCTTGCAACGAAAATCGATAGAAGATGCTACCTCCTCCTGGTACACGACATTGACGACGATCAGGGAGAAATCATCGCAAGAAATCTCCTCATCGACTTGCGCATGATGAAAGGAAAGCGACATGTTACATAGTGTGAAAGCTCTGGAGGGCGCCACGATCCGTGCGATAGATGGCCAGATCGGGCATGTGAAAGATATTTATTTTGACGACGAGGTCTGGCGGGCCAGTTATCTTGTGATCAATACAGGTTTTTGGCTAACTGGCCGCTTGGTATTTATTTCCCCCATTTCTCTGCGCAAGCCGGATTGGCCGGGAAAAACATTTCCCGGCGCTATCACGAAAGAGCAAGTCAGAGATAGCCCAAGTATTCATACTGACAAGTCGGTATCACGCCAAAACGAAGAGCAATATCACGATTATTTCGGCTATCCTTTTTATTGGGGTGGTACGCCCATGTGGGGCGATGGGCTGTTTCCCTACGCGATGGAGCCGTACTATGCAGACGATGAAGCCAATCGCGCGGGTCAGTTGCGTCAGATGAAAGCCTACTCAAATATTGAACAGATCCGACGCAACAGCGATGACCCTCATTTACGCAGTTGCAAGACAGTCAATGGCTACAAACTGATGGCAAGTGACGGGGAAATTGGAAACGTCACAGACATTCTCCTCGACGAAACAACTTGGGCCATACGCTACTTTGTCATAGAGACGAGCCACTGGTGGAGTGGCCAGAAAGTGCTGATTGCGCCCGAGTGGATCATCAAAGTGCATTGGTCGGACAAGACTGTAGCAGTCAATCTGAGTCAGGACTCTGTACGTAACTCTCCCAGCTACGATCCGAAGCAAAAATGGAGCCGCAAGTCAGATATCGGTCTGTATGAGCATGACAACCGCGAGGGCTATTGGCCTAAATAACGCGCTAAAGGTACTTACTGAAATGAGTTCATCCCTTCAGATTTACTTCATCCGACATGGCGAAACGTCGTGGTCACCTTCCGGCAAAAACAAGGGCCAAACCGATCTGCCGCTAACACCCCATGGGGAATCAATGGCGCGTGAATTGGCGCCAGTGCTCAACGCAATCCCCTTCTCGCTAGTACTGACCAGTCCGCTATTGCGCGCACGCATGACTTGCGAGCTGGCTGGTTTTGGCGATTCCAGACAAGTAAAAGCGCAAATCGAGCCGAACTTGTTGGAATGGGATTATGGAGATTACGAGGACTTGCGCACCGCCGATATCCGCAAACTGCACCCCGACTGGAACACGTGGAAAAACGGCAGCCCAGGTGGTGAAACACCTGAAGATGTAGGAGCGCGTGCTGATCTGATTATTTCCCGCCTGCAAAATATCAGCGGGAAAGTGGCGCTCTTCTCCCATGGCCAGTTCGGACGGGTTCTTGCGGCGCGATGGATCGGCCTTCCGGTCACCGAAGGGCAGCATTTTACGTTGGCACCGGCTACCATCAGTATTCTGGGCTTCGAGGTCGACTATCCGCAGCGGCGGGTTATCTCCTTATGGAACGCCCTTCCTGCCAATATCCTCGGCGTCCCATAGCTGGGTATCGGGATAGCCTAAGCGGCCAAGTCCAAGAGCGTCCTCTGCCATCGGCGCAGACCACGCCATGGGGGCAGCATCAATCCGTCTGCAGTCGACGCACAATAGCGTCGGCAAACTGCTCTGTAGATGCATTGCCATGCAAGTCACCGGTGCGCACGTTGTCCTGGTTCAAGGTTTTGCCAATCGCAGTTCTCAATTGGAGCGCACTGTTTCCCAGACCGACATGCTCCAGCATCAGGCACGCGGCGAGTAGCAAAGAGATGGGATTGGCGATGCCTTTGCCGGCAATGTCCGGAGCCGAGCCATGTACAGCTTCGAAAATGGCCGTACCGTCGCCGAAGTTGGCGCCGGGTGCCATCCCCAAACCGCCTACCAGGCCTGACAGCAAATCGGAAAGAATGTCCCCGAACAGGTTGGTACATAACAACATATCGAATTGCCACGGATTAAGAACGAGTTGCATCGCACACGCATCGACAATCATGTCGTTCATTTGTACCCGATGCGCGTATTCCTTTGCGACATCCCTGGCTGCTTCCAGAAAGATCCCCGTCAACGCCTTCAAAATATTCGCCTTGTGGATGACGGTAATTTTCTGCCGTCCATTTTTAACGGCATATTCAAACGCAAACCGTGCAATACGAGTACAGGCATCCCGGCTATTGACCCCTGTGGCTACGGCGACTGCACGTGGATCGTTACCGATCGGGACGTAGTACTCATGCGCAACATAAAATCCGCCAATATTTTCACGCACCAACACGAGGTCAATATCTTCATAGCGCCCGGGAACAAGCGTGCGTACAGGCCGGACGTTGCTATAGAGCTGAAATTCTTCACGCAGCCGGACGTTGGCGGAGCGAAAGCCCTCTCCGATTGGCGTTGTCAGCGGACCTTTGAGCGCCAGTCGCGTCCTGCGAATACTCTCCAGTGTGGCAGTAGGTAGCGGATCACCTGAACTGTTGACACCTGCGACTCCTGCCTGCTGAATATCCCAGGCGAAAGGAGACCCCAGGGCATCGAGCACACGAAGCGTCGCTCCAACGACCTCAGGCCCAATGCCATCCCCGGGAATGAGGGTGGCTGGAATTGCTGCTAAGAGGTTTTTCATCTGTCGAGCATGGGCATGTTTTTCCACGATGACCTTACGAGCGCTTTGCTAACGCGCGCCTTTGTGATCTTTTTGGGCATCATTTTTATGCTTGCCCAAGACTTCTTTTTCCTCTTCTTTTTGTCGTTGCTTCTTGACGATTTCCGCATGCGACGGTAACGCCGACTTGGGCTTCATATCTTTATCGGATTTGGACACAACAGTCTCCTTGATGGATAAATGCAGAGGTAAAAATAATGCCAGTCCATCCATCGGACTGACGCGCGATCATTCAATGAGAGAGAAAAGAGCAGAATTTTTTTGGTCGCAAGAGATCTTTTGTCATGCCACCAAAAGCCCATTCACGCAAGCGACTATGGCCATAAGCCCCTGCGACGATCACATCAGCCGACTGCTCATATGCTACGGTTTGAAGTCGTTTTGAGTCGTCACCCAGGGATTCTGAGACGATCGGATCTGCAACAATGCCGTGTTGCTTTAGCCAATTTGACACGTCGGCCAAGTCACTGTGAGCGGTGCTCATTTCACCTTCGGTGGTGATCTCGACCAACGCCACGTAGTTTGCCGCTTTCAGTAACGGCAGCGCGTCGATGATTGCGCGCCGTGTCTCGCGCGTGTCTTTCCATCCGATCAGGATGTTTTTCAACGTGATATATTCAGCGGCGGCCGGAACGATCAATATTGGCCGCCCTGCCTGCATCACCAGATCATCGGTTCTTACCTGAAGCTGTGCGTCAAAGAAGCTGTTGGACGCTATCCCAGTGACGATGAGGTCTGCACAACGCGATTCGTGCGCGACATAGCTGGCAATGCTGGGATACATGGTCGTTGAGCGCCATTCCGCATGTGCAAAGCTGCCATCGGTCGCCTTGCGAAACTCTTCTTCAGCCAGTTTCATTTCTGCCGAAATCTCTTCACTTCCCTGTTCGATCAGATCTCCCGATACGTAGCTATCACCGAGCGTCATTTCCAGTGGCTGGCAGGCGGCAATGCCCACCACCCGGCTATGAAGTCGTTTGGCAAGATCAAGTGCAACACGTAACACTTCCGAGTTGGATCGACCTAACTCAAGATGCACCATGACAGTTGCGTATCTCACTATGTTTCTCCAGTTATACGGTTCAATTGATTCCGATTGCCGGCATAAAGCCATACCGGGTATCCATCAAAGGAAAGTCTGAACAGAATTGTGCGCGCAGTCTGTACGGTGCCTCACTAAGAAAATATGTCTGGACAGTCTTGGCGCTCACTTCACACCTAAAATAGTCAAACGAATGATGCTGCACGTTGCTCAGGAAGGCCCCAACTTTGGTCTGCCCGGCGGTGTCAATGCTGGGTAGCACTGGGGAGTCATGCAGATCCCCGAAGGATTGCATCATCCTCACGAGTTGCGTTCCACGACCAGTCGCGAATTTCTGGCATGTCCTGGCCATGGAGTTTGATATAGCGCCTATGTTCGGCCAGTTTTCCCGTTAGCTGCCGTTTCAGGGTCAACCCCGTCTCGCCGGTCTGTGGCAGGCGATCAATCGCATCCATCGCCAAATGAAAGCGATCTAGTTCGTTGAGCACCGTCATGTCAAACGGCGTGGTTACAGTACCCTCCTCTTTGTAGCCACGCACGTGAATATTATGGTGATTGGTGCGGCGGTAAGTTAGCCGATGGATCAACCAGGGATAAGCATGAAAGGCAAAGATCACCGGTTTGTCCTTCGTAAATAGTTCGTCGAAATCACGATCAGATAAGCCGTGCGGATGCTCTGACTGTGGCTGCAGGCGCATCAGATCAACCACATTGATCACGCGAATTTTCAGTTCAGGCAGATGGCGCCGTAGCAGCGCCACGGCAGCCAACGCTTCCAGCGTAGGGACATCACCGCAGCACGCAACCACCAGGTCGGGAGCGACGCCCTGGTCGTTACTGGCCCATTGCCAGATGCCAATACCGTCAGCGCAATGACGTGCCGCTGCTTCCATATCTAGCCACTGGGGGGCCGGATGCTTGCCAGCTATCACGACATTGACGTAGTGGCGGCTGCGCAGGCAGTGATCCATTACCGACAACAAACAGTTTGCATCCGGTGGTAGATAGACGCGTACCACTTCAGCCTTCTTGTTGACCACGTGATCGATGAAACCGGGATCCTGATGGGTGAAGCCATTGTGGTCCTGACGCCAGACATGCGAGGTCAAGAGATAGTTGAGCGAGGCAATCTTGGCCCGCCACGGCAGGCGCGCTGAGACCTTCAACCATTTAGCATGCTGGTTGAACATCGAATCGATGATATGGATAAAGGCTTCATAGCAATTGAACACGCCATGGCGGCCAGTCAGTAAATAACCTTCTAGCCAACCCTCGCATTGGTGTTCGCTGAGCATTTCCATCACGCGTCCGCACGGTGCAAGTGCCTCATCGTCCACGCGAAACTCTGCATTCCATTGGCGCGCGGTGACTTCGAAGAGCGCCTCGAGTCCGTTTGACAGGGTCTCATCGGGGCCGAACAGGCGGAAATTGCGCTGCCCTTGATTGAGCGCTGTCACGTCGCGCAAGAACTTCCCCAGCACATGGGTATCGCCGATGCCCGCTACTCCCGGCGTCGGTACCGTTACTGCATAGTCGCGAAAATCGGGCATGTGCAAAGGCCGCAGCAGCAGGCCGCCATTTGCATGTGGATTGGCCCCCATGCGACGGGCACCTACCGGTGCCAGCGCCGCCAGTTCGGGCTGCAAGCGGCCGTACGTGTCGAACAACTCCTGCGGCCGGTAACTGCGCAACCAGTCTGCCAGCAATTGCAAATGTTCGGGCGGTGCGGTGGCCGACACCGAGATCGGCACCTGATGCGAACGAAAGCTACCTTCCACCTTGCGGCCGTCCACAATCTTGGGACCGGTCCATCCCTTGGGTGAGTTGAGTACAATCATCGGCCAGCAGGGGCGCTCGCCATGATGACCGCTGCGTGCCTCATGTTGAATCCGATGTATCTGTAGGATGGCAGTGTCCAGTGCTGCGGCCATCGCCTGGTGCATCGGTTCCGGCTCGTGGCCTTCGACAAATAGCGGTGCCCAGCCATACCCGCGCAACAGTTGTTCGAGTTCGGCGCGCGGAATGCGCGCCAGCAGCGTCGGGTTGGAAATCTTATAGCCATTCAAATGGAGGATAGGCAGTACCGCACCATCGTGCATCGGATTAAGGAACTTGTTCGAATGCCACGCGGTGGCCAGCGGGCCTGTTTCTGCCTCGCCGTCGCCGATCACGCAAGCAACGATCAAATCCGGATTGTCAAACGCGGCGCCGAAGGAGTGACTAAGCGAATAACCCAATTCGCCGCCCTCGTGGATTGAGCCTGGACATTCCGGTGACACATGGCTTGGTATCCCGCCGGGAAAAGAGAACTGGCGAAACAGCTTTTGCAAGCCAGCTTCGTCTTGGCTGATGTCGGGATAGTGCTCGCTATAGCTCCCTTCCAAGTAGGTATTGGCGACCAATGCAGGGCCGCCGTGTCCGGGACCGGACACATAGATCATATTCAGGTCGTATTGCTTGATGGCGCGATTAATGTGTACATAGATGAAATTTTGGCCGGGCGTCGTACCCCAGTGGCCAAGCAGCATGTGTTTGATATCGGCCATGGTCAGGGGGCGGCGCAGCAGTGGATTATCGTAGAGGTAAATTTGGCCGACAGCTAAGTAGTTGGCCGCGCGCCAGTACGCATCCATGTTTTTCAGCAGTTCCGGAGCAAGCGCGGGAGCATTCATCGGTTCATTCCTTCCATCGCGGCGCTGTAGCGGCCGTCACGTGCAGCACCATTGCAGTTGGCGCGATGGACCAGCACGCGCTGTGCTGCGGCGACGTTGGCGTCCTGACCTCGCCACATGGCCAACGCCGGTTGCTGTATTGCGCGCGAGAACGAAAATGTCAGCGCCCACGGCAAAGTAGCACACCCTGTGTGCATCGCATTGAGTCGCTCGGAGGCTTGTTCCGGTGTTTGGCCACCAGACAAGAAGGCGATCGCCGGGACTGCCGCCGGAACCGTACGGAGCAGACAGCGCAGCGTCGTCTCAGCGATGACGCTGGCGCCTTCCTGTTGCGAGCAAGCCAGGCCCGGCAGCACCATATTCGGTTTGAGCACTATCCCTTCCAGCAATACGCCCTGCTCCAATAATTGTGCGAAGACCGCGTGCAACACGCGCTCGGTAACAGTGGCGCAATGGGTCATCGTGTGTACGCCCTCCATCAACACTTCCGGCTCCACCATCGGCACCATTCCCGTCTCCTGGCACAAGGCCGCGTAGCGCGCTAGCGCATGGGCATTTGCGGCAATGCAGGCACGCCCCGGCACCCCCGCCCCTATCCTGATGACCGCGCGCCACTTCGCAAAACGTGCGCCTTGCTCCTGGTAGCTGGCCAGGCGCTCACGCAAGCCATCGAGCCCCTGTGTGACCTGTTCGTCTGGGTGATCGGCCAACTGCGTGACGCCCGCATCCACCTTGACACCTGGCACGATGCCTGCCTTCGCGAGTGCCTGTGCGAATGGCTCCCCTGCCAAGGTCTTTTGGCTGATCGTCTCATCGCTCAGAATGGCGGCGGCAATGCTACAGTTCAGGCCCGGCGCGGTGACGATCAGATCCCGGTAGGCGCGTCGCATCGCTACGGTCTGCGCGATGCCCAACTCGGCGAAACGCTTGTTACATGTTGGGTTGCTTTCGTCCATTGCCAGCAAGCCCTTGCCATCGATCGTCATCTCGTGTGCAGTCACTTTCAATTGGGTGTCATTCATTATTTGGCACTCCCGTCGTCGTCGGACGACATGATTGGCTCCGGATTGAACCACTGTCCGTCAGGGGCGATCAGCGCATCGGCTTGCTGGGGGCCCCAACTGCCGCGCGGATACGGCAATGCTGGCCCGTGTTCTGCCAGCACCGGCTCGACCACAGCCCATGCCGCCAACACCGCATCCTCGCGTGTAAACAACGAGCCGCTGCCCGCCATCGCATCTCCCAGCAGCCGTTCATAGGGAGTCTCCTCGTGTGGATGCGCATCAACCAGATATAGCTCGCGCTGGTCGCCAATAAACTGCTCACCGGTGCGCTTGACTCTTGCCGCCAGCGCCACAGCCGAACTAGGCGACAGTCGAAAACGTAGGTAATTGGGAACACCTGCGCCGGGCACTGTGTCGTCAAACAGCGCCTGAGGCGGCGGCTTGAGCCAGACCATGACCTCCGCCACTGAGACGGGCAGGTATTTCCCCGAGCGCACATACCAAGGTACGCCGGCCCAGCGCCAGGAATCGATATGCAAGCGCACTGCGCAAAAGGTCTCAACGTCAGAGTCCGGCGCCACTCCCGGCTCGGCTCGATAGTCTTGATACTGACCGCGCACAATATCCTTGGGTGTGAGCACACGTATTGCGTGCAACACGTCGGCGGTCTCGCCATGTACCGCACCAAAGCCGCGATAGCTGGGTGGCTCCATCGCCAGTAGCGCAACGATCTGGAACAGATGATTCTCGATTACGTCGCGCAGGCAACCAGCGCTTTCATAAAAGTTGCCACGTCCTTCCACACCGAACGATTCTGCCAGTGTCACCTGCACACTGGCGATATAGTTTCGATTCCAGATCGGCTCAAGAAAAGCGTTCGCAAAGCGGAAGTAGAGAATATTCATGATCGCTTCCTTAGCAAGGAAGTGGTCGATGCGAAAAATCGCATCCTCGGAAAACACCGCACGCGCTGCGGCGTTGAGCCGACGCGCCGAAGCGAGGTCTCGTCCGAATGGTTTTTCGATGATCACGCGCGCCTGTGCGGCCAACCCGGCCGAACCCAGACCCGCGATGACGGTTTCGAATAAGGCGGGCGGAATCGCCAAGTAGTGTACCGGGCGCAGCGCCCGGCCAAGCGCAGCTTTCAGTGCTGTAAAAGTCGAGGACGCCTGGTAGTCGCCGCAGACGTAGTGCAGGCAAGCCAGCATTCGTTCGAGCGCATTACGATCGACGACCGGGATGGCGGCGGCGACGCTGTCAGCGGCGCGCTGGCGAAATTGCATTGCATCCCAAGGGCTTGAGGCCACTCCAATGACCGGCATGTCGAGCTTGTCGCGCCGCGCCAGGGCATACAACGCCGGAAAGATTTTCTTGTAGGCCAGATCACCCGTCGCACCAAACATGACCAGTGCATCCGAGCGGGGCATGTCGTCGTTATGTTCCATGCATTAGCACTCCTCTTAAGTAGATAGCGACATGGGTCCGACAGCGGCGAACCTGCGGTACTGGCGTGTCCAGATCGATCCGATGCAATGCCAGTAAGTCCGAAATAATTCGCATCCGCTCTGCACGGTGGAGCACCTCAGTTGGCAGCACTGCACAGGCACCACGCTACGCGCAATTGCCGGACCTATCTGTTCGGTGTCATACAAACTATGTTGGTCAACGCACGGTGCCATGCGGGAGCAACTGCTACAGTCATCTCTGACTTGCCCACGGCGCCAAGGCGCCAGCTGGCCCCCGCTCGTTTCGTCACCAAGGAACTGCCAGATGAATGCACCGGTTTCAGATCCAGCACTGGACTTACTATGTGTCAATGCAGTGCGATTCCTTGCTGTGGATGCCGTACAGGAAGCAAACAGCGGCCATCCAGGGTTACCGCTCGATGCGGCACCCATGGCCTACATCTTGTGGACCCGGCTGCTCAAGCACGATCCGTGCGCCCCGCTATGGTTCGACCGCGACCGCTTCGTGCTGTCGGCTGGCCATGGTTCGGCATTGCTCTATAGTTTGCTTCACCTGTGCGGCTACGCGCTACCGATGGAACAGCTACGCCAGTTCCGCCAATGGGGCTCGATCACGCCCGGCCATCCTGAACGGGGCTTGACACCTGGCGTCGAAATGACCACCGGGCCGCTAGGCCAGGGTTTCGCCAATGGTGTGGGCATGGCGATCACCGAAGCACATCTGGCGGCGCGCTTCAATCGCACCGGCCATACTTTGATCGACCACCATACTTATGCGCTGGTCAGCGACGGCGACCTGATGGAAGGCGTGGCGGCGGAAGCTGCCTCGTTGGCTGGCCATTTGCAACTGGGTAAACTGGTCTACCTGTATGACGACAACCATGTCACGCTGTCAGCCGGCACCGACATTACCTTCACCGACGACTGCGTCGCCCGTTTCAGCTCCTATGGTTGGCATACACAGACGCTCGACGACGGCAACGATCTGGACGCTATCGAGCAAGCACTGTGCGCCGCGCGCGCCGAGACAACACGTCCCTCACTGATTTTGGTACGCACCCACTTGGGCTTTGGTTCGCCCAAGCAGGACAGTTTTGAAGCGCACGGCTCGCCCTTGGGTATCGAAGACGTGTGCCTGACTAAACAAAAGCTAGACTGGCCGGAAGAACCGCCGTTTTATGTCCCCGAGTCGGTGCGCGACCATTTCCGCGCGTTGGGTCAGCGCGGCCTGGACCTTCACAACGACTGGCGACAGCGCCTGGATGCCTATCGCCAGCAGCATCCCGAGCTGGCAGTGGCATTCGATCAATTGATGCAGGAAGGCGGTTGCGACCTCCCCGACGGCTGGGAGTCCGGTATTCCACAGTTTGATGCTGATGCCAAGGGCATCGCCACGCGGGTAGCCTCGGGCAAGGTCTTGAACGGAATCGCTACCCTGATCCCGACGCTGATAGGTGGGTCGGCTGATCTCGATCCGTCGACGCATACCATGCTCAAAGGCCTGGGTGACTTCGAAGCCAACAATTTGGTCGCGCCCGACCATCAGGGCGCCTCTGGTGGCGCCTGGAACTACGCCGGACGTAATCTACATTTCGGCGTGCGCGAACATGCAATGGCCGCCATCTCGAACGGTATCGCCGCGCATGGCGGCGCGATCCCTTTCTGCGCCACCTTCTTGATCTTTTCCGACTATATGCGGCCATCTATCCGCCTGGCTGCGCTGATGGGACTGCGCGTGATATTCGTGTTCACCCATGACAGCATTGCACTCGGCGAGGACGGTTCAACCCACCAGCCGGTCGAACAACTGGCCAGCCTGCGCGCCATCCCGAAGTTGGTCGTGATCCGCCCCGCTGACGCCAACGAAACGGCCTACGCATGGCGCACAGCACTGAAGTCGCGCGAACGCCCCGTGGCGCTGGTGCTGACCCGTCAAGCCTTGCCCACGATGGACCGTGCGCATTGTGCTCCAGCCGCCGGCCTAGCATTCGGTGCCTATGTATTGGCCGAGGCGGCCAACGGTAAGCCACAGCTGATCTTGATCGCCAGCGGCTCCGAAGTATCGCTGGCGCTTGCTGCGCAACAGGTGCTGTTGCAGCAAAACGTACAAGCGCGCGTGGTATCGATGCCCAGTTGGGAATTGTTCGACGACCAGCCGCAAGCTTATCGCGAGACCGTGCTGCCGCCTGAAATACCGGTGCGCTTGGCGATCGAGGCCGGTGTGACTCAGGGTTGGCATCGCTATGTAGGCGAACGCGGTGACGTGCTTGGGATCGAGACCTTCGGTTCCTCCGCCGCCGGCGATGTGATGATGCGTGAATACGGCTTCACGGTTGAAAATGTCTGCGTGCGTGCGTGCGCTCTCCTACATGAGCAGACGACTTGATACCCTGCCCGGCAGTTCATTCGGTGTCGTTGAGCAGTTGGCCGCCAACCATCTGCTCGATACGGTCGGCAACACCGCCTTCACGTGCAAGCTGTTGCAGCAAGGTCATGGTTTCATCGGTGACCCGGTTCTTTGAATAGTCCAGGTACAAGTCTGCATCCTGAGCCACTAGGCGTTCGCTGCGCTGTGCGTCGTCGGCGAACAACTGGCGCAGATGCATGTTGCTGATACGGCGCTGATGTGCAAGCAGCGCCTGCCATGCTGCACGCTCGGTCAGCGGTAGCGCACTCATGGGTTATTCGTATGGTGCGGCAATTTCTGCCCGAGTGCGGCACGCTTGTGGTCCACCAGTTTGATCAAGGCGTTCCACGATTGAGTGAAGGACTCAGCACCCTCGCGCTGGAGCTGCTGCGCCAAGGCGGCCAGGTCCACCCCGGCAGCGCCAAAGGCCTCCAATGTCTGCTCGGCGTCCCCGCCGTCGGCCGGCATGCTACCGCTGACGACGCCATGATCCGCAAATGCCAGCAGCGTTTTTTCGGGAATTGTATTGATGGTATTGGGCGCTGCCAACGCTTGCAAATACATCACGTCTGACGTCTCCGGATCTTTGGTTCCGGTAGACGCCCACAGCAGGCGCTGCGGTCGCGCGCCCAGCTCCGCCATATGGCGCCAGCGGCTACTAGCTAGCAATTCGCGGTAAGCGTGATAGGTGCGTAGCGCCACTGCGATTCCCAGTTTGTTGCGCAGCTCAGCAGATACCTGTGTGGCTACCGCCACATCCCAACGGCTAATGAACAAGGATGCTACCGAGCCGACCGCTGGATTGAGGCCAGTTGCGATGCGTCGCTCGACCCCGCGAAGATATGCCTCGGCTGCCGCCAGGTATTGCTCGCACGAGAACAGCAGCGTGACATTGACCGGCACCCCGGCAAAGATCGATTCTTCGATCGCAAACAAGCCCGCTGGCGTACCGGGAATTTTGATGAAAAGATTGGGACGCTGGGCCTGCGCATGGAGGGCTGCGGCCACCCGTATCGTGGCCTCTGTATCGTATACGAGCAGAGGCGAGACTTCCAGAGACACCCACCCATCAGCGCCGTCACTGGCGTCGAAATCCGGCCGAAAAAGGTCGGCGGCGCGGCGCAGATCTTCCAGCGCCAGGCCGAAGAAGAGCGCTTCGCTGTCGCCAGTCTTGGCGGCGGCCGCCGCAATGGAGGCGTCGTAGAGTGTGCTGCCTGCCAGCGCATGCTGATAAATGGTGGGATTGGACGTCAGCCCGGTGACAGCGAGTTCTCGTCGGTAGCGTGCCAGCGTGCCGTCGTTCAGCAAGCCGCGGGTGATGTTATCGAGCCACACACTCTGGCCCATTTCGTGTAAATTCACTGCGCCATTCATAATGATGTACTCCCCGTGTTGGAGGTCGCGCTAGTGGATTCGCGCAGGTCCGCCAGGTCGACATGCATCAGGTCGCCGATGGCGTCAATCGTGATGTCCGGCTCGAGTAGCGCCATGTCGTGGGGCGCCAGCGCGTAATGCCCTTGGCGCACGAATACGGTGGTTACCCGCGGTCCCCATTGACGCTTGATCGCGTCGAGCAGGCGTGGCTTGTCGTCTACCATGACATAGTGCTGACATGGATAACGGCGCACCACCTCGTCGAGCATACATTCCTTGTGGATGTAAATGAGTACGCGTCCCGCAAGCGCGTGCCACAGGCCGGCGCGTTCCACCTTGTGCGGTTGAAAGACGACGTCGCCGTCCGAAAGCATGACGCAGTTGCCAAACGCACCCAGATGCGCGATGAGCTCCAGCGCTTGGGGATAAAGGCGCTCGGAAAAGGGATAGTCCAGCAAGAACGATGACATGCGCAGCAAGCGCATATCGCACACATCTTGGTCGCGGTAACGCTGCAGCGCACCGAGGTAATCGGCATAACCCAGTTCGGTGCGTAGCTGTTCGAACAACTGCCAGTAACGCTCGGCGCTGGCTAAACCAAACTGGCTCTCCATGTGCATGCGCAGATCCTGCTGCACGCGATCGTTGTCGAGTAGCGTGTTGTCACAATCGAGCAAGAATACAATGCCATTTTCCTCGCTCATGAGGCATCGTCCTTGGGATTTTCTGGCCCCTTCTCCAAGTGGCCGCCGAAGCCATGGCGCATAGCCGACAACAGCTTGTCCGCATAGTCTGCGTTGCCGCGCGAGTCGAAGCGTGCGAACAACGCGGCCGCAAGTATTGGCGCCGGCACTGCCTCGTCGATGGCCGCCGCCAGGGTCCAACGCCCCTCGCCTGAATCGGAAACGCGTCCGGCGTAGCCAGCCAAGTCAGGATCATTCAGCAAGGCGCCCGCGGTCAGGTCGAGCAGCCAGGAGCCAATAACGCTGCCTCGCCGCCACAATTCGGCAATTTCGGGGAGGTCTAGCTGGTATTGATAGAACTCGGGATTCGCCATTGGCGTAGTTTCTGCATCCGCACCGCTAAGCTGGCCGTTGAGCTGCATGCCTGCGTTGGCATGTCGGAGGATATTGAAGCCCTCGGCATACGCACCCATGATGCCGTACTCGATGCCATTGTGTACCATCTTCACGAAATGACCGGCGCCATGCGGACCGCAATGCAGATAGCCTTGATCAGCTCCATTGCTGGCCTGATCCGAGATGCAGCGGCCCGGGGTTGGTAGAGCCGCCCGGCAACCTGGCGCCAGCGACGTCAGCAGTGGTGTCACATACCGGACGACGTCTGGCTCGCCACCGATCATCAGGCAATAGCCGCGATCAAGACCTGCTACGCCGCCGCTGGTGCCAACGTCGAGGTAGTGCAACTGATGCGCCTGTAATTGTACGGCGCGGCGGATATCGTCGCGGTAATACGAATTTCCGCCATCAATGATGATGTCGCCTGCAGCAAGGTAAGGGGTAAGTTCTGTCAGCACTGAGTCGACGGCACCGGCCGGCACCATCATCCACAACACGCGCGGCTGATCGAGCCCGGCAACCAATTGTTCCAGCGTCGCCACGGCAGTAACATTTGGACCAACAATCGCCTTGCGCGCCGCCTCATGGGTGTCGTAGGCGACGCAACAGTGGCCACCACGGCCAAGGCGACTCACCATGTTGGCGCCCATGCGTCCCAAACCGATCATTCCGAATTGCATCACATACCTCCCTCAGCGACTGCCTGGTTACCGAACGCTGGACGATCAGCATCGTCACGACCATATATCGGCATAATGCCGCGATCTCCTCGCGTTGGAGCCAAGCAGATCCACAGCGCACCGCAGTGCGAACACTGGTTATCAACGTCACCATGCGCGCTGGATCAACGATGGTCTGTGCGCAAACGCACGAAAGTTCAAGAAGTATTGTTGTCCGATTGACGTTGAACGTCTAATTTGATGCTCAGTCACTCATTCAAATTAATGACGAACTCGGATCCTGCCTGAGCGAAATTGAGGGCCGCCACTTTGCCGATAGCGGAAGTTACGCCAGTCATCAATGTCGTCTGCTCTCTCAATATCCGATAGACAACGAGATTTGGGGGCCAGAGAATGATCCGGAGTTGCTCGCTATGAAATCGATCCGCCCTATCCGCATAAGCTCTGTATTAGAGTGGCGAGTTCAAGATTCGCCATGACAGTTGCGTATCGCAGATAAATCCCCCGTAGGAATCGTTCATTGCATATCGTCTAGCAGGCAGCCAGACACTTCTTGCTGTCGGCTGCACTGAGCACGGTATGAAATTCAGTATCCAGCACATCAATCGGCTTTCTATCGTTCAACCAGGAATTCGGATGGGCAAACCAGGTTGCGGTGCCCCAGTCATCAAATGATTTAGCCAACTCGGCCAGGATCAAATGGCATTCCGGCCTGATTGTCAGGTTGCGCAATTCGAACTGAAACATGGGAACCCAGACCTTACTGCGCCAAGTGAAACCAAATACCTGGCGCGACGCAATCAGGTGGGCAGCGCCGGTGTAGTCGGCTTGCCGATGTTCCACCAGCACTTGAATCAGTTCGTCACCACTAAGCGTGCCTCCAGATGCACGATAAGCCATCAGCAGTGAAACGAAGCCCTTGCTGTTCGGCTCCGCGCCCAGGGTAAAGTGAGCCGCCCTGCCGTTCAGAATTGGTTCCACGGAATTTACTTCAGCTTGTTGAGGCGATGCGATTGACTTTGCGTGCATGGGGTTCTTCCATTTTGCGCCTAACCATACAAGGTCTTGGCTGTTCTGATTTTGAACAACGCCGTTCGCACGGTCTGTACGGTACGTCACACGAATATGTCAAAAAATATTTTGTGACATACGCGGGTTGGCGTGACTCCCTTATGCCGCGCTACCTGACTGGTCAATTTCCATCAAAGCGCGATAGCGTACAGATTGCACCAACTCCAGGCAACTATCATGCAAAATCCCAGCTCCACAGCAAGTACTGCTCACAAGGTCGCCGCCACTGATCACAAGGCCTGCGCCGATCAACACTTGAAGCGGCAGCCTGTCACGACAGCAACAAACATGAAGAGGCACAGGTTAGTTCAAAGAGTGCGATGACATGCTGTGATATGGCAAGAAAACAGTCAGCGACTGCCTGTGCATGTTCTGATAAATAACAGTGGGGCCAACTTTGATGGTCACTCTGTAGTGATCAAGTAATCCCGGACACTGCGTTACGTTTTTGTTCGGCCACTGCTGGCGCGAGCCCGTCATTGAACTGTCCAGAATGACAAGTCCATTGACGCGCTCGAGCGACCCGCGCATGACGCACGCCAGCGCACCTCAAGGCATGATCGACATGCGGCGTCCCAATCTACCGCTATTGAATGACAAGAAACGATTGGTCAATATGTGTATTGGCGCCACCCAGTGCGGCGAGATGTGCTCCTGGAGATCGATCATTGTTCATCCTTGCGGCACGCCTGAGCGCATCCATCATGGATACCCGTATGCCTACGCTGACTGAGGCTTTAGTTCTGCAATTGCTCAATTGCAGAAATGGCATAGATTTTTAAGTCTCTTTGCCTCGGCATTCGCATATTCAATTTGTTGAATATGAACGTTATTTTCGTTCGCTTTTGCTACGACTTTTTCACCGTGCGTTTTAACGGCATCGAGCCTGCTTGCAATCGATTGAGCCGCACTAGCCAGCGTCGCATCGTATGTCGTAGCGGAGGCTAGTAGTTCAGGCACCTCGGCGTTGAGCTTGGCTATTGCTGCAACAGCAGCGTTTGCTGCATCGTTCATTCCTTTCATAGACGGACTAAGCGAGGCCTCGGCGGAATTCACAGCTTTTTCGGCCTCCCCGACGTTGGTGCTGGCCGCGGATAGGTATTGCTTCGCGACTGATTGCCTTGCAGTCATGGCTATCAATAAACCATCTTGAATTGAGAACAATTGGAAAAATTGTTCCTCATAGATATCTTGTCTAAAGCTGGCAAACAAAGAGGTCTTCTTTGGTCGAGTGACCTTGTTCAATTTGTCTGCCGCCGCAATTGAGGTCGAATCTCGTGTGTCGGCTTTTGCTACCAATTCTGACGTAGTTTTAAATACTTCCGTGAAGCATTCATCGGCATCGGCACACTGAAGTCCGTAAAGTCGATTCCATACACGAGCACGAGCACTTCCATCCGCACGTAACTGTGAAACTACAATGTACGCTTCCGGAACCGCTGCAACGCTGCATGCAGTAGTATTTCCATTCACCAAAAAATCGGCATACTTTAGTCTGTACTGGTCGGGCGTACTAGTGGTCTTGAATGCAGTCTTGAGATCATCAGATTGTTTTTTTAATGAGGATACCGGTGATGGTGGTCCTCCAAATTTTGCTGCAACCTCGTCAATGATAGTTTTACCGCTTCCGGTCAACTGGCAGCCAATATGATCTATCTGAGAATTCAGAATCTGATCTACGCGCGTTAAATAGAGATCTACACTTTTGTCGATCAAGGGGAGCGCATCTTGAAGCAGCCCCAACACTTGAGCACGTATTTCAGCCGGCAATTTTTCAATTAACTCACGCGTCGCCGGATCAAGACCCGCTTCGACCGACATTTTGGCGCTCGCCATGACATTCAGATCGATCGCCTGTACGTTTGATGTAGTGGTGAGAAAAGAGGCCAGCAGAACACTGGACATGATGCTCGTGTATTTCATGAAACACTCCAAGTCAGTTTTGGCATTTCTTGTTTGAATTTTCTATCGGAAAAATCGCGTCTTCCGTAGAAGTATTTTGTGGCCTCTAGAGCGTGCAATTTGGTAACTCACGCGTGTAGATTTCCCGCTTAGGACAGCCCTTTAAGCATAGCATGGTCAGGTTAGATGGATTCGGACCATTTCCCAACAGCCTTGAGAACTGTATCTGTCAATTTTGCGAGTCCCTTAACGGTCGCTCCAGCAACTAATTCTGATCGGCTCACTCCAGGAAACGATTGCAGAAAAGCAATCAATGCAAGCGCATGGTGATAACGGGCCGTCAGCTCATGGATTGAAAACCCCGCTCAGAAAATCCAGAAACACCTGGACCCGAGCCACCTTGTGATGCCGGTGATGAAACAACGCCGAAACCGACGGCCCCGGCGCTTGCCAGTCCGCTAAAATCGCCACCAATCGACCATCCTTGAGTTGCTCGGCGACCGACAGCGACGTGAATTGCGCAATCCCGGCGCCGGTCTCACACATTGCAATCAGTGAATCGACGTGATCCATCGCCACCCGACCGACCGGGTCGTGCTGCAAAGCTTCTTGATCAGGTTGGCCAGGGTCGACAAATTGCCATGCCCTGATTTGCCGGCTCTTGGGCAGTATGAAATTGAGGCAATCGAAATCGCTCAATTGCTCCGGGGATACCGGCGTGCCACATCGCTTGAGGTATGTCGGCGAGGCACAGCATATATAATTGGTCGACATCAGCTTGCGTGCCAGCAACCCGGAATCCGGCAAATCGCCAATGCGAATCATGATATCGATCCCCTCCTCGACCATATCGACCAGCCGATCGCTGACGGTGGCGCGCAGATTGATCGCGGGATAGCGGGCCAGAAACGATGACAGATGCGGTGCCACAAACAGCCGGGAGACCAGCCCGGGCATATCGATCCGCAACAGTCCCCTGACATCACGGTGGGCGCCGCTCAGATCGTCTTCGAGAGTGCCGATATCGCCCAGTATTCGTTGCGCCATCTGATAACAATGACGCCCTTCTTCGGTCATCGACATGCGCCGCGTGGTGCGGTTGAGCAATCGCACCCCAAAGCGGGTCTCCAATGCGGCAATCTGATTGGTGACCGACGACGTCGAGACGCCCATCCGGTCAGCGCCGCCACGAAAACTACCGGTTTCAACCACCGTGCAAAACACCTTTAGCGCATCGAGTCTGTCCACTGCCTGCCTCCCCTTCGTTTTTCGTCGATTATCCACGTTTCCGCAATGATAAATCGCGGCGCGCCCGCTTTTTCTCATCGCCGCTAATGCATAGACTGCATGCATTACCTAAACGAAAGGAATCGAAATGATACAAACCATGAAAGCCATTGTCCTGGAAGCCTTTGAATCGCCACTGCGCCTGAGTGAAGTCGCCAGGCCCGTCGCGCAACGCGGCGAGGTGCTAGTCAGGATCAGCGCCAGTGGCGTCAATCCGCTCGACACCAAGATCGTCGCCGGCAAGGCAGCCCACGCCAAGGTTGGGTTGCCTGCCATTACCGGCATCGATATGGCTGGTGTAGTCGAAGCCGTGGGAGAAGGCGTGACCGGTTTTGCGCCCGGCGACGAGGTCTATGGCATGACCGGCGGTGTGGGTGGCGTGCAGGGCTCGCTGGCACAATATGCCAGTGTCGATGCCCGTCTGCTGGCACAGAAACCGCGCGCATTGAGCATGCGCCAGGCCGCAGCCTTGCCGCTGATTTTTATCACCGCGTGGGAAGGACTGGTCGACCGGGCTCACGTTGCCGCTGGCCAGAAAGTATTGATTCACGGTGGTGCCGGTGGTGTCGGACACATTGCAGTGCAAATTGCCAAGGCGCATGGTGCAGTGGTATTTGCCACCGGCAATGCTGGCCAGCGAGACACCATTGAGTCGTTCGGCGCCACCTTCATCGATTATGAAAATAGCACCGTCGAAGACTACGTAATGCAGCACACCGCCGGTGAGGGTTTTGATATCGTTTATGACACTGTCGGCGGCGCTACTCTGGATGCGTCGTTCATTGCGGCACGCCGCTATCACGGGCATGTCGTCAGCTGCCTGGGTTGGGGTACCCACGCTCTGGCACCGCTGTCGTTCCGTGCGGCGACCTATTCGGGGGTATTCACGCTGATGCCACTATTGACCGGTTTAGGTCGTGACAACCATGGCGCCATCATGCGCGAAGCCAGTCGAATGGCCGCAACTGGCCAGCTTCGCGTATTGCTCGATCAGCACGTGTTTGCGCTGGCAGACGCGGCCCAAGCGCACCAATTGCTGATCGACGGTGTCGCGCGCGGCAAGGTGGTGGTGGATATCGAGTGACGACCTGACTGGGGCGGCGCTCAGTCAAGTCGCTCCCTGGTGATGCGTTATCGGCAACTGCAATGTCAAGCGAGTCCCTGCTGCGTTTGAATCCCAATTGATTTCGGCACCAATGGCTTCCGCGCGGCGCATCTGATTGGACAACCCCTTGCCACTGCCCCCATCGCCCTTTAGCGCACTATCTAGTGTAAATCCTTGACCGTTGTCGGCGACGATCACGAACACTCGATCATTGCGCACCTCGGTGGCAACGCGGATTTCCGTGGCATGGGTGTGCTTGATGATATTGGTAAACGCCTCTTGCAGGATGCGCAAAATATGCAGCGCATTCTTTGGATCAAGCCAGTCGAGCGGCGGGACATCGCTCACATCCCAGCGCAATGTAATGCCGGTGCTCTGCAGACGGGGGCCAAGACGAAAACGCAACGTCGCAAGCAATAGCAACAGATCGGCTTGCACAGGCTCCATCGAGTCGATCGCCAGCTTGAGATCATCGATGCAGCCCTTGAGCACCTGCGCAACTTCGGCTTCATTCATATGGCCGTGTTCCACCACCCGTAGTGCGCTGACCAGCGACGAGCCCAGACCGTCGTGCATATCCTGCATCAACCGTTGCCGCTCCTGGCTCAGGGTCTGGCGCTGTTCGATTTTGAGCAGGCGCTGGTGCGCTTGCGTCAATTCCGCCTCGCGTTCCTGCAAGCGGATTTCCAGACCGGCATTGGCCTGTTCCACATCGTGTATTGCCTTGCTGCGTATCACGATAAAACGGTCGGCCAGTGCAAAGGCCAACAGCAACATTTCCAGGGCCGACCCAAATTGCATCGCGAACGGGCTGAGACTGGTGGCGGGCAAAAGGGCCGCGTATTGCAGAGCACTCATTACCGAACCTAAAAACAAGGTGGAATAAGCGGCCAGAAAAAAGTAGGCGCTACGCTGGCGCTTGAAGGCGCAATACACTGCGCTACTGTAGGTCGCCAGCAACGTAACGATGACAAATATGATTGCTGGCACAGTGAAGGTGCGCACTGATATGGCCAAAGCGACAGGAACAAGCAGGCAGCCGCCCAGCATCACTTTCAACAGTCGATCGAGTTGCGGAAAAACCTTTGCCGTATCCAGCATGCATCGCATAAAAAGCAGCATGGCCAGGATCGCTGGCAAAAAACCGAAATTATTTGCCAGGTCCGACCATTGCACAGCATTTGGCCAGAGAAACTCCTTGGCAAGGCCCTTTTGTATCGCCAGACCAAGCGCCATGCAGGCGACGAAGTTGACGTAGAAAAAATAAATGACATCTTTCAGTGAGATGAAAAGCAAAAGATTGAACAAGATCATGGCCGTCACCATGCCGAAATACCAGGCCTGGATTACATAATCTGTGCGCTCAGCAAGATAAAACTGTTCTGACTCCCACAGTTGTGCTGGGATCACGACGGTGGCAGCGGACTGAATGCGAAGATAAAGTACCTGATCGGCGTTTGCCGGCAGCGTAATGGGAAAGACGAAACCGCGGTTTGGATAGGGCCGCGTTGCAAACGGCATCAAGCTGCCGGTGGACACCGAACGAAAAGTTCCGTCCGCAAGCAGTTGATGAAGCTGGATGCTTGACAGTAGCGGATAGGCAATTTCCAGTATTCGCGGGGCAGGATTGTCGCTCGGATTTCGCAAGTGCAAGCGCATCCAGTACGCAGAATGCGTGAGGCCGTAGTTCAAGAATATCGTCGCGACCCCACTGGCTTTGAAACGGCGGGCAATGTCTGGCTTTTGCAAATCGGCCAGCGTCAGCGTTTGACCAGAGTCTTCCAGGATCTCGAAGTAGCTAGTCAAAGAAATCGGCGATTGAGTGACTTGGCTGATGTCGAGCACCTTGTCCGCAGCAACGGCATTAATGCATGACAACAATTGTGCAGCAAGAAACAAACATACTGAAAACCGCAATCTGTTGCACATGCCCATGCTGATCTACCATCCAAAGAGTTATTGGGGCGGAGGTAAACCCTGCCCGTTGCGGGCCTCAATTATGGCATTAGCGCCCCTTGATGGCGCGCCCCGTCACAACCGCATCAAAATAAGACAAGCTCATCCCCTAACCGGTCCAATTTCGCTGGTCATTTCAACGTTCGGGGTTGTCGCCCGACATAAAGGTCCCGGAGGGCTACGGTGCCGTGACAAATTGTCGCAGATGCTGCTTTTGCCACGTGTCATGCGGCAGATAACTCTTACAATACCCGCCGAATTCGACCAAATATGCTCAGGTGTATTTTTTGCTCGGATGACGCGTTCTGCATTTCACACCTATCAACAGCGACCAGCGATACGTTAGCTTCCTCCGCCATACGTGCCAGTTGAAAAATAAGATTTACACGTATTCAGGGGAACACACTTCATGAAGAAAAACGCCATTCGCCTTGCAGTATTGGTTCTGATTGCTTGCATTCAAACCGAACAATCATGGGCACAAAGCACTGTCAGTTCGATAGCGTCCGACGAAACGTCAGCATCGGCGCTGCCATCGGTGACCATTGTGGACAGTAGTGAAAAGCACGAATACCGGCAATCCAGCAGCACCAGCGCAACGCGCACCGACACACCGCTACAGGAGTTGCCACAATCGGTACAAGTCATCTCGCATCAGTTAATCGAAGACCTGCACGCGAGTCGCGTTGACGATGTCATGTTGTACGTCAGCGGCGTTGCACACCAAAACAATTTTGGCGGTCTGTGGGATAACTATTCAATCAGAGGCTTTTCCGGCAGCGAAAACGGTGGGATGAACATGCTATGGAATGGATTTGCCTCCAATCGTGGATACGCCGCGCCACGCGACATGGCCAATGTCGAAACCATCGATTTTTTCAAAGGACCATCGGCTGCAGTGTACGGCAGCAGCGAACCCGGCGGCACGATCAATGTCGTCACCAAGAAACCGCAATTTCAATCCAGCAATGTGCTTGATTTCACTGCCGGGACACAAGACTTCTTCCGCAGCACCGTCGATTCCACTGGCGCACTCACAGACAACTTTGCATATCGGCTCAACGCTGCGACCGAAAGCAAGGGCAGCAGCCGTGATGCGGTTGACAGCAAGCGAGCATTCTTCGCACCGGCCTTCACCTGGCTGTTGACGGATCGCACTACCTTGAACTACGAGGGCGAGTTCCTGCAGCAAAAAGCCCCGCTGGATCGTGGCATTGTCGCCGTCGGCGGCCGTCTTGACGCAATTCCTGCGTCACGCTTTCTGGGCGAACCGAATGATGGCGACATCACCATCAACAACCAGAGTCATCTGTTGAGCCTGGAACATCAGTTCGACGACAACTGGCATCTGCGCACCGGCGTATTTCACAAGGAAGGCACGTTAAACGGCTATTCCACCGAAGCCTCTTCGCTGCGCAGTGACAACACCACATTGTGGCGTCAACGACGTTACCGCGATTATTCCTGGAGTGATACTTCATTGCAGGTGGAACTCGGCGGCAAGATCCGCACCGGTAGCATTGAGCATGAAATATTGACCGGTGTCGACGCCGACTGGATGACACTCGATCAACGCATGCTGCGCATCAATCCTTCCACCGGCACCCCCTATGCGATCAATATCTACGATCCCGTCTATGGACAGGCGCAACCAATACCCACGACCAATACCAATACTGCTGAACGCCAGATCAGTACAGGCCTGTTTCTGCAAGACCAGATCAAACTCGCGGATCGTTGGCGTCTGTTGGCAGGCGTACGACTGGACGCGTTTCGCGATACGCTCAACAATTTGCTGACTGGCACCGTGTCGCGCCAGGACAAGAGCGCCAGCTCGCCACGCCTTGGACTGACCTATCTCGCCAGCCAGACCATCTCGCTCTACACAAGCATTGGCAAATCGTTCCGCCCTAACACCGGCAGTGACGCCAGTGGCAATGCATTCAGTCCGGAAACCGCGCTCGCCAAAGAAGCCGGAATGAAATACGAAAGCAACGATAAGCGTGTCGGCGCAACGCTCGCCGTATTTGACATTACCAAGCAAAACGTCCTGACTGTTGACCCTGCCAATACCTTCTATAGCATTGCCGCTGGCGAAGTGCGCAGCCGGGGCGTCGAACTGGATTTCAATGGCAAGGTGGCACAGCACTGGCGTCTGACCGGCAACATGGCCTTCACTGATGCCGTCGTGACGAAAGACAATACCCTGCCCGTCGGATCACGCCTGATCAACGTACCGAAAACTTCCGGCAGTCTTTTAACCGTCTATGAGGATGTGGATGCCAATGGCGGTTTGTATGGCCTGGGTGGAGGCTTGAACTACGTTGGCGCTCGCACGGGCGACACTGCCGGCAGCTTCACACTGCCCGCCTATACCACGGTCAAGGCATTGGCCTATTGGCAGGTGACGCCCAAGATGCGGCTGTCCTTCAATGTTAATAATTTATTCAATAAACAATACTATGCCAGTTCTTACAGCAGCGTCTGGATCACTCCTGGGGAGGTGCGTTCGGCCACGCTTGGGCTGACGATCAAATTCTGATCCATGAACGCGAAAAGGATCCTCGCCAGATACAAACTCACAGCGTCACAGACGTGTTAATGTGTCCTAGTACGAATTGGCGTTTCGGCTTCGCATGTTGAAACGCCAATTCCGCCACGCGACAAGCTGCGTTCCGCTTTGGTCTCCATAGCGGGCAAAGTGTTCCATCTTGGATAGGCATCTGAACACATAGCGCGAAGGGGCATTGATCTATTCTTTCATTATCACCTGTGAACACGGCGGCAATCTTATCCCCGCCGCCTATGACAGCTTGTTTCAAGATGCCAGGCCCCTGCTCGATTCTCATCGCGGTTACGATCCAGGAGCGCTGCTAGTAGCACAGGAACTGGCAGCGGCGCTAGGCGGCGCTCTGGTGACTGCCACCGTGAGCCGTTTGCTGGTTGATATCAACCGATCGATCGGTCATCGGCAACTCTTTTCGACGATGACGTGCCGCTTACCGCCGCCGATCCGCGCTGAAATCCTGGCGCAATATTATCGGCCTTATCGCGAGCAGGTCGAGCAGCTGGTCCGGCAAGCCGTATCCAGAAAGCAGCGCGTGCTCCACATTTCTTCGCATAGTTTTACGCCCGAGCTCGATGGCAAGGTACGCAACGCCGACGTCGGCTTGCTGTATCACCCGGCCCGGCGTGGAGAGGTCGCACTCTGTGCGCACTGGAAGACGATATTGGCCGGACTTGCGCCGACGTTGCGTGTGCGTCGCAATTATCCCTATGCTGGCAAAGGTGACGGACTGACCGCCTACTTGCGACAGCGTTTCGCTGCCGACGCTTATATCGGAATCGAACTTGAAGTCAATCAGCGCATGACGCTAGCAGGCGGCGCACCGTGGGCCACACTGCGCGCCCTGCTAATCGACAGCTTGCGCACGGCATCTGCAATGCATGTTCCATGACCGACGCACTTCGTTGTATGCCATCTTGTTGTTCTCCGCATCTTAACCTCAGCTGTTTTTCTTGCGCCTTGCCCGACACGGCTGAAAATTGGAACCTGTCATGAAAATCCATATTGGTTTTGAAATGGTCTACGATTGCCCGCAGCCCACCCCCATGATTTTCAACCTGAATGTTCACTTTACCCGCGTCTCGGATCTGGTCAGTCGCGATGATCTGATGTTCGATCCTCCGGTTCCCCGCATGGCTTACCGCGACAGTTTCGGTAACTGGTGTACCCGCATCGTCGCGCCGCAAGGCCGCATGCGCATTTTTGCCGATGCCGTCATCAACGACAGCGGCCTGGCTGACGTGCTCTCTCCGTACGCGCGACAGCTTGCTGTGCAGGACTTGCCGGAAGAACCACTGCTGTTTTTACTCGGCAGCCGCTACTGTGAAACCGACCGTTTATCGCCCATCGCGTGGCAACTGTTTGAGCATGCCCCTACCGGCTGGAGCCGGGTTCAAGCAATCTGCGATTATGTCCATCGCCATATTACCTTCGGTTACGAAAATGCCCGCATGACGCGCACGGCAATGGAAGCGTTTCAGGAAAAAGTCGGCGTCTGCCGCGATTACGCCCATCTGGCAGTCGCATTTTGCCGTTGCATGAACATCCCGGCGCGTTATTGCACCGGCTACCTCGGTGACATCGGCACGCCGCCACCGCATGGCACGATGGATTTCGCTGCCTGGTTTGAAGTTTTTCTCGACGGTAGCTGGCACACCTTCGACGCCCGCAACAACACCCCGCGCATAGGCCGCGTCTTGATCGCCCGCGGTCGCGATGCCGCCGATGTTGCGCTCAACAATACCTTCGGCCCCAATACACTGAGCCACTTTAAGGTGTGGACGGATGAAGTCCATCAGCGCCAGGCAGGCGAACCCTGGCTGTGAAGTGCATAGGCAACTAGGGTGGTCGGGGTGTCATTTATCCGTGATCCATATTATATCGTCACGTGGGATTGACGCTATCTGCCGTCCACCTTCTACGTTGCAACTCAGAACTTGGTGGAAATACCCAAATTCCACTTGCGTTCAGGATCGGCCGTATCCGGCACCAAACCGTTCGAATAATCCAGGCTCAGCCCGACATTTTGGTTGAAATTGTAGGTCAGCGTCGACCGCCAATAATGGATGCTTTGCGCGCCTTTTATTGCTTTAAGACCGGTATAGGTCGTGGTGAAGTCAAACGGCAATCGGGGATTGGTCGAGGCCAGCGTAAAGCCGGCCTGCGCCCCCAGGCGGATGAAGTCTTGATGCGAATCATAGACCGAGGCGTTGCCACGTTCAGCATAAATACCGTTGCGACTCTGGCCGATCAGGATCGGTTTGAATGCCAGACCGTTATCCCAACGAATGAAATCATTGAGTATGCCCGGGTGCATCCTTGTATAAGTAAAGTTGACCGTGAACAAACGGCTGCCATCGGTGGTGTTGATCAGATAGTCGGGACGCGCCGTCACATCGTCAGTGATGGCCGAACCCGGATGGATAAAATGAAATGCCGACAGCATACCGATCTGGCTGGTACGGGTGGTCGTCACCGAGACCGAACCGCTATCGTAAGTGGTGACACGGTTTTGCTTGAAGCCGACATAGGGCACCGCTTCATAGGTACTGCCACTTGCGCCGATGACGTGCTTGTCAAGTGAGTAGCCGCTGTAGACCACAATGTCGTTGGTGCGCGACTGCGCCACATCATCGTTGGCCAGGGTCAGGTGGGCACGATCAACCGAAGCATAGCCAGCTTGATTGCTGCGATCGATGGACAACTGATCCGGATTGCCGCGCACGCGCACTTGATCGATCCAGCTTGGCGCCGGCGCTGCTATGACTGTGGCCGTTCCGGCTTGCCCGGTGCTACCGGTCGCAGCAGCAGCGACTACCGGTGCAGTCATACTGGCGGCCGAGGCCGCGTGCGGTAACGCGGGTTGTGCATCGGCGTTTACACACACAAGGCTGGCCTGATTATCGGCGTCGAAGAAGTTGCCCGCCGCAGCCGCACCGGTCGGCTTGAATTGTGCGTCCTTGCCATCGAGCAGTTGTTGCAGATCGGCGGTGAGATGATCGACATTGCAACTGTCGCCCTTGCACACTGCTGCGGATTTTTCGGTACTACGTTTCTTGATCAACCAAGCGGCCAGCGCACGGTTTGAAGACAATGGCGCAGGCTGGTTTCCCATCGACAAATAAGCGGTACTTACTGGATAAGTAGACAACAGCCTGGCGGCCAGTTTTTCCTTGTCTACTTTCAGGTCGGCAGAGCAGATTGCGCCCAGTTCAGTGGCCTGGGCCAGTGTCACAACAGCAGGAGCGGTTAGCAGCATGAGCGCTGCAAACGGATGCAATCGACTTCGCATGGATATCCTTGGTCTTGTAGGAGTAAACGACATCGAAGCATGGCGACAGCATGCGGCCATGTCCGGATGAATGATCGGGCTGATCGGTCAAGCGCTGGTATGAACACGCAACGCGGGAAAATGTTCAATCGCGGGCGAAAATTTACATTCGGACTATCGCGGTTGGTCAAGAATTGGCCTGGATGCCCGTGTACAGTATTACATGTGGCGGAAAAAACACGTTAGTTTGCGCTGAGTTGCGGTGTCGTTGAAAAGGCATTTTCCCCGATTGCTCCGCATGAAATCAGATGCAGGTCATTGAGCGTATCGACAGGCGACTCAAGCTCACCGGCCGTTCTTTTCCAAAATTCAAATCCCTGCTTGTAATAATTTTCCAATGCCGCCGGATGATCGAGGGTACAGGTGTGCAGCCAGATATGCTTGCTGCGGAGGTCGATGCAGCGATTGACAACAAGATTCAAGGCCTTGCGCCCCAGTCCCTGGCCGACGAAATCCGGACACAAGCCGAAGTAAAGAATTTCTATGGAAGCGTTCGCATGCATATTCAATTCGCAATACCCCAATACTTGACCTGAGCGCGATTCAATCATGTCGATCTCGACATCGCTGCGTTTGAAATACGCCTGCCAGGTCGACTCCCTCCATGCAGTGCGGTCCAGATCCCAGCAATAATCCTTACCGACCAGATGGTGCAGTTGTGCACATTGATCCGCGAATGCCGCGGGTTGCAACTGCAGTTTGTCACCTGCGGTCGAATAACGCTTACGCCAGGTGACGGTATCTCTGATTTGTAAATAAGTGGTGCTGACCATTGACGGACTCTCGGATGACATTCTCATCTGAGTAACGCGTCGTTTTTTTTGGTTCCGGATCAGCCAGGGCCAGCGCATGGCTGGCTACTGCAAGCCCAGCGCAAATACCGGAAGAACAACCTGATGGGGCTGAACTTATGGTTTGGCTTGCAGCGCATCAACCGCGCCATCGTCTTTGATGGCATCGGCAAACATGCGCATAAGTCGCACCAAGTCTTCAATATCCTTCGGCTCCCAGTTGGCAAAAATGGCTTGCCCGAAGCGCTCGCGCGCCGCATCAACCCGATCGGTCATGCCCTTGCCGCGCTCGGTGACGATCGCCACGCGCACGCGCCGGTCTGCTGCGCTTTCGCGGCGCTCGATCAGGCCCAGGCTATCCAGCTTGGCAACTTGTCGACTGACTGTCGTGTAATCACGCCCTACCCGGTCAGCCAATTCGACCACACCGATTGGGCCAAGCCGCTCGACCAGCACCAGCAACGGAAACAAGGCGCGATCTAGCGCAATTCCGGCTTCACGCACCATCGCTTCGTCGCGCTGCGGGCGATTCATCACACCAACAATTTCAATCAAAGATCCATGCAATTCGCGGATTTGCAAACCGATATGTGTATTTTGCACTTTTTTTATTGACGTCATTTTTGCTCCAACTTAATATGTGCATATTACACATATGGAGGTAAGAATGGAACAACCGATTGGTGTTGATGTATTGATTTGTGGTGCTGGCGCAGCGGGATTGACCTTGGCTATTGAGTTGGCGCGCCGCGGCGTATCCTTCCGTTTGATTGAAAAAATGGCCGTGCCATTCGCCGGCTCGCGTGGCAAGGGAATCCAGCCACGTACCCAGGAAATCTTTGAAGACCTGGGCATTCTCGACCGCATTGTCGCCGTCGGCGGTGCCTATCCCAACGAGCGGCGCTATCACGCCGATGGCAGCTACACCGATGGCGTGATCGTGGCAGGCCACAACGCCTCGCCAGCCGAGCCGTATCATTTGCCCTTGATGGTGCCGCAATTCCTGACCGAAGCGGTATTGCGCGAACGCCTGCTTGAACTGGGCCATCGCCCGCATTACGACTGCGAACTGCTAGGTTTCGAACAAGACCAGGATGGTGTGACAGCGCATCTGCGCAGCGACACTGGGCGTCAAACGTTGAAAGTGCGCTGGCTCATTGGCGCCGACGGTGGCCGCAGCTTGGTAAGGCACGCACTTGCAGTTGATTTTCCCGGCAAGACGTTGGGCGTACGCGCTGTCGTGGCCGACGTCATGCTGACCGGACTCACGCGCGATGCCTGGCATCGGTTTGGCGATGGTGATATGCGCCAACAGATTTCATTTTGCCCATTGGCCGGGACCGAGATGTTCCAGATACAAGGCCCGATCCCGCTCGATGGTGAGATCGATCTGTCCGCCGCTGGCCTGACCAGCTTGGCTGCCGCGCGCACCGGTCGTGACGACATTTGTATCCATTCAGTGTCCTGGTCGTCGGCCTACGTCATGAATGCGCGATTGGCTGACCGCTATCGCGTCGGCCGGGTGTTTCTGGTCGGCGATGCTGCCCATATTCATCCACCAACTGGCGGTCAAGGCCTCAATACCAGCGTCCAGGATGCCTACAATCTGGGTTGGAAGATCGCCGCCGTCATCGATGGTGCCGCCGACGCACTGCTCGACAGCTATGAGCAAGAGCGCCGCCCGGTCGCCGCCGAGATGCTGGGCCTGGCCAACAAACTGCTGGTCGACCAGCAACGCGGCGAAATGCGTCGTGGTCGCGAAGTGCAGCAACTTGATATTGCCTATCCGGCGTCCTCAATTGCGCTGTGCACGGCGCACCAGCCGAGCATGCTGACTGCCGGCCAGCGTGCCCCCGATGCACCACTGCGTGGTGCCGGTGGCCAAGTGACGCGGCTATTCCATCTGTTCCAGGGAACCCACTGGACCCTGCTAGCTTATGAAGCAGCGCACATGATCGTGCCACCTCGCCCTGGTTTGCATATCCATCAGATCAAGCAAAGTGGTGACCTGGTCGATGATCAAGGTGATTTTCATGCGGCCTATCGACCTGCCAACGGCACCTGGATATTGGTGCGTCCGGATGGCTACCTGGGTGCCATCGTCGCAGCCGAACAAGTTGTATTGCTGGAACCTTATATGGTGCAGGTAGGACTCGGTCTAAGCTAGCGCTTGACGGTGAAATCGCTGGCGGCACGTACCGACTTTAGTGCCAGCACCACCACCGCGAAGTAACAAAACTACATTTACTACATCAACATTTTTTACTTTGATTTTGAATTATTGATGGAGAAGTCGAATTTTATTGATAAATGTGGATAAAAACACCTACTCATGACAGAATTCGTCGCAGATATAGTAAAACTACATAAAACATCGAATTAATGCTTGCATCTGACTAAGGTCGATTCAATATGGACGATCACGACGATCAAGCTAAAAATCGTGAGACTGAGGAGACGCTGCATGACATTTTCTAACCTGCGGATTGGCCATCGCCTATCGCTGTGCTTCGGCATCATTCTGGTATTGATGGCAGCTGTCACCGCTCTGGCAGCATGGTCAAGTCAGCGCGCCCAACAACAATTGGCGCAAAGTCTGCACCATACCAACGACAAAGTGGCCATCGCCGCGCAACTGCGCCAGAGCTTGTTTCATCAGGGACAGGCCGCACGCAATGTCGGCACCCTCAGCGATCTCAACCTGATGCAGAAGGAAATGCGCCGCATCGTCAGCGAACGCAGCAGCTATCGCGTCAGCCTGACCGCCCTGCTTAAGGCCGGCGTGAGCGCACCGGAACAAACTATCATCGCGCAAATGCAAGACTTTGATCGGCGCAGCGAACCACTGGTCAATCAAGCCAAGGAATCGGCGGACGGCTTCAATGCCGGTCAAGCCGCCAAAGTGCTCAATACCGAAGTGGCGCCACTGCAGAGCCAATGGCTGGAGGCAATCGACCGACTGGTGCAGTTGCAGCAACAGCAGATCCAGAATGATCTGGATGCCTTCAGTGTCAGCAGTGATCGCACCACGATGGTCACCATTCTCATCTGTGCCGCTGCCATGCTGCTGGCCGCACTGGTAGCGTGGCGCCTCAATCGCAGCATCACCCGACCGCTGAACCAGGCGGTGACGCTAGCGACGCGCGTCGCCGCCGGCGACCTGACCGCACACATTGATGTCACCAGCACGGATGAAACGGGACAGTTGCTCAGTGCGCTGCGCAGCATGAACCAGAGCCTGCAAAAAGCGGTCGGCGAAGTGCGCGCAGGGACACAAAACATGTTCGATGTGTCGCAGCAGAATGCCGCCGGCAATAACGATCTGGCAGCACGTACCGAGGCCCAGGCAGAATCCTTGCGGCAAACTGCCGACGCCATGGCGCAATTGAGCGGCATCGTCAGTCGCAATGCCGGACAGATCGGCGATGCCAATCTGCTGGCACAATCGGCGGCAAATGTCGCCTCACGCGGCGGCGAACTGGTGGCCTCAGTGGTCGATACCATGACTGCGATCAAGGATAGTTCGCGCAAGGTGGTCGATATTATCGCGGTGATTGACGGCATTGCGTTTCAGACCAATATCCTGGCCTTGAATGCAGCCGTTGAGGCGGCCCGTGCCGGCGAACTGGGGCGCGGCTTTGCGGTCGTGGCCACAGAAGTGCGCCAACTGGCCATGCGCAGCGCCGCAGCGGCCAAGGAAATCAAGGTATTGATCGGCGACTCGGTGGCGCGCATCGATGCCGGTAGCCGACAAGTCGGTGCCGCCGGCCAGACCATGCAGGAAATCGTCGGATCGGTCGGCCAGGTAGTCACCATTATCGAACAGATCGCCGCTGCCAGCGACGGCCAGAACCATGGCATCGCCGAACTCAATCAATCGCTGGCACAAATTGATACAGCCACCCGCAACAATGCCGCACTGGTCGCCCAGGCTGCACAAGCCACCGCCGACATGCAGCAACAAGCGCAGCAACTGTGGCAGGCAGTCGGCACCTTCCGTCTGGGAAACGACGCCGACGACAACGCTGTGCTGATCGCACTGGAGACATTTGATGCACCGGCTACGCCACCGGCGGTAGTGCATGCAGAAGCGCCACGCCTGGCGGCGTGATCGGATCAGGGCAAGGTGGCGTAAGCAGTTGCCAGATGATAGGCGGTGGTTGACGGCAGTTCGGCGCGCACGATCTTGCCGTCGGCCGTCTGACTTTCTACCCAGCCAGGCGCGGTGAGGAAGCGCGCACCAAAGCGCGCGATCTGGGTCGGCAATTCGGCGCGTACCGTTGCCTCGCCATGATGTGCCAGTGCGCGCAGATATTCGCTTTGTGCCCAGATTCTTTGGGTCGTATCGAGCAGCGCGCCGCTGAGGTCCAGTGTCGCCGCCACCCCGCCCGTGGCAGTATCGACGCCTGAGCGTCGCACAAAATCGAAGGCCCGATACAAGGCCCGATTCATGCCAGCCCGTTCAAATGCGGGGTGCTGACTCGACTCCACCAAAAACAGCCACTCGAACTGATGGCCTGGCTCCACCCAGTTGTTCTCGCTGCCGAGTGGCAATTCGGCTACGCAACCGCTTGCGCCATCGATGAAAGTGCTGGCAAAGGCGCTGGCCAGCTTATCTAGTCGGTGGGCAAAAATACCGTCCGATGTGGTTGCGTCAGCGGCTAGCCAGGCTTCGCTCAGATGCATTAACGGGTTCTGCGTCGGACCGGTAATCCTGCGCGAAAAATCTTCCTCCATCGCGCTGCTAAACAATGCACCATCGACCATACGCTGTTCAATCAGGACCGAGGTTTCTTCCATCAGCGCCAGCGCTTGCTGCGCTTGTACGGCATTGGGATGCTTGGCATATTCGGCGCAGGCAAAGATCACGAAGGCATGCGTGTACAAGTCCTTTTGCCGTTCCTTCGGCGCACCATCGGCGTCGACACTATAGAACCAGCCGCCATGCTGGCGGTCCGCAAAATAATGGCGCAGCGAGGCAAACAAGGTAGCGGCATGCTGCCACTCCTGCGCCAACGAAAAGACGAACAATTGCCGCGCACAAGCCATGGCCCGATAGCGTACCGGCGGCAACGGCGTCATGCCATCGGCAGCCACACTTTCATAGGCGAGGCCCAGGGCCTTGTTGAAACCCACGCCACGCCAGATCGGCAAGATGACGTCTTGATAATGGCTGCGCAACGCGCTGGCAGTGGTAAAAGTCAATGCAGGCATGGAATGATCAAAAAATAGAAGAGTGAAAATCCCGCGCAAGCCGCTGTCGCTTGCACGAGTAAATATCTGCTGGCGCAATAATAGCAGCTAGGATAACCGCCAAGCCAGTACCGTCTGAGGTAACAATCGACGACGATTGACTATTTCACGTGTCATTGAGTCAATGTAATTTTGAATCAACGCCAGACACCGACTCCGGCCCGAATACCCATAACGCAAGGATAACGAGCAGACCTTGCGCTATGGGCATGCTGGTTCGGTTTACGCGACGTGATCTGGTGCTTGCACAATGGCATGAATACCTGCACAACCATAACGACCGCACACTGTATGCCAATAACTGAAGCCCTCGGCGCAGTATTGCAGATAGCGCCCCCAATGCTGCTTGTCCGGCTCGAGGCCGCGCAGTAACGCGGCGTACTGCGCCACTGCGCTATCGTGCATCGCCACCACCGCAAGATAAGCATCGTCGAGACTGCATTGCTGAAGCTCCTGGTAGATGTTGACCAGATTGAGCCAATCGCCATCTTTTCTCACGCTCACCAACTCATTGGAAAATGCCACGATCTTGGCAGAAGCCATCGACATCAGAACCATGCACGCCGCTTCATCGGACGCCAGATGACTGCTCAACTCCAATAACTGCGCGGTAGGAATCATGCCAATTGTGATGATGCGCCGATTCAAATAATCGTCAAAGTCTTCTCGCTTGGCAACAAATACGCTGGCGCGCTCCTGCGCTGCCGCTTGCATCCAGATCAACATATTGCGGCCAAGACGCCTCATGAATTTCATGGATGCCCCGCGCGCCAGATATTCAAGAATGATGGATTGCCAGGCGCTGATATAGTTATCCTTGCTGCGCGGTTGGCCGAGGCCACCTTCGAAGACCTGCTGCATTTCCGCCATCAGTGACTTAGTGTCGGCTTGTTTTTCAATGACGAAATCATCCCACAACAGCCATAAAGTAATGTATTTCGCAAACAGCAAGAGTGCGTCATAGTCACCGAACGGATGAGAATAGCCAGCATACTTGCTGATCTCCATTTTTTTGACGCGCTTGAAATAGCTGTCATCCAGAAACAGCTGATGCGCAAACATCCATGCAATCGTCTCTGCCTCTACCTGCTCGGCAAAAGGGGATTGTTTGACATGCGACAGACGGAGTTGATAACAGTGTGACGATGGTGTCGGTATCGCGCCACTGACGGTTGGTGCGTTCATTTTTACTCCTACGTCAAAATGGCCAACCCGATGGCCCTGTTGCATGGACCGGCACTCCCCAGATTTGCATGCGATTGCGCAAGGACGACTCGCATATCAGATCAAGTCCACCGGCGGCAAAAAGGGACATTAAAATACCCAGGCAGATCTGCATAAAATTTCAATCTAGTGTAAGCACCACCCACTGCTTTGCTCAACACTAACTTAATTCCAATTTCCGACTCGCACACGTTCCCTGGATTGAATACGATGGAAGAATTACTTATCTTGGTAGATCAACATGACCAGGCAATTGGCACTGGCGCCAAAATGGCGGTACACCGCGACGGTTTGCTACATCGTGCGTTTTCCATTTTTGTCTTTGACAACAGCGGTCGCCTGCTGCTGCAACAACGCGCGGCAGGCAAAAACCATTCGGGAAATCGATGGAGCAATACCTGCTGCGGTCACCCGCGCTATGGCGAGAGCATTGAAGTTGCGGCGCACCGACGCCTGTCGGAAGAAATGGGATTCCATTGTCGGCTGCAAGAAGTGGCGGCCTTGACCTATCATTTGCCGATGTCAAATCAGTTGATTGAGCACGAGTACAACCATATCTTTGCTGGCGTATTCAACGGTGAACCGGCACCGGATCCTGCCGAGGCAGCTGATTGGTCATGGATCGAAGGGCCGGCATTGCGCACGGCAACGGAGACAGCAGCGGCTACCTTTACCGCCTGGTTTATTGCCATCCTCAACGCCTTTGGCCCCGACTGTCTTGATTTGTGGAAACTGCAAGCGCAAAAGTGAGCCATCATCGCAGGCGGCGGCGAATCAATAGCGCAACTATGCGAGCGCGTTGACGTGTGGCTGGACAGCTTGCAGCAACAGGCAACGGTCGTGGCAGTCACCCATGCGTCTATTATCCGAGCCGCCATTGTGCATACGCTGAAGGCAACGCCAAGCGCCTTTGCACGAATCGCAATCCCACCACTCACACTGGTGCAGCTTCAGAGATCGAGTAAGGGATGGCGTTGGTGGCCGACGATGACCGAATAGGCACATACAAGGAAAAGCAACGTTTCCGGAGAAACGCATATAAAATCAAGACTTCCCGTTTGGATCGACAAAAATCTTGCGAGGTTGA
The DNA here is from genome assembly GCA_026225475.1 of Duganella sp. Taxonomy (GTDB): domain Bacteria; phylum Pseudomonadota; class Gammaproteobacteria; order Burkholderiales; family Burkholderiaceae_D; genus Herbaspirillum. The sequence continues at coordinate 39,386 of JAMFSU010000031.1, forward strand.
CAATGCGCGCACCCATGGCTTTGCAGCAAGTCCAGGACCACTCTCAACATCTGCGCCCACAGCAGGTGTCGCAAAGCATCCCGCTGGCGACGACCGCCCCCACCGCGACACATGAATTCGTCGATGCCAGACCGCAAGCAAGCACGCAGCGCCGTCTCCAAAACATGGCCAGAAGCAGCCTGCAAACAGCGCAATTGCACAACCTGGGTCAACTCGCCAATCGCGCTACCTCGACGACACAGCGTGAGCAAATGACAAGCGCACAAAGCATCGCTACCGAGCGTGCCCCCGAAGCCAACCACACGGGTCTGCCCAGACAGTTGAAATCCGGTATCGAAGCGCTCTCCGGCATGCCCATGGATCATGTCAGGGTCAATTACAATTCATCACAACCGGCCCAGTTGAACGCCCATGCCTACGCGCAGGGGAGCGAGATTCATGTCGCTCCAGGGCAAGAGCAGCATCTGCCGCATGAGGCCTGGCATGTTGTGCAACAGGCGCAAGGACGGGTCTCGCCGACACTGCAGCGCAAGGGCCAGATGATCAATGATGATGCCGCCCTGGAGACCGAAGCTGATGTCATGGGAGCCAAGGCTGCGGGGCATGGTGCTGCACAGCGCTCCGCGGACGATCATGCAAACGTATCTGGAGCAACGACGTCACCCGCATATGGCCAGGTGCGACAGTGCAAAATAGGTTTTGAATTTCAGACTGCGTTTACCAAAACCCAGTTTTTGTACAACGGCAACCCTGTCCCTGGATCGAAAATCGCCACCGTGCCCGGCGATGTCGCCAACGAGGGAAAAATGCCTTATTACCAAGGAAGCGGTTTTACCATCGAGGGGGATGAAGGGGATCTGGAACTTGTCACGAAACCGTTTGACGAGACTGAAAGTGGATTTAAGGAGATGGCATCTACCTTTTCCTGGATGGAAGTGTTTGCCAATCAGGTGAAAGGTACAAAGACGGCGGTCAACGCGCTCAATACCCGATTTGCCTCGGCAACACCAATGCTGGGCGTTACCGAGAAAAACCATATCGACTTAAATGTTGGCGCCAATATTGTCACGGATCCACAAGTGACAGCAGGTATCAGCCTCGCCAGTTTGTTGCCGCTAGCCGCCGCACTAGGAAAAGCCCCCCCTCGCAAACGCGATGCTCGAGCTGAAACTGAACCGGTTCTGGGACAGGCTGCAACCAAAGAAAATCTGGTCCGCCACATCGGCTGGAAAGACGTGGACGCAGCGGCGTTTCAAACTCCCGTGCTGGAGGCCTGCGCACTCGCAGAGAAAATCGGCGCAGGACGCGATTCCAAGACCTTGGGATATCTATTTATGCTAAGCCTGTATTGTCTGGGCTACAGCGCATTTTGGGCAAGCCGCGAAGAGAAGGCGAAAACCGATAGCAAGGTCAAGGATCAAGGCATGGAGCCATTCTGGGCAAAGCTGGCGGTTGGCATGATTTCCCGCACCAATCTGGCCGATGCCTTCAGCGCACTGACAGAAGTAGATCAACGCTGGTTTGTCAGTCAGCTTGAGATGATCGGCAACACTTTAGGCCAGGCTGCCTTTGCCAATAAGCATCCGAATGAGCCGGAGCTTCGGGACGGCCGCACCCATGCAGATTATCGGGTGTTTGGTCAAATGCCAAAAGATGCCAAAGCAGAAAACTACAAGTCATGGTTCAGCATCCGCGAGTGGCTGGCACATCTGGTACCGCAGCAGGACCGGCTCGGCATCGATTTCGCTGCTGCCTATGAGGCAATGGGCAATATTTCAACGCGCGCATTTAGCGACCATCATGTCAATCGTCCAGCATTTGACAATGCCGATACCTTCATCAAGGACAAAGACGATGCACGCGCCACCTATAAAGTCAAGCATCCGAGCGATATCGGCAAAGCCAGCGATCATGGGGGAAATCGGCTTGATGGTCTGATCCTCGAGTTCAGAAAACTAGGGGCCAAGATCGATGAAAACCAATGGTGGGCATTTGCGTCGAACTTCTTCAAGTTGGTTGTACTCACCAATCAAACTCAACAGCGACGTGACGAAATCATCGACTCCTTCATTGATTCGTGATCGCCACAGGCTTGCTTGACACCTGGCCTTAAAGCGCCAGCCATCCGTTGCACTGCAAGGTATCGACGTCGCGTTCCCCATTTTGCTTCGGTCCGAGGATCGGCGATGGCGGTGCTGATCAAGCGGCTTTTGTTCATTCAGAGCGCCACTGAGTCTGTTCAATACAGCGATCACCACCTCTCTGTGCTAGCATCGCTAGTCGCGAAATGCACAGGCGCGCCCAGCGGGTGTCTGTGCCGCCCAGCAAGCGCATGAAGAAGAAAATGTCCCACTATCCACGAGCCCCCGGTGTCACCCCAAAGTTTCAGCCGAACAACATCATTGCCTCGGATGAGCAAATCGCCATCCAGATTGCCACCGACCGCATCATCCTGGTCGACGCCAATGCCGGTACTGCCAAAACCACCAGCCTGTCGCTGCGCATCGCCGAGTCGCTCAAGCGTGGCCTGAAACCGGAAGACTTCATCGTCCTGACCGTCACGGAAGCCGCCCGGCAGGCATTTCACACGCATCTGATCGCACTCGGCGTGGCCCGCTCGCAGGTGAGCAAGTTGACGATCACCACCTTCGAAGCGCTCGCCATCGAGACCTTGCGCAAGAGCGAATATGCCAGCGTGCCCTACTTTGACGACAAGGAAGATCTGCGCGACGCCGCGCTCAGTGCGCTCGACGAAGTCTGCGAACGTTATTGCGGCCGCTACGATATCGACGCCAGCACCACCAATCTGGCGCTCGATACCTTCTTCAAGATGCAGATGCGGCTCAAGGCCACGTTGGCGCTACGGCGTTTTCAGGTCAGTCTGGACGAACACACTCCGGATGAAATCGAAGCGCTGCTGGGTGTGCCTTTCACCACCTATCTATGGCACCAGCATTACGAAAAACTGCGCGGCGCCCAGAACGGCGAACCACTGTTCCGCGGCAAAAATGATGCGGCCTACGACCTCGTCACTGCGCTGGAAGATGAAGCTACGCTGGCGCAGTCACTGCCGTCCTGCAAAGTCGTGGTGTGCGACGAATTGCATGACCTCAACGAAGTGAGCTTTCGCTTCCTGGTTGCCTTGATCAGGCAAAACAATGCCTTCTTCTTTGGCGCTGGCGACAAGGACCAGGTGATTTTCTCGGGATCGGGTGCCGATCACGACATCCTGGCCTCACGTTTTCAGCAAACATTCACCACCGTCAAGACGTATCCGTTGACGCGCTGCTACCGCCATGGTCCGTCGCTGGCCATTGCCGTCGGGGCGTTCAAGAACAAGAAAAACGATTCCGGCGTCACCTGGGATACCGGCATTGATGTATTACATTACGACCACAGCGATAACAGTGCCTGCGCCAGAAGGACCGTGCAAGCCATTCAAAAATGGACCGCCACACGCGGCAGCGATGAGTCGATCGGCGTTCTGCTACGGCACCCCGGCCAGTCGGTCAACATCGAAGCAGCATTGATCAACGCCGGCCTGTACTACCAGACTGCCGGTATGCCAAGTTTTTTGCAGCGGCTGGAAATCCTTATGTTCCGCGGCATGCTGGCAGCGTCGCTGCGCAATATGGATACCATCAGCCATAAACAGTCGCGCGAAGCGATTTTTGATGCGCTGGCCCTGTTTTCTGAAATTCCGATCAGCGGCGAACTCAGCCAGCATTGGGCCAGTTTGCGCGAAGAAGCCATCACGCAGCCGAATGCAATGGAATGGTTTTTAAGCGGCACCGTATTGCGCCTAGCCACCCATGCCAAAAACGCTATCGAACACTGCATCAGCTATCTGCGCACACTTGACGCGCAGGCACCCGCCGGCGAGGTGCTGCACTATCTGGCCCAGACCATGAAAATGGATGAAGTGATTCGACGCGTCTATGTGGATCGTGACGATGCTGCCGCAGTACGCCATTCGATTGCCGAATTCATCGCGCTGGCACGCAATAGCGGCATGAACATTTTTGCATTTTCGCATTGGCTCGGTGCCACCGAACTCAAGCTGATGCAGCAACAGGCCAAGTCCAGCATCACGCTTGCCTGTGCCGACGATATCAAAGGCAAGGAATATGATTTCGTGATCATTCCTTACCTGGAGCATCATGTATTTCCGCGCTCAGGCAGAGATGAGTGGGAGCGCCGCGACGAATCCAACCGTTTCTATGTCGCCATTACCCGCGCCCGACGTAATCTGGTCTTGCTCACCCCGGAAGACGAGCGCATGCGCAGCCAATACATCTATGACATGTGCATCGAGCAAGCCAAACAGGAAGCCCGCACGCTGTTGCATCAACAGGAATGACACCGCCGGAGTGAGGCCGGAGGTGCAGCAGGCAAACACCTGCTGCACGGCTTTTGCGCTAGCCGACGGCCTATACCTTGGTAATGAGGGAAACGTTCGAACCGCCAAACGCAAATGAATTCGACATCGCCAGCGGCATCGCCACTTCGCGCGCCTGATGCGGCAGATAATTCAAATCGCAGGCCGGATCGGGATTATCCAGAAATGCCGTGGGCGGTGCGATGCTGTGGCGTTGCGCCTGTATCGTGATCACCAGCTCAAGCGCCCCAGTGGCACCGAAGACATGCCCATGGATGGCCTTGGTCGAACTGATGAGCAAGGACTTGGCATGCGCTTGAAACGCCAGCTTGATGGAATCGGTTTCGGCAATATCGCCCACCTGTGTCGCCGTACCATGGGCATTGAGATAGACAATGTCGCTAGCATTTACACCAGCATCCTGTAGCGCATTGGTGACCGCACGCGCCTGCCGCACGGGGTCCGGTTTGGTGATGTGGATGGCATCGGTACTGGTGCCGTAGCCGATGATTTCAGCCAGAATGGTCGCCCCTCTGGCCTGCGCTGATTCGTAAGACTCCAGCACCAGCGCAGCCGCGCCCTCGCCCAGCACAAAACCGCTACGATCAATCGAAAACGGCTTGCATGACGCAAAAGGCCGCGCCTCATCGACCGTCGCCAAGGTACGCAAGGCTTCCCAGCCGTTGACGGCGCCCGATTGCAGCATGGCTTCGGAACCGCCGGCAATGGCGCGGTCGCAATAGCCGTCACGAATTTGCCGGAACGCCTCGCCGATGGCATGTGCCGATGAAGCGCAAGCGGTCGAATAGGTAATCGATGGACCTTGGAATGTTGTTTTCAGCGACAGCAACGCGGCCGCGCCATTGGCCATGACACCGATGACCGTAAACGGTCGGGTGCGGCCCTTCTTTTTCAGGAACAGGTCGTCATATGTCGCCTCGATCGTGGAAGCACCGCCAAAGCCGGTACCCCAATAGATGCCGCTGCGATGCAACTGGCTGTCACTCAACGCATGCAATCCTGCTTGTGTGATGGCCTCATTGGTGGCACACCAAGCCAATTGCGCTACCCGATCAAACATGTTGGCGGTGGAACGGTCAAGTTGATGGGGAAGTTCTTCCTTGATCGACGCTGCAAAGCGGGTCTGGATACTGCTGCCCTCTGTTAGCGAAAATTCAGAAATCCCCGATCTGGCTGCAATCGCTGCCTGGAACTGCGCCTCGGCATTGAGTCCCAGACAGGAAAGCGCCCCCATCCCTGTGACGACGACGCGATTTTTCATTTTTCTTTTTGCGTCTGAGCCAGTTTCACTTCGTCCATAAACGTTGCCACGTCCTGAATTGTCACAATCTCGCGATTATCTTCAGGGAAATGCAGCCCCAGACGATCCTCCAGGTCGAACAGCATTTCCATCTTGGCCAGCGAGTCGATTCCCAAGGATTCCAGCGTCGTCTCTGGTGTCAGTTCTGACAATTCGCAGGAAAATTCTTCCACAATCAGTTCGTATAACGTTTCCAAGCTTGATGACATGATTTCCCCAGCTAGCCTTACTATCAAAGTTGTTAGTTTTTGTGCAGTAAGATACTAGCATTTTCCTTCAGGTCGTACAAAAATCGAGTAAGCAGAATACAACGGCATGTCAAAAATATTGATCCAAGCGACCATCAGGCGCCGTAGGAGCGAACCACTGGCACCGCATCTCGACATGCTGGCCGCGTGCCAGAAATTGCATTGTTTATCTGTCTAGTGAAGCTTATTCAAGCGGAAATCAGGTATATCTTATTCTGCCAAGCCCTGACATTACATCATTGCGCAATGTAGGATTGCCCCTGATGTTAACTTTGGCCACACCAGAGATGTGTGACCGCACATGCTGGCGTACCTCAGCGTCAACGCGCGCCGCACCAGAGACTTCGAAGTTGGCTCTGTCAGCCACAAGCTTACTGGCATCGATTCGGCCTTGACCAGATGCCAAGACTACAAGATCTTTGACCTGTCCCATGGCTTCGACCTGGCCTACATTCACAACTTTGACGTCAAGGCAGTCTTGTTGCAACTCCTGCAGGATGATTTTGCCTTGGCCTTGGTTGTCGATCACTGGCGCATATGGTAGAGCAATGCCCACCACAATCCGCCCATCCGAGTCTTCGGGACCGACGGGGCGGCCATTGACGTTAACCGAGAATGTGGACGCCCCTGATCCACTGACATAAATCGATTGACTCGACATGACGTTGTGGCCCGTCCCACTGCTGGACGTGCTGAACGTGCTTGTATGATGGAAAGAAAAATTACCTGTCGAAAGCGATGAATTGGCGCGTTCAATCGTCAGGCGGTTATTTTGGATGTTGGTCTTGACCGATTTGATCCCCTCTGTAAATTCGCCGGCGATCACCATCCGCATTTCGCCGCTGGGTTTGAAAATCACATTGACGTTGCCACAGACGACGATCTCCTTTACCTGCTGAATGGCTCTTGATTCATAAATACAATTCGGGGGCATTTGATTATTGCCAGCAGCTTGCACGATATCCATTGATGGGTTCCTTTCTGAAGCGACGTAGTGAGGGTGATGTAAAACACCCGGCATAAATATTTCCCAAAAGAAATATTTATGCCGCACTATACCCTAACTATGTTGCATAAAAAAGCACACTTGCCATCGTCTAACGCCGCATACGCCTCCAGCCACTCACCCTTTGCTCGCTCCAAAAGTCAAACCGGCGACGAACTGCTTCTGCATCACAAAGAACAGCAACACCGATGGTAACGCCGCCAGAATCGCGCCAGCCGAAACCAGATTCCAAGCCGTAGTCCACTGTCCGCGCAAGGCTGCAACACCGACTGTGATCGGCGCCACGTCATCTCCTTGCGTCAGGCACAAAGCCCAGAAATAGTCATTCCAGACGAACGTAAACACCAGCACGGCCAATGCTGCCAGCGCCGGACGAATCAGCGGCAGCACAATGCGATAAAACACCGTCCATTCACCCGCGCCTTCGATGCGGGCCGCCTCGATCATTTCGAACGGTAACTGCTTGATGAAGTTGCGCAAAAACAGCGTGCAAAAGCCGGTCTGCATCGCCACATGGAACAACACCATGCCGGTGACCGTGTTGAACAAGCCCAGTGATAGCGAAAGATCGCGCACCGGTATCATCAGAATCTGCTGTGGCACAAAGTTGCAGGCCACAAAGCTGGCAAACAACAGCGTATTGCCACGAAACTTATAGGTCGACAAGGCGTAGCCGGCCATCGCCGCCAGTGCAATGGCGCCGATGACGGACGGAATCGTGATCAGGCAGCTATTCCAGAAATAATGCAGCATCGGCGACGCCGTCAAGGCTTCGCGATAGTTTTCCACCATCGCAAAATCTTTTGGCCAGCCCCAGTAATTACCTTCCATCAGTTCATCGGTCGAGCGAACCGACGTCACCAGCGCTGTCAGCATCGGCAACAGCCAGATCAGCAGCACCACCGGCAGCGACAATTTGTAAAGCGCCCGGTTAAGCGGCGTCCATTTTTCTATCGGCATCGGAAACATGGCGACCCTCTTTAGCTTTCATTGCGCAGCATGCGGCGCAATTGGTAAATGATGTAGACCAGCATGATCGCAAACAAGGTCACCGCAATGGCTGCCGAATAACCCTGCCGATAGTATTTGATGGCCTGATCGTAGGTGTAATAGGCCAGCACCGTGGAGCTTTCATAGGGACCGCCGCTGCTCATGACCGAAATCAGGTCGAAGCTGCGAAGCGCGCCGATAATGCTCACCACAAATGCCATAAACGTGGTCGGCCGCAACTGTGGCAAGATCACATAGCGCAACATGTTCCAGCCTTTGGCGCCTTCCATGCGCGCCGCTTCGACCTGATCATTGTTGATCGCCGTCAGGCCGGTCAGGAACAGGATCATGCAATAAGCAGTTTGCGGCCACAACGCGGCAAAGATGATGCCGAAGGTGACATAGCGTGCATCGCCCAACACAGGGATGCCATGGCCCAGCAGCAGCGCCAGCAAACCGAAGGTCGGATCATAGAACCAGCTGAAGATCAACCCGACCACCACCCCAGAGAGCACAAACGGCGCAAAGAACAGGGTCTTGACCACGCGCATGCCGCGCACCTTCTGATTCAGATAGAGCGCCACAACCAGACCCATTGGCGGTGCCAGTAAAAACATCAGCAGCCAGTAAAGATTGTTTTTCAAGGCCGTATAGAAAGTTGCCGCATGCAGCATTTCGACATAATTAGCCAGGCCGATGAATTTCGGTACGGTCATACCATCCCAACTGAAGAAACTGAGATAGATCGTGTACAGAATCGGGTACAACACGTACACCAGCGTCATCAGACAAGCCGGCGCCAGGAACCAGAACGCAGCACGATTTCTGCGCGCGGCCACACGCGGGCGTGACGCTGCGGCAGCCTTCACTGCAGCAGCACCGGGAGGATTGATGACGGGCGTTTGCGCAAGCATGACATTGAACTCCTGAGGTACTGATGAACGCGTCAAGTAAAAGACAAAAAAGCCGGTGACCGGTAACGCACGGCGTGCACCAGACCACACTGGCGCACGCCGTATTGCGACAACCGTCTACGACTTTTTGTAGATGCGCTTGCGACTCTGCTCCAGCTCGTTCAGGATGTCATCGATCTTGCTCGGATCGCTGACAAATTTCTGCATCCCCTTCATCCCTTCATCGGCCATTTCCTTGGTCATGTCGCGATCATAGAACTGGGCGATGCCGCCTTTGGCATTCGACAGAATTTCGAAACCGATACGCGAAATCGGCTCAGTCGGCTCGGCCGATTTGCTGTTCGCCGGCAAGGAACCCAGACCTTCCGCCAGTTTGGCGCTGATGGCCGGTGTGCCGACAAAGGCCAGGAAGCGATGGGCATCGACCTTATTGCGTGCCTTGCTCGGAATATGGATCGATTCGGTCGGGCCTTCCTCTGCGGTCGGCACTTTGGCATCGATGATCGGGAACTGGAAGTAGCCCATATTGACCGCCAGCTTCGGCGGGAAGCCCTTGGCAATGAAGGTGCCCATCAGCATCATGGCGGCCTTGCCCTGGAACAGGAACGGCTGGGCCCCATCCAGATCGTAGGACAGCGCATTGTCGATGAAATACTTATTGTCGATCAGGCTCTTCCAGGCGCTGTAGACCTTTTTAACGCGCGGATCGGTATAGGCGATATCGCCGGCCATGAGCTGCTGATGGAAGACATTGCCGTTCAGGCGCAGGTCGAGATAGTCAAACCAGCCAGCCAAGGTCCAGGCATCGCGTCCACCCACTGCCAACGGTGCAATGCCGGCGGCCTTGAGCTTCTTGCAGACTTCCAGGAACTCATCCCAGGTCTTTGGCTCGGCGGCGATGCCGGCATTTTTGAACACATCCTTGCGATAAAACATGCCCCAGGAGTAATACACGGTCGGCAATGCGTATTGCTTGCCCTGGTAGGAGGACGCATCTTTGGTCGAGGCGTAGGTGGCATCCCAATTGTTCTTTTTCCAGTCATCGCTGACGTCTTCCAGCAAACCGCGGCTGGCATAGAATGCCATGCGTTCGCCGTTATGCCAGTTGATGATGTCGGGCGCCTGGGTTGACAGCCAGCCCGGCAATTGCACCTTGTAGGCTTCTTCTTCGACGAAGGAAACCTTGACGTCGACGTCGGGGTTGGCCTTCTTGAATTCATCGAGGGTTGATTGCCAGACCGCGCGCTGTACTGCGCCCTTGTAGGCAATATTGACAGCCAGCGTACCGGCCGAAGCCGAGGCGAAGGTGCCGGCCAGCAGCGTCGCCAGCAAGCCCATGCAAAACATTTTTTTCATCGTTGTCTCCGAGTTATTGTATTCACAAAAGCGTTTAACGTGCTCTTTGTACAGGTTCTGGTTTGCCTGTTTTGGTGCTGACGGCCAGCGTATATCACCGCCGTTGCCTTGCTTCCCCTGACTTCAATACTGCCCTACTGCTTTACTGCTCTGCTTGGCGATAAATTGCCACGCCTTGCGGTGCCAGTTCTGCCGCGCCGACTAAAAAGCTGGCGCCGTTGGCATGCGGCACTGCACACGGCGCATCGGCGTAATTGAACGCAAACGTGAGCCCGCCACGCCGGTTCAAGCGCAAGGTTTCTGGCAAGCGTTGCGGGTTCAAGCCAGCGCTGCACGCGACTTGTTCAAAGTAGTCGCGGGTCAATCCGGCATCAAAGACACTGGCCAGATAATGCACACGCTGGTAACGCAAGATCGCTGGATGGCCATCGCCAAATGTGGCCACCGTGTCGACACCTGCATCGGTCTCGATCAGATCGCGCCAATGATGCGCTTGCCCTGATTGGTCGCCGCACTGTACCGGCTCGCTGACATTTGGTCGCATCGATTCGACGCGCCAGACGCGCAACGGCAGGATGGATTGCAAAGGGCCCGGCGGCAGATTCGCAGGAATCTGCAAGGAAACCGTCTTAGAACCGCTGCGCGGCCCCAGCACCACCTGCGCCCCGCTGCTCTGCAAGCGCGCTGGCAAATCATCGGGAATTATCGGCAGCGGCGGCACGACGATCATGGCGTAGCCGTCCAGCGCTGCGTGCAGCGGCACGATATCGACATCCAGACCGAGCGAACGCAGTGCCGAATAGTATTCAAAGACGACCCGGGGATAGTGAAAATCAGCGCCTTGATGATGAATCTCGAACAGCCACTTGGCGGTATAGTCGAATAACAGCGCGACCTTGCCACGCGGCTGCGCCAACGCACCAGCGGCCTGCTCGACCAGACTGATTTCCTGCGCCACGCACGCAGCCTCGGCGCCACCGACATCGAGCACATTGTCCGGCCGATTCAAACCGGCATGCATTTGCTCCTGGCCGAACGGCACCTGACGCCAGCGGAAATACGACACGCAACCGGCACCATGGGCAAACGCTTCCCAACTCCACAGGCGCACCATGCCCGGCAGCGGACTGGGATTCCATTGCGCCCAGTTGACCGGCCCCGGCTGCTGTTCCATGACCCAGAACGGCTGCGCCGACATGCCGCGATACAGATCGTGATTGAACGATGCAAAATCGGGATGGCCGGTACGCAACCAGCGCGCCTTGATCTCAGGTGCGAACCACATTTCTTCCATGGCACCGAGCGGATAGCTGTCCCAACTGGCCACATCAAGATCGGCCGCCACCGAATAATGGTCGAACTCGACGAACATCTGCATGAAGTTATGCACCATCACCCGACCCGGTGCATGCGCACGCAAGATCTCGACCTGCATGCGGTTGTAGCGCACCACCTCATCCGAGGCGAAACGACGATAGTCGAGCCGGTGCGCAGGATGGGCTTCGGTAACGGTGCCAATCGGCGCATCGATCTCTTCGAAGCTGCGATATTCCATGCTCCAGAACACCGTTCCCCAGGCCGTATTGAGCGCGGCGATATCGCCATAACGCGCCTGCAACCAGAGACGGAAACGCCGTTGTGCCGATGCCGAATAACTGACCACGGTATGGTGGCAACCATATTCGTTGTCGACCTGCCAGGCCGTGATCGCGGGATGCTTGCCATAGCGCTCACCCAACAATTGCACGATCCGTTGCGATTCCTTGAAATAGGAGTCGGAAGAAAAATCATAATGCCGACGCGATCCAAACGCGCGCGCACGGCCATTGGCATCGACTGCCAGCACATCGTCATGGCGATCAATCAGCCACTTCGGCGGCGTCGCCGTTGGTGTGCACATCACCACTTCCAGACCTTGCTCTGCCAATACCTTGATGGCACGGTCCAGCCATTCCCAACGGAACTCGCCCGGCGAAGGTTCGATCCGGCTCCAGGCGAATTCGCCGATGCGCACCTGTTTGATGCCAAGCGCCTTCATGCGCTGGGCATCGCTCTCCCACATGTCTTCGGGCCAGTGTTCGGGGTAATAACACACCCCCAGTTGTAGCGACATCTTGGTGACTCCTCTCGTGATTTAAGCTGCTGCGGCTAACTGCGCCGTAGCGTGATGGCGATCCAGCGCCATGCCGTTTTCGTCAAACAGATAGGCGCTGCCCGCGGCAATGCCGAAACGCAGCAAATCGCCCCGATTAATCTGCGCATTGCCTGGTGCCTTGGCCACCAGCGGCTGGCCGCCCGGTTGCTCCAGATGCACATAGGTTTGCTCGCCCAGACGCTCGACCAACACCACCTCGCGCGTAATGCCGTTCGCGTTGCTGTCGCCGATATCCATATGTTCCGGCCGCACACCCAAGGTCACCGTTTGACCCGGCTGCACGTTGGCGCCACTGGCGGCGACCACAATGCGCTCATTGGTGTCCGGCAAGCGCACCGTCACTTGTCCGTCGTCGACATGCATGACCAGCGCCGGGATGAAGTTCATGCGGGGCGAACCGATAAAACCGGCGACAAAACGATTCTTGGGATGCTGGTACAACTCCATCGGCGTGCCGATCTGGGCAATGCTGCCAAAGCGCGCCGTGTCGGCACCGGCATGCAGCAAGACAATGCGATCCGCCAAGGTCATCGCCTCAACCTGATCATGCGTTACATACACCACGCTGGCCTGCTCAAACTGCCGATGCAGACGGGCGATCTCGATGCGGGTCTGACTGCGCAAGGTGGCATCCAAATTCGACAACGGCTCATCAAACAGGAACACCCCGGGACGCCGCACGATGGCACGGCCAATCGCCACGCGCTGACGCTGGCCGCCTGACAATTCCTTGGGCTTGCGTTGCAGCAGTTCTTCCAGTTGCAATACCCGCGCCGCTTCCCTGACCTTTTGCTCAATTTCTGCCTTGGGCAGTTTGGCCAGCGTCAGACCGAAGCTCATGTTTTCATACACGGTCATATGCGGAAACAGCGCATAACTCTGAAACACCATCGCCACTGAACGCTGTGCCGAGGGCACATCATTCATGCGCTTGTCACCGATCAGCAGTTCACCGCTGCTTAAATCCTCCAGCCCGGCAATCACCCGCAACAGTGTTGACTTGCCGCAACCCGACGGCCCCAGAAAGACACAGAACTCATGTTCGCCGATGGCCAGATCAACATCGCGTATCACCGGCGCGGCGTCACCATAGGATTTTTGTGCGGCATGCAAGGTAATGCTGGCCATAATCTGTTCTCGCAAAAAATAAATAGCACCCCACATCACGCGGGCTGCTGCTACGACAGGAACAAGGCGCTACGGGTGTGTATCAGTAAAGCAATACACTACAGGTTAAGCGCTTAATTAACTTGAACAAAAAAAAGGGAACTGCTGGACTGATTGAACTGCTTCATGCTTGTCTCCACATCGTTATTCTGATTGTGATGCCATTTTTGGCGATTTATTGCGGTTGATGATACCAATGTTATTTTTGGCATGCAACTGAAATTCAGTGACATATTTGTCAATCAAATTTCAACTTCGACTCAACCTTTGTGCAACAAGCGGCACGCTGCCGCGTTGACAATGCTGGCAATAGACGATTGAATGCGAAGGCCTCTAACCTCGACCATCCATGACAACCCTATCCGAAGTGGCCCGTTTGGCTGGCGTTACCTCCGCCACCGTATCGAATGTTTTACGCCAACGCGGCAAGGTTGGCGAACCGACCCGTCTGCGCGTGCTGGCGGCGGTCGAGCAACTCGGTTATCGGCCCCACCTGACCGCGCGCGCACTGGCCGAAGGACGCGCGCCGACCCTGGCACTCATGGTCTCCAGCATTGCCAATCCGTTTTATCCTGAATTTGCGCTGGCGGCCGAACGTGCCGCGCGTGCGCATGGACGCTTCCTGATCGTCTGCAACACCAATGACGACCCCGCCACCGGCCGCGCCTACCTGGACCAGATCGCCGGCACCTTGTCTGACGGAGTCCTGATCATGAATGCCAATCTGTCCATCGAAGACTTGAAAAAAACCGAACAGCGTGGTGCGCCGGTGGTGCTGTGCATGTGGGAAAAACCCGATGCACCGCCAGAGCTGCCCTGCATTGCCGTCGATTTCCATGAAGCCGGCGCGATTGCCGCCCGCCACCTGATGGCACTCGGCCATCGCCAGATTGGCGCCGTGGTCGGCAGCAAGAAGGACGGTATCCACGCGCCACGCTACCAAGGCTATCTTGCGGCGCGTACCGATGCAGGCCAAAAGCACCCACATTACTGCACCCGTTTCGTCGACGACACTGTTGAGGCTGGCTACGATGGCACCATGGCGCTGCTCAAGGCCTATCCGCAACTGACCGCCATTTTCGCCAGCAATGACTTGCCGGCATTGGGCGCCATGAATGCCATTGCCGACCTCGGCTTGCAAGTACCACAGGACGTTTCCGTGATCGGCATCACCGACATCCAATGGGCACGCCTGTCGCGCCCGGCGCTGACCACCGTCGCCGTGCCCACCGCCAGCGCAGCAGAAATGTCGATCGAACTATTGCTGTCCTTGATCCATCGCAGCAGCCCCACACCGACCATGCGCGTCACCGCCAACCCGCAGCTGGTACAACGCGCCTCGACCGCACCGGTCAAGACTTGAGCCGCCCATCCGCGAACGCAAACGGCGCCTGCTTGTAGCACAAATGCACTACAGTGGTTCTACCGGTGCCCGCGTACAATGCAACATTCGACTCCACGCCTACCTTTGTGCCAGCCATCCACGTCGCCATTGTTGAAGATGACCCAGACTTCCGAAACGCCTTGCGTACGGTCGTGACGGCAACCGCTGATATGCAAGTGGCAGACGTCGCCACCACGCGGGCCGAAGGACTTGCCATGCTGCAAGGCCCGCCGGCGGATGTCCTGCTGGTCGATCTGGGCTTGCCGGATGGCTCTGGCATTGATGTGATTCAGGCTGCGGTGGCACTCTGGCCTAGTTGCAACATCATGGTCAGTACCAACTTCGGCGATGAGACGCATGTGATGCGCTCAATAGAAGCCGGTGCCGCCGGTTATCTGCTCAAAGACAGCTCGCCGGCCAAAATGCTGGATGAAATCCGCAGTCTGGCCAGCGGTGGCAGTCCTATCAGTCCCATCATCGCGCGCCAGGTATTGGCACGTTTTCGCACCATCCGAACTGACAACGGTGATAACCCAGCGCCGCCGCAAGCCACGACAAACGCGAACGGGCCGGCAGCCGCAACTTCGGCTGCCCCAACGCCATTGTCAGCACGAGAAAAGGAAGTGCTGGATTACATCACCAAAGGTTTCAATACCGGCGAGATCGCAGCCCTGATGGACTTGTCGCACTTCACGGTGCGTACCTTTGTGCGGCGTATTTACAGCAAACTGAAAGTGACTTCAAAAACCGAAGCGATCTATGAAGCCAGAACCCTTGGTTTGCTGCCCGATTGAGTCCCCCGCCAGCCATGATATTCGTATGAAAAACCGATCGGCAAACCTACTCTCGGTGCTGCTTCTACTCGCTTCGGTCGCGCTGCTGATCGCTGTCGGCGCCTGGTATCTGCAGAACGACAATGCGGCAGAGAAAACCAGCCTGCATCTGACCCAGGCCGATTGGCAAGAGCGCGACAGTGCCGCTTTCGTCGCGCCGCCGGCCAGCGTTGCCAGTACTTCTCTGTCTTCGTACTGGCAACACAGCACATTGCCAGGCAGCTTGACGCCGACACCACCACTTCAAGACAAGACAAGTGCCAGCGTACGCACCACCTGGGTGAAATTGTCCATGGCGGGTAAAACATTACCCGCAGGCCCGTTGGTGCTCTATGGCATCCGCATCAAGACCGATGGCACCGTGGCGGTGTATGCCAACGGCCATCTGGTGCATCGCCTGCAAGCCCAAGGTCAGTTGTGGAGCAGCCTGTTTACGCCCTTATGGGTGGTACTGGATCAACAGGACACTGCGGAACCATTGCAGGAAATTATGATTCGTGTCGAGCACGCCGCCAACACACCAGTGGCGCTGTCGTCGTTATGGATCGGCACGCCGGAAGCCTTGCGCGGCCGCTACTACCTGCGCCAGTGGCTACAACGGGAACTGCCGGCCACACTCAATGCAGCGTTCCTGGTGGTTGGCATCTTTGCCTTGTGCGTCTGGTTGCGCCGGCGGCAAGAGACGCGCTACCTGCTGTTTTTCAATCTGGCGGCGATTTCCTTTGTCGGCCATCTGCATTACTACGTCAGCCTGCCGATCCTCAGCGGCTGGTTCGCCTGGCTCACGGCAAATGCCTTGTTCTGGCTGCTGATGGTGATCCATCTTTTTCTTTGCCAGTTACATGGCCGTCGCCTGTTCTGGTTGACGCGCGCAATCATTGGCATCACCCTCGTTTCCAGTATCCTGTCGTCGCCAATCATTGATGTCCTGCCGGTATTTCCGAGCACCTCGCTCTGGGTGCCGTTGATGTATGCCATTGCAGTGCTGATGGGATTGCTGGTCTGCATCGTCGGTGGCATCAGCGCCCGGCACCGTTCGCGCGATGGCGTGCTGCTTGCTGCCGGTGTTGGAGTGGCGACGCTCATGGGGATGTCCGACTGGCTGCTGCACAACAACATCATCAGTCCTGAAGGCTGGTTTCTGGGTGCGTACACCAACGCCATTACCTTCTTCATGTTTGGCACTTTGATGTACCGGCGCTACCTGCATGCCATTGCCGAAGTCGAGCAAGTCAATGCCAGCCTGGCACAACGCCTGCTCGCCCGTGAGGTGGAACTGGAACTGAGCCATCAACAACTGCGTGCCGCAGCCCAGCGCCAAACCATCAGCGACGAACGCCAGCGCCTGATGCAAGATATGCATGATGGCCTGGGCTCTTCGCTCATCAGCGCCATCCGCTCGGTAGAACTTGGTGGCGTAAGCGAATCCAAGGTATCGCAGATTTTGAAAGATTGCCTCGACGATTTGAAGCTGACCATTGATTCCATGGAACCGGTGGAAGCCGACCTGCTACTGCTACTGGCCACGCTGCGTTTTCGCCTGGAGCCGCGCCTGGAAGGCAGCGCTATCCAGCTGCGGTGGGAAGTGCAGGAACTACCGACGCTGCCCTGGCTGGAGCCGTCGAGCGCACTGCATATCTTACGCATCGTGCAGGAAAGCATTGCCAATATCCTGCGCCATACACGCGCCGACCAGATCCGCGTGCATACCTCGCACGTCAGCGATGGCGTCACTGTCACCATCGACGACAATGGTCAGGGTTTCGATGTCGAGCAGGTCATGCGCAATCCTGCCGGACGCGGCTTGCACAACCAGCAGCGGCGCGCACAAGCCATCGATGGCAGGGTTGACTGGCAGTCAACGTCCAGCGGGACCCGATTTACACTCTGGTTGCCGTTGCAGCGTTAGGTCAGCAATTGTGAGTAATGGTTCTGCTGACGCCAGCACTGAAATAAATGGCGAGCCGACATAACGCGTCTATTTAATTCACGGCATCGTGGCGAAGTGCGGCGAAGCGAACATATCATCGTGACCTGCGAAGGCGTCACCAAACGGCTCGGCACCTTGGCAACACAGCCATATTCGATGGGCAAGCGCGGCACCATTCGCCGAATCTACGCAACCAAGCCCCAGCCCTCTAATCTGCCAAGGCCGCCACCAGATAATCAATCAAAACCCGCACCCGCATTGGCACCCGACGCCCGGCCGGATACACCAGATTCATCGGCAAGCGCTCCGGCTGCAAGTCGTGCATCACCACCTGAACCCGACCTGCCGCAATCTCGTCGGCCAGCAGCCAATACGGCGCCTGGGCAATCCCAAGGCCGCATAACACCGCGGCACGCACCTGTTCGGCGTCACCCGTGAGCAACGAACCGTGCGCAACATAGGAAACCAGCTCTTTGCCCAGTTTGAGCCGCCACGGATAGCGTTCACGACCGCGCGCAAAGACGATGCAATCGTGCTGCTCCAGATCGGCAATGCGCACCGGCACACCGTTGGCGGCGAAATAATCCGGGCTGGCAGCAAGCACCAGTTCGGTATCGGCCAATCGCCTGACCGTCAGCGATGAATCCACCAGCGGTCCATGACGAATCGCCAGATCGATGCCGTCACCGACCAGATCAATATGCCGCTCCGACGCCGACAGTTCTACAATCACATCGGGGAACTGCCGAAAAAATGCCGGCAACAAGGGCGTCACCCACAGCCGTCCATAGGCCGGCGCAGTACTAAGCCTGACCACGCCGCGCGGTGACTGTTGGCGATCACCCACCGAAGATTCGAGCGCATCAACGTCATCAAGTAATTGTTTGGCCGAGGCGTAAAAGCGCTGTCCTGCTTCCGTAATCGTGACCTGGCGTGAAGTGCGCAACACCAACTGTGCGCCGAGATGCCGTTCCAGCGCCACGATCTGCTTGCTCACCGCAGGCTGCCCGATCCCCTCCTCGCGCCCTACCGCCGAAAAACTGCCGCACTCCACCAACCGCACAAACAAGCGTATTGCATCAAAACGATCCATTCACACCTCAAGATTCATTCCAAATTGGAATAAATGGTATGCCGGCGACCGGCGTTTCGTCAATCGATGAACTTGCCTAAGCTACGGCCTGAGCACTCCCCAACCTGACACTCCAAGGAACTAAGCAATGAAAGCACTTTGTGTGACACCAGAGCGCCAGCTTCAACTGCGCGACATCCCCCGACCTGAGACACCGATGCCTGGCCACGTGCTGGTCAACATGGACGCCTGCGCCATCAACCACGGCGACAAAACTTTTCTCAAATTGCCGACCGCTGCAGGCAATGCGTTTTCACTGGGCCAGCATGAAGTCTGGGGCGCCTCGGGCGCAGGCACAGTGATTGCCGTCGGCGCTGGCGTACCGGCCCACTATGTTGGCAAGCAGGTGGCGATTTATCGTTCGCTTGATCGCAGCCCGCACAGCATCGGTCTTTGGTGCGAAACAGCGCAAGTTCCCTACACTGCCTGCCTGATCCTGCCCGATCACGTGCATGCACGCGATTATTGCGGCGCATTGGTCAATGTCATTACCGCCTATGCCTTTCTCGAAGAAATCATCGAAGCTGGCCATCGCGGCGTCATCGTCACGGCAGGCAATTCGGCAACTGGCCATGCCATCGCAGCGCTGGCACGCCAGCGCAAACTGCCAGCAATTTTTCTGGTACGGGCCGAAGCCGAGCTCGCTGTGCTGCGCCTGGCCGGCGCCGAGCATGTCATCGTAACCAGCGAAGGCTTCACAGCACAGCTCGCCACCCTGGCCGAAGCGCTTGGCACGACCGCCATATTCGATGGCGTGGGCGGCGACTTGCCGGGACGTATTGCGCCCGCCCTGCCGATGAATTCCAGCTTTTATTTATACGGCTTTCTGGCCGGTGCCGCGCCATTTTCCATTTCCTCTCTGCTGTTCATGATGAAGAACCTGCGCATGCAACGCTTCAGCAATTTCGAAAGTGACACAGTGAAGAAAAAAGACAAACTGGTCGCCGCGCTCAAGGCGCTGGAGGATGTCATCGACGATCCTGCGTTCAGAACCAAGATCGGCAAGCAGTTCCACTATGATCAGATCGAACTGGCCATGGCCTATGAATCGCAACAGGGAGGCAAAGCGATTCTGGTGGCATAGCATCATCAGAATGTATCCCTGGAAATAGCGTTGCAGAATAACGAATTTCCTCCGTTTTACCGCAACGCTGTTCGCTGCGAACCAGCAACATTGCGATACACTTTCCGCGCTTTGCCTGACTCGCGGTAGTATCAACATCCAATCATGCGAGGCAGCGCTGAGGCATCATCCAAGCGTTGGCCCGGCACAAAAAGGAAAAAAATGAAACTGACGCTCGTGGTCTTCGATGGCGTGCAGGCACTCGACGTGGCCGGCCCGTTAGATGTGTTCGCAGAAGCAAACCTGTTACTGCCCAAGAAAGATCATTACGTCACCACGCTTGTCGGCGAACGTGGCGACAGCGTCGTCTGCTCCAGCGGAATTGCGTTCAAGGTCCATTGCGACTATGCCAGCTTTGATGACCAGAGCGATCTGCTGCTGGTCGCTGGTGGACCACGCCTGCCCACCTATCGCCCCGACCCTGCTTTTGTCGCCTGGTTGAATAAAGCCGCCCAGGCTGCCGGCAGGTTCGGCGCTGTTTGCAATGGCGTCTTTCTGCTGGGGCATGCCGGCCTGCTGGCCGGTCGGGAAGTGACGACCCATTGGGATCATGCGGCGCGGCTGGCAACGCAGTTTCCTGATCTCAATGTGCGCCCCGACAAAATCTTCGTGCGCGATGGCAATCTGTTTACCTGTGGCGGCGTCACTGCGGGCATCGATCTATGCCTGGCGTTGGTGGCCGAAGATTGGGGCCACGAACTGGCGATCAAGGTAGCCAAGCGCTTGATCGTCTACATCCGTCGCGATGGTGGCCAATCGCAATACAGCCCCTATCTGGCAGTCGGCCCCAAAGAAGACTCACTGATCGCCAAGGTACTGAAATACGTCACCGATCACATCAGCGAAGCCTTGACCATCGAGGATATTGCCGACGCCGTCGGTGTCAGCCGGCGCACCTTTTCACGTGCCTTTGCCAAGCATGCCCATGTGACACCATCGATTTTTGTCGAACAGGTACGCATCGACTTTGCCCGCAAACTGTTGGAAGAAACCGACGTCCCACTAAAAACCGTGGCCTTCCGTTGCGGCTTCACCAATGCGACTCAGATGCGGATGATTTTCTCAAGACTGTTAAATACCACCCCCAAGCGCTACCGAGACGGTTTTCGGGCTGAAGACAACGCTGCCGCAGCACCAAGTAGCGACCAAGCCTTGTTCCAGCCCCAACCAAAACAGTCCCGCACGACACCACCATCAGCTTGATCTCCTGCGATCAGACGGTCAACAATCGGCCCGTCATCAAACCATGCACGGTGCGCCAGGCCAACACCACAATGGCAGCAGTGAGTAGAAACAGCAGCAGCCCGGCGATCAACGCCAACACGGTGCCACCGATCGCATCGGCGTACATCAGTCCCGCATTGGTCAACGCCGCCAGCGGAAAGCCAATTGCCCACCAAGAGGGTGAAAACGGCGCCGGTTTCACCACCAGCCGATAGCTAATGACTAAGAACAAGAACAGCCCAAAATAAAACAACAGCGCCGCAAACATATCCAGCTTGTGCACCAGATTGACATACGCAATAAAGGCCACCGGAAACGGCGCCATCAAAATCATTTGCGAAGGCCGCATGGCAACAGCCAGTGGCTCCTGATGAATCAGCCGGGAAAAAATCAGGATAAAAAACACAATCGCGCTCACGCTCCCAATGGCTGCCGCCAGCAAATTCACCTGGGTCGCCCAATCGCTCGTGAACGCGCCGCCAGTGACCACAATATCGAGACTGCCGACGCCACCAATAAGCCAGGCGGGCGCAGCATTGGCAGGTGCCAGATTGCCATTGAACAGGCGCGAAATCATGATCGTGCTCAGCGCCAGGGTAAGCACGACACCGATGGCCCAGACAATCAACTGGGCCGCACTGCTGTAGCTGGCGAGGACACTGGAGAGCAGCAAAATACTGATGCCGACCGTACCAAAAAAACTGCCGGCCACCGGATGTGAAAATTCCTGCTTGACCACATCAGGGTAATGCCGCAGCTTGCCCAGATAAGAGAAAGACAGGATGACAAACACCGCCAGCGCAATTACCCCGATCGCGCTCGACACCGCAGCGTTGGCACCAAAGCTCTTGCTAGCCAGACGCCAGGCCAGCGCGAGCCCGGCGATGCTCATCACAGCGCCGAACAGACTAACTGGCAAATACCGAATAGAGGGCCGCACGCGCGCACTCATCGCGTGGTTTGAATGAACAGATTCCATGAAAACTCCGGGGTCAAATACCGCTTGTGGTTGGAGCTTTCGATTGTGCCCGAGCCAACTACACTTGAGAGACCGCCTTGCCTGGCATGGCTCAAAAGCGCTGTGACTTGTCCCCAAAACCACCAAGGCAAACAACGACGGCATCTGCCTTCGTCATTTCCGCAACGCCGCTGCATGCCCGGAGAAAACAGGAAACTGCGGCAAGCATAGCCGCTGCGCGTTCAATCACCGCTATCTGATCCGGCATATGCGAGGGCCGTCAAGTTGCTGCTCGGACAGCATGTTGCACGGCAGCGATTTGCGCGTGCTGGCGGTCTGTGACCACCCACAAGGAAAGTTATCGCGACATTGTCGTGGTGGGCATCGTCGGCTCCATTGCAGCGCTGATTGTCGTGATCGTGCTAGGCAGCATGCTCGGTTCGTTTTAAGCCTCAGGCCGGGACCGGCGTGGCATGAAAGCTGCGATACATTTCCAAGGTCAGTGCTTGACCGTCATGCGATAGCAAGGTCGCCACAGCGTCAGCAGCGCCGCTCGCCGACGGCACGATACGCTTGAACATGGTCGCTTCATATTCCGCCACAGCGCTGTCCAGATCGGCATTGACCAACAGCAGTTTGGCAAGTTCGGCCGCATCATGCATGGCATTATTGACACCATCTCCACCGAACGGTGACATCACATGCGCAGCGTCGCCAAGCAACGTCAGTCCCTTACGGCTTTGCCAGCAATGCCCGACCGGCAACGCAAAAAGAGGACGCACCGCAAACTGGTCATTGCTAGCGCGGAATAAATCCAAGAACACGTCAGCAAAACCAGCATATTCACGTAGCAAACCTGTCCGCACTGCTGCCGGCACGGCGAGATCGAAACGCTGTGGGATCCAGCCCAGTGGTACCCGGAACATCGCATAACCACGCAGATGGGCATTGCCATTTCGCTGCACAATGATGCCCTTGCCATCCGCCTCGACGCCCATCTTGCCGGCACCCACCAGTTTCGCCAGTTGCGGATGAGCATGATCGGCATCGTCGATACCGAACTCCAGAAATGAAATACCACTGTATTGCGGCCGATAAGGAGACAACAGCGGCCGCACCTGCGACCAGGTACCGTCGGCACCGACCACCAGATCAAATGACCCGGCAGTTCCCGTTTCAAATTCCAGATTCCATCGACCATCAGCCTGTTGCTTAAGGCCTGTCAAGATATGCCCCCAATGTATAGCTTCGGGCGGCAAGGCATCGAGCAACATCGACCGCAGCGCCGCGCGGTCGACTTCGGGCCGATCACCTGTGGCAATGCCGTCGTCGTCGAACAACAGTGTTGCGTCCTGCGCATACAACTTACTACCCTGGTCTTCGTAACGCGCAATACGCAAGAACTCCTCGGCCAACCCTGCCGCGCGCAAAGCCAGCAGTCCCGAATCTTCATGCAAATCAAGCGTCCCACCCTGTGAACGCGCCAGCCGGTCCGACTCGCGTTCGTACACGTTGGCCTGTATGCCTTGCTGATGCAGAATGCGCGCCAAAGTGAGTCCGCCAGGTCCGCCGCCAATAATTGCAATACGTGGTGTCATTTCCCAAGCCTTTCAATTTATAATAGGATCCTATTTAATATACATAGGCGCCTATTTATATGTCAAGCGATTTCAACCCTGATGACGTCAACAACCCGATGCCCTTGATCGGCCACATCAACCGCACCTACGCTCGCATCGTTGATCAGCCGCTGCGCCAGCTTGGCTTTGCCATGGGTCAGTTGCCGGTATTGGTAACACTCAAGAGGAACGGTACCTGCACGCAAGCAGAACTGGCCAGGGTCGCGCAGGTGGAGCAACCCAGCATGGCGCAACTATTGAACCGGATGGAACGTGACGCGTTGGTACAACGCCTGCCTGATCCTGCTGATGGGCGCAGTAAATTAATCTCGCTCACCAGCGCCGCATCACAACGCATGCCACAAGGCAAAGCTGTGATGGACCAGGCTTGTGAACAAGCACTGGCTGGCTTCTCACCGTTGGAACAGGACCAACTCCATGCGCTGCTGCTGCGTGTGAGCAGCAACCTCGACACGGCCATTCGCGAGCAAGGCCAGTGAGCATTGCCGCAGACAAACTCGCATTGATTGATTGACATGGCGACATCACGGCAGCTACGCTGAGCACAGCATGCCAACTGGAGACACTCCCATGACATCGATGCGCCCGTCGCAAATCACACTAGAAGAAGTGATGAAGAATCACCTCCAGTTTACGGAAAATCCGATTGCCGTACTTGATCCCCAGGATCGCTTCATTTTTCACAACCCCGCCTTCGTCAAAACCTTTGGCCTCGACCCTAGCGCCATGGACGGCTGGGCCATGGATGACTGGTTGAGTTGGATGTATCGGCATCGCGGTGGTGTCAACATCGAGAAGGAATCGTTGCAGGCCTGGCTTGATTACGTCCACAGCGTATCGCGCTCCAAACCGTTCCGGCGCTTTGAAACTGACCTCATCGATGGCCGCTGGCTGCTGGTCAGCGAGCAAAGCTATCCGTCAGGTCATCTGGTCTTGCATTTTGCCGACATCACGTTGCAAAAAAAAACCGAACAGGAGTTAAAGGAAGCGATCGCCAAGATCGAGCACATCGCCCAGACCGACGAACTCACTGGCTTGCCCAATCGCCGCCACATCCTGGGCCGGTTTCATGAAGAACTGATGCGGGCAGCGCGCTACCAGCATGCGTTCTGTTTCGGCATCCTTGATATCGATCATTTCAAACAGGTCAATGACAGCTATGGTCATCCGGTCGGTGATCAGGTGCTCAAGCATTTTGCCAAATTTGTGCGCGATCATTTGCGCAGCCAGGACATGGTCGGTCGCGTCGGCGGCGAAGAGTTTGCCGTGCTCTTTCCCGAAACCGAGCTCGACGATGCCATGCTGGTCCTGCGCCGTATCGGCGACGCATTACAGCAAGAACACCTGACGCAGATTGCGCCGGATTTTTCTTATACCTTTTCTGCGGGGCTGGCCTCGACCCAGGAAGACCTATTGCAAGACTGCAATGCGCTCATGGCCAAAGCCGACAAGGCACTCTATCAAGCCAAACATGCGGGCCGCAATCGGGTGCTGCGTTACCAGGAAGAGCCTGGCTGATGCTGATGCTGTTGCGTGTTGATGAATGCCGTTGAATCTTTTCTTTGGTGCTGATGCTGTGTTTTCTTCGGACAACCTAGCGGGTACCTCAGTGTGTAGTGGAATCTTTGTTTTCTTCGGACAACCTAGCCGGGGGCGGCCCGGCAGCCGCTCACTTTCTTTGGTCTCACCCAAAGATAAGTAAGCAAAGAAAGGCGACCGCTACTACGTCGCCCCTGCGGGGTTCCCGGCGCTGTGGAGCAAGCATCGGGAGAGCCGCAAACTCGCTGCGCTCAAACATGCGTCCCTCTTCTCCCGATGCTTACCCCACACCACCGGCGACGCAGAAGCGGATTTTATAAACGGCTCGCT
>JAMFSU010000032.1 GCA_026225475.1 Duganella sp.
AGCAGCGCAATGCGCAGCGAGCGGTTTTGGTTTGATCCGCTTCGAGCCGGGCCAGTGATGTGCTGTGGAAAATGGATAAGAGGGGCGCATGTTTGAGCGCAGCGAGTTTGCGACCCTCCCATTTTCTGCAGCGCATCGCTGGGAACCCCGTAGGGGCCAGGATCGCGCGGTCGCCTTCTTTTGCTTAGCTTTTCTTGGCGAGACAAGAAAAGTAAGCGGCTGCCGGGCCGTACCCGGCTAGGTAGTCCGAAGAAAACAAAGATTCAACTACGCACTGAGGTGACCGGCCGCCGGGCCCGGCTAGCTCGTCCGAAGAACACACAGCATCAGCAACCAAGAAAAACATCCCAGCCTTCCTCGTCCAACCAGCATTCCAGGACCAGGCTGGTTTTGTTTTTGGTCCGCACCACTCAATCTATGGCAACACCAATCGATCAACAGTCGCCCGCAAAAACGCATACCGATGAATGAGTCATCGAAACGCCAGACGCATTAATACAACGTCGAACGCTCCTGAGTAAAGTGCTTAACCCACCCACTTACGTGCATTGCGGAACATACGCATCCACGGCGAATCCTCGCCCCAGCCATCAGGATGCCAGGATTGCGTCACGCTGCGGAAGACGCGCTCGGCGTGCGGCATGAGCACGTTGAAACGGCCGTCCGGCGTGGTCACCGAGGTAATGCCTTGCGGCGACCCATTCGGATTGTACGGATAGCCTTCGGTCACCGCACCCTTGTTGTCGATGAAACGCATGCCCACCAGCACCTTGTCGATGTTACCGGTTTGCGAGAAATCGGCAAAACCTTCGCCATGCGCCACCGCAATCGGCGTCTGCGTGCCAGCCATGCCTTGCAGGAAAATCGACGGTGATTCTTGCACTTCCACCATGGCGAAACGCGCTTCGAACTGCTCTGACTTGTTGCGCGTGAATTTCGGCCAGGCTTCGGCACCCGGAATGATGGACTTGAGGTTGCTCATCATCTGGCAACCATTACAGATACCCAATGAGAAACTGTCGCTGCGCTGGAAGAATTGCGAGAATTGCTCCGCCAGTTGCGCATTGAACAAAATCGTCTTGGCCCAACCTTCACCGGCCCCGAGCACATCGCCGTAAGAGAAACCACCCACTGCAATCAAGCCAGTGAAGTCAGCCAGTTTGGCACGGCCGGCAATCAGGTCGCTCATGTGCACGTCGACCGACTCAAAGCCCGATTTGTGCATGACATAGGCCGTCTCGATATGCGAATTGACGCCCTGCTCGCGCAGGATCGCCACACGCGGACGCACGCCGGTGTTGATGAAGGGAGCAGCAATGTCTTCTTGCGGATCGAAGCTCAGTTTTGGCGTGATGCCTGGATCGGCCAGATCGAGCAGGCGTTCATATTCGGCATCGGCACAAGCTGGATTGTCGCGCAGACGCGCCAAGCGCCAGCTGGTTTCGCTCCACAGGCGATGCAAGGCGCTGCGCGGCTGATTGTAGATGTTCTTGGCGTCACGCGTGAATTCGATCACGTCACGGTTGTTGGGCTTGCCGATGATGTGGCTGCAAGCACCCAGATTGTGGGCGCGCAGCACATTCATGACTTCCGACTTCTGCTCGGCGCGCACCTGGATCACCGCACCCAGTTCTTCGTTGAACAAGGCACGCAAGGTCAGCTCATTACGCCGCTCGGACACTTGCGAGGTCCAGTTTTTGGAATCGCCCCAGTCCGCTGCGTGCTCACTTTCCATGGTCAGGATGTCGAGATTGACCGTCACACCGCTACGACCAGCAAATGCCATTTCAGCCAGCGTGGTGAACAGGCCACCGTCAGAGCGGTCGTGATAGGCCAGCAATTGGCCTTGCTGATTCAATTGCTGGATAGCATCAAAGAATGCCTTCAAGTCTTCGGCGCTATCGACATCAGGGACTTCATTGCCGATCTGTTGCATAACCTGCGTCAGCGCCGATGCGCCCATGCGGTTCTTGCTGCGCCCCAGATCAATCACGATCAGGACGGTGTCACCGAGATCGGTGCGCAACTGCGGCGTCAAGGTGCGGCGCACATCTTGCACTGGCGCGAACGAAGACACGATCAACGACACTGGCGAAGTCACGGCCTTGGCGCCGTCGTCTTGCCAGGTGGTGCGCATCGACAGCGAATCCTTGCCGACCGGAATCGACACGCCCAAGGCCGGACACAACTCCATGCCGATCGCCTTGACCGTATCGAACAGCGCGGCATCCTGACCCGGCTGGCCGCAAGCAGCCATCCAGTTGGCCGACAGCTTGATGTCGCCGATCTTGGCGATGGCAGCGGCGGCGATATTGGTAATCGCTTCACCGACTGCCATGCGGCCCGAGGCAGCGGCATTGATCACCGCCAGCGGTGTACGCTCGCCCATCGCCATGGCTTCGCCCAGATAGCCTTCCAGACTCATGGCCGTGACCGCGCAATCGGCCACCGGTACCTGCCAGGGACCGACCATCTGGTCGCGCACTGTCATGGCGCCGACGCTACGGTCGCCAATCGTGATCAGGAACGACTTGTCGGCCACGGTTGGCAGACGTAATACCCGCTGCGCCACGTCAACCAGATCCATGCCGGTCAGATCGACTGGCGGCAAAGGATTGTCGACATGCTTGACATCACGGTGCATCTTCGGTGGCTTGCCCAGCAAGACATCCATTGGCATGTCGACCGGGTTGTTGTCTTGCTCAGGATCGACCAGCTTCAATTGACGCTCTTCGGTCGCGGTGCCGACTACGGCGAACAGGCAGCGTTCGCGTTCGCACAGATACTGGAACAGCGCCAGTTGCTCGGGCGCGATGGCCAGCACATAGCGCTCTTGCGATTCGTTGCTCCAGATTTCCTTGGGCGCCAGACCACTCTCTTCCAACGGAATCTTGCGCAAATCGAAAATCGCGCCGCGCTTGGCGTCGTTGGTGATTTCCGGGAACGCGTTCGACAGACCGCCAGCGCCGACATCATGAATCGACAGGATGGGATTGTCATCGCCCATGGTCCAGCAGGCATTGATGACTTCCTGCGCGCGCCGTTCCATTTCTGGATTGCCGCGTTGCACTGAGTCGAAATCGAGATCGGCAGTATTAGCGCCGGTCGTCATCGACGAGGCCGCGCTGCCGCCCATGCCGATGCGCATGCCAGGGCCGCCCAATTGAATCAACAGGCTGCCGACCGGCAAATCATTCTTCTTGGTGTGCTTGGCCGAGATGCTGCCGATACCGCCAGCGATCATGATCGGCTTGTGATAACCCTGCACATTGCCGCCAACATTTTGTTCGTAGGTGCGGAAATAACCACCGAGGTTGGGACGGCCGAATTCATTATTGAACGCGGCGCCACCCAGCGGGCCGTCAATCATGATTTGCAGTGGCGAAGCAATCCGGTCCGGCTTGCCGTAGATGCCGGATTGCGCCAGCGCATCGCGTTGCGCTGGCACTTGTGCCACATCACGGGCATTTTCCCATGGCTGCACAGCATGCGTGATCATCAGGTTGGAGACGGTAAAACCGGTCAAACCAGCTTTGGGCTTGGCACCACGTCCAGTCGCGCCTTCGTCGCGGATTTCGCCGCCGGCACCGGTGGAGGCACCAGGGAACGGTGAAATCGCCGTCGGATGGTTATGTGTCTCGACCTTCATCAAGATATGCGTGAGCTCGTCCGACGCGGCATAGACATTCCCCTTGCCAGCGCCACGCTGATAAAAGCGCGACACTTCAGCGCCTTCGATCACAGAGGAATTGTCGCTATAGGCCACCACCGTACCTTGCGGATGCAATTCATGGGTATTGCGGATCATGCCGAACAGCGACTTGCTTTGCTTCTCGCCGTCGATGGTCCAGTCGGCATTGAAAATCTTGTGGCGGCAGTGTTCGCTGTTGGCTTGCGCAAACATCATCAATTCCACATCGGTCGGATTGCGCTGCGCACGCGTGAAGGCCTCCACCAGATAGTCGATTTCATCGTCCGACAAGGCCAGACCGAGTTCGCTGTTGGCTTGTTCCAATCCGGCCTTGCCACCTACCAGCAAATCGATGAAGGCCAGCGGCTTGGCTTGCAGTTCTGAGAACAGGCCCGCCGCTTCTTCTGCATTGCGCAACACCATATCGGTCATGCGGTCATGCAACAAGGCCGCCACGGCTGCCAGACTGGCTTCGTTCAACTTCTTGGCGCCGCCCAGCAAGCCGCTCTTGACGTGCACGTGATAAGCAATACCGCGCTCGATGCGATGGATATTGGCCATGCCGCAGTTGCGCGCGATATCGGTGGCCTTGCTGGCCCACGGCGAAATGGTGCCAAAGCGCGGAATCACGACAAACTCATCGCCCTCGGCCACGCCATCGAATGGCTCGCCGTAGGTCAGCAAACCTTGCAGGCGTGCATGGTCGTCGTCCGACACGGCACCGACAGCATCGATGAAGTGGATGTAGCGCCCGGTCACACCAGTGATGGCAGCGTCAACCGCTTGCAATTGGGATAACAGACGTTGAGTGCGGAAGGCAGAAAGGGCGTTGGAGCCCGGCAGAATCAGCATGGCAATGAATGGAGGATGTGGCGGTGGAAATGTCGTCCCGGCACTGCTGGAACGAAAAGCGGCATTATACCCCGAGCGCCCTGCCTCGGCCCAGCGAAACCGCCATCCCCCAGCGCCCGCTCGCCTTAAAAATCCTTCAGGACGATCTTGCCGATCACGCGTCCGCCTTCCAGCTCAGCGTGGGCACGGCGCAGATTGGCAGCGTTGATCGGCGACAACACCTGATTGACTGTGGTCTTGAGCACACCTTGATCGACCAGTTGTGCCACTTCATCGAGCAAACGGCCTTGTTCGGCCATGTCTGTGGTCTGAAACATGGAGCGCGTGAACATGAATTCCCAGACAAAACCGGCACTCTTGGCTTTCAGCAGGGAAACATCCAGCGGCGCGGCGTTTTCGACGATGGTGGCGATAGTGCCCTGCGGCGCGACGATCTCGGCTGCGGCCGGAAAATGGCGGTCGGTGTCATTGAGGATGAGCACATAGTCAACATTGGCAATGCCCAAGGCCTTGAGTTGGGCGGACATGTCACCGAAATGGTCGATGACCTGATGCGCCCCCAATTCGCGCACCCATTGCGCCGACTGCGGCCGCGAAGCAGTGGCGATCACCTGCAACGTCGTCAACTTGGCTGCCAGTTGGATCGCGATGGAACCAACGCCGCCAGCACCACCGATGATCAAGATGCTGGCCGGCTTGGCCGCAGTGGATTTGCGCGGCACATGCAAGCGCTCGAACAAGGCTTCCCAGGCGGTAATCGCCGTCAGCGGCAAGGCCGCAGCCTGTTCAAACGACAACGACGCCGGTGCATGGCCGACGATGCGTTCATCGACCAGTTGATACGCACTGTTGCAACCAGGACGCGTAATGTCACCGGCATAAAACACCCGATCTCCAAGCGTGAAGCCACTTACCTCGGTCCCGACGGCAACCACCACGCCCGCGGCATCCCAGCCCAGCACGCGCGGACTGGCTTCGACCTTGTCCTTCGGCGCACGCACCTTGACGTCGACCGGATTGACCGCAATCGCCTCTATCGCTACCAGCAAATCACGCCCGAGCGGCGTCGGCGTTGGCAATTCAACCTCAATCAATGACTCCGGGTCATCGATAGGCAAATAACGATGCAGTGCAATTGCTTTCATGGTGTCGGCCTTGGTCTGATTCATGGTGCTTTTCCTCATTCAAATCCCGGCATGTCCGGGTTGATTGCATTATCACACCATCACAGAAACCAATAAATAGGCTTAAAATTTAATCACTTACAAATTTAATTTGAAAATAATTGATGTACGCCACCACCGATCTACAACTACTAGTCCATACCGCCGACACCGGCAGCCTGTCGCAGGCCGCGCGCCTGCTCGGGGTATTGCCGGCCACCGCCAGCGCCAGCCTGAAGCGCATCGAGCAACGACTCAACACGCGCCTGTTTGCCCGTTCCACGCGCAGCATGCGGCTCACGGCCGATGGTGAAATTTTTCTCGCATACTGCCGCGACGCGTTAGCCCTGCTGGCCGAAGGCGAGAACCTGCTCAGCAGCGCCAAGGATGCCGTGCGCGGTCATCTACGGTTGTCCATGCCATCCGATATTGGCCGCAATGTATTGGTGCCATGGCTCAATACGTTTCAGCAACGCTATCCCGAGGTCAAATTCACCCTGCAATTCTCGGACCGTATTGCGGACTTGTTCCGCGATGCGGTCGATGTGGCGATCCGGTCAGGCAAGCTGGGCGATTCTTCACTGGTCTCGCAGCAATTGGCTAGCGGCCGCCGGGTGCTGGTGGCTGCGCCGAGTTATCTGGCACAACACGGCACGCCGCAAGCACCGACCGACCTGCAGCAACACAATTGCCTGCTGTTTTATCTGAAGCATGGTTTGTTCAACCAATGGCGTTTTGAGGATGGCAAACGCAGCTTGGAAATCAAGGTGCAAGGTGACCGCATGACTGATGATGCTGCCGTGGCCCGCGAGTGGGCGGTGGCCGGTGCCGGCATTGCCTATAAGTCATGGATTGACGTGCGCTGCGATGTGCACGCTGGACGGTTGGTGACGGTGCTGGATCACTTTACGCAGGAGCAGGTGCCCCTGCACGCAGTCTATCCACACCGCAGCAGCAGTTCACCAACGATACGTACGCTGCTGGATTTTCTGCGGCAAGGTTTTGATGAGCTGCAACAACAGGATACTAACCCGGCAAGCGGCCCGCAACCGCAGTCAAGCAATGCGGGCCAAGCTTGACGTAACCGCTTACTTCACCACCAGACTGTTGCGCACGCCTTGCACGCCGTCCACCTTGCGCGCTACTTCGGCGGCACGCAGCGAGATGGCGCTGGCATTGACGAAGCCGCTCAACTGCACAATGCCTTTGTAGGTTTCGACGCTGATTTGCAGCGACTTCAGATTCGGCTCTTCAAAAATCGCCGCCTTCACTTTGGTGGTGATGACAGAATCATCGATGATCTGGCCGGTACTGGCCTTTTGCGGTGTGGCAGCGCAGCCTGCCAGGATCAACATGCATACAGCGAAAAACAAGGAATAAAAACGTTTGGTCATGGTCATAGAATCACCTTTTTTAATTCAAATATCAAAAATGCAACAAAACTCAGCATAGCTGAAATCTTGTTGCGCCCCCAGGAAACTGCATTGCGGCTTTGCTCAGAGCACATTTGGCACGTCCGGTTCCCGCTCGGCGACCATCATTGGAACAGATTGGCTGGCAGCGACCTGCAGCGCACGACAAAAATACCAGGACGGTGCTCGGAATTGACCGCGATTTGGTATCATTCAGCCCGCAATATCAAGGCACAGCGGCGCTACCTCCTGGTGATGCCGCCCCGATGCTGGCCGGCAACCATGGGCGGCCCATGCAGAATTCATTTCATCCCTGGCAGTAAGATGCTTTTTTACCAGAGCAGGTGCTGGCAACGCTTGACGTGCGCCTGCTCTGGCAAGAACCCGGAACGAACGGTCTGTTGGCTCTGCAATGCGGAGCGCCACCTGACGCAAAATGCGTTCGTGTTCGCGTTCAATTATGAAATAAGTTCTAGTGACGAAAATAGTGACGCAAAATAAAACACTGAAACAAATTGCCATCGTCGGTGGTGGCCTTGCCGGCGTGTCGACAGCCTATTTTCTGGCGCGTGCCGGTTTTGAGGTTGCCGTGCTGGAGCGTCGCGCCAATGTTGCGGAAGAAGCAACCTATGGCAACTCCGGACTGCTGTCGCCCTGCGCGGCACAACCGCTGGTCTTGCCGGGCATCCTCAAGACCGGTTGGTCGAATCTATTCAGGAATGAACCGCCGATTCTGGTCAAGTCAGGCTTGAGCCCCAGCCGCTGGCGTTGGGTGCGTAAAAGCCGGCGCGATTATCAGGACTATTTTTCGCTCAACAAGCAACGCCTGACGCGACTGGCAGCCTATGGCCAGATGCTGACCCAACACTTGCAGGAACATTACGTCCTGGAACAGGAAAACAGCCAAGGTCTGCTGCACTTGTTCCGCCAGCAGGCTGATGCCGACCGCAGTGCCGCGATTCAGGATGGCTTGCAACAATTCGAATTGCCGCGCCAGCAAGTCCAGGGCGAAGAAATTCAGCGCATCGAGCCGGCCTTTCAATCGACCCTCCCGCTGGCCGGTGCGATGTACTACCCGAACGACACGGCCGGAAATTGCGTGCTGTTCGTCAAACAGTTACGGGCCATTGCCCAATCGCTGGGCGTGCAGTTTCATTTCTCGCAAACAGTCAAGGCCATACGCCCGGAAATTGGCGGTCGGATCGCCATCGACATCGATGAACAAACCTTGAGCGTAGACAGCGTGGTGCTGGCCGCTGGCATGCAGAATCTGCCCTTGCTCAAACCGCTGGGCATGACATTACCGTTGTGCGCGCTGCAAAGTTATAACGCCATGGCGGCGGTCAAGAATCCCGACGAAGCGCCGAACACCGTGTTGTTCGACGAGAGTTACAAGATTGCCATCGCCCGCGTCGGCAACCGCATTCGGGTCTCGGGCCTGCTCGGCTTTCTGCCCCGAACCAATCAGCCACATGCCAAGGCCATCAACAGCTTGCTCAAGGTTGCCAACGAGTATTACCCGAACGCGGCCAATTTCAATACCGCCAACTTCTGGAGCAATACCTTCGCCCTGCAACCGAATGGCATGCCCTTGGTCGGCGCCACCACGCATGGCAACATCTTCATCAATACCGGCCATGGCGCACACGGTTGGGCTGCCGCGGTGGGTTCGGCCAAGTTACTGGCTGACGCCATCGCCGGACGCGACAGCGAGATCAACAGCGATGGTTTGCTGTGGTCGGGTGCCAGTGCCTGAGTGTAATGCGCAACTAATCGCACTCAGGTGCGGCAAACCTGCGCATTTTTTCCAATTGCCTTAAAATGACCAGGCAGCACCTTTCTTGCACTTCCCCTTCCAGCCACGATTGTTCACCTTACCGGGCCGCATGACCTATGAGTGCGCTTTATTCGGTTGCCGAGATTCGCCAGATCGAACAAGCCGCGCTGGCTGACCTGCCCTCTTACACCCTGATGCAACGTGCCGGCGAAGCCTGTGCGCGCCAGGCCCTGCATCTGCTGGGCGGTGAACAGGATGTGCATGTGCTGATTCTGGCTGGTCCCGGCAATAATGGTGGTGACGCGCTGGAAGCGGCCTGTTATCTGGCGCAATTCCATTTGCATGTCTGCGTCGCGCTGTACTGCGATGAGCAAAAACAAGCCCAGGATGCTCGTCGCGCCCTGCTGCGCGCACGCGCTGCCGAAGTAGACTTCCTCGATGTGGCAACGCCCGAACATTTGCGTTCACACAACTGGGCACTGGTGCTGGACGGCTTGCTCGGTATCGGCTTGACGCGTTCGGTCGATGGCCGTATGCGCCGCTGCATCGATTACATCAATACGCTGCGCTGCCCGGTACTGGCCATCGATATCGCCAGCGGCCTCAATGCCGATACTGGTAGCATCGTCGGCAATCTGGGCGGCGATGCCAGCGCCATTCGCGCCAGTCATACACTCAGCTTCATCGGCGACAAGCTCGGCATGCATACCTGCGACGGCCAGGATTACAGCGGCAGCATCGTAATCGATGGGCTCGACATCGATAGCCGCCACCTGGTGCCCACGCGCGCGCGTCTGAATGCACTGCCCTTGTTTGCCAGCGCGCTAAAGCCACGTGCTGGCAATACCCACAAAGGCAGTTACGGGGACGTCATCGTGGTCGGCGGCGCCCATGGCATGGGCGGCGCACCAGTACTGGCCGCGCGCATGGCCGCGCATGCCGGCAGCGGGCGTGTGTATATCGCCTTCGTCGACGATGCCCCGGCTTACGACAGCGTCCACCCGGAACTGATGATGCGTCAGGCTGACCGCGTCGAATTCGGTACGGCAACAGTCGTGATTGGCCCCGGCATGGGCACCTCGCGCCATGCACATGATGTGCTGTCCCGAGCGCTGGAAGCCCAGGGCCGCATTGTCATCGATGCCGATGCCCTGAACATGATTGCCGCCGAACCGGGCTTGCAACACAAGTTGCAAAGCCGCTCGGCCAGTGCCGATGCGCTGCAGTACAGCAGCATCATCACGCCGCACCCGCTAGAGGCGGCGCGCCTGCTCGACAGCACCACGGGCAATGTACAAAACGACCGGCCGCAGGCAGCCCGTCTACTGGCACGCCATTTCAACTGCATTGCCATCCTCAAGGGTGCCGGCAGCGTGATTGCTTTCCCCGACGGTAGTGTGGTCATCAATCCAACCGGCAACCCGGCGCTGTCCACGGCAGGCACTGGCGATGTCTTGTCCGGCCTGTGCGGCGCGCTGCTGGCGCAACGCTGGCCGATTGCGGAGGCGGCATTGGCGGCGGTCTGGTTGCACGGCAAGGCTGCCGATCAACTGGTTGACGATGGCGTCGGACCGGTCGGCCTGACGGCCAGTGAAGTCATTCCGGCTGTGCGTACGCTGTTCAACCAGATCATCCGCGACAACGTCCGCTAAGCTGGAGTCAGACCAGGCGTCCCGCTGCAATCGTGATGGTGCGCGCGCAACGTGCGGCAATCGATGCATCATGGGTGACCAGCACCAACGTCGATGCACGTTCCTGATTCAATTCGAACATCAGCTTGATGACCGCTTCACCGGTCGTGGCATCGAGACTGCCGGTCGGCTCATCGGCCAGCAGTAACGGTGGTTCAGTGACGAACGCGCGTGCCAGCGCAACGCGCTGTTGTTCGCCACCTGACAGATATTTAGGATAATGCTTCAGACGGCTCGCCAGGCCGACCCGCGCCAGCATGCGCTCGGCCTTGCTGCGCGCCTCAGCGTCGCCACGCAATTCCAGCGGCAGCATGACGTTTTCCACGGCATTCAGATGCCCCAGCAACTGGAACGACTGGAACACAAAACCGAGTTTGTTCTTGCGCACGGCTGCACGGCCATCTTCATCGAGCGCGAAGATATCGACGCCATCAATCTTGACGGTACCGTCCGACGGTGTATCCAAACCGGCCAGCAAACCCAGCAAGGTCGACTTGCCGGAACCGGATGCACCGACAATGGCCAGCGTGGTCGCAGCCGGCACGTTAAAATTGACGTCGTGCAAAATCGCCAGTTCACCCGCCTTGCTCACCACGGTGGCGGCAGCGGCAACATCAGCGACGCGCTTGGACAATTGAATCACTTCAATGGCGGCCACCGCGGCAGGCGCGGCCGTAACAGGACTTACAGGATCAACAAAGGAATCAGGCATGCAATACGATGTGAAGTTGATGAAAACCACAGGATGGGCGCAACGCTGGCAGAACACGATACGTCACCGCGCACTGCAGTCGCTGTTGACGCTGGCAATGCTGATGACAGCGATGACTGCCCATTCTGCACCAAAAACCGTGCTTGTGCTCGGCGACAGTCTTTCAGCGGAATACGGTCTGGCGCGCGGCAGCGGTTGGGTAGCGCTACTGGAACAACGATTGCAGCAAGAAAAAATCAGCGCCGTCATCGTCAACGCCAGCATCAGCGGCGAAACCACGATTGGCGGCAAGACACGTTTGCCAGCGCTGCTGGCCCAACATCATCCCGCAGTCGTGGTGATCGAACTCGGTGCCAACGATGCGCTGCGTGGCCTGCAGTTGAATGCCAGCAAAGCCAACCTGCAAGCAATGATCGACCTGGCACGCCAGAACAAGGCCAAGGTGCTACTGATCGGCATGCAAATTCCGCCCAACTACGGGCCGGACTACACCACCAAATTCACGCAAATGTTCCCCGCTGCGGCCAAGCAAAACAAGGTGGCGCTGGTGCCTTTCCTGCTCAAGGACGTGGCCGACAAACCGGAGCTATTTCAGGCGGACCGCCTGCACCCGCTCGCGCAGGCACACCCGACCATACTCAACAATGTCTGGCCACAATTGCAGCCTTTGTTGAAATAGCCTCAGACTTCACGCATGTAAATGCAAAAAGCGGCGCAAAATGGCCGCTGACTGCGGCGTATCGCTGACGCATTCGCACATGGCCAGTGTGTCGATGCCATTGTTGCGGTAGGTATCGGTGTAATAAATCAGATGCGCCTTGACGAATTCACAGCTGAATTCGGGATGAAATTGTGCTGAAAAAATATTCGGTGCCAGTCTCAGCATGTGATGCGGGTCCATTGGCGAACACGCCAACACCACGGCACCTGCTGGCGGCTCCAGCACCACCTGGGTATGCAGCATATGAGCGGCAAAATTCTCGGGCGCTTCGCGCAGCAAATTCTCTTCCGCCGCCGCGGCCTGCTTGCTCACCGCCATAGTGCCAGCCACACGGCCAGCCGGGTTGTAACCGACCTTGCCACCAAAGGCATGTGACAGCAGTTGATGGCCGTAACAGACACCAAACATCGGCAAGCCGTATTCTGCCGCTTGCCGCAACCATTGCGCGGTACGTTCGCTCCACTCCACCATATCGGTCACCATGGTCGGCGATCCGGTAATAAGAACGGCGCGATATTGATCCGGCGCACGCAGTGCCTGACCTTGAAACACGGAAACAATTTCAGTTTCATCATCAGCCAACCCGGCTGCCCTCTGCAATTGAACGGCATAGCTGCCATAGGTGTGCTTCAGCTCATCGTTGGGGTCACCGGTATGGATGATCAAGACCGGGGCAGAAGTTGGTGCAGGCGGATGAACAGACATTGGCGTAGGCGTATGTAGCTGGTGTGAAAACCCATTGTACGTTCGACTGCGTATTTTTTGACGTAAAAAAAGGCTACAAATATAGCCTTTTTTACCTGATACAACATTGCCATTTCAGCAATGCCTATTGACCACCTGCTGACAGGCGGTCAATTTTCTTGCTTATTTTGCAGCATCACCAGCGGTGGCTGGCGCGCCAAACTCACCACCCTTGAGGATCTTGGTCTTGGTTTTTTCCTTCAGGAAATTGATATACGACAGCATTTCCTGTTGTGCCAGCGAATTGGCGATCTGTTCGCGCTCAGTCTTGCGACGCTCAACGTCCGGTGTTGCCGGTTGTGCTACCTTGCTGATACGGAACACGCTGTAACCCTGGCCTGGCAGGTCAACACCGACAAATGCTGGCAATTTGGTCGGATCGGCCTTCATGACAGCCAGGAAAGCTGCCTGATTCCAACCCTGGGTTTTCACCCGCGATGCCACTTTGGCTTCACCGAAACCGGTCGTATCGTCCTTGACCTTGAGTTCAGCCAGCTTGGCCACGCCAGCCTTGGTCGCCAGGGCCAGTTCCTGCTCCAGCGTCACCAGATCGCGCACGCTGTTTTTGACTTCCTCGAACGGACGCTTGGTCACCGGCTTGTATTCAACAATACGACCAGCGATCAAGGTAGTCGGCGCCACCTGCACGGCTTCGCTATTGTGCTTGCCCTTGATGGTGTCGTCGATGAACAATGCCTTGAGGAACTTGGCATCGTTGTAGGGTGTATTCGGTGGCAGTGCCGGGTTGACCTGACGCGTCACGCCACTAGCGCTCTGGATTTTCAGCTTCAGCTTGTCAGCCACCGGTTGCAGGCTGTCGCCCTGTTCATAGACGGTATTGTTAAAAATTTCGGCCAGTTCGGCATATTTCTTGGCCGCCAGTTGCTTCTTGATATCGGCCGAAATTTCCGCTTTGACTTCTTCAAAAGGCTTGGCCGAGGCTGGCTTGATACCGGTCACCTGAATAATGTGATAACCGAATTCGGACTCCACCGGATCGCTGATTTCGCCTTGCTTGAGTTTACCGGCA
This sequence comes from Duganella sp., assembly GCA_026225475.1. Taxonomy (GTDB): domain Bacteria; phylum Pseudomonadota; class Gammaproteobacteria; order Burkholderiales; family Burkholderiaceae_D; genus Herbaspirillum. The sequence continues at coordinate 13,794 of JAMFSU010000032.1, forward strand.
GCATCTTCAAACGACTGCACCATGGCCCCCTTGCCGAAATAACCGAGATCGCCGCCCTGATCCTTGGAGCCTGGGTCTTCCGAATTAGCCTTGGCCAGCTTGGCGAAGTCGCCCGGTGTCTTGCGCAATTGCGCCACCAGTTGCTCGGCACGGGCCTTCACAGCTGCCTTGTCGGCGGCCGATGCATCCTTTTTTACGGTCAGCAGAATATGGCTGGCGCGGCGTTGTTCATCGGTCGAATATTGCTTGATGTTTTGATCGTAAAACGACTTGGCATCCGCTTCCGACACCACCACCTGGGCCGACACTGCCGCACTGTCGAGGATCACGTAGTCGATCTTCGCTTGCTCCGGCACTTCAAAACGGCTGCTGTTTTTTTCGTAATACGCCTTGAGCATGTCATCGGTGACCTTGACCTGGCCAGCAAAAGCGGCGGCCTTGAACGACAGTTCCTGCACGGTGCGTTCCTGATCGTTGAGGTCCGACAAGCGCGCTGCCACCGTCTTCGGTGCGAACGCTGTGCCCTGAATGGCATTGTTGAGCTGTTGCAAGGCCAGATCGCGGCGCACGCCGGCTTCATAGCTTCTCGGCGTAAAACCCTGTGCCGCCAGCAAGGTGCTGTATTGCTCCTTGTCGAAGCTGCCATCCGGCTTGATCAAGCCGGGAATTTGCAGAATCGTCTGTTGCAGCGCCTGATCCGACACGGACAGCTTGTCGTTGATCACTTCGGCTGCCAGCACGCGCTGACCGATCAGGTTTTCCAGCACGGCGCGCTTGGCTTCCGGCGTATCGAAAATCTTGGTATCGATCTGGCCGCCGGCCATCTGGCGCAAACGGTCCAGTTGCTGACGTTGCGCAGCATCGAATTCTTCCTTAGTAATGGTCTGGCCAGCGACTTTAGCCACGCCATTATCACCACTGGACATCCCGCTGAAGCCTTCCAGGCCGAAAAACGCAAAAGACGGGACAATAAGCAGCAGCAGCAAGAATTGCATCAAACGCTGATGGTTACGAATAAAATCAAACATGGTCAGCCGATCACAAACGATAACGTTAGCGCAGCCCTGGCCGGCGGTGCAACCACGATATCGGTTGCACTGGCCGCCTTGGCACACGCGGAAAACACATAAGAAAAAAGGCGAACTCACGTTCGCCCTGCATACTCAACTGGCGCAGCGCATTACTGCGCTCTGTGGATGCCGCCCTGGCACTGCTACCTAAACCGACATCCGCGCGTCATTATACACAGCCACAACCGCGGCGTCACCGGTGCAGAGGCGCAAGAATGCTGTTCTCGCCGATTGTTCTTGTTATCATGCGCACTGTTCACAGCGCACGGAATCCAGGTATGGCAAACATTGAAGATATCCTCAAACGGCAAAAACAAGGCGCCAAGTTCGTGCTGTCAGCTCCCATGCTGGGCATGCAATTCGATGAATTCGACACGGTCGCCAAAGTCTGGCTCAGCCAGGGCGGCCCCGGCTTCGAAGCGGCTGGTGTGCCGTTCCGCAAAGTCATCGACGGTGAATTCCTGATTGCCCGACTGACGGTGGTCAAAACGGCGGCCGATTAAGCGGGCGCTTAAGCAGCCAATTAAGCACGCCATTCAGTCATATTGACGCGCATCCTCAATCACCTTGCCGTCATTGGGCAGCGTGCCGGTCGCAACAAACTCCACCTCGCCGCGCAACTTGGTGATTTCACGCAAGGTCTCGGCAATGGCCTGCTCGGCGCCAGCCTGATCCATCGTTTCACACTGTAAGGTCATGCGGTCATTGGCCATTTCGCCACTGACCACCAGCCGCGCCTTGTGTATCGCCGGGTGGCGTCGCAGCACGTCGGCCACCTGTGAGGGATGCACGAACATGCCACGCACTTTGGTGGTTTGATCGGCACGCCCCAGCCAGCCCTTGATGCGCACATTGGTGCGGCCGCAGGGTGACGCGCCATCGAGCACCGCCGACAAATCGCCAGTACCAAAACGAATCAGCGGATAGTCGGGATTGAAGGAAGTCACCACCACTTCACCGACTTCGCCTGCCGCTACCGGGTCGCCAGTGCCGGGCCGCACGATTTCCAGAATCAAATGTTCATCAAGCACCATGCCGGGATTGACCTGGCCATCACTGATCGACTCATAGGCAATGTTGCCGATATCGGCGGACGCATACAATTGCAACACCTGCGGCACACCATGCGCGTGAAACCAGCTGCGCAGCGACGGCGGCAATGCTTCGGCACTGACCAGGGCGCGCTGCAGGCTGTCGAGCACGATACCCATTTCAGCGGCTTTTTCCAGAATGATCTTGAGAAACGACGGCGTGCCGATATAAGCATCAGGCCGCAGCCTGGCGATGGTCTGGACCTGTAATTCGGTCTGCCCGATGCCAGCGGGAATCACTGCGCAGCCAAGTTTGGCGGCGGCCCCTTCGACCATGAATGCAGCCGGCGTGAAGTGATAGGAAAAACAATTCTGGATGATATTGCCGGCGCGCAAGCCCAAGGCCCGCAATGGCCGCTCGAAACGCCACCAGTCCTGGCCGTGGCCTTCAGGATCGAAGATCGGTCCGGGGGAAACGAATAGTCGCCGCAGTTGCCGGTGTGGCGTACTGTTCAAGCCGCCAAACGGTGGCGCGGCTGCTTGCAATGCCTGCAGGTCAGACTTGCGCGTGACCGGTAACTGCGCCAGCGCCGCACGGTCGAAAATATCCTGCGACGGCACGCCGCGCAAAATACTGGCCCAACCTGGCGCCTGCTGCGCGCGCGCCAGCAGCGCTGGCAAGGCCGCCATCAGTTCCGCTTCGCGCAGCTGCGGTACACGTTGTTCAAGAGCATCGAGCATATCTGACATGGTCGTTACCGGGTGCATGGATAAAAAATCGGAGTTCGGGACATCAGGTTGCATACGCGGTTCAGGCCAGCCAACGTTTGCGCCGTCGATAGAATTTCATGTCACGGAAATTCTTGCGCCCGGCCGCCGACACGCCCAAATAGAACTCCTTGACGTCTTCATTGCTGGCCAGCTCGCTGGCCGCACCTTCCATCACCACGCGGCCATTTTCCAGGATGTAGCCAAAGTCGGCGTAGCGCAGCGCGACCGTGGTGTTCTGTTCCGCCAGCAAGAACGACACCTGTTCCTTGCGGTTAAGGTCTTTGACGATCTCAAAAATTTCCTCAACGATCTGCGGCGCCAACCCCATCGACGGTTCATCGAGCAAGATCATCGATGGCTTGGCCATCATGGCGCGACCAATGGCGGTCATTTGTTGTTCGCCACCGGAGGTATAACCCGATTGCGATTTGCGCCTGACCTTCAGGCGCGGGAAATAGTCGTAGATCTTTTCCAGCTCCTGCTTCACTTCGCCATTGCTGATGTCGCGCGTATAGGCGCCGGTCAGCAGATTCTCTTCGACCGTCAAATGGCCGAAACAATGACGCCCTTCCATGACCTGAATCACGCCACGCCGCACCAGTTCATTCGGCGTGAGCCGGTCGATCCGTTCGCCCTTGAATTCGATACTGCCCTTGGTGACGTCGCCGCGTTCGGCCGTGAGCAGATTGGAGATGGCCTTGAGCGTGGTGCTCTTGCCAGCACCGTTGGCACCCAGCAGCGCGACGATGCGACCTTGCGGCACCGCCAGCGATACGCCTTTGAGTACCAGGATGACGTGATCGTAAATGACTTCGATGTTATTGATGTTCAGTGCTGTCGTCATGCTGTTCGGCCTTTCCGGGCTCATGCTTTGCTGCAAAAACACGCCATTGCGCAGCGGGACGCATCGCGCAATGGCGTCAAGGCCTGCATCAAGCTCACTTCATGCAGGCAGGAGTAATCCCCTTTTCCTTGGCATACTTGGCAGCCGAGGCTTTGAACAAGGGATGAATCAGGTTTTTATTACCTTCGATCCAGTCCGACACCAATACCCATTTAGTCCCATCCCATTGCTGGATCTTGACCTTGCCGGAGCCTTCATGGTTGTCACAGGAAGTCTTGATTTCTGGCAGCAAACCGGTCGCCCCCAATTGCTGCAGGCGAGCATTGTTGATATTCAGATTTTCCAGGCCCCAGCGCACGTTTTCGCCACTCATGACCTTGCCCTTGCCAAACTTGTCTTGCGCTGTGCGCACCGCTTCGACCGTTGCCAAGGCTGCCGACACGCCGCGGTTGTAAAGGATCGAGCCGATCTTGGCCTTGTCTTGCAAATTCCCCTTGCCGGCACCGTAGACCACTTTTTCGATATCGGCGATCAGCGGCACATTCGTGCCGGCCACATTCCAGGTGGCCGACAGATAGCCCTTGGCAGCGTCCCCGGCCGGAATCGTGTCTTCTTCCGAGCCAGCCCACCAGGAGCCGATGATCTTGTCGCGCGCGAAGCCAACCTTTTGCGCTGCCTTCAAGGCAGTCTGGTTCATCACACCCCAGCCCCAGAAGATCACATAGTCGGGATTTTCCTGACGGATGCGCAACCATTGGGCGCCCTGCTCATTGCCGGGATGCGCTACCGGAATCTGCACCAGCTTGAACTTGCCCAAGGTCGCCTCGGCTTCGAGCGCGATGATCGGCTCCTTGCCATAGGCAGAATCGTGATACAGGAAGACGATCTTCTTGCCCGCCAATGACCCGCCATTCTTGCCGGTCAGGTATTTGACAATGGCCGAGACCTGCATCTGATAGGTAGTCACCAACGGGAAGGCATACGGAAACACCGAACCATCAACCGCGTCGGTACGGCCATAGCCCATCATCAACAACGGCACTTTGTCTTCCACGCTCTTGTCGATCAAGGCATAGGAAATACCGGTCGCCATTGAATTGATGGCAGTGCCGTGGGTAATCGGATTCTTGTTTTTCATGCGTTCATAACACTCGACGCCCTTGGCGTTGTTGTACTCGGTTTCGCACTCTTCCCACGACAGCTTGACGCCGTTGATACCGCCCTCCTTGAGATTGACGTAATTGAGATAATCGACATAGCCGCCGTAATACGACTGACCATTGGTGCCATACGGGCCGACCCGGTAACTGGGAATCGCAATGAACTGATCGCTAACCTGCGCCATGGCCGCTAGCGCCGGCATCAACAGACCCGCCGCGACCGTCGCGGCAAGTACCAGTTGCTTGAGTTGTTTCATGATCTTGTCTCCTTATAGTGATGATCCATGTGCACACTTTTGTTGTATGCATCGTCTACAACCGAACGACTCTTCAATGCGGGAACGGCCACAAGCGCAGTTTCTCCTTGGCGATCTGCCACAGGCGCGCCAAACCATGTGGTTCGACAATCAGGAAAAAGATGATCAGGCCGCCAAACAGCATGAGCTGGATATGCGACACCGTGGCATTGGTGAACGGCAAATGCAGCAACACCGCCAGCGGCGGCAAGACGTTATCGAGAAAGATCGGCAGCAACAAGATAAAGGCAGAACCGAGGAATGCCCCCAGGATGCTGCCGACACCGCCGATGATGATCATGAACAGGATACGGAACGACAGATCCAGCGAAAAACCATCCGGCTCGACCGAGCCCAGATAGCAGAACGCATACAGCGCACCAGCCACGCCGCAAAAAAAGGAACTGACGGCAAACGCCTGCAACTTGCTCTGCATCAGGCGGATGCCGATCACTTCAGCTGCCACGTCCATGTCGCGCACCGCCATCCAGGCGCGGCCGGTGGAAGAACGCACCAGGTTTTTGGCCAGCATTGCCATGACGCAGACGATGGCAAGCACGAACAGGTATTTCTTGACCGGCGTGTTGATCGCGATGCCAAAAAAATCAATCTTGGGTGCACTGATTACACCCGATGAACTATCGTTGGAAAACCAGGAAAACTTGGTCAACACCCAGACCACAAAAAACTGTGCCGCCAAGGTCGCCACGGCCAGATAAAAACCCTTGATGCGCAACGACGGCAAGCCGAACAACACCCCGACCAAGGCCGCACAGCCGCCGGCCAGCAGCAAGGACAACACAATCGGCATCCCCGTAATGCGCAACTGGAAGTTATAGGCAGCATAAGCACCCACAGCCATGAATGCCGCCGACCCGAGCGATAATTGGCCGGCATAGCCGGTCAGAATATTCAAGCCCAGTGCCGCCAGTGCAAACACCAAAAAAGGAATCAGGATGGCCGAAAACCAGTAAGTACTGCCGACCAACGGCACCACCACAAATGCCACCGCCAGCAACAGCGCCATGCCAATACGGTCCTGCCGGATCGGGAATACCTGGCTATCGGAAAAATAAGAAGTCTTGAACTGACCGGCTTCGCGATAAAGCATGTTGCATCTCCTTGAATAGATCCTCAGGCCTGCGTTCAAACGCGGTCGATATGCCGCTCACCAAACAAGCCTTCCGGCCGCACCAGCAAAAACAACAGCGCAAACACATAAGGAAACCAGCCCTCAATGCCGCCGAAATTGCCGCCAAACAGGTCTTGCAATACCGGTGGGATATAGATTTCAGCCAATTTCTCGGACGCACCAATAATCAGACCGCCGACGATGGCACCGGGAATCGAAGTAAAACCGCCCAGGATCAACACCGGCAATGCCTTCAAGGCCGTCATCGTCAGCGCAAACTGCACCCCATTGCGCGACCCCCACAGCAAGCCCGCCACCAGCGCCACAAAACCGGCCACGCCCCACACCACAGCCCAGATGTGTTGCAGCGGAATGCCCAGCGACAAGGCCGCCTGATGATCATCGGCCACGGCACGCAAGGCCCGCCCGACTTTGGTCCGCTGAAAAAACAAGGCCAGCAGCGCCACTAGTGCGATGACCATGCCCGAGGCAAACAGATCGAACTTGGAGATGCCAATGCCAATACTGTCCATGATTGCCATGATCGGTTCGTCGACGATGCCCAGGTTGATCGCACGAACCTCGCTGCCGAACAGCAATGGCCCCAGTCCTTCCAGAAAGAAAGCCAGACCGATGGTCGCCATGAACAAGGTAATCGGTGGCTGATTGACCAACTTGCGCAACACCAGTCGCTCGGTCGCCAGGCCCACCACGATCATCACCAGGAAGGCACCAATAATGGCGGCCCACATTGGCAAGCCCTTATCCATCAAACCGACCACTGCCAGCGCAGCAAAATACACCATCGCGCCCTGGGCAAAATTGAACACGCCAGAAGCCTTGTAGATCAACACAAAACCAAGCGCCACCAGGGAATACATCAAGCCTGACAATAATCCGCTCAGCATTACTTCAAAGAAGAATTGCATCTGTCTGCTCCGGGTTGGTGGTGCCATGCGAGGTACCCAGATAAGCCTTGATCACATCGGCATTGGCCATGACTTCCTCAGGCGTGCCATCGCCAATCTTGCGGCCATAATCGAGCACCACGACACGATCGGAAATATCCATGACCACGCCCATATCGTGTTCGATCAAGACGATGGTGGTGCCAAACTGTTCATTAACATCCAAGATGAAACGGCACATATCCTGCTTTTCTTCCACATTCATGCCCGCCATTGGTTCATCGAGCAACAGCATGCTGGGCTCCGCCGCCAGCGCGCGCGCCAGCTCGACGCGTTTTTGCAAACCATACGGCAAGCGCCCGACCGGCGTCTTGCGGATGTGCTCAATTTCCAGAAAGTCAATCACCTGTTCGACCTTGCGCCGATGCTGCATTTCTTCATTGCGGGCCCGGCCCCACCAGATCGCATTGGCCAGCAAACCGCTGTGCATCCTTGTGTTGCGACCGGTCATGATGTTATCGAGCACGCTCATGCCCTTGAACAGCGCAATATTCTGAAACGTGCGGGCGATCCCCTGCCGCGCCACCATGCTGGGCTGCATGCTATGACGGCGTTCACCGCGAAACACGATACTGCCCTGCTGCGGGTGATAGACACCGTTGATCACATTGATCATGGAACTCTTGCCCGCGCCATTGGGGCCGATGATGGCGCGAATTTCGTGCTCACGCACATCGAACGAGATATCGCTGAGCGCCTTGACGCCGCCAAACGACAACGAGATATTTTGCAAATCCAGCACCACCTCGCCGATGCTGCGCCGTGCTTGCGCTGCGCCATCGGCCACGGCCAGGTTTGCGGTAGTGGCACACGCTGGCGGCAAGACTTCTTCCGTGACATGTCTTTTCATAGTCGGACTCATGCAGGCCTAGGCAGCCTGGTGCAGGTTGGCGAATGTCTTCACATCGGCAATACGCAAATCGGCAGCGATCATACCCTGCCGGCCGTCTTCAAACTTGACTGCGGTTTCGATGTATTGCGACGGCTTGCCGCTGTATAACGCCTCGATCAACACAGCATATTTTTCAGCGATGAAACTGCGCCGCACCTTGCGGGTACGCGTGAGCTCGTCATCGTCGGGATCGAGTTCCTTGTGCAGAATCAAAAAGCGCTGAATTTGCGAACCGGCCAGCATGGGATCCTGCGCCAGATCGAGATTGACCTGCTCGACACATTCGCCAATCAACTGGTAGACGCTCTCATGTGCAGCCAGGTCGGTATACCCGCTATAGGCCAGATGGCGTCGTTCGGCCCAATTGCCAACGGCGTCGATGTCGATATTGATGAATACCGTGCATTGCGCGCGCAGGTTGCCGAAGGCGACCGCTTCCTTGATGAACGGGAAAAACTTCAACTTGTTTTCGATGTACTTGGGCGCAAACAACTTGCCATCAGCCATCTTGCCGACATCCTTGGCACGGTCGATGATTTTCAGATGACCGTCGTGATCGAAGAAACCGGCGTCGCCAGTATGAAAAAAGCCGTTACTATCAATGGCTTCGGCAGTTGCCTCGGGCCGTTTGAAATAGGCTTTCATCAAGCCTGGTGAACGCACCAGCACTTCGCCGCTAGCATCGATCTGTACCTCGACGCCCTTCATCGGCCGCCCGACGGTATCGAGCTTGACGTCGCCCGATGGTTGCATGCACACCGTCACACAAGTTTCGGTCATGCCATACAACTGTTTCAAATTAATACCCAGTGAACGGTAGAAGTCGAACAGATCAGGGCCAATCGCTTCACCGCCGGTATAAGCCACCCGTATGCGCGACATGCCGAGCACATTCTTGAGCGGCCCGTAGATCAGCAGATGGCCGAGCGCATACAGTACACGGTCGCTCAACGCGACACCGGCGTGGCCGTCGAGGATGCGGATACCGACACGCCGGGCAAGCTGCATGCAGTGCCGAAACAGCTTGCGTTTGATCCAGCCTGCATCTTCAATGCGGATCATGACCTGGGTAAGGATGTTTTCGTAAATACGCGGCGGTGCGAAATAATAGGTCGGACCGATCTCACGCAAATCAGTCGTGACCGTATTAGGCGACTCCGGGCAATTCAGACAAAAACCGGCAACATGAGCCTGCGCAAACGAATACAGGAAGTCCCCCACCCAAGCCAGCGGCAGATAGCACAGCACATCGTCGTGATCATTCAATTGATCGAATTCGACCAGCGTCTGCGCCGTCGTCATCATGGCGGCATGCGAATGGCATACGCCTTTGGGTTTTCCGGTGGTACCGGAGGTGTACAGGATGATGGCAACATCATCGGCGCGCAAGGACGCAATCTGCGCCATGAAGAAGTCGGGATGCGCGCGATCATATGCCCGGCCGATTTCCTGCACCTGAGCGAAGGCGCTCAACTCGCGCTGGTGATAATTGCGCATGCCGCGTTCATCGTCGTAAATAATATGACCGGGACGGCTGCTACCCCCTGACAGGTTTTGTTTGATGTCAAAAACCTTGTCGACCTGCTCCTGGTCTTCCGCGACGACGAAGTCAACCTCCGCATCGTCGAGCACGTAAGCCATATCGGCGGCCGGCGCATCCTGATAGAGCGGCACCGGCATGCCGCCCAGGCATTGTGCGGCTGACATTGCCCAGTACAGGCGCGGGCAATTGTTGCCGATGATGGCCAGACTCATGCCGCGCTGAAACCCCAGCGCCGCCAGGCCACAGGCGAAGGCACGCACTTCTTGCGCGACCTGCGACCAGGTCGTGATTTGCCAGATGCCCAAATCCTTTTCACGAAACGCCGGACGTTGCCCGCGTGTCTGTGCATGCATCAGGAGCAGTTGCGGAAACGTCTGCGCTCCTGGACCTTGTGTTGTCTCCACCATGGTCCCACCTTTTTCGTGGCCGCGCCGATGGTTCGACGCGTGCGGCTAGTGATGTGTGTGTCGGCAGTCTGAACCGCGCGCCTTACGTTGCACTTACGACGGACAAGTGCTGCGCAAGCCAGGCGATCGACCACCTCTTTTGTGCGATGATAGTAGTGCGAGTTGGGCCACATGGTTGTCATCTCGCAGACAATTGCGACACTTTCGATATTGCGACGCATCATAATGAAAATAGAGACCCCGATCAGGGAGCAACTGAGCAAGACCATCTGGGCCTGTGCGCTGACCCCGCAGCAGTTGGCGCGCGTCGAGGTGGAGGTTGTCAGCCGTACCATTGCCGCGGGCGGCTATGTCTGCCGCAAAGGCGATCCGGTCACACATTGGATCGGTGTACATGAAGGCTTATTGAAGATGAGCAGCGTCTCGCCCGAAGGCAAGACCGTGTCATTCGCCGGCATGGCCAACGGCGGTTGGCTCGGTGAAGGATCGCTGCTCAAGGATGAGCCGCGCAAATACGACGTGGTAGCGCTGCGCGACAGTGAATTGCTGTACATGCCGAAAGCCACTTATCTATGGTTGCTCGACAGCAGCATTGCTTTCAACCGTTTTTTGGTGACACAACTCAACGAACGCCTGGGGTTGTTCATTTCACTGGTGGAATACGACCGCATGCTGGAACCCGATGCGCGCGTAGCGCGTTGCCTAGCGGCGCTGTTCAATCCCTACCTAAATCCCGGCATCGGCCGCGAGCTGCAAATCTCGCAGGAAGAAATCGGCAATCTGTCAGGCGCATCGCGTCAGCGTGCCAATCAAGCCTTGCAGGTGCTCGAAAAAGCCGGCCTGCTGAAAGTCGATTACGGCAGCATCACCATTCTCGATCTGGATGGCTTGCGGCAATTTCATTCTTAATACACCGTGCGGCGCCTTCATCTGCAAAGCAAAAAAATGCGGGTTGCGGCTTGATGCTGCTCTTTCAAGTAAAGCCGGCTTTTTCTTGGTTTTCTTAGTTGCTGATGCTTTGTTTTCTTCGGACGAACTAGCCGGGGGCGGCTCGGCAGCCGCTTACCTCAGTGCGTAGTTGAATCTTTGTGTTCTTCGGACGAGCTTGCCGGGAGCGGCCCGGCAGCCGCTTACTTTTCTTGTCTCGCCAAGAAAAGCTAAGCAAAAGAAGGCGACCGCGCGATCCCGGCCCCTACGGGGTTCCCAGC
>JAMFSU010000159.1 GCA_026225475.1 Duganella sp.
GTTGCCAGCAAACAGCGCCACCGCGTGCTCGAGCAACACTGGCAAGGACAACGGTAAACGTTTTTCTACCAGCATGCGCAAGATGCCCAAGGCATGACGGCGCAGCGCAAAGGGGTCCTTGTCGCCGGTTGGTTGCAGACCGATACCCCAGATGCCGACCAGGGTTTCCAGCTTGTCGGCCAGTGCCACGGCAGTGCCGGTCGCCGAAGATGGCAAGGTGTCGCCGGCAAAACGCGGCTGGTAATGTTCGGACGCCGCCAGCGCAACTTCGTCCGGCTCACCGTCATGACGCGCATAGTAAGTGCCCATGATGCCTTGCAGCTCAGGGAATTCACCGACCATATCGGTCAGCAAATCAGCCTTGGCCAGAAAAGCACCGCGTTCGGCCAGTGTGACCGCGCCAGCATCGCCGCCGAGCAGGCCGGCAATCGCCCCTGCCAGCGCCTGGACGCGCTCAGTGCGTTGCAATTGGTTACCGAGCTTGTTGTGATAAACCACGTTGGCCAATTGCGGCACGCGATCGGCGAGCGACTTTTTCTTGTCTTGCTCGAAGAAGAACTTGGCGTCCGACAAGCGCGGACGTACCACGCGCTCATTGCCCAGAATGATGTGTTGCGGATCGGGCGTGGCCAGATTGGAGACGATCAGGAAGCGCGAACGCAGCTTGCCGCCGGCATCGGTCAACGCAAAATATTTCTGATTGGTCTGCATGGTCAGGATCAGGCACTCCTGCGGGACCGCCAGAAATTGATCGTCGAACTTGCATTCGTAGACGACTGGCCATTCCACCAGTGCAGTGACTTCGTCGAGCAAGGATTCAGGCATTAGCACCTGGTCGGCGCCAGCCTGGGCGAGCAAGTCGCTGCGAATCTTTTCCTTACGCTCATGAAAGCTTGGAATCACCTTGCCTTGGCTGATGAGCGTGTCGACATAGACGGCCGGGTTATCGATGGTGATCGCACCTTGCGATAGGAACCGGTGGCCCTGGCTGATGCGGTCGGCATCCAGGCCGAGGATATTGAGCGGCACAATGGCATCGCCGTGCAGCGCCAACAGGCGATGCGCCGGGCGCACAAAATGTACGGTGTCACCAGCCGCACGTCCATGCTGGCGTTGATAGCTCATCAGCTTGGGAATCGGCAGCTTGGCGACGGCGTCTTCCAGCGCTACCTGCAAGCCGGTCTGCAAGCTCGCGCCCTTGGCAGTGTAGGTGTAAAAAAAGCTTTCGGCCTTGCCGTCCTGCGCACGTTCCAACTGGTCCGGCGTGATCACGGTGGCGCCCACTTGTGCCGCCAGTGCAGCCAGTTTCTTGACCAACGGTGCGGTGGGATTGCTTGCCGCATCCAAGGCCACGCTGACCGGTAAGACTTTTTCACGGATGGTTTTGTCGAGCGAAGTCGCGCGCACTGCGGTGATGCTAACCGCCAGCCGGCGCGGTGTCGCATAGGCCGTCGCCACCGCGTCGGCGGCGAGGAAGTCGCGCGCTTTCAAGCCATTGAAAATATTGCTGGCGAAGGCGTCGCCCAGTTTTGCCAACACCTTCGGTGGCAATTCTTCGGTCAGGAGTTCTACGAGGAGTGTTTGAGTCATGGTCGTGTTCTTGCGTAACTAGCTATTCTTGCTGGATGCTTGCTGAATGTGCACCGCAACCAGGTCGCGGCGCACCAAGTGCTTACCGGTGTGGCTCAGGCAGGCTGATGGCTCTCGCCCAGCATCGGGAAACCGAGTCGTTCGCGCGATTCAAAATAAGCTTGCGCTACCGCCCGTGACAGATTACGGATGCGGCCGATATAGGCGGCACGCTCGGTCACCGAGATGGCACCGCGAGCGTCGAGCAGATTGAAGGTATGTGCCGCCTTCAGAATCATTTCGTAGGCAGGCAATGCCAGCGGCACTTCCAGCAGGCGTTTAGCTTCGATTTCGTAATTGCTGAACAGCGAGAACAGGAATTCGGCATTCGAATATTCGAAATTGAAAGTCGATTGTTCGACTTCGTTTTGATGGAACACGTCGCCGTAGGTCAGATGTTTCTTGATGCCGTTCTCGACCCATTCGGTCCAGATCAAATCGTAGACGTTTTCCACATTTTGCAGATACATTGCCAGCCGCTCGATGCCATAGGTGATTTCGCCGAGCACCGGTTTACAGTCGAGGCCGCCGACTTGCTGGAAATAGGTGAACTGGGTCACTTCCATGCCGTTGAGCCAGACCTCCCAACCGAGCCCCCAGGCGCCCAACGTCGGGTTTTCCCAGTCGTCTTCAACGAAACGTACGTCGTTCTGCTTCAGGTCCAGGCCCAGCGCTTGCAGCGAACCGAGGTATAAATCAAGAATGTTTTCCGGCGCTGGCTTCAACACCACCTGATATTGGTAGTAGTGCTGCATGCGGTTTGGATTTTCGCCGTAGCGGCCATCCTTGGGACGGCGCGACGGTTGTACATAGGCTGCGCGCCACGGTTCCGGCCCGATGGCGCGCAGGAATGTTGCAGTGTGCGACGTACCGGCGCCGACTTCCATGTCGTAGGGCTGGAGCAATGCGCAACCTTGCGCATCCCAATATTCTTGCAGCTTGAGAATGATCTGTTGAAATGTAAGCATCTTTGTTGGTTGCCGGACAAGGGGGCAGGGAATTGCTAAAACCCTGGATTTTAGCGGTTTTTAGGGCACTTATGCGCTCTATCGGTGTGAAACAGTACGCCAGCGGCGAGATTCAGCGTCGGCGGCGTGCCAACAGCCAGGCCAGCACCAGTGCCGCCAGCGTTAGCGCCATCACTAGCTTGTTGCCCAACAGAATGTAGGGCGTCTGGCCTTGGTAACCTTGCACTGAAGCGCTCAGCATATCGCGTGTGAACGGTTGCAGTTCCGACACCAACTGGCCTTTGGGGCCGATCACGGCGGTGGCGCCGGTATTGGTCGAACGCAGCATCGGCCGGCCGGTTTCCAGCGCCCGCATTTGCGAGATTTGCAAATGCTGCGGCAGGGCAATCGAATCACCAAACCAAGCGATATTGGACAGATTGAGCAGAATGCTGGCTTGAGGCTGGTCGTTGTAATACGCGCCAGCCAATTGCGCTGCGATTTCTTCACCGAACAAATCTTCGTAACAAATGTTGGGCATTACCCATTGCTGTTTGATTGCAAACGGCGCCTGCAAAGGCTGACCGCGCGTCATGTCGCCCAGCGGAATGTGCATCAGATCGACGAACCAATGGAAACCGAACGGCACGAATTCGCCAAGCGGTACCAGGTGATGTTTGTCATAACGATAAGGTCTGCGTGCACTGGCCGGATCGGGCGAAAAACCGAGCACGCTGTTGGTATAGTCACCGGGACTATCACTCACCGGAATGCCCAGCATCAAATGACTGCCGGAACTTTGCGTGAAGCGGGTCAGCCGCGCCAGATAGTCCGGCGGCAATTGCTGCGGCAGCAGTGGCACCGCGGTTTCCGGTGTTGCGATCAGATCGGCAGGCGCGCTGCGCACCATGTCGTCATACATGTTCAAGGTCGACAGCAGGGCTTCATTGGAAAACTTGACTTCCTGCGCAATATTGCCCTGTAGCAGGCGCACCGTGATTGCTTGACCTGCCGGATGGGTCCAGTTCACCGTATGCAGGGCCAGTCCGCTACCGGCCAGCAGCAAGGTCAGCAGCGCCGGCAATGCACGTGGCGCCAAGGAGGCCGCAGGCAGGCTCAGCAATGCCAGGCAGCCGGCAATGATGGCCGCGACCCAAGCCAGGCCATAGACGCCCAGTACCGGGGCAAAGCCGGCCAGCGGACCAATGCTGTGGGCATAACCGGAAATGAGCCAGGGGAAACCGGTGAACAGCCAGCCGCGCAGCAATTCCGAGAGTGTCCATAGTGCCGGCAACAACAGCAGCAACAAGCCGGTGTGAGACGCTTGCCAGCGCCGTCGCAGCCAGCTAGCCAATGCCGCGCTGGCGGCTGCAAACAAGCCCAGATAGGCGGCCAGCAAGCCAACCGCCAATGCTGCCATCCATGCTGCCATGCCGCCGTAGTCGTGCATGCTGATATACAACCAGTGCACGCCGCAGGCGGCCCAGCCAAAGCCGTACAGCCAGCCGATGAGCGCCTGGCGGCGCAAGGACTGTGGCGAGGTGCCGCTGCGCGCGACCTGACGGAACAGCCAGGTCAGCGTCAGAATCTGAATCGGCCAGATGTTGAATGGCGCAAACGCCAGCACATTGATGACGCCGGCGAGCAGGGCGAACAATGGCGTCCAGCGCGACACCGTGGTCGATGGCGACAACGATGGCGGCACGGATGCCTTGTTGACCATACTGGCCATCTCGGTTGGGGCTGGGGGTAACGGAGGACTCACGCAGGCAGGCTTATTGATCGTCTTCGGCGGCGGTAGCAGCCGGCAGCTTTTCCACCAGCAGCACATGCGCCTGGCGGGCATCCGAACGCAGCACTTCGAAATGCATACCGTCAATATCGAACTCGTCGCCCTTGCGCGGCACGCGGCCGAGATGGTTGGCTACCAGACCGCCGATGGTATCGGCGTCTTCGTCGGAGAAATGGGTTTCCAGCGTGTCGTTGAACTGGGTAATTTCGGTCAATGCCTTGATGCGCCAGCGCGGACCGTTGGCGCCATCTTTAATGGCCAGGATATTGTCTTCTTCTTCGTCGAAATCGTATTCATCTTCGATATCGCCGACGATTTGTTCGAGTACGTCTTCAATCGTGATCAGACCTGCTACGCCGCCGTATTCATCGACCACGATGGCCATGTGATTGCGATTGGCGCGGAAATCGCGCAGCAACACATTGAGGCGCTTCGATTCGGGAATGAACACTGCCGGGCGCAGCATATCGCGCACATCGAACGAGTCCTCCGCGTAATAACGCAGCAAATCCTTGGCCAGCAAAATACCGATGACCTTGTCGCGCTCGCCTTCGACGGCCGGAAAGCGCGAGTGCGAGGTCGACAGTACATCGGGCATCCAGGTTTCGATCGGTTTGCTGATATCGATGGTATCCATCTGTGAGCGCGGCACCATGATGTCGCGTACAGCCAGATCGGAGACCTGGAATACCCCTTCAATCATCGACAGCGCATCGGCGTCGATCAGGTTGCGTTCGTGTGCATCCTGCAGCACTTCGAGCAGTTCGGCTCGATTTTCAGGTTCAGGGGAGATGAGAGCGGTGAGACGTTCAAATAAAGAACGGTGGGGTTTAGCGTCAAGAGATTTGACGCTACTAGAGTGATCTTGCATATGGCGTGAGCCGTGGGTCCGACGTTGTTTCGATGGACCATAGCATACAACAAATATATGACAAAGCGGCTAAACGCTACGAAACGTGGGGTATTGGTGTCGACATGTGCGCAGCCATGGTGTCATCTCGGAAAGAATTGGATGCAATGTTGCCTTATGGTTACATGTTGGGGCGGCCTTGGCAGCAGTTGCGCTGGCCCGCCTCAGCCGCGCTCGGCGTAAGGGTTGGCGAAACCGAGCTGTTCCAGAATCTCGATTTCGATGCCTTCCATTTCTTCCGCTTCGGTCTCGTCCTCGTGGTCGTAACCTTGTGCGTGCAGCACGCCATGCACAATCAGATGGGCCGTATGGTCGAGCACGGACTTCTTTTGCTCGGCGGCTTCACGTTCCAGTACATCGGTGCACAAGATGATGTCCGCTTGCGTGATTTCGCTGTCTTCGTCTTCGGTATAGGCAAAGGTCAGCACATTAGTGGCGTAATCCTTGCCACGATAGTCACGATTGAGGGTTTGTCCCTCGGCGGCATCGACAAAGCGGATCGTCAGTTCGGCCGGCGCAAACAGGGCGGCTGCGATCCAGCGCCGGATTTGCGGGCGCGGTACGGCGTCTTTCAGGCGTGGATCGGCGTACTGGACGGACAGCGAGAGTTTATTTTTTTGCATAACGTGGCTTGGCTGACTGTGTCAGACCCTGGCTGAGACGTTTGATGGCATTGTTGGAGGTAATGTGTGCATTGCTGCTCGGGGCAGCGGCCTCGTAGGCATCGACGATACGGGCCACCATGGGATGGCGCACCACGTCGCTGCTGGTAAAGCGCGAAAAGGCAATGCCACGCACATCATGCAAGACGTTGAGGGCATCGTTGAGGCCGCTTTTCTGACCGGGATGCAAGTCAATTTGAGTGACGTCGCCGGTGATGACGGCCTTGCTGCCAAAGCCGATGCGAGTCAGGAACATCTTCATCTGTTCCGGCGTGGTGTTTTGCGCCTCGTCCAAAATAATGAATGCATGGTTCAGCGTACGGCCGCGCATATACGCCAGTGGAGCAATTTCAATTGCCTGTTTTTCAAACAGTTTTTGGGTGCGATCAAAGCCGAGCAAGTCATACAGGGCATCGTACAACGGCCGCAAATAAGGATCGACCTTCTGTGCCAGATCGCCCGGCAAAAAGCCCAGGCGCTCACCGGCTTCAACTGCGGGGCGCGTCAGCACGATGCGTTGTACTGCATCGCGTTCCAGTGCATCGACGGCGCAAGCGACGGCCAGATAAGTCTTGCCGGTGCCGGCCGGGCCGACGCCGAAGGTAATGTCGTGTTCTAGAATCGCGTGCAGATACTGACTTTGGTGCGGTGTGCGTCCGCGCAAATCGTGCTTGCGGGTTTTCAGTATCGGGCTTTCGATCTCGATTTTGTCGGCACCATCGACGGCCGTATTGGCCGGCTCGCCATCGGCGATGTCAGTCTCGACTGCCACGCTAGCACGTTGCTCCACCAGCGCCAGTTGAATGTCCTCCACCGCGACCGGCTTGTCGGCCCGGGTGTAGAAACGATCCAGCAATGCCACGGCGCGGTCTGCATTGCTGCCGCTGGCGATGAATTTTTCGCCGCGACGGAAAATCGTCACATCAAGGGCGGAAGAAATCTGTCGCAGGTTTTCATCGAGCGGTCCGCACAAATGCGCCAGGCGCTTGTTATCGAGCGGTTGCGGGATGAAATAGTGCGGCTGGTTGGGTGATTTTTTCAATCTGGCTCGTTCTCTGTAGGTAGAGGGGAATGACTATGTATTTACTGTTTCACCACAATCTCGCCGCGTAGCGAGAACGGAAATGCCTGCAAAATTGCTACGTCGAGCATTTGACCAACCAGTCGCGCGCCATTCGGACCAGCGGCAAAATTGACGACCCGGTTGTTCTCGGTGCGGCCTTGAAATTCGCTGGCATCTTTCTTGGACGGCCCTTCGACCAAAATCCGCTGTACCGTGCCAACCATGCTCTGGCTGATCTTGTTGGCATTGTCCTGCACCACCGTTTGCAGATGTTGCAGGCGCTTGAGCTTGACCTCGTAAGGCGTATCGTCGGTCAAATTGGCCGCAGGGGTGCCGGGGCGCGGGCTGAACACGAAACTGAAACTGGTGTCGTAGCCGATGTCGGTGATCAGCTTCATCAACGCATTGAAATCTTCATCGGTTTCGCCAGGGAAGCCGACGATGAAGTCGCTGGAGATGGCGATATTAGGCCGCACTTCGCGCAGACGGCGCAGCACCGATTTGTATTCGAGCGCGGTATAGCCACGTTTCATTGCGGCCAGAATGCGGTCGGAACCGTGCTGCGCCGGCAGATACAGATGATCGACCAGCTTCGGCACCTTGGCGTAGGTATCGATCAGGCGCTGGGTGAATTCCTTGGGATGGCTGGTGACGAAGCGGATACGTTCGATGCCGGGCATTTCGGCAATGTATTCAATCAACAGCGCAAAGTCGGCGATTTCACCATCGGCCATGACGCCACGAAACGCATTGACGTTCTGGCCCAGCAAGGTGATTTCTTTAACGCCTTGCGCGGTCAGACCGGCTATTTCGGTCAACACGTCTTCAAAGCGGCGCGAGACTTCTTCGCCGCGCGTATAAGGCACCACGCAATAGCTGCAATACTTGCTGCAACCTTCCATGATCGAGACATAGGCCGAAGCGCCTTCGACGCGGGCTGGCGGCATGTGGTCGAATTTTTCGATTTCCGGAAAGCTGATATCGACCTGCGGGCGCCCGCTGAAACGGCGCTCGCTGATCATTTGCGGCAAACGGTGCAGCGTCTGCGGGCCGAACACCATATCGACATAAGGCGCGCGCTTGATAATGGCGGCACCTTCCTGCGACGCGACACAGCCGCCGACGCCGATGAGCAGGTCGGGATTGTTCTTCTTCAGCTCGCGCAGGCGGCCCAGATCGGAAAACACTTTTTCCTGCGCCTTTTCGCGCACCGAGCAGGTATTGAGCAAGATGATATCGGCATCTTCCGGCTTGTCGGTCTTGATCAGGCCATCGGAAGCATTGAGCACATCCGCCATCTTGTCCGAGTCATACTCGTTCATCTGGCAGCCGAAGGTTTTGATGAATACTTTTTTCTGCATAAATTTCTATCAAGCATGAGGGCGCAGCAGGGAGAGTCGCACTGCCGGCAAACAGAAGTGAAGCGCAGGCAGAGCACAGGCTCGCGCTGGCGTTTGGCGCGTTTGCGACGCACTTCCAAGGTTCGCGATTATAGCACCGGCAGGCCTGCAAGGCCGCGACCGGCATGGATTGCTGCAATCCCGGAAAGATATTGTTGCAGCAACTTACGGCATCGGCTCAATTTCGGCAAAACAGGCTTGCAACCAGGCCAGCACGGCATGCAGACGGGGCAAGGCCCGCAAATCACGGTGGTAGACGGTCCAGATCTCTCGTTGCAACTGTGACGCAGCGTGCGCCAGCTGCAGTTCTGGTGCCAGCAAATACTGCGGCAACAAAGCCATGCCGACACCGGCGCGCGCCGCCATGCATTGCGCCACCAGATTGGTGCTGCGAAAGCGCACCGGATTACGGCTCGCATGTTCCGCCAGCCAGCGCGTTTCCGGAATGTCAGGCACGCCGTCGTCGTAACCGATGAACGGCGCGCCGGCAGGGTCGTTGCGCCAGGCTTGCACGCAGGCGGCGGTGCCGCAAAGAAAGTAATTGATTTTGCTGAGCGGCTTGGCAATCAATTCACCATCTTGCGGGCGCGCAAAGCGGATCGCCAGATCGGCTTCGCGGCGCGCCAGACTGAGCGTTTGATGACTCATGGTGAATTCGATATCGAGCGCCGGCCAGCGCGCCAGCAATGCCGGCAGGCGCGGTGTCAGGACCATGGTGCCAATGGCGTCGGTGGTTGCCAGGCGTAGTTTGCCATCCATGCGCAAGTCTTCGCCGGCCAGCTTGCGGGCCAATTGCGCAGTCTGTTCCTGCATCGTGCGCGCTGCTTCCAGAACGGTTTCGCCCAGTCGGGTCAATTCAGTGGCGTCGCCGCGCCTTATGAACAGCGGGCCTTGCAGCGCATGCGCCAATAATTGCAGTCGTCGTCCGACGGTCGCGTGGGTGACGCCCAGTGTGCGCGCCGCGGCCGACAAGCTACCGGTTTCAACGAAGGCTGCGAAGCTGCGCAAACCTTCCCAGTCGAGCGCGGCTGGTGGCGTGGCGGCGTGATCGATGCCTGTTAATTTTTGCACAGTAGCCTGATTAAATTGGTGGATTGATGTGCGTATTTTAACCAATTACGATGTCTGCACCTTTTCACCTTTTCA
>JAMFSU010000160.1 GCA_026225475.1 Duganella sp.
AACCCCGCAGGGGCGATGCAGTAGCGGTCGCCTTTCTTTGCTTACTTATCTTTGGGCGAGACCAAAGAAAGTGAGCGGCTGCCGGGCCGCCCCCGGCTAGGTCGTCCGAAGAAAACCCAGCATCAGCAACCAAGAAAACCCAAGAAAACCCAAGAAAACCCAAGAAAACCCCGCCAGCTTTGTCTTAACTGAACGGCATTAGGCCCAAGTGGCCACTTTCGTTTTAGTGCTTCTCGATTTCGCTGCGCACGGCTTCGAGCATGTTGCGCAGGTCACCCTTCATCAACGCCGAGCCAAAGAGCGCCGGCACATAAAAATCCGGGGCAATGATGCCGCCGTAGCTGATTTTGGTGGTGCCGTCCGCCAATGGCTGCAATTCCCAGTGGGTTTGGTAGGTATGCATATTGCCGCTGATGCGGCGGATCTCGATTGCGCTGTTCTCCTGTTCGGTCACTTGTAAGCGCAGCGTGATCGATTGCCGGAGGAACAGGAATTTGGCAACCCAATGTTGCGTGACGATACTGATATCGCCTTGGCGCGCCACCACCCTGGAATCTTTCAAATTAGGTACGAACTGCGCCATCCGATCATAATCAGTCAGCACGCTCCAGCTACGCGCCTGGTCGGCGTTGACGATCAAAGATGCGGTTACGTCAAAGGTCGCAAAACCATCCACATCGTGCAAATTGACTTCGACTTGTGGCGGCGCGGTGTTGGCAGGCAAGGCATCGTCGGCAGCAACACCGCCATGTGCGGCAAGTAAGAGCGGCAGTAACAAAGTCCACAAGTGGCGTACGTAATGTTTTGTCATCGGTCGATAAGGGCAATTCCATAGAGTGGCCTGACTTACTGCACTGTTATTGAAAGTGCATGGAAAGCATACATTGGTAACGGTACCACGAAGTTGGCCGGCAACTGCAAATGTTAAAATTGCCGCATGAGTAAAGCATCTTCACCTGACAATGCCATGACTGCTGGCAGCGACGCATCGGCACCCGCCACGGTAGTACGCAAAGGCGTGCGCAAAGGCGCTGGCCTGACCTTGCGCGATGTCGCCAAACTGGCCGGGGTGGCACCGATCACCGCGTCGCGCGCACTCAATACGCCGTCTGCGGTATCGGAATCGGTACTCAAGAAAGTACGCGAAGCCGTCGAGCGCACCGGATATGTCCCCAATCTGTTGGCTGGTGGTCTGGCCTCGCGCAAGAGCCGGCTGGTGGCCGCTGTGGTGCCGACCATTGTTGGTCCGGTGTTTCTGGAAACCGTACAATCGTTGACCGACGCGCTGGCGGTGGCTGGCTATCAGTTGATGCTAGGCCAGAGTGACTACGAAAATTCGCGCGAAGATGCCTTGCTTGAAGCCATTATTGGCCGGCGTCCCGATGGCGTGGTGCTGACCGGCATCATGCGTTCGCCGGAGTCCCGCAAGCGTTTGCTGGCCAGCGGCATCCCGGTGGTGGAAACCTGGGATCTGACGCCGACGCCAATCGATATGCTGGTCGGCTTTTCGCACGAAAGTATTGGGGTTGCGGTGGCGCGTCATCTGTATGGTGCTGGCCGTCGCCGGGTGGCAGCAATTGCCGGCATGGATGAGCGCAGCCGGCGGCGTGCCAAGGCCTTTTCGGATGAAGCCGTGCGGCTCGGCATGGGCGCGCCTGGCGCGGCCACCGTACCGATTTGCATGGTACCGGCACCAACTACGTTGGGTAGTGGCCGCAGCGGCTTGTGCCAGTTGTTGCAGGACGATGCTGCCATCGATGCCGTGTTTTGCAGTTCCGACATGCTGGCCATGGGCGTGATGATCGAAGCGCAGGTGCGCAATATCAGCATTCCCGCGCAACTGGCTGTGATGGGCTTTGGCGACCTCAGTTTTTCGCGCGACCTGCATCCGCAACTGACCACGGTGCGCATCGACGGCACCGCCATTGGCCGCATGGCAGCGCGTTTCATCATCGACCGCGCTGAAGGTGTGGAGGTGCTGGAGCGGGTCCAGGACATCGGCTTTACTATCATCGAGCGGGACAGTGTCTGATTCGTAAAAGCGCTGTCATGAGACCATAAGATGCGCCCATTTCGCGGATGAATAGACAACGAAAAAGCTGGCTATTGCTGGCTGCATAGGACCTCACTTGCTCGAACCCATGTGTTGTTGCAGATAGGCCAGATCGAATACCAGGGCGCGGGCGGCGATGCGGTGGATGGTGTGGGTCGCGGCATCGACGCTGTCGGGGTCAGTGACCGGGGCGCGCGTGGTGGGTAAAGGACGGGTATCGTTGGCCGCCAGTTCTTGCGCGGCGTTGGCAGGGGTGACGCTGGCGGGCGCGGTCAATTGCGCTGTATATACCAACATGCGGGCGATTACCGTGTTGGCTGCGCTGGCATTGTTGGCCTCCAGCGCTACGCGCAGGAGATTGAATTCGTGCTGCAATTGGGTAAAGACCTCTGGGGCCAGCAGGCTCAGACTGTAATCATCATCGCGATACCATTTTTTTTCGATTTCTTCCCACAATTGATGTGTGAAGGCACTGGCGTCGAAAGGGTCAGTAACAGCAAAGACTGGCGCAAGAACGGGCAGCCATCGCCCGTCGGCACGTTGGATGGCGGCGATTTCTGCCAGGAGCTTTGGGTCCTCGGTATCGATGTTGTAA
>JAMFSU010000161.1 GCA_026225475.1 Duganella sp.
GCCGGGAACCCCGCAGGGGCGACGTAGTAGCGGTCGCCTTTCTTTGCTTACTTATCTTTGGGCGAGACCAAAGAAAGTGAGCGGCTGCCGGGCCGCCCCCGGCTAGGTCGTCCGAAGAAAACAAAGAGTCAACTACGCACTGAGGCACCCGGCAAGGTCGTCCGAAGAAAACACAACATCAGCAACCAAGAAAAAACACCACCGAGTCTTAACTGAAATGACGCATTTTCAGCGCCCATCCCGCACCACGTCAAACCTTGTCACCGCGATAAATGCTGCGCACACATTTTGTGCGCTCCGTGGATGTCAACGCGTGCCTGCCAAGACAGGCACGAACGTTGATGCGGCGATGATTTTTTGACGGGTATACAGCAAACCCGGTCGATGCCGGTGTTTGCCGCCGGTTGCCAATTTGTCTGCCCAGCGTCGTCACAACGCACGCACATAACTGGCACGTCTCCTGCTTAGATAAATACATTATGCATAATGCATAGTTATCAAACGGCAACAATGTTGATTCATCGGCCGCCCCCGGCGTCGCTATCTATATGGAGCAAATGTTGGAGAATCGTCTTGAAGTCAGTCACCTCAGCCACGCCTTTATCAAGGCCAACGGCGAAGAAATCCGCATTTTTCAGAATCTGAATTTCGCCGTCGGTGCAGCCGAGATCGTCGCGATCGTCGGACGCAGTGGCGCCGGCAAAAGTACCCTGTTCAATCTCATTTCCGGGTTGCTCAAACCCAGTGCCGGCAAGATCGCCCTGGGTGCACGCGAAGACGGCAGTGCCGGCAGCATTGCTTATATGTTGCAGAAAGACTTGCTGCTGCCATGGCGCACTATTCTGGAAAACGCCGTGCTTGGCATCGAACTGCAACGCCCGGTGACGACGGCTGACCGCAGCCGTGCCAAAGACATGCTGGCGCGCTATGGCCTGGAATCGGTTGCCAATGCGTATCCGCACTCACTGTCAGGCGGCATGAAGCAGCGCGTGGCGCTGACCCGTACGCTGCTGGCCAATCCTACGGTGGTGCTGCTCGACGAGCCGTTCTCGGCACTCGACTACGAGACGCGCCTGATGCTGGAAAACGATGTCATCAGCCTGACCCGCAGCGAAGGTACCAGCGTGATTCTGGTTACCCACGATATCGATGAAGCGATTGCCATGAGTAACCGCATTGTCGTGCTCGGTGGCCGCCCGGCCAAGATTACCCGCGAAGAAAACATTGTCCTCACGGTCGATGGCAGCAGCGCCGAACGCGATGCAGTGACCGCACGCGGCGCACCGGAATTTCCACAATTTCACAAGACCATCTGGAACGCGCTGCGCGCCAGTGACGTCGCCCATGCCAGTGCCTGAGCGCAGAAAGAACGACCATGAAAAAAAGTAATGGCGCGACACTGATCGTCACCACCATCCTGATTGTATTGATCATCCTGTGGCAAATGGCGGCACAGGCCAATCTGATCAATGGTCAATTGCTGGGTTCGCCGATTGGCATCTTTCACTCTGCCGTGATTGGCGTGACCAAAGGGCAACTGCTCTACGATACCTGGGTCACCCTGGTCGAAACATTGCTCGGCCTGGTGGTCGGCAGCGGTCTCGGCATTGGACTGGGGTTGGTGCTGTGGTTTTATCCACGGACCTCCGACATCGTTGAGCAGTTTTCCATTCTGCTCAACAGCATCCCCAAGATCGCACTGGGACCACTGATCATCATCTGGTTCGGTTCGGGCATGATTTCCAAGATCTGGCTGGCTGGCATCTCGACCTTTGCGGTTGCCATGATTTCGGCCTGTGCTGCAGCGCAAGAGGTCGACAAGGATTTGTTGAACCTGTTCAAGTCCTTCAAGGCACAACGCATGATGATCTTCAAGAAGCTGATCTTGCCGGCGACGATTCCATGGATCTTTTCCATTCTGCGTATCAACATTGGCTTCGCGCTCATCGGCGCGGTGGTCGGTGAATTCATTGCATCCGAAAACGGCCTGGGCCATGCGGTATTTGTCGCCGGCTCGCTGTTTGATCTCAATAGTGTTTGGCTAGGCGTGGTGATCTTGACGCTGATGGCCGCCATTCTTACCTGGGTAGTCCAATTAATCGAAGAAAGGATCGTTTCATGGAAAGTCTCACAATGAAGTCCCTGCGCAGTCTGTTCGGCATCGCCTTGATCAGCGCCAGTTGCGTGGCCGCACCGAATACGTTTGCGGCTGAGAAAGCGGTGATTTATCAAGCGTTTCAATCGATCCAGTACCTGCCGCTGTATGTCGCGATGAGCGAAGGACTGTTCACCAAGCACGGCCTGGACGTGCAGAAGGTCACCGCCGGTGGTGGTGCCCAGGGCGTTGCTGCGGTGATTGGCGGCCATGCGGACTTTTCGCTGCAAGATCCAATGACTGCCGTGCTGGCCAATCTCAAGGGTGCCTCGCTGGTGAATGTGGCGATGGTGGTGTCGGGCGTGCCGGTGTGGATGGTGGCACCTGCCAATTCACCGATCAAATCGATCGACGATCTCAAGGACCAGACCATCTCGGCGGCATTGCCGCCGTCGACTAGTACCTATCTGTTGCAAAATCTGTTGAAATCCAAAGGCTTGAGCAACGTCAAGCTCAACACCGTGGCAATCGGCACCGAGATTGCACCAGTCAGCGCCGGTCGCGCTGCCGCTGCCGTGCTGTATCAACCGCAGGTGGAACAGGCCTTGGCCAACGGCTACAAGATCGTCTATGACTTTGCCAAGCAATATGACGGCGTGTATGCCTTCTCCACGATTGATACCTTGAAGTCGACCATCCAGAAACGGCCGCAAGTGGTGCAAGGTTTCGTCAGCGCCATCGCCGATGCTGAGAAGCTGATGCAGACGTCGCCGCAAGTGGCCTATCGGGTTGCCGTGGCAGAATTCCCTTCACTCGACAAGAGTGTGGTGGAAGCCGCCGTGAAGCGTCTGCTCGATCAAAAGATCTATCCGGCCACACCTGGCATTTCGAAAGCCGCATTCCAGACCGGCCTCGATCTGCAGGTGTCGATCGGCAATATCAAGCAGGGTGAAGTGACGTATGAAAGTGCCGTTGACAACAGCTTTGCCGAAAAAGCCAGCGCAAAACCTTAAGCGCGGACAATTTCGATAAGTGCGTTTTATCCTCAGCAAGGCCGGCCGATGCAGTTCACACGCAGCGGCCGACCGTCCATTTTAAGAACAGATCATGACCACACCAAGCACACCAGCGCTGCCGCATCCGGAAGCTGCCAACGCCATTTCGCTGACCCAGGCGATTGCCGCGGCCGAACGCCTCGATGCACAATTGCACGCCTTCATTTACCGCCCTTCTGCCGACAACTATCGCCCGCACGGAAACACGGGCAAACCCAGTGCACTGACTGGCGTGCCGGTTGCAGTCAAGGATTTGATCGATACCGCCGACATGCCGACTGCCTATGGCAGTGCGGTCTTCAAGGGCAATCAGCCAGGCAAGGATGCCTGGATCGTCACCCGCCTGCGTGAAGCCGGCGCGGTGATTTTTGGCAAGACGGTGACCACCGAATTTGCCTGGCGCGATCCCGGCGCGACCGTCAATCCCTGGAATAATGCGCATAGCCCCGGTGGTTCGTCGAGCGGTTCTGCCGCGGCGGTCGGTGCCGGTATTGTGGATATTGCATTGGGCACGCAAACGGTCGGCTCGGTGATTCGTCCGGCATCGTATTGCGGCGCGGTTGGTTACAAACCGACCTTTGGCTTGATCCCGACCGATGGCGTGCATGATCTGGCGCCCAGCCTCGATCATCTCGGCTTCATCACCTCCAGCATCTACTGGGCAGCGGTGTGCCAGGCCATCGTGGTGCAAGGAACCGCGTTTGATCCGGCAAGCTTTGACCGCAACGGCAGCAAGCCGGGTCGCGTCGGCATCTACCGCTCGTCGCAATGGTCCGACGTCGAACCTGAGGTGCAACAGAATTTCGACGCGGCGATACGCCGCATGCGCGCCTGCGGTGTGGCGTGTGTTGACGTTGAATTCGAACTGAGCTTGGACGAACTGAATACGCTCACCAGCGACATTTTGGCCTATGAAGCCCACGCCGCCATCGCTGGCGACATCAAGGGGCGTGAAGAACTGACCGGCGCTTACACACGCGAATTGATGATACGTGGTGCCGCCATTAGCACCAGCGAATATGCACGCCTGCTGACCCAACTGGCCAGCTTGCGCGCCAATCGCGATAGGGTTTTTGCCGGACTGGACGCAATTGTCACCATCACCTCACCAACCACCGCCTTGCACGGCTTGCAGAAAACCGGCGATGCGTCGTTTTGCGCGCCGGCCACCTTGCTCGGTTTACCGGCGGTGACGGTGCCGTCCGGTTTTTCGACGCAGTATCTGCCGTTTGGCCTGCAACTGATCGGCCCCGGCCATACCGATCTGGCGACCTTGATGATGGGCCAATGGCTCAGCACCCTGTTGCCGACGATAAAAGCACCGGCATTGATGAAGTAAGCTGCGCGGTCTTGCTTGCGCCAGACAGTCAGGCAAGACAAAATGCAGCAAAGATGATGGCAGCAACTTGCGTCACCAAGAGCGGACCAACGGCGTTTCAATAGGAAAATGTAAATTGACGCGCCGTTGCGTCTGCCAGCCGAGACACCTCTATATAATTCGCGCATGCTCAAAGCCTTTAAAACCATCGAGCAGCAAGTGCTCAGCCTGTTACGCAGCGACATCCTGTCGGGCCAGTATCATCCCGGCGACAAACTGCGTCAGGATGAAGTCGCCAAACGCTTCGGCGTGAGCACCACACCGGTGCGGGAAGCATTTCGCGGCTTGCGCTCGGAGGGACTGGTTTCGATTGATGCCAACAAGGGCGTGGTGGTCAAAGGACTGACGGTCGATGATGTGGCGGAAATCTACGAACTGCGTATCGCACTGGAACCACTGCTGGCAAAGAAATCGGTCAGCTCGATTGTCCCCGATTCCTTATTGGCGGCACAAGCGATCCATGCGCAGATGTGCGCCTCCAGCGATCCGCATCAATGGTCGTCGCTCAATCGCGAATTCCACATCAAGCTGATGATCAGTGAAGAAGCCACGCGCTTGTATGAGATCGTCAAGAATCTGCTGGTGGTGGCCGAACCTTATGTGTCGCTCTCCATCTTCATGCACCCGCAGATCCTGCAGGCGGATAATGAAGAACACGGCATGATCCTGGAAGGCTATCGCAAGAAGAACGGCAAGCAGGTGCAAAAGATCGTCAAACAGCATCTGGAGCAGACACTGGCGGCGATCCAGGATTCGGTCAACGAAACCACGCTGCGTCAGATGGGCAAGCCCGCCTGAGACGACTTGGCCGCTGCCGCGCTGCGCGGATATTGGCGTGGCGAGCAACCCATGATGCGCTTGAAGGCGGTGCTGAAGGCGCTTTCCGATTCATAGCCGAGCGCCGGTGCGATCACCGAAATCGGGTCTTTGGAATTGACCAGCTTGTCGCTGGCCAGCAGCATGCGCCAGCGCGTGAGATAGTCCATCGGCGCCAGTCCCACCATTGCCTTGAATTTGAGCGCGAAGCTGGAGCGCGACATGCCAATCTGCGCCGCCAGCATTTGCAAGGTCCAGCTCTGTGCCGGCCACGCATGCATGGCGCTGATGGCAGCGCCGATCTGTTTGTCGGCCAGTGCGAACAACCAGCCCACGCCGGTGCCCGTGCTATTCATGCCCACCATGCCCTGCGCCACCCGATTGATATGCAAGCGCAAGGCTTGCACCAGCATCAGGTGTGCCAAATGTTGCGCCACCAGATGGCTGCCGGGCTGCGGTTCGCGCAATTCGTGCATCATGCGTTCGACCAACCAGCGCAAGGCCGACTGATCGGCCTTGTCTTGCAAATGCACAATCGGCGGCAACATGCCCAGCAAGATATCGGCATGCTTGCCCTCGACTTCAAAGCGGCTGCCGACCATGAACACATCGCCGCCGCCGTTGTGTGTGATCACACCGCCACGCTGCGCCGTCGAAAACACGTCGCGGGCAGGGATCGGTGCCAGCGCTGGATCGCTGGCCACATAAAACGGCTTGCCAGTCGGCAGCAAAAAGGCGTCGCCTGCATGCAATTGCACAGGTTGCGCGACCCCCTCCACCGACAACCAGCATTGTCCGGACACGATGGCATAACACTTGATGCCGATATTGCCAGTAAAGGCAACCGACCAGTCGCCGCCAGCGTCGAAGCCGGCAGAAATATGGCTGCGCGGTTGCAGCAGTGACAGCACATCGGAGAGCGGATCCATCAGTTTTCCTGGACGATTGCGTAATTGCCAATGACTGTAACGCTTCAATCGTCCAAGTTCAAGCCATCGCGTTGGGCAAGCTCAGCCGGTCGTGGTGTTGCGCCTCCATGCACGGCCATTAGCTGTTTAGACCAAACCGCCATTGGCACGCAGCGTCTGGCCGTTGACCCAGTTACCGGGTGCCGCCAAAAACGCGACTGCCTGCGCGATGTCTTGCGGTGAGCCGAGACGTTCCAGCGGCGCCATCTTGGACATGCGTTCGATCACGTCCGGTGTTTTGCCATCGAGAAATAGTGCAGTCGACGTCGGTCCCGGTGCAATCGCATTGACGGTGATCTGCTTGCCGCGCAGTTCCTTGGCGAAGATATTGGTCATGACTTCAATTGCGCCCTTGGTGGCGGCATAGACCGAATAGCCTGGCAATGCCAGACCGATCACGCTGGTTGAAAAATTGACGATGCGTCCACCCGTTTGCAAATGCTGGGCGGCGGCACGCATGGTGTTAAAGCTGCCTTTGAGGTTGACTGCAATCAGCCGGTCAAACGTGGCATCGTCGGTGTCGGCCAACATCGGCAGCTTGGCCGGCATGATGCCGGCATTGTTGATCAAGACATCGACCCGGCCAAAGGTGGCGACGGTGTGCGCGAACATGGCGTCGACCGCCTTGGAGTCGGCCACATCGGCCTGCACCGCAATAGCTTTGCCATCGGCGGCAATAATGGCAGCGACCACGGCCTGTGCTTCGGCGGCGCTGCCGGCATAATTGACGACGACAGCATAGCCATCCTTGCCCAGTTGCTTGGCAATTTCTGCACCGATGCCGCGCGATGCGCCGGTGACGATGGCGACTTGGACTGGTGTGCCCTCTTGCATGATGTGCTCCTAGATGAGGTAAAAGTGACCTGAATGTGCAGCCATTTTGCGCCTTGGTCCGATTTGGATAAAGAGGCTTATTTTGTCTTCACTATTCGATAGCGACCAATAATTGTTTGCGGCAAGATGGACGCTAACAGCGCAAAGAAATAGGCAACTAAGGGACTGCGTGCACAGCAAACGTCGATATGGATGTCGATGTTTGCTGACGTTGTACTGACAAATTCACGTTGCCAAGCCCACCTTTTCGACGTTAAGATGTACGACAACATATGAGTATGCGCAGATCAGCCTGGCGCCAGATCTGCCGCTTGAGACTACAAGCTGCGTCGGCAGCAATCGCTGCTATCGCTATGCCTATATGCGTAAAACCTGCCTTTTCGGTGCACTTTCAGCGCTACGGCACCGTCAAGACCAATCTATTTTTGCACTCATGGAGTCCCTCAATGACATCGGAAGACAAGAAGAAAAGTACCGGATTTGACCAAACTCGTCGTACAACATTGCTTGGTGGACTGGCAATGGCAGGTACGGCCCTGAGCGCCTCGGCGCAAAGTTTCGACTTCAAGCCCAGCCAGCGCTATCCCGATCCCAGCGTGCAGGTGCTGGATCCCAGCTTCCTCAAATACCGCCTGTTCAGCTCCAGCGTCGAGCAATTGGCAACCGGTTTCCGCTGGGTCGAAGGTCCGGTCTGGTTCGGTGATGGCCGCTATCTCTTGTTTTCCGATATTCCCAACAACCGCATCATGCGCTGGGACGAAGCCACCGGCACTACCTCGGTATTCCGCAATCCATCCAATTTCAGCAACGGCATGGTGCGCGACCGTCAGGGTCGGTTGATCTGCTGTGAGCATCTGACCCGCCGCGTGACTCGCACCGAATACGATGGCCGCATCACCGTGCTGGCGGACAATTACAACGGCAAGCGTTTCAATTCACCAAACGACATCGTCTGCAAATCGGATGGTTCGATCTGGTTCACAGATCCACCATTCGGCATCGGTGGCGAATGGGAAGGCGACAAGCAGACCTCGGAACTGCCGCATTCGGTCTATCGCATCGACGGCCAGAGCGGCAAGCTCAGCCTGATCAACGACACGCTGGCCGGTCCCAATGGCCTGGCGTTTTCGCCCGACGAAAAGATACTCTACATCGTCGAGTCCCGCGCCACGCCGAACCGTGTGATCTGGGCCTATGAATTGACCGACAACGGCAGCAAACTCGGCGCGCGCAAGTTGGCCGTCGATGCTGGCGGTCCTGGCGGCATCGATGGCTTCAAGATCGATACCGATGGCAACCTGTGGTGTGGCTGGGGCAGCAATGGCGCGCTCGGCGTTGATCCAACCGACCTCGACGGCGTGCGCGTCTTCAACCCGCAAGGCAAGGCCATCGCCCATATCCACCTGCCGGAACGTTGTCCGAATCTGGTCTTCGGCGGCGCCAAGAAAAATCGCCTGTTCATGGCCAGCAGCCATTCGCTGTATGCCGTGTATGTCGAGGCACGCGGCGCCGTGTAAGCGACGCTGTTCAAGCGTCATCGCGCAGTGTAAATTAGCGCGATGACGCGGTTCCCCCCTTCTTCCTGGTTTTCCCTGTACTGCTCACTTGGTTTTCTATTGCTGCCGTTACTGCTGAGCGGCAGTCAGCGCCCGGTCAGTACGCCTGCCCTTTTGCCGCAACAAGCCTATATCTGGCAACGCCACTGGACGCCCGCGCTCATCCGCGCCATGCACGACAGCGAGCCACTGCTGACTGGCTGGCGCGTGCTGGGAGCCGAACTGTCGGCGCAAAACGACTGGCTCCAGACCGCACCCGATTGGTCAGCGCTACAGGCCAGCGCGCAACCACTGAGTCTGGTGGTACGCATCGATGGCCAGCTCAATGAGCTGCATGACACTGCCACCATTGGCCGTATCACGGCATTGGTAGCGCAATGGCAGCAGCATGGTGTGACGCTGGCGACCGTAGAAATCGACCATGATTGCGCCACCGCCCGTCTGCCCGCCTACACACAGTTCCTGAGGCAGTTGCGGCTAGCCTTGCACACCGATATCGCGCTGTCGATCACGGCACTGCCGACCTGGCTCGACAGCCCGCAATTGCCGGCCTTGCTGGCGGTGCCGCAGCAATCAGTGTTGCAAGTGCATGCGGTACTCAATCCGCGCCAGGGCTTGTTCGATGCGGCGCGTGCCCGTGCCTGGTTGCGCGCTTATGCCCAGCAAACCCGGCATCCCTGGCAAGTGGCGTTGCCGGCCTACGGCACGCGCGTGAGCTGGGACCTGCAAGGCCGTATCCGCACCATTGAAAGCGAACAGGCCAGCCTGACCATGCGCGATGCAACGGCCGGTGCCACACAGGAATTGCTGGTGTCGCCGCAGGCAATGCGTGCGTTCGCCGCGCAACTGGAGCGCCAGCCACCACCGGGCTTGAATGGCATCGTCTGGTTCCGGCTACCGACCGATGACGATGTGCGCGCCTGGAGTCTGCGCAGTTGGCAGGCGGTGCTGGCACGCGTACCATTGCGCACTGCCCTGCGCATCGAGACGCGCCAGCATGATGGCGAGCTGCAAGATATCGTCTTGCGCAATGACGGTAACGCCGATGCCCGCCTGCCGCCATCGATACGCCTGGATGCCTCTTGCCAGGCGGCTGACGGTATCAATGGCTACACCCTCGAAAGCGATGCTCAGGGAAATTACCTGCAGCGCACGCGTGACGGTCTGTTACGCGCACAAGCCCAGCGCAACATCGGCTGGATACGCTGCCAACAATCAAGGATCAATCTTCATGTGGAACCCTAAGCTGCTGCACCGCCTGGTTGCCTGCGCTGCGCCCTTGGGCGCGGTGGCGGTACTTGCCTGCGGGCCGGATTTTTCTGTGCAAATGCTGGACGACCGCAGCGCCACACTCAAGGCGACACCGGCCAACAACTTTGCGTTCGAAGCCGCGCATCTGGTCAGCGCGAGCGACAAGCTAAGCGCGCAGGAAAATCAGGTCGCGGCGCCTGCCGATGACGTCCGGCTCAAGGTCATGCACGATCAAGCCGATGGTGATGCTGCCTATGCTGCCGGTACCGGGCTGCCGCCCGCATTGCGCCTGTACACCGCAGCCGCGCTCGATTACCGCAATGCGCAAGCGGCTGGTGCCACTGCTGAGCCCATGCTCAAGCGTGCCAGCCAGCGTTTCCAGGCCGTGCTCGATTTGTCACCTGGTGATGCTGCGCCACGCGTGGTCTGGTCTGCGTATATGCTCGGTCAACTGCACGGCGCGGCCATGAGCGCAGCCGCTGCGCAACCCGACCAGGAACGTCGCCAGGCGATCCAGGCCTACAGTGCAGCCCGTGCACAGGCCATTGCGGGTGCGCCCGATCCGGCTGGTCTGGCAGTTGCAAGCTACGGTGAACAGGCCCGCCTGTATCTGGTTGGCCAGTTTCAGCAATGCAGTTATGTCGATTTCATGCAAGCCACCGCATGTGCCGAAGCGATCCCGGCAGCCGACCTGAAGCAGGCGATCCGACTGTATGCCGAACAGGCGGCGCGCGATTCCGGCAGTGCCGTCGATTCATTGGCCCTGATCGCGCAATGGGCCTTGGGTGACACCGCGCGCGTCAGCCGCCTGATCGATGATCCGCTGGCGCAACGCTTGCTGGTGGCCTATGCGCTGGCACGCGTGGGCGACATCGTCGATAACGATCCCGAAAGCGCCAACGATTATTACGCCACCGGCGCACGCGGCTATGCCGATGCTGCCAGCGGCAATCCGCACGTCACCCTCAATCCGCAGTTGCAAGTAGTGGCGAACGCCTTGCAACAGCAAGGCATAGGCCAGATCGCGGGACTTGATCGTGCTGCGGCACTGGCTTACCGCAGCGGCAGCTATGCGCTGGCGCAAACCCTGGCCGCGCATCAACACAGTGCACTGTCGAGTTGGGTGCTAGCCAAACTGGCATTGCGGCGCGGCGACACCGCCACTGCCGCGCAAGCTTATGCCGATGCAATCAAGGGCTTCCCGCCCATTGCTGCTGGCGCGGCCCCGCTGGATGCCAGTGTCGAGCCGCAAACCCAATTGCAGGTGCGTGCGGAACAAGCGGTGCTGACACTGTCGCGCGGACAATACGTCGAAGCCTTCGAACAACTCTATGCGGTCAGCGCCGCCAGTCAAAGTGATGGCGCCAATGAAGCAGGGCTGGTTTCGCCCGTATTTGGCAACTACACCGGCGACAGCGTGTATCTGGCAGAGCGCGTACTTACCACCGACGAGTTCAAACGCTTTGTCGATCGCCATCTTGCCGCGACGGCGATACCGCCGCCGCCCTCAGATGTACACGACATGAATAGTTATTGGCGCTGGCGTGGTGAACATCCACCACAATTGTCTGATCGCTTCCGCCTGATTCTGGCACGCCGGCTCATGCGCGATGGTCGCTTTGCCGAAGCCTTGACGTATTTCCCGTCCGACGACGACTGGCGCTATCGTCAAATCGTCGACGACGAAACCACTGGTCAGCCAAGCATCTCGCCGCTCCGTGTGCGCAGTAGCGCCAAGGCCTATGCCGTGGCGCTCTATACCGCACAACATGCCTGGCGCGCCAACACCCGCGCGCAAGCCTGGTATCGTGCCGCGCAACTGGCACGCAACACCGGCATGGAAATCATGGGCACCGAACAGGCGCCCGACTTTGCCGAGTTCGGTGGCGACCTCGGCTTCGGGCGCGGACGCAGTCCGGCGCTGAACACGCCCCCCGCC
Source organism: Duganella sp. (assembly GCA_026225475.1). GTDB lineage: Bacteria > Pseudomonadota > Gammaproteobacteria > Burkholderiales > Burkholderiaceae_D > Herbaspirillum. Next base: position 11,893 of record JAMFSU010000161.1, read on the forward strand.
ACACCGCCGACGAGCGCGACACAACGTGCCGCCGCCGATCTGAGCGGCCCCTTCATTACCGAGGGCGAACGCCAGCGCTATGCGGCCAGTGAAGCGCGGCCTTTTGCGCGCTACCACTACCGCAATCTGGCCAGCGACCATGCCATGCGCGCAGCAAATGCCTTGCCGCCGCGCTCACAGGCATTTGCTGCGGTGTTGTGTCAGGGGGTGAGTTATGTCATCTATCAACCCGAGCAGATCACCCCTTTGTATCGCCGGTATCTGAAAGAAGGTGCTGCCGTGCCATTTGCGGCCGACTTTGGGCGCGATTGTCCGCAACCGGATTTTGCGGCAGCAGCCGATTTTTCTTACCGGCGCCTGTGGCGGCATCGGCTGGCACTCTGTCTGGGCGCACTGGCGCTGCTGGCGGTGGCGGCGCTGATCTGGCGCCGCCGGGCGCGGCGCTAGCTCAGGCGCGGTGCCGCCGCCAAAGCTGGCGCAAATCGTCCAACAGCGGTACCAGCGTAAGCAAGATCAACGCCGCGGCCGGCAACAACGTGAAGCTGAAACCGACATGCTTGAAGCCAATCGAACCGACGGTGCCGCCGATAAAAAACAGCAGCACCAGCAGCGAAAGATTTTTTAGTTTGACCACATTGGCATGCACGCGCAGGTCGGGGTGACGCCCGCTATTCCAGTACAAGGCCTTGCCCAGTTCGATGCCGATGTCGGTGACCATGCCGGTCACATGGGTGGTGCGGATTTCGCCGTGCGAGAGCTTGGTGATCATGGCGTTTTGCAACCCCATGATGAAGCACAACAACATCACCGTCACGGGCACCAACAACCATTCGATGCTGGCCACGTTACCGCCCAACAACCCAAAGAACAGCAACAGGATCGCCTCGGCCACCAGCGGCAAGGCGTATTCGGCTTCCATTTGGCGTTTGCGCGCCCAGTTGATCATCACCGCCGAGGTCGCCGCCCCGGCAATGAAACAGAACAGACTTGCCGCACCCGCCAGCAATAAGCCCAGCGACCCGGCAGCAAGGCTTTCTGCCATGGTGGAAACGATACCCGACATATGCGAGGTAAATTGCCCGACCACCAAAAAACCGCCCGCATTGATCGCCCCCGCCACCGCTGACAAGACAAAGGCCAGATGACGATTGGCGCGCAGACTACGATTCTTGCCTGCAAGACTTCTGAGGTAAGCGACGGGCATGGCGAGTTCCTGAAACGAAGGCGGGAAAAAATTCCCGCGTGGCGTCAAGTATAGGGGATCGATGTTGGTCCTGCGTAGGTGAACGAACCGATGCACATAACGTTTGCCGATGCCATGTAAAATCGTTGCATCTTGACCAACCGGGGAAAATTCAGTGACGACAAATCAACGTATCGAACGTGCCGCCCAAGAGCTAGCGGCAAGATATACCCAGCGCCGCCACGGTGGCTCGCTGCCAGCCGACAGCAGCCCGACCGACTGTGATGACGCGCTGGCGATTCAGCAACGCGTGCAAAATCTGCTCGGTGCCACCACTGGCGGTTGGAAATGCTCGCTGCCGCTGCAAGGACAACCGGTGCTGGCACCCATCTATACCCAGCGCATTGCCTATGCGCCGGCAGCGACGTTGTGTAAATCTCCCGCCAGCAATGGCATTGCCGAAATCGAACCCGAAATTGCCTATGTGCTCGGCACCGATCTGCCAGCACGTGCCACACCTTATTCGGCGCAAGAAGTATTGCAGGCAGTGGCGTCGACCCATCTGGCGTTCGAGCTGATCGGTTCGCGCTATACCGACCGCAGCAAGGAAAGCTTTCCCGGCAAGCTGGCCGACCGGCTGGCCAATTTTGGTTTGTTTGTTGGCCCGGCGATCGATACCGACCTCAATCAGGGCGATACGCTGGCGGCGTTCGCACTCACGCTCAACGATGCCAATGGCGAACTTGGTACCTGGAACGGCAAGCACCCGGACGGCCATCCACTGACCACCCTGCACTGGCTGGCCAATTATCTGGCGACCCATGGCAGCGGTTTGCGGCGCGACGACGTGGTGACCACCGGTTCCTATCACGGCGTCATTGAAGTGCCGGTCGATACTGCCCTAAAGATGCAATTTGGACCACTGGGTCAGCTTGAGGTCACGGTTTTCCCCGCCTGAAGCGCACCCGTTACGGCAGGTCGTCAGGCGCGCTTGGAAGCGGTTCTTAGA
>JAMFSU010000033.1 GCA_026225475.1 Duganella sp.
CCTCCCATTTTCTGCAGCGCATCACTGGGAACCCCGTAGGGGCCGGGATCGCGCGGTCGCCTTCTTTTGCTTAGCTTTTCTTGGCGAGACAAGAAAAGTAAGCGGCTGCCGGGCCGCACCCGGCTAGCTCGTCCGAAGAAAACAAAGATTCAACGACACACTGAGGTAAGCGGCTGCCGGTTCGCACCCGGCTAGGTAGTCCAAAGAAAACACAACATCAGCAACCAAGAAACCAACGACCGGTGTTTCTAACACTAAACAGCATTACGCCGGATAGCGGGTTTGTGCTTCCCAGAACAGGCGTTCAACAAAGCTGTGCGGCGACGTAACGACTTTGGCCGAGTGCAACTGAGTGACGGCAGCCTCGGGACTGCGCTCGACATGAGCTAAGACCATGGTAATCAGGATTAACCTGAGTTCCGAATGGCAATACAGTGGCAGCGAGGAAGGTTCAATACCGATAACGCCAGCGGTGGCGTCGGTACGACCGATGAGGACCATCGGCCGCTGACTGCGTATGACACAGCGGCACCGCAATTGCTTGCGGCACCGCGCCGACATCAGAAGTCGACTTGCGCCGACAACAGCAGGGTACGAGCCGCTGCCACGGTCAGATAGCCGTAGCTATCGGTGGTCAGCCAGTAGTTCTTGTTGAGCAGGTTCTGGACCGTGGCGCGGAACACCACCGGTTTGCCCGCAACGATAGTGTTGTAACGTGCACCCAGGTCATAACGGATCCAGGACGGCACGCTCAGAGTATTGGCCGCATCGACGTAGATCGATGAGGTGTACAAGGCGCGCGCATTCAGGCTCAGGCCCTTGAGCCAAGGGGTATCCCAGTCGCCGCCCAGGTTGAACGTGCGGCGCGGCACGCCGTTGGCCTGCTTGCCGTCGTTGGCATCCTGCGTGTTGGTCTGCTTGGCGTTGTAGAAGGTGCCGCTGGCCATCAGACGAACGCCTGGCGCTGCTTCGCCATAGGCGGCCAATTCCAGCCCGCGGTTACGCTGCTGGCCGCTGTAGGCATAAATATTGGTGGCCGTATTGGCAACACCATTGGGCTTGCCGATCTGGAACACAGCCAGCGACGTGGTGACACGTCCCCAGTCAACCTTGACGCCAGTTTCATACTGCTTGGACTTGTAGGGAGCGAGCACTTGTCCAACGTTGGCATAGCCGGCAGCAACTGTAGTACCGGCCTGCAAGCCCGTGCTGTAATTGCCATACACAGACACGTTCGACAGTGGTTTGACAACAATGCCCAGTAACGGCGAATAAGTGCTGGCGCTGTACTTGGATGCGACGTTATTGCCGCTGGCGTCATAGGACAGGCTTTCCACCTGCTGCTTGCGCACGCCGCCGGTTATCAGCAAGCGGCCATTGGCAATCGACAAAGTGTCGCTCAGTGACATGCTGGACAGCTTGGTCTCGCCGGTTCTGAGCGGCGCCGAACGGATCGTATTAGCGGAAATTGTCGATGGATTGTAGATAGTGGTAGTGCCGCTATCGGCACCATCATAAGAGTAGCCACTGACACGATCAACCTGGGTAGCACCCAGCGTCATTGTATGACCGATGCCGAAGGTATTGAGGCGGGCACGCAGGCCGACATCGGCGGTGGTGGTCTTGCTGACGGCATCGTAGTAGGGATTGCTGTAGGCGATATTGCCGCTGGCATCGACCGAACCAGATGGGAAGGTCTGATTGTTCCAACCCTCGTGATAACCGAAGGCACCGTAGACGGTCAATTTGTCGCTGATATCGTATTCCAGGCGCGATGCAAGCACCGAATCCTTGAAGGTCAGCGCGTTGCCGACAAATGCCGTCGAGTGGCCCGACGGCGCAGCCGGAATACCGGTCGCCGAATACTGTGAGCGCAGATTCTGGGTGTCGCCGGTCTGCTCGAAGGCATCTAGCGTCCAGCGCAGGCGCGCGCCGGTGTAATCGAGTGCCACCGCTGCCAGCGTTTGCTTCTGGTTGCTGTCGGCGATATTGGTTTCGCCATCCTTGTATTGGCCGTTGACGCGAATACCCCATTCCTTGTTCTCACCGAAGCGGCGGCTGACATCCATCTGCGTGCCGAACTGGCCCTTGCTTTCGTAAGTACCGGTCACGCGTGTCAACGGCTCATCGCCGGCGCGTTTGGTGACAATATTGATGCCGCCACCGACGCTGCCGCCGAGCGCCATGCCACTCATCAGCGCACCCGGGCCCTTGAGCACTTCCACGCGTTCTATCAGCGCCACCGGCATGATGGCGGTCGAAGCCAGGCCATACAAGCCATTGAGGCCGACATCGTCGGCCGAGACGCTGTAGCCGCGAATCATGAAACTGTCACCGAAACCACCGGCGGCGTTGGTATTGCGTACCGATGCTTCATTTTCAACCACGTCCGCCAGCGTGCGCGCCTGTTGATTGGCCAGAGTTTCTGCGGTGTAGTTCATGGTCGAAAATGGCGTGTCCATGACATCGGAAGTCCCCAGCACGCCGAGGCTGCCGCCGCGTGCCACTTGGCCGCCGGCGTAGGCTGGCAACAAGCCTTGATCAGTCGTTGCGGAAGTGACCGTCACGGTCGGCAACGCCGCTGTGTCGGCGCCGTCTGCGGCATACGCTGCTGGCGCTGCCGTCAGTGCTGCCACGCCCATGGCGCTCAGTGCAACATAGGCAACGGCATAAGCGATTGCGGTTGGCTTGAATCGAAATTGCGCTGGGTGCGCACACGCCTGTAACTTCCCCATGATGAAACCTTTCGTGTTGATGTAAGAAAAAACTGCGCTTACAGGCCATGACACGCGAAGATTCAAAACGGATCAGCTTTGACGCATTTTTATCAACATAATTAAATTTTCTTCTGCTGAAGTTGCCAAGGGAAAATATTAAAGTCGAATTCGTCAACCCAACTGTTCAAAATACCGACCGCCGCGCAAGGTAAAATGCCCTTTTCCCAACGAGACCTGCCGTATGTGCGTCAACTACACGCCACCATCACGCGCTGAAATTTCGGCCATCATTCGCGCCGACATGAGCGACCCTGGGCAATGGCCGGATGACACGTGGCAAGACTATGCCGCGCCGATCATTCGCTCCGGCCAGACAGTGCAGGCAGATGCTGAACTGCTGGTAGCGACTTACGGCATGATTCCCAAGCGCTTTTTACCGCCCGGCAAGAAGCACATCACCACGATGAATGCGCGCGCCGAAACCATTGCGCAAAAGCCTGCCTATGCCAAAGCCTGGCGACAAGGTCAAACCTGTCTGGTGCCGATGCGCTCGTTGCGCGAACCAAGTTATGAATCGGGTCGCTCGCAATGGTGGTCGATCAGCATGGCTGACCATGCGCCGTTTTGCGTCGCCGGCCTCTGGCGCGATTGGGAAGAAGCCGAAGGCGGCAGTGCATTTTCGTTTACCCAGATCACCATCAATGCGGACCAGCACCCACTGATGCGTCGCTTTCACAAACCCGAGGATGAAAAGCGCAGCCTGGTCATCGTGCCGCGCAGTGAATATGCCGCCTGGCTGTCTTGTCCAGATCTGGAGGCCGCGCGCGCGCTGCTTACGCTCTACCCGGCACAACTGATGCAGGCGCAACCGGCCGTACGCATGCCCACGCTCAAGGCCATGTCGCCGCAGTTGTTTTGATGGTGGCTGCCAGACTGCACGCTATCCATACCGTCAACACGGCTTGGCACTGATTGCCCGAGCAACTGGCACTGGCAGCAGTCCAACTGTGGCGCATTTGACTTGAACGCGTCGTTCCTGTTGCGGTCTCTCGGGTGGGAACATCACATGCCAGGGAATCAACATGCTCAAAAAACTGAACCGTATCTGGTGGAACAGCCTGAAGCAAGCCAACAAACGGCAACAACGGCGCACCAGGACCTGGCTCAAAGCGATAACGGCAAAGCCCAAGCGCACGGCGTCAGGCAACGCTGCGGCAGCGACCGCAACCTCAGCGCAGCAACCGGCGCCTGACGGCCTATGGCGCAGCGGCTACTACACTAGTACCGGCATCCCGGCGCGCCGCATGGGTTACCGCCTGTTTGTTCCCGCTTCCGCGCACGCCACCGCGATGCCCTTACTCGTCATGTTGCATGGCTGCCAGCAGAATGCCGCCGATTTCGCCGCCGGCACGCGCATGAACCAGCTCGCTGCAGCCAAGGGCTATGCCGTGCTTTATCCGGAACAATCATTGCGCGCGCACACACACCGTTGCTGGAAATGGTACGACGCGGCCACGCAGCGCGGTGCCGGCGACACCCAAGTGATTGCGCAGATGATCGATGCCATTGCCGCCCAACACGCCATTGATCGCTCGCGCATCTATGCCTGCGGGATTTCTGCCGGCGCTGCCATGGCGCAGATTCTGGCGTTCACGTATCCGCAACTGATCGCCGCAGTCGGCCTGCATTCCAGCCCTGTGTTCGGTACCTGTCGCAGTGCCACGGAAGCTTACGGGGTAATGCAACACGGCAGTGCCAATGCGCTGGCGCCGATACGCAAACTGTTGGCCGCACACCCTGATTTCCCGCCCATGCCGGCTATCTTGATTGGCGGCGACGACGACAGGATCGTACGGCCGGTTAATCAGATGGCGTTGTTGATGCAATTCAAGCTGCTCAATGCCGCAGCCGGGATTGCAGCGTTACCGCCAGTGACGAAAAGTTTTGGCAGGATATCCAGGCAATTCCCGCAGAAGAACACGATGCAGACGCAAGATTTTGCGGCGGGCCCGAAAGTCATGATCAGATCGATACACATTGGCCGTTTGGGACATGCCTGGAGTGGCGGCGACGATCACTATGCCTTTCACGCCAAGGGGCCCGATGCCGGCAAGTTGGTGTTGGCATTCTTTGCTAAACATCGGCGCTCACATTGATCCGGCATTCAACAGAAAAAATGCATCCTGCATGACACGGCACGCGGCACGCAGCCCTTGGCTACCAGAAAAATCAACCCGCAGTTTTCCGTTCTACGGTTTCATAGCGGTACAAGTACCTGCTACGCGCGCGTGCCAGCAAGCCCAACCGCCCCACACGACTGCCAGAAAATTGGCCACGGCAAACATCACATGAAACGGCTTGGCCTCCTGCAGCCAACCTTCCAGATGATTCTCGCCCAGTGCCAGAGAAAGTACGCACAACAGCAGTACAAGCTTGCGCTTGACGGCCAGATCCTGCTGGCGAGCAGCCCAGATAAAAAGCGTAGCAAGAAATAGATCGAAGTAGGCAATCTCGCGCTGCCAATGAACAGAGGGCGCCCAAGTCGTTCCTGCTGCAGTCCAAACTGGCATGATCATATGCGCTACGGCAGCGCACAGTGCTGCCAAGGACCAGAGCCACAACAGGAGATCAAAACGGAGGTTTTTCATGTTTTCTGGAAATAGGCTTACGTCTTACCGTAAGCCCTTTTTTATATGGTGTCTCCGTGAGGCGAACACGGCACCAACGGATTATGAGCTGGATTAACTTTTTTAGCTTATCGATTATTGGTACGCCCTCGCTCGTCACGCTTCGCTGAAGAAAAGTAAAAAATTTCATCCTGTACATTGATTTAATGGATGGTTTTTATTTGGCAGACATCAAGGTGGCGGGCATATTTTTGAATGCCCGAGTCCGCGCCCTGTTAATGCGAAAGAGCGGGATAACCGCGCCACTGCACTCCACCTTTTAATTTAACGACATGACCGTTAAGTCGGCGTGCAATTTCCCAGTGCCGCTTCAGCGTTACTACTCCTGGCTCATCGGGCGACTCGGCAGCGAGATCAGGAATTTTTATCGGCTAATCCGCAGCGGCGCCAGCGGTAGCACTGCCAATTCGGAGCTGACGGCACCCTCGTTGAGCTTAGATCCAGATGGCCTATTTAGCTCTTAAAATCATGTTAATTTGATCCACCAGGCGCCCGCGCCATCCTTGTCCACCCCTTTGCGAAACTCATCTTCATGCGCACGCCACTTCGTATGTGTCTCCTCAATGCCATCCATGTTTCTCCTATTGCCCTGATTAAGGGCGGGATTCTGCGGGAACACCCAATCGTTCTCATCCCCCTTGCCGCCATTCTGTCTACCTAGCTTATGCCCGGCATCCCATATTTTCCCCGATTTATAGCTGCGATCCGCTTCCGGATTGCCCATCTTATGGGCCTCGTCGCGTGCCGTCACCGTGTTTTTACCGGCAACCTTATTGGCCCCGGTTGCATAATCGAAAAGCACGGTATCGGGTTTGTAGGTCTTAGCATCATTGACGTAATCACGCGTCCCTTGCGTCGTAGCGGTTCCTGTACCCAAGTCTGATTTGGTGATACTGAAAAGCTCGCCTCCTTCATGAGTGGATCTGGTGACCGCGCGTTGTATTAGGGCACCAGTTGAATTGACCAGTGGCTTTTCTCCTCCACCATTTTTGAAGGAGGCTGTTATGTATCTATGCGCATCGTCTTCTGATAACTCACTTACATCAGCCTGCCTTGTTTCTGCTTGAGGAGCCGAAGGCGCGTCGAATTCGATGCCGGATTTAGGATTGTCTGGCAAGCTGGGTTCGTTGTTTTTATTTTGGATCAGCTGTGATTGCTGACCTGCATGACCATTCATCATCGCTTTGAACTGTGCAGCAACTTTCGTAAATGGACTTTCATCGGCAACAGATTGCATTTTCCGTTGCAAGCTGACCTGAGCACGACTATCTATGAATTGAGCGCTACCAGATGCGTAATGCTTATTCTGAACAACTTCAGCAGAAATAGCTTGATGCCTGTTTTCTTGCTTCTTATTTTCAAAGGTCTTCATAAAAAACCGCTCCCATTTTTTAGTAAATAACGATTACGCTCAAAGCGCGAGTTATTTTATTGTTATTTTATTTGCAACTCCAATGCACACCGGCTCAGAATCATCTGAACGTGCTTCAATACGAGAACTGCAAGGGGCTAAATTCCGGGCGCAGTTCACATCAAGTAAAACGCCACTTTGTTGTGAGGCAGATTCGTTGTAGCCAAGCAGCTTCATTTTGTCTATTCCCTGAGTTTATCCTTAGTTCAATTGAGCAAGATATGAATTTTCAAAAAAGTCGCTGCCTGAATCGCCACCAATAGGTGTCGCAAATCCAGCCTTCAACGGTATTGTTACCTGCACTGTTACGACCGTCCTGTCGTCAACGGCGACGCTACGTTTGATGGCGCTAGCGTCACCATGAATCCGACATGCTATGCCTTGGCACAAGAACAGAAACAGTCACGGCATGCGAAAAGATCAACAATCCCCTTCATTGGCCAAAAGAGCACAACATGGTGCGAATTAACGTACACTTGTACCGATCTTCGAATTTTAAGACGTTCTGGAGAACTAAGCCCAGCGCCATCTTCTGAATCATTGCCACAGTACTGTCGTACTTGCGCGAGGATTCAATCTGCATCGAACCCAGCCATCCTGCGTGTGACACGGAGCACACAAACCTGGATTCAGCTCTTTCCATCAGTCCCCATTGACCGCTTCTGCGCACGACCACGCAGTCAAGCGGCGTTTATACGCTGGTACAACAAGCATCTTTGCCACCATCGCGGTGGCAAGCATTGCGTTCGTACCTGCAGGATGAAAGACGTGAATCGTGAACCCAGATCAAATAGTCATCGAAGAAGAATTGCCCCTGCGTGCAGAATTGTTCAGCGCGCTACAGATGGAGCAACATGGCCGCGTATTGGCCAATGCGCATAAGCTCAGTGCAGCGTATGGTCCCGACAAGCTGTTGGCGCGACTGGCCGATAACGAAACGACCATCATCCAGGCCTGCACCCGCCTGACCAAAGCCATTAAAGCCGGGCGACAAGTGACGCCGGCGGCTGAGTGGCTGCTGGATAATTTTTATCTGATCGAAGAACAGATCCGCACTGCCAAACGCCATCTTCCCAAAAACTACAGCAAGGAATTACCGCGCCTTTTGCACGGTCATTCCGCCGGCAATCCACGGGTCTACGATATCGCGCTGGAGACCATCGCGCATGGCGACGGTCGCGTCGACCCAGAGAGCCTGAGTCGTTTTGTCCTGGCCTATCAGCAAACCACCATACTCAATCTGGGTGAGCTGTGGGCCATTCCCATCATGCTGCGATTGGCGCTGATCGAGAATCTGCGGCGCGTTGCGGCGCATCTGTCGGCGACCCGCATCAACCGTAATCTCGCGCACTTCTGGGCAGACTCCATGCTCGATATCGCGGAGAAAAATCCCAGCGATCTGATCCTGCAGGTGGCTGACATGGCACGCTCAGCACCGCCGATGGAGAGTTCGTTCGTCGCTGAACTGGTGCGCCGACTGCAAGGACACAGCCCGACGTTGACCTTGCCGCTGACCTGGCTGGCACAACGGCTGGCGGCTTCCGGCAACAGCATCGAACAGCTGGTGCAGCAAGAAAGCCAGCGTCAGGCCGCCGATCAGGTCTCCATCAGCAACAGCATCGGCTCGCTGCGATTTCTGACCAGCATGGACTGGCGTGAGTTCGTCGAAACCATGAGTTCGGTTGATCATATTTTGCGCGAGGATCCCAACGACACTTATGCACGTATGGACTTTGCCACGCGCGATCGTTACCGCCACGTGGTGGAGAAAATATCGCGCGAAGGCGCGCTTTCCGAAACCGAAGTGGCACGCCAGGCGATCACCATGGCCAGCAAGGCGGCGGCACAAACGACGACCAAAGACCGGCAAGCACATGTCGGCTATTACCTGATCGATCAAGGCCTGGTACAACTACAGGCAGCGGCGACCATCCACGTGTCGGTACGTGCAAAACTGGTTCGCCTGACCATGGCCTCGCCGCTGACGATGTATCTCGGCGCCATCCTGTTGATCACGGCGCTGTCGACCTGGTGGGTGCTGGCCGAGGCACATCGCAACGGCGCCCATCTGTGGCACCCGTTGTGGCTAGCGCTGCTGGGACTGCTGACGGCCTTGCCTGCCAGCCAACTGGCGCAATCCATCGTCAACTGGCTGGTGCCTCTGCTGGTGCCGCCAAGGCTGCTGCCGAGAATGGATCTTTCCGCTGGCATTCCGTCTGAATGCCATACGCTGGTGGTGGTGCCGACGCTGCTGATCAATTCAGCTGGCGCAGAAGCGCTGGTCGAGGCGCTGGAAGTGCGGTTTCTTGCGAATCAGGATGTCAACCTGCGCTTTTGCCTGCTGACCGATTTCGCCGATGCCAACAGCGAGAACATGCCAGACGACGCGCCGTTGCTGGCGTTTGTGACAGCGCTGATAACCGATCTCAACATCAGCTATCCACGCACAGGCGGCGACAATTTCTTGCTGTTGCATCGGCCGCGCCGCTGGAATGCGGTTGAAGCGGTGTGGATGGCCTATGAACGCAAGCGTGGCAAACTGGGCGACCTCAACGCCTTCCTGCGCGGCGCCGGCCAGGATGCTTTCTGCACCGTCGTCGGCGATACCAGTGGCCTCATCAATACGCGTTACGTCATTACCCTGGACAACGATACCGAGTTGCCGCGCGACGCTGCGCGCAAGTTCGTGGCGGCGATGGCACATCCGCTCAATCGCCCGCATTACGATGCTGTGCAAAAGAAGATCAGCGATGGCTACGGCATTCTGCAGCCACGCGTTACCGTCAATTCACCGAGCGCACAGGCTTCTCGCTATGAGTTGTTGTACGGCGGCGAGACCGGGATCGATCCCTACACCCGTACCGTCTCCGATGTTTATCAGGATCTGTTCGGCGAAGGTTCTTTCATCGGCAAAGGGATCTATGACGTCGACGCCTTCGAACAGGTGTTACAGGCACGCATGCCTGAAAACCGCATCCTCAGCCACGATCTGCTAGAGGGCTGCTATGCACGCGCCGGGCTGATCAGCGACGTTCATCTGTACGAGCAGTATCCATCGCGCTATAGCGCTGACGTGAGCCGCCGCCACCGCTGGATTCGCGGCGACTGGCAGATTGCCGCATGGTTGTGGTCGCGGGTACCGGTGAGTCGCGATGAGGCGGGGAAATTTCATGACGAGAAAACGCCGCTGTCGGCGTTGTCGCGCTGGAAGCTGTTCGATAACCTGCGCCGCAGCCTGGTTGCGCCGGCCTTGACGCTGGTCGCCTTGAGCGGCTGGATTCTGCTGCCGCAGGCCTGGTTCTGGACCTGTGCCGTGGTCGCCGTGGCGCTGGTTCCGGCGTTCTGTTCGCTGCTGTTCAATCTGCTCCGAAAGCCCGCCGACATCCACCTGCGGCAACATGTATCGGCCTCACTCACCACGCTTGGTGCAGCGCTGGTGCATGCCTGCCTTGCCATCAGTCTGCTGCCCTACGAGAGCTGGTACCACCTGGATGCCATTATCCGTACCCAATGGCGTCTGCATGTCTCAGGCAAGCATCTGCTGGAGTGGAACAGCTCCAGTGAAGCGAGCATGCGGGACAACAATCGCCTGCGTTCCTATTACACAGCAATGTGGCAATCACCGCTGCTGGCATTGCTTGTGGCCGCATATCTCGACCTGCGCCATCCGGTGGCGCTGGTGGCAGCCGCACCTATTTTGCTGTTGTGGTGGCTGGCGCCGGTCATTGTGTTCCGTATCAGTCAGCCGATGACACGACGTATTCCGCATCTGAGCGAGGGGCAGCAGACTTATCTGCATGCGCTGGCACGTAAAACCTGGCTATTCTTCGAAACCTATGTCGGTCCGGCCGACAACTGGCTGCCTCCCGATAACATGCAGGAACATCCGGTAGAAGTCTTGGCACGGCGTACCTCGCCAACCAATATCGGACTGTCCCTGCTGGCTAATCTGACGGCCTACGATTTCGGCTACATCCCCGGCGGTCAATTACTGGAACGTACGCGCAATACCTTCCAGACCATGGCAGCACTGGAACGCTATCAGGGACATTTCTACAACTGGTACGACACGCAATATCTCCATCCGCTACCGCCAGCTTATGTTTCGACGGTCGATAGCGGCAATCTGGCGGGCCATCTGCTGACCTTGCTGCCGGGACTGCAGGCGTTGGCAGACGCCCCGGTGCTGCATCCGAATCTGTTTCCTGGCATCCGTACCGCCTACCGCATCCTCGATGAATTATCGACGTCTTTGCCACTCGGCGATGGGCAACAATTATCGCCACTGTTCGCCCATGAACTGGACGCCGCTTGTGCGGCGCCGCCGGTGTCTCTCGGCGAAGCTTGCCGAGTGCTCGATAGTTTGCATCGTCATGTGAGCGATTTCTCGCACAAATTGAATCAGGCTTACAGCGGTGCTGCAGCGCTCACGCCTTCCGACAAGCATCTGCATCGATTGAGCCAGGTCCGTCGATGGGAACGTGCGCTTGCCAGTCAGTGCCGCGAAGCGCTTGCGGAATTACAGGCATTGGCACCATGGCTGCGCACTAATCATTTCAAACGGTACAGCGAGGAGATGCCTTCGTTCGCAGCGGCACTCAACGGCGCACTCACTTTGCGTCAGATTGCGCAAATTCCGACACTGACAGACCTGATGCAGACACCCTGCGGCGACACGGACGAAGACATCGCTGCACTGGCCGCCGTGCAAGCCTTGCTCAAGGAGGGAATCGATCTGGCGGCCTCACGCCTGAGTGTCATCGACCTGCTGGTCACGCAAGCGACAGAATTCTCGCGTATGGAATACCGCTTCCTGTATGACCCTGCCACGCATCTGCTGGCGATCGGCTACAACGCCACCGAACGGCGCCGCGATACCGGCTTTTACGATCTGCTAGCGTCGGAAGCACGACTGGCAACGTTCGTCGGCATCGCCCAGGGGCAATTGCCTCAGGACAGCTGGTTTGCGCTAGGTCGGCAACTTACGCTTGCCGGTGGTGAACCCATTCTGCTGTCGTGGAGCGGTTCGATGTTCGAATACCTGATGCCCTTACTCGTGATGCCGACCTTTAACGGTACCTTGCTCGATCAAACTTACCACTCGGTGGTAGCGCGGCAGATCAGCTACGGCGCACAACGTGGCACCTATTGGGGCATATCGGAATCTGGCTATCACAGCTTCGATGCCAGCCTGAATTATCAATACCGTACCTTCGGCGTACCGGGGCTCGGCTTCAAGCGTGGTCTGGGCGACGATCTGGTGATTGCGCCCTATGCCTCGATGATGGCGCTGATGGTGGCACCAGAACAGGCTTGCGACAATTTGCTGGAAATGAGCGCCGCCGGATTCGAAGGCACTTTCGGCATGTACGAAGCGATCGACTATACGCCGTCGCGCTTGCCGCGCGGCCAAACCAGTGCAGTGATCCGCTCGTTCATGGCACATCATCAGGGCATGGGATTGCTATCGTTGTCCTATCTGCTGCTGGACCGGCCGATGCAGCGACGCTTCCAGTCTTATCCGCTATTCCAGGCCACCATGTCGTTGCTGCACGAACGCGTTCCCAAGGCCAGCGCCAATTATTCCACCGCATCCGAACTGGCCGATGTACGCATCGCCGCGACCGATCAGAATCAGCAAATCCGCGTGGTGCGGCGTCCCGATCCTCGCACGCCGGAAGTACAACTGCTGTCCAATGGGCGCTATCACGTCATGATCACCAGCGCCGGCGGTGGCTACAGTCGCTGGAACGACATCGCCATCACACGCTGGCATGAAGACACGACGCGGGACCACTGGGGCAGTTTCTGCTACGTGCGCGACATCAAAGACGATGCCATCTGGTCGACCGCGTATCAACCAACACTGACGCCACCGACACATTATGAGGTGATTTTTTCCGAGGGTCGCGCCGAGTTCCGCCGCAGCGACCGCGATATCGATATGCACACGGAAATCGTGGTCTCGCCTGAAGACGATATTGAACTACGCCGCACCAAAATCACCAATCGCTCGCGCTCAGCGCGTACGCTGGAAATCACCAGCTACGGCGAAGTCGTGCTGGCGCCGCCAGCAGCAGACGCCATGCATCCTGCATTCAGCAATTTGTTCGTGCAAACAGAAATCGACGTTCAACGCGGTGCCATTCTATGCACCCGCCGGCCACGCTCGGTCAATGAAACCGTACCGTGGATGTTCCACTTGATGGCCGTACACGGGGCCGACGCTGATGTAGCATCTTATGAAACCGACCGCATGCAGTTCATCGGCCGCGGTAACACGCCAGCCTCACCTCACGCCCTGTCGAAAACCGGGCCGCTGTCGAACAGCGCCGGTTCAGTACTCGATCCGATCGTGTCGATCCGCCGCCGTATCACCCTGGCAGCGGAACAATCGGTGACCATCGACATGGTGACCGGCGTGGCGTCCAGCCGCGCTATCTGTGAAGAACTGATCGGCAAATATCAGGACCGCCATCTGGCCGATCGCGTGATGGAACTGGCTTGGACGCACAATCAAGTGGTTTTGCGCCAGCTCAACGCCAGCGAAGCAGACGCCCAGTTGTACGGCCGCTTGGCCAACTCCGTGGTGTATGCCAATCCGCTGCTGCGGGCCGACGCCAGCATCCTGGCGCGCAACCGGCGCGGTCAATCGGCGTTGTGGAGTTATGCGATTTCAGGCGATCTTCCGATTGTGCTGGTGCAGATTCGCGACATGAGCAATATCGAGCTGGTGCGCCAACTCGTGCAGGCGCACGCCTATTGGCGCTCCAAGGGGCTGGCGGTGGATCTGGTGATCTGGAACGAAGACCACGCCGGTTATCGGCAAGTGCTGCAAGAGCAAATTCTGAATCTGATCTCCTCTGTCACCGGTGCGCATACCATCGATCGGCCTGGAGGGATTTTTGTCCGTCTTCTAGATCAGATTTCCGACGAAGATCGCATCTTGTTCCAATCAGTAGCGCGCGTGATTTTGAACGATAGCAGCGGCACGCTGGCCGAACAGGTCGCGCGTCGCGAAACACCGGAAGTGAAGATACCGCAACTGTCTCCCAAGACTATCCCGGCATCGTCCTCTTTGACGGCAATAGAGACTGCGCTCAATCCGCCGGCACCATTGCTGGACAACGGCATCGGTGGTTTTAGCGCCGACGGTCGCGAATATCTGATTACCACCGGCGACGCCCGCTATACACCGGCGCCGTGGAGCAACGTCATGGCCAATGCGCACTTCGGCAGCGTGGTATCGGAAAGCGGCCAGGCCTATACCTGGGCCGAGAACGCGCACGAGTTCCGCCTCACGCCGTGGGCCAATGACCCCGTCAGCGACGGTGGCGGCGAAGCGTTTTATCTGCGCGACGAACATAGCGGCATCAGTTGGTCGCCAACGCCGTTGCCACGACGCGGCAGCGGCGAGTATCTGACGCGGCATGGTTTCGGCTATAGCGTATTCGAACATAGCGAAGGCGGTATCTTTTCCGCACTGACCATGTTCGTTGCATTGGATGCCCCGGTAAAATACATGGTACTGCGGGTCCGCAACGATTCGCCAAACCAACGCCAACTATCGGCGACCGGCTATGTAGAATGGGTGTTGGGCGATCTGCGCGCCAAGACGGCGATGCATGTGAACAGTGAAACCGACATCACGACTGGAGCGCTGTTGGCGAGCAATCACTACAACACTGAGTTTCCGCAGCGAGTCGCCTTCTTCGACCTGGACGCCGCCACAAAGACCGTCACCGGCGATCGTCACGAGTTCATCGGACGCAACCGTTCGCTGCACAATCCGGCGGCATTGGAACGACAACGGCTGTCCGGCAAGGTCGGGGCCGGCCTCGATCCGTGCGCGGCGATGCAGACCTCATTTGAGCTGGCGTCGGGGCAGGAACGCGAACTGGTATTCCTGCTCGGTTTGTGCGACACGCGCCAGGACGACGCCAGTGCGCTGATCCTGCGTCATCGCGGTACGCTCACGGCGCGCACCGCATTGCAAGCGGTGAAAAACTACTGGCAGCATACCTTGGGAACGATTCAGGTCAACACGCCCGAGCCTGCACTGGATGTGCTGGCCAACGGCTGGTTGCTGTACCAGACACTGGCTTGCCGCATGTGGGCGCGCAGCGGCTACTATCAATCCGGCGGCGCATTCGGCTTCCGCGATCAGTTGCAGGACACCATGGCACTGGTGTACAGCGAACCTGCGCTGGTGCGCAATCACTTGCTGCTGTGCGCTGCGCATCAGTTTGTTGAAGGCGACGTCCAGCATTGGTGGCATCCACCGACCGATCGCGGCGTGCGCACGCATTGCTCCGACGATTATCTGTGGCTACCACTGGCGGTACATCGCTACGTCGTCGCCACCGGTGACATGACCGTGCTGGACGAGACGGTTCCCTTTCTTGAAGGCCGACCGGTCGGTGCCGACGAGGATTCGTATTACGACCTGCCGCAACGCTCTGCTGACAGCGCCAGCCTCTATCAACATTGCATGCGTGCGATCCAGCACGGATGGAAATTCGGCCAGCATGGCTTGTCGCTGATCGGCTCCTGTGACTGGAACGATGGCATGGACAAGGTCGGCGAACAAGGTAAGGGTGAAAGTGTGTGGCTCAGCTTCTTCTTCTACGAAGTGATGATGCGCTTTGCGGAGATCGCCATCCGGCACAAGGACCAGGAATTCGCCCTCAGTTGCCGCGACCATGCGCAGACGCTGCAACAGCACATCGAGAAAAACGGCTGGGACGGCGACTGGTATCTGCGCGCCTATTTCGATGATGGCCGCCCACTCGGTTCCGCCGGCAACGTTGAATGCCAAATCGATTCGATTTCGCAAAGCTGGGCGGTACTCTCCGGCGCTGGCGATCCACAGCGCGTGCAGCAAGCCATGCACTCAGTGCGGCAACGTCTGGTGCGCGATGAGGACAAGTTGATTCAGCTGCTGGATCCGCCATTCGACCGCTCCGACCAGAACCCCGGATACATTCGCGGTTATGTGCCAGGCGTGCGCGAAAACGGTGGCCAATACACCCATGCGGCAATCTGGACCATCATGGCCTTCGCACGCATGGGCAATCATGCTTCGGCATGGGAATTGATGCGCATGATCAATCCCATCAACCATGCCCGCAACGCCGAAGAGATTGCCATCTACAAAGTCGAGCCTTACGTGATCGCAGCGGACGTGTATGCCGTGACGCCGCATACCGGCCGTGGCGGCTGGACCTGGTACACCGGCTCGGCCGGCTGGATGTATCGGTTGCTGGTCGAATCCCTGTTGGGATTACGCATTGAAGGCGATAAACTGACCATCGACGCCTGCGTGCCGCCCGATTGGGAAAGCTATGAGATCGACTATCGCTATGGCGTTACACGTTATCGGATAAGGATCACGCAGACAACCGGGAAACGACCGTCGGGAACCTGCGGCCTCAGACTGGATGGCATCGATTTGCCTGAAACCATCGTGGTGTTGGTGGACGACCATCAGGACCATTTGATCGATGTCGATTTGTCTCGTTAAGTGTGGGAATGCCATAAAACGGCGTCATACAACAGCAAAAACCGGCGTATTTTTACTGCTGGCATTGGGCGCCAAGTCGGCCGACGTCGGCACATGAAAATGTGCCGACTCAATGTTGCGCAATTCAGGTAGATTTCGCGACACGTTTGCCTGCCATATCGATCACGATTTCGCCATCTTCTTTTTCCAACGGACCCAACTGCGGACGTGGCAAGATATCCAACACAATTTCTGATGGCCGACACAGGCGTGTGCCTTTGGATGTAACGCCAAATGGCCGATTAATCAGAATCGGATGCGCAAGCATGGCATCCAGTAACTCCTCGTCTGTAAGCGCTTTGTTGCCCAGTCACAGGGCAATGTATGGCGTTCCTTTTTGCCTAATAGCATCCCGAACGGTCAGACCGGCGGCTTCAATGAGCTGTACTAGTGTTCCCCGCATCGGTGGATTTTTGAGGCATTCAATAATCTGCGGTTCCTCGCCGGAATTGCGAATTAATGCCAGGGTATTGCGCGCGGTGCCGCAGGCCGGATTGAAATAAATGACGATGCTGATGAGGTGCTCCTCGGAGATTGAAATTTATACGCTGAGCCGCAGCGCCAGGGCCGCAAGCGTCACCAGGAGTACCGGCATAGTTAAAACGGCGCCTACCCGGAAGTAATAACCCCACGAAATCCTGATGTTTTTCTCGGCAAGCACATGGAGCCAGAGCAAAGTGGCAAGACTACCGATTGGTGTGATTTTCGGCCCGAGGTCGCTACCGATGACATTGGCGTAGACCATCGCTTCACGGACAACGCCATGTGCGCTCGATGCGTCGATCGATAACGCGCCAACCAATACGGTCGGCATGTTGTTCATGATCGAAGACAGAAACGCCGCCATAAAGCCCGTTCCGATTGCGGCTCCCCAAATGCCATATCCTGCAAACACATTGAGCCATTCAGTGAGATCGCCGGTAAGTCCTGCATTGCGCAGGCCGTACACCACCAGGTACATCCCTAGGGAGAAGAAGACAACCTGCCATGGCGCGTTTCTGATCACCTCACGGGTAGAGATGACCTGCCCCCTAGCTGCGACGACCAACAAAATGACGGCTCCCACGGTCGCCACTACGCTGATGGGTATGCCAAATCCCTCAAGCCAGAAAAATCCTGCCAATAAGAGCCCCAGTACCCACCATCCTGTCACAAACGTTGCCCGGTCGCGTATTGCTTCCGATGGACGTTTTAGGTCGGCGACATCGTATGCGGCGGGGATATCGCGCCGAAACCAGTAAAACAGTACCAGCAACGTCATCCCGACTGATACCAAATTTACAACCAGCATCACGGATGCATATTGTGCAAAGCTAATTTTGAAATAATCTGCCGACACAATATTGACCAGATTGGATACAACCAGCGGCAGACTGGCGGTATCGGCGATGAAACCGGCTGCCATCACGAACGCAAGCGTGGATTGCGGAGAAAAACGCAGTGCCAGCAGCATGGCGATGACGATGGGTGTAAGAATCAACGCCGCGCCATCATTGGCAAAAAGCGCCGACACCACTGCACCTAACAGGATAAGTAGCACGAACAATTTGCGCCCGCTACCACCGCCAAAGCGAGCAACATGCCGTGCGGCCCATTCAAAGAAGCCCGCACGATCCAGGATCAAGCTGTAAATGATGATGGCAATAAAGGTAGTGGTGGCATTCCATACGATGTGCCAAACGACCGGAATGTCGGATACATGAATGACGCCTGCCAGCAAGGCGACCAAAGCACCGGCCGAAGCGCTCCAGCCGATTCCCAGGCCGCGTGGCTGCCAGATCACGAAGATCAGCGTGATCAGAAATATTGCAAATGCAGTAAACACTGTAAATAGATCCCCATGCGTATTTAAGAAAAAATGCTATCCGTTCAACTGCGACGCCTGGCACTGGGTGGACAGACCTTGGTCGCGCCGATCGTGCCCGTCTCTCGTTTGACTACCGTTTGTTCCTGCGTGTGAAACCGCAGGCTACTAAAAATATTCACGTGTGTCGTCATCTGAGTGTCAACTTTCGAGAAGAGCGCCCGTTTTTCGGCATTGGTGCCGGTGGCGGGATCTTCGAAGCCCCAATGTGCTGCAATTGCGGATCGATTAAGGGGAAAACTTAGGCCATGTTTTTTTCAGTCGGGCTGCAAATTGTGGTGGGAGAACAGACATTTCCACCGCAACAGTTCTCGGTCAAGAAACCGATTAGTCCGTTCATGGTGTTGAAATTGGCAGAGTAGATAACGAAGCGCCCTTCATGGCGGGCCATGACTAGCTTGGCGTGGGTGAGTTCCTTGAGATGGAACGACAAGGCAGATGGCGACACGGAGATTTCTTCGGCAATCTTGCTGGCGGCCATACCTTCGGGGCCGATCTGGATAAGCAGACGAAAAACAGCGAGACGAGACTCCTGTGCGAGCGCGGCAAGCGCGGCGATGGTTTCTTTCGTTTCCATATGCATCCATTAATTTAATTATTCAATTATTATTGAATAATTATTGAATTATTAAATTTCGTCAATTACCATTTCCTCGAAAACGGGCGCCGACGCAGCGTAGTCGCGACAGGAGAATTTGGTTACCTGATCCGCGTTTGGACAGAGACGAATTGCACAACCGCAATAGGAAACGAGGCGGCTCACAAAGTGGCACACCGAAAAAGACAAAGTCCCTGTTTCTTTTTGATGAGAAACAAGGACTTGCCGGAATACTTGGTGCTGGCTGCAGGACTTGCACATTGAAATCTCTTGAATTTTCAACCGAATAGCTCGCTGTGCGTTCCAAGGCGCTTCAAAATGACGATTTCCATGCTGCCGTCATCTGGGTGAGGATCGATGCGGTAGATGAGCACAAAATCCCCGCCCAAGTGAACATCACGATCACCTTCGTCCCATTCGCTGTCTGCCGTCAGCCCATGGTCTTTCCATTCTGCCGCCAGCACGATCTGTGAAGTATGAGCAATGAGTAGACCGCCCATTTGATTCACCAAGGTCATGTCATACCTACCTGCAGCAGCCATACGCCGATAGTCTTTCTGAAAAGTCTTCGTATAGGCAATAGTACGCAGCTTGTGCCCTTTCTTACCGACCATCAGGCATCATCCCTTTCTATCGCATTCAGCATCGCTTCCACACTTGCATGACTGGGGCCGCCGTTCTTAGCAATTTCGCGAGCCTCGTGGGTCGCTTGACGATTGGTTTGTTTGCGCAGATGCACAGCTTGCACCTGCTCGGCAGTCAGGCGCAAATCGAATGGGATACCGTTGTGCAATACCACGCCTTGCAAAAACATACGCACGGCTCCATTCATATCCATCCCTAGAGTGGCAAGGATATCATTCGCAGAATCGAATATCTTGTCGTCAACAGTTGTACGCAAAATGCTCATTTTTGACCTCCATCGGTAATTTACCGTCAAATATTACCATAAATAGGTCAATTTTCGACGGCTCATCGTACAATTTCAGTTGCGACCGATCGTCAACATTGTCGCGTTACCTGATTTATTTCTGAAAAGCAACTCGTAGTAACTTCGGCAATGACAGCTTGGCCAGCCCGAGGGAGCACGCCAATGGGACAACACATTCATAGTTTTAATTGAATCGTTGTGAGCAAACATAAGTAGATCCTAAAACCTGCACGCATGCCCATCCGCTTTGTCAGGGATGGGCATTTTTTAACATTGCCGCAAGAAATTAAAATGCGTGGATGGCAACATTCCTGAAAAAAATATCGTTAAAAACATAAAAAATTCCAAAACTGATACGCACGGTCAAGCCCCCAAACAAATAGTCGATTACCCTCCTACCCAGAAATCCAATAACCACAATCAGGGAAAAGTAATGCCACAATTTGCAAAGCAGCAACGACCAATCAACAAAGGGAAATTATCAGTTTTGGTTTTGGCGCTGTCAGGAAGCTTTGCAGCAATGGCTACAGCCCATGCACAGACCATCACTACGGCGCAAAACTGGTCCACCGGCGACTACTACAACAACAGTGGCACCGTTATCAATGTGACGTCCGGCGCAGCGATCACCGCAAGCGGCGCCCTCGGCACTTTGAGCAACAGCGGCACCATCAGTGGTGGTGCTACTGGCATCTTCAACAACGGCGGCACCATCAGCACGCTGATCAACACCGGCACCATCAGTGGCGGTAACACTGGCATCTACAACATGGGTACCATCAGCACGCTGACCAATAGCGGCCTGATCAGCGGTGGCAGAGCGATTATTATTGGCGGAAGCCCAAGTAGCTTCACCAATACCGGCACCATTGCTGGCAATATTTATCTTGGCTCGGGCGCACTGACCATCATCGGTGGCACCGGCACCATCTTCGGCACCCTCACCGCTAATTTTAGCGGCGGCATCGGCAACATCTCCAGCAGCAGCACGACTAATCTGACGTTCGCA
This sequence comes from Duganella sp., assembly GCA_026225475.1. GTDB lineage: Bacteria > Pseudomonadota > Gammaproteobacteria > Burkholderiales > Burkholderiaceae_D > Herbaspirillum. Next base: position 20,780 of record JAMFSU010000033.1, read on the forward strand.
GGCAATCAATTGCTGAACGACAATATCAATGTCAATATCGGCACTATCACCAATACCGGTACGCTGCAAATCAACAATCCGCTCACCATCGTTGGCAACTATGTGCAAGGCACTGGTGCCACGCTGGTGGTCGGCGCAGTCAGTCCAGTCTTCAACGGTAACAAATCCGATACTGGATACGGCCAGCTGATCATTACCGGTAATGCCATCCTGGACGGCTCCAGCGTGACCGTGAAATCGGTCGGCTATGCCCTGGCGCAAGGGCAACGCTATGTCGTAGTTTCCGCCACCGGCACCATCTCTACCACCGGCGTCACTTATTCGTCTACGGGCTATACCGTCACTGGATCGATTCAGACCGATACCCTCAGTAACAGCTTCAGCGATCTGGTGCTGACCCTGAGCAGTGCCAGCGGTACCAACGTCGTCAACAAGGCCACCACCAGCAATGCAGCATCCTC
>JAMFSU010000162.1 GCA_026225475.1 Duganella sp.
ACTGGCGGCTATGGTCGGCGATGGCTTGCCAGTTGGCATATTGCCAAGCCAGGTTGGAGGCCTGCCGCGCGGCATCCGCATCGCCACCAGCGCCAATCTGGTAAGAACGAAACAACGGTGCGAACAACATGCCCTGCACCGAGATGCTGCCATCATGTGTCGCACCAAGATAGGTGACCAATTCCATCAGTTGCTGACGCTGTTTTTCAATCAGTTGTGACAGCTGGCCCAAGCCGGACTGCCATGCTGACTGCGCCATCTCGGCCAGGCTCAGTTCGGCCAACCGCAACACCAAAGCATCGAGCGCCGAATCAAGCCACTGGGCACCGCCAGTGCGGCCGGACCAAGTACAAGCAATGGCTTGCGCATGCGCCGACTCGCGGCAGTGGAACTCGCTCACGTTGAGCATATACGTTGGTGCCGCCCAACCGAGCGCGCCACTTTGCAAATACAGTTGTCGCTTCAACAGATCGCGGTCGCCACGGATGCCTTTGCTGAGATCGCAGCGCAGCACCGCAACCATCGCATCCACCGGGCGCCGGCGACGCAGGCGAGCAATCTGCTTGAGCCAGCCGATATCGGGAATATCTGCTCCAGCTCCCGCGCTACCAGGTGTACCGCTATACAACAACACCGCCTGCGGCGTCATGGCCCAACCGTCTATACGCAACGTCGGTGCAACCGCATCAATTGCAATGGCATCGCCACAGATGAGCAACCATGGCTGCCGATAACGCCAGCGCCAGCCATGTTGCTCCTGCAAGCGCGCGCGTAATTGCGCGAGCGATTGCTGTTCGATGTTCTGCACCGTCTTGCTTTGTTCCAGAGCGCTCACAGAAAGTGCCAAGCTACCGTGGTTCCAATACTTCAAGCGCCACCAGGCAAACCAGGTCCGTACGCCATGCCGAAGATTGAGCAAGATGCAGCAGGCGCCAAACGCGATACACAAACCAATTGCCCAGGCCATCCGTTGTTCAGGCGTTGTGATGTATAGCCATTCGCCCTTAAACCAAATGACCGCTCCGGGAACCAGAAACAACGCCAACAGCGCAACTATATCCAACAACATTCTGAGCATTACACCCCCCCCTTTTTCGCAGACAGATAATCGGATTTCACCACAACACAGTTGAGCACTCCTACGGCCTGTTCAATGACAAGTTGCGGGGCTGCGGTCTGGTACGCAGTCCTGGCAGCGCACGCCAAGGCCAACCAGCCAGCGCAGATTCCGCTGTGGCCGACAGAAAAATCCATATCAACTTCCTTCAAGGCAGGATCACGTTCACCGCTCACGTCCAATGTACTCAGTGCAGCATGCAGTTTTGCTGTCATACCCTCACCCAACCCTGTCATCCAACAACGCGCAATGGCTGTCGGCTGTGCCTGGCCCCAGCGCAATGCATAGTCAATCGCCTGCTGCATGTCAGCGACGCCCTCCTGCATTGGCCGATGCACGTAAGCCTGCGGCGTCAAGGCATAGCGCGCCGCCATGTCAGGCGCGATCAACAACAACGCCGCCGCAGCCTCAGCGCTTGCTACAACGGGTATCGCCTCAAACCGGCGATTGAGTTGCACAGACACGATCAACTGCGCATCCGGATGAAAATCACTTCCCATTTCTCCCAACACAGCATCGATGCACATCAGACCGGTCTGCACAGGCGCCGCCAGCGGCGCAGCTGGACGACACCCTGCGCTGGTCCAGCATTCATCCCACAGCGCCCTGATCTCAGACGGCGGCAACTGTGATGCAATCTCCAGTTGCACCTTGAGCGGAACACGATGCGGCAGCAAGGCCAGACTGGGGCCAAGTTCATCAAGCAGATGCAAGAACCACCAGCGCAGCAATTGACGCTGGCGCTCCAGATCGGTGCTGGCCAACGCGGCAGCACCCGGCGTGAGCCAACGCGCCTTGATCAGGCCTGGATGTCCGGGCACCGCTTGCGGTGTCAGTACGGCCTCCCCCGCAGCGAGTGTCGAGAGCGCGTTTTGGGCATCATCAAGATCAAAGCGATAAGCCGCCGCCAGCAGTGCCGATGGCTGACTGGCGTGTGCGAACAACTGTTCGACATACCGTGCACGCACCGTATTGTCTGCCTGCACCCGCAAACAGCGCCCCTGGTAACGACTGAATGGACGCGTCACAATGATCGTCGCCAATGCTGGCGGAAACAAGCCCACGCAAACCCAGAAGAAACCGCTGTGCACTTGCTGCTCTTGCGGCTGTTGCGACCAGCAATACAGCACCACAAATACCGCGACCACCACGATGAGCAAGAACACCACTGCCCACGCCAGGACCGATGGCGCATCCTCGGGCAGTTCTTGTTGTGGCGGCAGTGAAGAAAAATCAATGGCCATGGCTAACGCGATCCACTGTTCGGCAAGGAACTGATCAGATAGCAACCACACTCACAGCGATGCTCATGCTCAGCAACTGACAGACCATGATCGCGCACGCGCGGATTTCCCTCGGCGATCTTGTTGTTGCCATGCTTGCGACAAGACACCGGATCACCGACACGCGCCACACCACGTCCCATATAGAACACCGTCTTCGAACCTGCCAAAACCTTGCCACCAGAACTGGTGCGATCATTTTCTCGAATAACGCCTGGCATTGCACTCTCCTTTGTATCGATGATTCATTAAGGTAAGCGTAGGAGTGCAGAGGCCCCCCGCATACTGTTGTCATTTGCCGCCTCGTAGACCGTGGTAGAAAAATAGATCGTGCGCCAGTTATGCGCTTTGGAAAAATCCAGGCCAAATCCCGCCACCGATTCATGTACCAGATAGTCAAAGAAGGTCACCAAGGCCGCGTCGGCTGGCCCATGGCTGATACTGATTTCTGTCTTGAGCGCCTGCGCCAGGGCAACATGTCGCGGCGAATTGCTGATCGTCTTGCCTTTTTTCTCAAGTGCGGCCACATCCCTCATGGCCTCGACCAATTCCTTATCGTTGCGAACGATGTTTTTCAATTCATTGCCAAGCTTTTTCAGGCCCTCGGCATAATTCAATTGGCGCAAGACCTGTTCGGCGCTGGCAGTATGGCGGGCGATGCTGTCCTGAGACTGCATCAGACTGGCGTGCCATGACAAATAGGCGCGTGCGCGATAGAGCTGATTCATATGTGCAATTACCTGAATTTCGGTCGGTCCTTGCGGCTTGGTCGCGGCCATATAGTCGTGAAACAACTGTCGTGTTTTGGGAGCAATGGCGAACCAGACTTTGATCTCCGGGTCCACAATCTCCAGCGCCGTCAACGGCACCCCGGCAACGCGGGCCGCCCGATACATGTCTAGCAACGGGATTTGACTGAGCTTTTCCTCATCCTTGAGAGCACGCGCCTGTTCGCCCGGCGCATAACCGCCACCGACATCGCTGTGTACGCCCGGATAAACCACTTCATGGGTATTGGGCGGATAGGTTTTGCCATCGCGCACCGAATCCAGCGGAAACGAATCGCGCACCTCATGCGCCGCCACAAAATGCAGGCATTGCTCGACCATGGCAGGAATTCGCAAATCCTGTCCCCAGGCGTAATGACCATAATTACGCACCGCGGGAGTCGACTGCACGTACGCCGCGTAAGCGACCGCCACCAAGGGAAACGGTACGATCAAGGTACGAATGAGCGCATTTTTATCCGGCTCAAGCGGTTTCGCGCCACCGCCAATACCGACGGACGCGACGGTGTCGAACAGCCCCATGAAATAAAAGCGGAAAGGATGGTTTTTATAGTGCCAGGCATTGCCGACCTGCTTGCAATCATTGGCGATGCGAATGGCAAACGCCCGCGCCAGCGCTGCGCCGCGCGAAAAGCCAAACACCGCCAGGTTGATCATGCGGATCGGCTGGCGCGGGTTGCCGGCACGTGCTTGCGCTTTATCGATCACTTCATCGAATTTCCTCCTGGCCAATTGCAGCCGCGCTTCGCCCCCCTTGCCAAACGCCGCGCCCAATGCGCTGCTTTCTTTTTCGCCAGCCTCTTCACACGGTGTTCCAAGTCCAGGTATGTATATTTGGAATATCCCGGTTGCCTCATTGTCGTCAGGATGCGTTTGCCATAATCGGGCGACATTGCTGTGCTTCTGATAGGGTAAATCAAAGTCAATATTATTGCCGGTACCATCGAAAAAGACCGTGATTAAAAGATGTTGCGAACAATCGGCCATGCCCGGTCTTTTTGCCGGGTCGAAGCATGCCATTGCGGCTGCGCGTTGTTTGCGTTCTTCCAGCGTCAGTGGCCGCTGCCCATCCAATCGGGGAATATCTGCATCGTCTAACATGCAAGTCCTTTAACGTATATAGGGAAGTCGACGTTCCAGCAGCAGCCGAGCCGGTGACGGTCTTATCTCTCCAGATATGACCGCTTCAATATGCCAATCGGGATAGAAATGAATTTCGATATAACGCGGATTGGCAGGAATGGGGCCAGTCACCATCACAGGCACCACAATGTATTCTCTAGCCGGCTCAATGATTTCTAGTGAGGGGAAGGACGCCAATACACTTTTTTTGTAGCGAACATTGACTAGAAACGGCGTCTTCTTTGAGTGTGATAGTTTCATGCAACAAACCGGGCTACCGCCACCGCCCCCCATGTTACTCACCTCCAGATTCCCTCCCCAACCGCTATCCACTGTGAAATCAGCAATAGCCCGGTCGGTATAGTTGTAGCCAATCACGTCGATCACATAAGGCTCAGGCAGAATGCCCACGCTGCGCAATACATAGGGGATCGCTGGCACCG
>JAMFSU010000034.1 GCA_026225475.1 Duganella sp.
GCTGTGGAAAATGGATAAGAGGGGCGCATGTTTGAGCGCAGCGAGTTTGCGACCCTCCCATTTTCTGCAGCGCATCGCTGGGAACCCCGCAGGGGCCCGGATCGCGCGGTCGCCTTCTTTTGCTTAGCTTTTCTTGGCGAGACAAGAAAAGTAAGCGGCTGCCGGGCCGCACCCGGCTAGGTCGTCCGAAGAAAACAAAGACTCAACTACGCACTGAGGTACCCGGCTAGCTCGTCCGAAGAAAACCCAGCATCAGCAACCAAGAAAAGCAGCAGCCGTTTTCTGCACCGAACCGAACAGCACAGCACAAAAGCTACAAACCGTTCTTTTGCCTGCGACCCAACAACATCAACGCCACCAAGAACGACAGCAAGGCTGCAACAGCCCCAGCCAGGTAAACCACACCAATACCCCAAGCACCGGCAAGTACACCCGCCACGGGACTGGTAATACCCAACGCGATATCCAGGAAAGCGACATACGCCCCCATGGCGAGCCCGCGTGTTTGTGGCGGTGCACGTCGCATGGCTTCGACACCGAAACCGGGAAAGGCCAGCGAATAGCCGAAGCCGGTGAGCGCCGCACCAAGATACGCAATCGATACCGATCCAGCACCCCAAATAAGCAACTGGCCAACTGCCTCGATCACAACGCAAATCAAAGCCACCCGCGCGCCACCCAGTTTATCCGGCAAATGGCCGAAGCAGAGGCGAGCAGCAATGAACGCCGCCCCGAATGCGGAAAACGCCAGCGAGGAACTGCCCCAGTCCTTAGCGGCAAACAGCAACGCAATGAAGGCAGTGATCACACCAAATCCAACGCTGGACAAGGCCAAACCCATACCCGGTACCCATACCGCACCCAAGACCTTGTAGAACGGCGTGCGACGGGTCGCCGTGGGTACCAATGCACGCATGCCAGAGATCGCAGTCACTGCCAGCAGCGGAATCACCACGGTGGAGACGGCGATCCCGACGAAACCGTGGAAGTTGTTGAGCGCCACGCCAGCAGGTGCACCGACTGCATAGGCGGCGAACATGGCCATCCCTAGCCAGGCCATGACCTTGCCGCTATTTTGCGGTCCGACCAGGCCGATACCCCAGCCCATTGTGCCGGTGACAATCAAGCTCTCGCCTAAGGCCAGTAGAACGCGTCCGATCACCAGTATCCACACCGAGGTGACCGGTGCGTCGATGAACGCCAGCGACATCAGATAGATCAGGCCGGAAGCGGACGCGCATAAAAATCCCGTAATGACTGCACGCTTGCCACCGCGCATGTCGGCGAAGTTGCCTGCCCAGGCGCGCGATAGCAAGGCGGCTGCGAACTGCGTACCCACCACCAGACCGATCACTGCCGGCCCCATGCCCAAGCGGTCGTGCAGATGCAGGGGAAGCACCGGCAACTGAATGCCGATGGTCAGAAAAGCAATGAAGACGGCCAGCGTGAGCGGCGCCAGTTTCAGCAATACATTGATGCCGGGCGGCGGCGCGGTTGCCGCGGTGGGCGATTGAGGATTGTGTGCTTGTGTCATGGTTGTTGTTGATGAAGGTGTTGAATGCATGCGCGTCAGAACAGCCGCATCGATAGCTCGATGTCGTCAGCCAATGCCACGGACATATAACCGTTGGCAACGCAACGCATGCGCGCCAGGTATTCGGGGCTGTATTCGGTGTTGTCGGCGATGATGAAGGCACCCGGCCGCAGACGACTTTCCAACAGTGCCAGGATGTCCGGATAGAGGGCTTTGGCACCGTCCAGCAGGAGCAGATCGATGGTCTCTGGCATGTTCGTCGCCAAGGTATCGAGGGCATCGCCTTCGCGAATCTCGACCAGATCGATGAGCCCGGCCTCGGTCAGATTGGATCGGGCTCGCGCCACTTTGGAAGGCTCGAATTCGGTCGTGATCAACAAGCCGCCACCATTGTCGCGCAGGGCGGCGGCAAGATGCAGGGTTGACACGCCAAACGAGGTGCCGAATTCGACAATCGACTTGGCTTTGCCGCTGCGCGCTAGCATGTAGAGCAGCATGCCGGTCTCGCGCGAAACTGCCAGCGGCAGGTGCTTGAGGGCGCTATATAAGTCCACATAGTCAGTCTTGCTGCGCATGAGCCGTTGCTGCTCGGCTTGGCTGAGTTGCGAGAAGAAGATGCTGCTGCTAGGGTCGAGCGCCGATGTTTCGTTGAACAGGCGGTCCAGTACGCGGGAAAACGGCTGTGAAATAAAGCTTGTCATGTGAAATCCGGTAGTAAATTGAGCGCTTCAATGCGCTGAGGTAAAATGTGACTGATCCGTCGCATTTCTCTGCATTGAATTATGCGACGAATCCATCATGTTTCCTATTCGCATTCCCTCAGCCCTTGTTAAGCCACCATGACCGAACGCCGCCGCCCTGAGATTTCCCCGCGCAAGCAGCCACAACAAGCGCGCTCTACCGAACTCGTGGCGGCGATATTGGAAGCCGCTATTCAGGTTTTGGTGAAGGAAGGCGCACAGCGTTTCACCACGGCAAGGGTGGCCGAGAAGGCTGGCGTGAGTGTGGGCTCGGTGTATCAATATTTCCCGAACAAGGTGTCAATCCTGTTCCGGCTGCAGGCCGATGAGTGGACGCAGACGACGGCGCTGTTGGTCGACATTCTGGAAGATGCCGCGCAGACGCCACTGGAGCGCTTGCGCGCCTTGGTGCACGCGTTCATCAAGTCGGAGTTTGAAGAAGCGCAGATCCGCTTGGCGCTCGACGATGCCGCGCCGCTATATCGCGATCTTGCCGAAGCGCAAGAGATGGAGACGTCCTGGGACTTGATCATGCAGAAATTCATGGCGCAAGTTCTGCCCACAGCGTCGAGCGCGCAACAGACCATGGCTGGCAATCTGATCATGACGACCTTGACCACCGTGGGCGAACACTTATCAGGCAGCGAGCGCACTGAAGAATATATTCAAACTTATGGCGATGCCATGGCAGACATGTTCTGCGCCTATCTCAGGAGTTTTTAGATTGGTATCCCGCTTTGCCATCAGCTTGCGGCAACGCTTGAGTTTTGCTCCCACAACCGTGCGCGGTGCTGTACGCGCAAACGGTCCATTTCAACCTTCATCGACGATTTGAATCATGCTGAAAATTCACCACCTTGGCGTTTCCCAATCCGAACGTATTATCTGGCTCTGCGAGGAGTTAGCTCTTCCGTATCAACTCCAGCATTACACGCGAGATCCGGTCACCAGACTTTCTCCGCCCGAACTCAAGGCCTTGCATCCGCTCGGTGCAGCGCCGGTGATCGAGGATGGTGCTCTGCTGCTCGCCGAGTCGGCTGCGATCGTCGAGTACATCATCGAGAAACACGGTGCTGGCCAGTTCAAGCTGGCACCGACGCATGCGGACTATGCCGCCTTCCTCTACTGGTTTCATTTCTCCAATGGTAATTTGCAGCCAGTGATCATGCGCTTCATGCTGGCAAACCGCGCCAAGGCGCCAGCAGACCCGTTGCTACTGGCGTCCGCCAGGGATCGGCTCGATCGTGTGTTGGCACTGGTCGAAACACGGCTGGGCCAGGTGCCCTACTTCGCCGGCAGTGAATTCACTGCGGCCGATATCATGAACGTGTTTTCACTGACGACCATGCGACATTTCCAGCCGATTGACTTCACCGCCTATCCGCATATCCGTGCTTACTTGCAGCGCATCGGCGAACGCCCGGCGTATCGTCGTGCGATGGTCAAGGGCGATCCAGATATGACACTGATGTTGAGCTAAGGTCATGGACGTGACGGTGTTGCGGCCAAGCTGACCTAGTCAGAATGTTCACCGCCGTGCGTGGACATTACGCAACATTCGGAGACGGCGCCACATCAGGTTTGGCGAGCTGCGAGATGCGCTGGGCGCTAAAATAGCGTCTTCCCATTTTTTCAGAAATTCTCTCTGGGCAAGCTTGCGCAGCGCCGTTACCGATGTCACTCGATCCTTCCACTATTCTCATACTTTCTACCGCCTTGGCCGCGGCCGCCACACTTTACCTGGCCGTGGAGTGGCGTAGCGTAGGCGAGCAATCGCTGCTGCTCTGGAGCGCTGGCTTTGCGGTCATCACCGTAGGGTGCATCCTGGCCCTGTTGCGCAGCAATGGTTTCTTGCTGATCGGTATCTGGTTTGCCAATGGCTTGCTGATCGGCGCCCACGCGTTGTTTCTGGCAGGCGTGGCGCGCTTCACGCGAACCCCGCTGTCGCGCGCCTGGTATCTGATTGCCCTGCTCTGGCTGGCCATGTTGCTAGTGCCCAGCGCACCGTGGTGGTCCAAGGTCATGCTGTGCATCCAGTCGCTGTTGATCGCCGGCATCACACTGCGCGCCAGCATGCTGCTGCGCCCGCATGGCGTTTCCTTGAGTGTGGGCGCGGTGCAGTTGCGCTACGTGCTGCTGGCACATGGCCTCTTCTATGTCGCCAAGGCTGGCTCTGTCATCGCGCTCAACAACTTTGTTGACCTTGCCGCCTTTCATGGCGAAGTCATCCAGATCTCGCTGGTGGAAGGTGCCATGGCGATCATGTTGATCGCCTTGTCGATGACCGGCACTGAGCGCCACCGCCGTGAAGAGCGGATCGAACAACTTGCTGCCCGTGACCCGCTCACGGCCTTGTACAATCGCCGCGCCCTGACTATGCGTGCGCCTGCGCTGCTCGAACAGGCCAGCCCAGAAAAACCCGGTGCCTTGTTGTTGATCGATATCGACAACTTTAAACAAGTCAACGATCTGCACGGCCACAGTGCCGGAGACAAACTGCTGGTGGCGCTGAGCGAAATGATCCGCGATGCCTTGCCGCATGGCGCCCTGGCCGCACGACTGGGTGGCGACGAGTTCGTGCTGCTGCTGCGTGAGGCATCCAACGACGCCGTGTTGGCGCTGGGAAATGACTTGCGCGCGATGTTCAGACAGATGGCGTCGGAAGCGTTTCCAACACCTGATGCGGTAACCCTGAGCATGGGTGCGACGCTGTTCGCGCAGCCACCGGCAGGGTTGACGACATTGCTCGAACTGGGGGATGCGGCGTTATATGCGTCAAAGCGGGGCGGACGAAATAGCCTGAAAATAGTACGCGCTTAATACCTGCCGATAAATCCTGCCAATGCGGTGTTGACTGCATCGGCCGATTCGAGCATGGCCATATGGGAGGTATCGGGAAGCACAATGAACTCAGCGCCCGAAATGGCCTCCGCCATCGCTGCCCCCATGGCTGGCGACGTACTCGGATCCACCTCGCCGGCCAAGACCAGCGTGGGACAGTCGATCTCGCTCAAGCTATTGTTCACATCAAATTTGGAAATTATTTCCCACATGGCGGCTTGAATATCGGGATGCCCTGTCATTAATGTCTTTGATATCGGCCCGCGTTTTTGCCTGTCTGCAAGTCAGAACATCCTTGGGCAGTTCGCCCCGCGTCAAACCTGCCAAGCGCCATCCCGATATACCAGCGCGTCATCAAGGTAGACCGCCTCTGTCACGGCAAACACGTCAATGTGATAGCGCGCGGTGGTGCGTCTGATATTGGCCTTGTTGTAGACCCCATGTTTGGCACCGAGCGAGAGATGGATGCCGCACATCCGCTCGTAGGTGCCAATGTCGTCAACCGTACGTTCCCGTGAAAACGCACGGTTCATGCCGAAGCCAAGCTCGCGCAACCACACCTCCCCTTCATCGGCGCGAATCTTGACCAGTACCTGATCGAAATCCGGCGTCGAATCAATTACCTCGCTCACGCGGCCTTTGGTGACCACCAAGGTGATGGCTTGCGCCGGTTTGTTCACCCTGAATGCGGTATCACCAAAAACAAAAATGCGTACGCGCCCGTTCACCGCCTCCAGGTCTTGCGCTTCGGTAAACACTTCGCCGATGGGGAACTGACCGCCAACGTTATTCATCTCGCTGTAGTCGCCGATGTTCAGCTTGGCCGGCTCGAATGGCGAAGCAAACACCAGACGCTCGCCACCGCTGTCGACCACGCCGCCTTGGGCGCGATCAATGCGTGCCTTCAGGGCATAGCCAACGTCGCGGTAATACGCCGGGTCGTAAGCCAACGACGCAATATAGTAGTCGGCTTGCGCGCCGGGCATGCGCGACAGATGGGGATGCTCGATGACCTTGAGCGACCGTTTGAAGAGCTCGACGCGCAGACGGAACGCCTCCAGCCGAAAGTTGGTGGATTGAATCAGTACCACCAGATCGCCCGGCGCAAGCAGGGCAAAGGCGGCCAGGATAGCGTCCGGTGCGACCGCATCAAAGTCGATGAAGCGCGCCGTTGGCAGGCAGCGGCGATAGGCTTCTGTCAAGGCAACAGCGAGATCACAGCCAGTGTCGGCCACCACCACGGCAGCATGCGGGGGCGCGTGCTCGATTGCAATGCTGAGGATATCGTGCAGATGTTTTTGCGCAACCGCAACCGTCTCCTTGGTGATCGTGCCGAAAGGGGGCGTAGCGGGCTCTTGGTTTTCTAGTGGGCGCATCGTCAATGTATCGCGTCAGGAAGTCGTGGAAAGGTCAATCAAAGGGGCGACCTTCACAAGGGCGCATTCTTTCCTGCCAGACCAGCATTTTAATCGACATTCGATGGCGCCTCCTATGCTGGGACTTCCCTTCATACCGAGCGTACCTTGAGGTTGGCGACAGCCAATTGAGCAAACCTCACCGTCATGATCGCCGTGTGAGATGAATGTCACTTACCCGGTTTAAAAGTTTTCATCCGCAGCGCCCGTCCCAGGACGCTCCTTTCCATTGATAATGCACTTGCTGTCGCGAAACCCTGGAACAATCCGCGTTGCATGAACCGGCTACGCTGTTCCAGCATCGTCCAACGTCCTCATTCGGCCCATCAACCATGCTCTATGCCATCAGCTCCTTTTTCCTGTGGGGCCTGTTTCCGCTTTACTTCAAACTGCTGCAGGGAGTCGCTTCGTTCGACATCGTTGTGCAGCGTATTTTCTGGTCTCTGATTTTTCTTGTCGTGGTATTGACCTGGCGCCGCCAGTGGGGCTGGCTGGGTGCGGTGATACGGCAGCCGCGCGTGTTGTTCGGCTTTCTGGCCAGTGCCTTGCTGCTTTCCGGTAACTGGCTGATGTATATCTGGGCCGTCAATAGCGGCCGTATTGTTGATGCCAGCCTCGGTTATTTCATGAGTCCGCTGCTGAGCGTTTTGCTCGGCTATGTCATCCTCAAGGAAAAATTGCGCCCGCTACAGTGGCTGGCCGTGCTGTTGGCGTCGGCTGCCGTGCTGTGGTTGACCTGGATCAATGGCGCCTTGCCCTGGATCGGTCTGGTGATCGCTGCCACCTTCGGCATTTACGGTCTGTTGCGCAAGACGGCGCAGTTGGGCGCGCTGCAAGGCCTGGCGCTGGAAACCATCCTGCTGTCGCCGGCAGTACTCGGCATCCTGCTGGTGACGGCGTGGCAGGGACACAATGGTTTCCTGCAGGCATCGCCAATGGCGCAGGCCTTGCTGGTATTGTCGGGACCGGTGACGGCAATTCCGCTGCTGATGTTCGCCGCAGCAGCGCGGCGCATTCCCTTGTCACTGCTGGGCTTGCTGCAATACATTTCGCCGACGATGCAACTGCTGACTGGGGTTTTCATCTACGATGAGCCGTTTACTGGTGCGCGTTTGACCGGATTCATGACGATTTGGGCGGCGCTGGCTGTATACTCGCTGGAAGGACTATGGCGTTTGTGGGCGGAAAAAACCCGCAACGCCGGCGCCTGACGGGTTTTTACCCTGTTGCGGCCGCAGTCACCGGATTCTTTTCCCTTCTACTACAGACATCTACACTACCTAACATGGCTCAATACGTATTTACTATGAACCGCGTCGGCAAGATCGTGCCGCCCAAGCGGCAGATCCTGAAAGACATCTCGCTGTCGTTCTTCCCTGGCGCCAAGATCGGCGTGCTGGGCCTGAACGGCTCGGGCAAGTCGACGCTGCTCAAGATCATGGCTGGCATCGACAAGGACATCGAAGGCGAAGCGATTCCGATGCCGAACCTGAATATCGGCTATTTGCCGCAGGAACCGCAACTGGACCCGGTCAAGACGGTACGCCAGGAAGTCGAAAGCGCGCTGGGCGAAGTGTTCGAAGCGCAAGCCAAGCTCGATGCGGTCTATGCCGCTTATGCTGAAGAAGATGCCGATTTCGATGCGCTGGCAACCGAGCAGGCACGTCTGGAAGCGATCATTTCGGCCTCCGACGGCAACAGCCTGAACCAGCAACTGGAAATGGCCGCCGATGCATTGCGCCTGCCCCCTTGGGATGCCATCGTCGGCGTGCTGTCCGGCGGTGAAAAGCGCCGTGTGGCGCTGTGCAAGCTGCTGCTGTCCAAACCCGACATGCTGCTGCTTGATGAACCAACCAACCACTTGGACGCCGAATCGGTGGACTGGCTGGAGCAATTCCTGCATCGTTTCCCCGGTACCGTGGTGGCGATTACCCATGATCGTTATTTCCTCGACAATGCTGCCGAATGGATTCTGGAACTGGATCGCGGCCACGGCATTCCATGGAAAGGCAATTACAGCTCCTGGCTGGAACAGAAGGAAGCCCGCCTGAAGCAGGAAGAAGCGACGGAATCGGCACGCCAGAAGACCATTTCCAAGGAATTGGAATGGGTACGACAAAATCCCAAGGGCCGCCAAGCCAAGAGCAAGGCGCGTCTGTCGCGTTTCAACGAGCTGTCCGAACACGAATACCAGAAGCGTAACGAAACGCAGGAAATCTTCATTCCGGTGGCCGAGCGCCTCGGCAATGAAGTCATCGAGTTCAAGAATGTCAGCAAGGGCTATGGCGATCGTTTGCTGATCGACAATCTCAACTTCAAGGTTCCAGCCGGTGCCATCGTCGGTATCATCGGCCCCAACGGCGCCGGTAAGTCGACCCTGTTCCGCATGCTGGCCGGTCGTGAACAGCCCGACAGCGGCGATCTGGTGCTCGGTCCTACCGTGCGCATTTCGCTGGTGGACCAGTCACGCGATGATCTGGAAAACAAGAAGACGGTGTTTGAAGACGTCGCCAACGGCGCCGACATCCTCACCGTCGGTCGCTTCGAGATGCCGTCGCGTGCCTATCTGGGCCGCTTCAACTTCAAAGGCGGCGACCAGCAAAAAATCGTCGGTAATCTGTCCGGCGGTGAACGCGGTCGTCTGCATCTGGCCAAGACCCTGCTGCAAGGCGGCAATGTGTTGCTGCTCGATGAACCGTCCAATGACCTTGACGTGGAAACCCTGCGTGCGCTGGAAGACGCCTTGCTGGAATTTGCCGGCACGGTGATGGTGATCAGCCATGATCGCTGGTTCCTGGACCGTATCGCCACCCACATCATTTCGTTTGAGGGCGATTCGCAGGTCTCGTTCTTCGATGGCAATTATCAGGAATTCGAAGCCGACAAGAAGAAGCGTCTCGGTGAAGAAGGTGCCAAACCCAAGCGTATCCGCTACAAGCCGGTCACACGCTAAGTCGCTCAAGCGACTTGCCACAACAACAACGCCCCGCGCAGCAACGCCGGGGCGTTGTTGTTTGTGGCGGCATCTTGATGCGTGCAAAGATGCTGCGGCATGCATTTTTGTGATTGCGCCAGCGCCATATTGTCGGCTACGCTTTCATCACCAAATCCGGGGAGTTCACTTGAAAACCATGCGCCTGACCACGCTCGTCATCGCCAGCACCACACTCTTGCTGGCGGCCTGCAATACCGTGACCAGCAGCGGCGATATCGTCATTCTTGGACGCGACACCTATGCCGTCAATTCGCGATCATTGTCGCTGTTGCAAGGCAAGAATGACGCCGCTGCCAACGGCGCCCTGAAGGCCGAGGCCTATTGCAACCAGCAAGGCAAGCATATGCAAGTGACCGGTTCCGAAGCATCACCGCCCGTGACTGGCGTGACGGTATCGAAAACCATGCTGATTTTTACCTGTACTGACTAGACTGGATCCAGCCCAATCTGGCGCAGTTCGGCAAGAACAGGCCAGCTTCGGTAAAATAGCGCCCTTATGCGTTCAAAAGACGCATGGCCGGGCCGGTCGGGTTGCAGCGCATGCGTTGTCAGCGTTACCGCTGTCGTTATCGACGCCCGCACCTGTCGCGCGTGATCCGCGGATATACCTATAACTAGAAAATTTCCTTTTACTCCGCTAATCGACTGTCTATTATGCTTGCAAGTATCACCCGCCTATTTCCGGTGTGGGCGCTGTTGCTGTCCGCCGCCGCTTATTTTTCCCCTGCCACGTTTACCCCGATCGGTCCTTACGTCACGATTCTGCTCACGCTGATTATGCTGACCATGGGCGTGACGCTGACAGTTGAAGATTTCAAACGCATCATCAAACGCCCGGCCCCCGTTGCCGCCGGCATCATCCTGCATTATCTGGTTATGCCGCTGGCGGCCTGGGTGATTGCCAAGCTGTTGCGCATGCCGCCTGATCTGACCGCCGGCATGGTGCTGGTCGGCAGCGTTGCCAGTGGCACAGCCTCGAACGTGATGATTTATCTATCGCGCGGCGATGTGGCCTTGTCGGTGACGATCTCGACGCTGTCGGCACTGGTCAGCGTATTTGCGACGCCGCTGTTGACCGAGTTGTATGTGGATGCCTCGATTCACGTTGACGTCAGCGCCATGCTGATGAGCATCGTGCAAATCGTGGTGGTGCCGATCGTGGTCGGTCTGCTGGTCAATATTTTCGCCAGCAAGCTGGTACGCCGTGTCGAGCCGTATCTGTCGCTGGTGTCGATGGTGGCGATCCTGTTGATCATCGCTGCCGTGGTTGGTGGTAGCCAAAGTCATATTGCTTCGGTTGGCCTGGTGGTCTTGGTCGGTGTGATCCTGCATAACGGCATCGGCCTGCTCGGTGGTTACTGGGGCGGCCGTTTGCTCGGTTTCGATGAGTCGATCTGCCGCACCTTGGCAATCGAAGTCGGGATGCAGAACTCGGGTCTGGCCGCGGCGCTGGGCAAGATGTACTTCACACCATTGGCAGCCTTGCCAGGCGCGCTGTTCTCAGTCTGGCACAACCTGTCGGGCTCGATCCTGGCCGGTTTCTGGCGTGGTCGTCCGCCACGGGACAAGCCGTAATATTGGCCTCGTCACAAAAATCCGGGCTATGGCCCTAATGCTGTTCAGTTAAGAAACACCGGTCGGTTCGTTGCTTGGTTGCTTGGTTTCTTGGTTGCTGATGGTGTGTGTTCTTCGGACTGCCTAGCCGGGTGCGGCCCGGCAGTTACCTCAGTGGGTAGTTGAATCTTTGTTTTCTTCGGACGAGCTTGCCGGGTGCGGCCCGGCAGCCGCTTACTTTTCTTGTCTCGCCAAGAAAAGCTAAGCAAAAGAAGGCGACCGCGCGATCCCGGCCCCTGCGGGGTTCCCAGCGA
>JAMFSU010000035.1 GCA_026225475.1 Duganella sp.
GCGCCTGTGCGACCGATGCTGCAGCCACCAGTGCAGCGATCGATGCGACTTGCACTGCCTTTACTGCCAACTTCTTTGCTTTCATGCTTTCTCCTCGATGAAAAAATGCCCCGCTATCAATCGACGCAGGGACTCGTTGATTTTAATGCAATGCCATCATTTAGGTGATCGGTGCCGGATTGAACAAAGTCAGGGCATTGTGCAGCTTCCATTTTTCTGCCCAGGTCTGCTTGCGGCCACTGGCCACATCGAGCATCAACTGGAACAATTCCCAACCGACGTCTGCGATGGTAGCTTCGCCACTGGCGATACGGCCAGCGTTGACGTCCATCAGATCATGCCAGCGTCGCGCCAAGTCATTGCGGGTAGCGACCTTGATCACCGGCACCGCAGCCAGGCCATAAGGCGTGCCACGGCCGGTGGTGAACACATGCAAGTTCATGCCGGCGGCCAGTTGCAAGGTGCCGCAGACAAAATCGCTGGCTGGCGTAGCAGCATAGATCAAGCCTTTTTGCTTGAGCTTGTCGCCCGGTGCCAAGACACCAGAAATCGGACTGGTGCCCGACTTGACGATAGAGCCCATGGCTTTCTCGACAATATTGGCCAAACCACCCTTCTTGTTACCCGGCGTGGTATTGGCACTGCGGTCGACGCCACCTTGCTTGAGGTAATTGTCATACCAAGCCATCTCGCGAATCATCGCTTGCGCTACGTCTTCATTGATGGCGCGCGAAGTCAATTGATCGATGCCATCACGCACTTCGGTTACTTCTGAAAACATCACGCTGGCACCGGCGCGCACCAGCAGATCGGTGGCAAAACCTACCGCCGGATTGGCCGTCACACCAGAGAAAGCATCGCTGCCGCCGCATTGCACACCGACCACCAGATCGGCCGCCGGGCAGGTTTCACGACGGCGCTTGTCGAGTTCCTGCAGACGCGCTTCGGCCATGTTCATGATGGAATCGATCATGGAATTGAAGCCAACATGTTCCGCATCCTGCAGGCACACCACATAAGGCGTGCCTTCTTTGTGGATAGGAATCATGTTTTCTGGCAGTAGGCGATTCGGTTGCAGCTTTTCGCAACCGAGACTGACCACCATGGCTTGACCACCAAAGTTGGGATTGAGGCTGATATTGCGCAGCGTGCGAATCGGGATATTGGCGTTCGGCGCATCAATGGCCACACCGCAGCCATAGGTATGCTCGAGTGCCACGACATCTTCCACATGAGGATACTTCGGCAGCAACTCTGCGCGAATCCGCTTGACGGCATGCTCGACTACCCCAGCCACACATTGCACCGTGGTGGTAATGGCCAACAGATTACGCGTCCCGACCGAACCATCGGCATTGCGATAACCTTCGAAGGTATAACCTTCCAGGGGTGCCGCCGGAGGCGGTAAGCGCGTGGCGATTGGCAAATTATCGAGTTCGCGCGCCGGCGGCAAGGTCACTAACGACTCTTCGATCCAACTGCCTTTGGCGATATCGCGCGCGGCATAGCCGATGGCGACATCGTAGCGAATAATGGCGTCACCCTGGGCGATATCACGCAAGGCGATCTTGTGTCCCTGCGGCACCTGATTGATCAACGTCAGGCCATCGGGAAACACCGTGCCGGCTGGCAAGCCGCGGTCATTGACGACGATGGCGACATTGTCATTGTCGTGCATCAAGATGTAACGAGGAATATTGACTGCGTTGGCTGGCGTTGTTTCAGTACTCATGGCGATTTCCAATGAATGCGATGTTGACGATCTTTATTACACGGATACTGCAATGCCGAGACCTGATGGTCCCGGCATGACGAAGCTGCACTATGGATCTCCAACTCAAATCGGCTTGAGTTCGACCCGCTTGATTTCCTTGACGATCACCAGATAGCTGATCACCGTCACCAAGGCATTGGCGCCGACGAATACCAGCGCGCCGCTGAACGAGCCGGTTTCCTTGAGAATATAACCAATCACGATTGGCGTGGTAATTCCGGCGGCATTGCCGAACATATTAAACAGGGCGCCGCTGAGACCAACGATTTCCTTGGGTGCCGTATCGGCCACCACGGCCCAGCCCAACGCGCCAATACCTTTGCCGAAGAACGCCACGGCCATGATGCCGACCACCATCCATTGCGCATCAACGTAGTTGCACAGGATCATCGTCGTCGACAACAGCATGCCCCCCACGATAGGAATCTTGCGCGATAGCGTTACGCTGTTGCCGCGTTTGATCAAACGGTCGGAAATCATGCCACCGACCACGCCGCCAATGAAACCGCAAATGGCTGGAATCGACGCCACGAAACCGGCTTTCAGAATCGACATGCCGCGTTCCTGCACCAGATACACCGGGAACCAGGTCAGGAAGAAATAAGTAATTGTATTAATGCAATACTGACCGATATAGACGCCCAGCAACATGCGATTGCTCAGCAACTGCTTGATGTAGGCCCACTTGGCCTTACCCGCATCCTTTTGCGCTGCAGCTGCCACCGCCGGTTTGGCTTGATCCATATCGACCAGGGCGCCGCCCTGTTCGATGTAATCGAACTCAGCCTTGTTGATGCGTGGATGGTCCTTGGGACTGTAGATCACCTTGATCCACACGAAGGCCATTACTACACCAATCACTCCCATCACAGTAAACACATGATGCCAGCCGTAGGCATGCGTGATCCAGCCCATCAGCGGCGTAAACAACACGGCAGCAAAGTATTGCGCCGAATTGAAGATTGCCGATGCGGTACCGCGCTCAGACGTTGGAAACCACGACGCCACAATACGGCCGTTGGCCGGAAACGACGGTGCTTCAGCCAGACCGACCAGAAAGCGCAGCACAAACAGCACTACCACTGCAGCACCGGTCCCCAGCCAGGTCACACCGCCTTGCATGATTGTAAATATCGACCAAAAGAAAATACTCAATGCATAAATAGTCTTGGAGCCAAAGCGATCAAGCAACCATCCACCAGGCAATTGCGCCAGCACATAGGCCCAGCTGAATGCTGAAAAGATATAGCCCATCATTACCGGGTCCAGACCCAGCTCCGCTTTCATGGAAGTGCCCGCAATCGACAGCGTGGCGCGGTCGGCGTAATTGAGCGTGGTCACCACAAACAGCATGAACAACACTAAATAGCGGATATGACTTGCTTTGACATTTGCGCCTGCGGCGGCGCGTACTTGACTAACACTCACTGACCGATCTCCCGACTGACACGGCACCGGATCACACCGACGACAACGCAAGGCGGGTCATACCACTGGATTAGCGTTGTGGTGATCTCCAGCTCAAGTTGGCATCACCTGCAAGGCGGCGCAACGGTATTTATTATGGAATAGCTACATGATGCCGCTTGTTATCAGTCATCATACAACGATAGCGCAGTATAAACAGCCGATTTTTGTTTGGCAAACGAATTATTGCGGCTTGCCAAAAAATCGCGCAAAGCCTCAAAGGACGCGGCCCTTGGTACCGCTACCAGCATTCAGAAGATCTAGTTAAGATAAAGTGAGACTAGCTAAGTTACTTTGTGGGGATCAAAGAAAATCGAACAATTCAGCTTCCCTGAAGGCAAGTTGTCTGACAATGCCTGCCAGCATAGAAAAGATCTGGCGACATAAAAACAGCCATCATCGTTACGGCGAAGATGGCTGTCGTGATATTGAAGCGATATCTTATTTAGGTAATAGCTGCGCCCGGATCTCCCCGCCCGGATGTGCGGCACTATGAACATTGACATACAGTCCACCGGCCATATAGGCCGCGTATTGTTCGTCGGTGAACTTGGCACCAGCCGGCACACTCCAGCCGTTTTCGCCATTCTTGGTCAGTGCGACAATGACCGGCCCGTTAGCGCCGACCATGCCAGTATGAATATGCGCCATCTTGCCTTCGATGCCGCTGGTGGTGATGCCGCCGCTGACAGACTTATCGGCGCTGACATTGATATTGGCAGTAGCACTGGCGCTTGAATCATTGGCGGGCACTTCGCTAGCCCCCTTCAACTCGGCGCTGACACTCTGCGCTGCCGCCGAACCAACTGCCAATGCCAGCGACAACAGCAACACCGCATTGGCTTGCTTGATCATACTCATCATGCTTTCTCCTGGTTTTCACATCGATACCGGCCTGTATCAATGGCGATTCTGGCCGGCCAGCATTCAGCCTGCAAGCAGGCAGCCCTACTCAACCCATCAAAATGACGGCCACTGCCAGCAACGCCGCTAATTCCAACTACAAAGGTGCGGGTCAACGTGGCCGTAGGCGCAAGGATATCTCAACCGGCATTCCCATGTGCGCCGGTCATCAACGTAAGCGATTTGGAGAGCCGCGTGAGCCAAACCCATTCGCTATGCGGCACGCCGATTGGCATGTTGGACGATGGCATTGCGCTCATCGGCGGTCAGTTCGAGCATGTCGGCATAGACCAGATCAACAGCTTGCTCATAGGTTAGTGTTGAATCAAGCGTCATCTTCTCCATCAGCAAGGCATTGGATTTTTTCAAATTACCATCGCATACGTCACGAATGAAGGCAAGTTTGCAGTCGATCTCGCTATCTGCAACACGGACCTGATTTTCCTTAGCTTGCCAACTGCGCCAGCGCCAAAACCAAATGACACTCCCCACCCCCAAGATGCCACCGATGATCAAATATCGCATCGCATTTTCCGCCCGAATATAAGTTTTTTTAATTGCACTTGGCGAGGTGATCAGGGCCATCCTCGCAGTCACATTACCAGTGTTCTGTTCTTGCTCAACGTCAGTCATCACATCTCGATGACAGTGCTGAAATCATGCCATTGAGGTTAACGAGAAACAATCAAAATCAAACAACATACCAGGTAGATTTGGCGAAAAAGACGAAAAGATTGCACAAAAAAACGCGCCCCTGAATTTGTCAGCATGACGCCAGCATTGCGTCAGTCACGTGTCAGCAATCTTGATCTGCGATTACTGGGCTGCTAGGGCGGCAACATCTATGCAGCCAAATTCCAGACCCACCTCACGTCTGCGAATTCATACACATTGCCATTTGCGCTCGCTCCCCACCGATCAAATACGGCACGCATCAGTGGCAACTGATCCTACGCAAAAAATAAGTCTTCTCCGCGAACCAAAGATTTGAGAACGCAAGTTATCGAACTGCGATTGGCACAAAAAAATTGAAAACTTTCCATCTGATAGAAGAGAGAAAAATCAAAGATAACAACGAGAAGAAAGATCGATTTTTGCAGTTTAAAATCCGTCTATTTTTGATACTTAATCCATTCAATTTAAAACTACAAAGATGCAACATTCGAAAATCCTACAACCCTTGCTACGACTGATTTATCGCACGGAACAAAGTCATTTCCAATATGATTTTCAAAATACGAAATGCTGACTTTTATCAAAAGAAAAATGATCGAAAAATATTTTTTTGCAATAGAATCTGGGTGCGAATACACCGGCAATACGGCCTTCATTTCGGCAGGAAAAATCTGCGTAAAAATTCTATTTTTTTCTTCAATTTTTATTGTTTTCGCTAAACAAAAATTTTGCATCTATCCAAACAAAACCTCATGGAGGAACAATTTGAGTATCCGAGTCGCCATACTGGATGATCATCCATTAATACTTGCGGGGGTTAGGCTAACGCTGGAAAAACTCTCCGTATGCGAAGTCATGATTTCCTCGTGCATCATCAGTGATCTCTACGAAAAACTTCTCATCACGCCATGTGATGTTGTCATCCTGGATTACGCCATGCCAATGGAAGTGATGCCCGACGGTGTGCAATTGATCAAGACACTGCGTCATCAACATCCAAAAATGCAGATCATTATGCTGACAACAATCGACCACCCGATGGTAATCAACAATTTGGCGACGCAGGATATTGCGGGACTGCTGAGCAAGGCTGACCCACTGGAACATATTCTTACGGCATTTGCATCACTGCGTGTGCGCGAACGCTACTACTCACCCACAATCAGTCGTATCCTGAAAGGGCAAGGAACCACGGAGACCAAGGGCTTGCACCTGCTCAGCCCAAAAGAATTGGAAGTCTTGCGACTACTCGTCGATGGCTTAAGTGTCTCGCAGGTTGCCACAAAACTGGCGCGTAGCAAGCAAACCATCAGCACACACAAAATCTCTGCAATGAATAAGCTCAATATTTCCACTAATGCAGAATTGTTTGAAGCAGCTTATCGCTACAACTTTAATCGGCGCGAAAAATAAAAATAAAGTTTCCTACGGACGGTTTTCCCCTCACTTAATTCATCCATCTTCCTCTAATGACAAGAGTCCATCGATTTGTGCAATGGCTTTCTCGCTTAGTACAATAAATTTACTACGCGCCTGTACATGCTGATCAACCCGCTCCAACTGTACGGCGGCGACAAAATCATCGATGGCTTTGGTCAAGGTAACAAACTCCATAACAGCAATCGCCCCCTTGACGCGATGCAGCCAGTGAGACAATTCCGCATCACCATACTTCGGGATCACTTCCAGATCCTGTTTCAAGGTATCTCGAAAGACCCGCAATACGGTCAGTTTGCCTTCCGCCCCCAACTCCACTTCGAGATGTTTGAGTTGCCAGGAGCTGATCGGGTCATTGCCAGGCAGGTCAAAATTGGCAAAAGCCTGATAACGTTCGGCCTCGTCGGCAACCTCTGCCAATGCAGCAACTTGCGGCAGTAATTTTTCGATGCAATCTGACAACATGGTTAAGCCAGTTGGCTTGACCAAGCAAGCATCCATTCCAGCATCCCTGGCAATTTGCTCATCCTCGGGGCGGGTGCTCGCAGTAATGCCAACTACCGGCATCCGCCCTAAACCCTGCGCATGTTCGATTTCCCGTATGTAACGCACTAAGGCGTAACCATCCAATTCTGGCATGTGGCAATCCGTCAATACCAAGGCGTAATTATTGAGGCGAAGAGCAGCGAAGGCTTCCAAGCCATTATTGACAACGTCACAATCGAAATGAAGGCGCGCCAGGAAACGTCGAATGACTTCCTGATTCGTGGGATTGTCCTCTGCCACCAAAATGCGCCCGTCTCTGCGTGGCTGCGCTTTGGCAGGTGCGACAATTTGATCAACGTCCTTCCCCTCATCCCCCTTGACCGCAACCAGGCAGGCCTGCCTGAGCGTTACCCATTGCACCGGATTGGCATTGATTTGCAAGATGCGCGCGGCACCTTCGGCTGCCCCCCAACTCAGCTCGATCTTTCCGGGCTTGGTACTGATGCCGATTTTTAAATCCGCCTTGGGGTCATCCACCACGACCATCCCCAGTGCCGTCAAATACATCTGCACTGCGGTGCGAATATTGTAGTCAGGCAGCAGCAACCACACGCGTTTATCGCGCAGGCTGGCAATCGAACAATCTCGTTCCGCGATTGCCAATGTCAGTTCCAATTGGGCGGTAGTACCGACGTTTTCAATGCTATCGATTGTGATGTCACCATTCATCATGGTCATCAGTCGCCGACAAATACTCAGCCCCAGACCGGTGCCGCCAAATCGCCGACTGATAGAGGAATCTTCCTGCACAAACGGTTCAAACAGACGAGATAGCTGATCCTTGGAAATTCCTTTGCCAGTGTCTTCTACCATCATGTGCAAACGTTGGTAATCGCTGGCATCCTCTGCAACCCGAATACGAAGAATGATGCTGCCATGTGCGGTGAACTTGATGGCATTGCTCAGAAAATTAAACAGCACCTGACGTAGCCGAGTGCCATCAACAATATGCCGGGCAGCCACGACAGCATCAACTTGCACACGCAACTGCAAACGCTTCTCTTGCGCTCGGCCGGCAAGCAAGCCGAAGGCTTGGTCACACAGTTGGCGCAAATCGACTGCGGTATAGCTGAGTGACAAATGACCAGCTTCAATCTTGGAATAATCCAGAATATCATCGAGAATTGCCAGCATAGTCCCCGCTGAGTCGCGCATCATTTTTACCAGGCCGGCTTGATCATTGCTCAAGGGAGTATCTTCGAGCACTTCGGCCAACCCCATCACCCCATTCATTGGCGTGCGGATTTCATGACTCATCATGGCCAGGAATTCATCCTTGGCGCGCGATGCTGCCTGCGCCGCCTCGGTCACGGTGTGCGACGCCGTTTCGTGCTCCTTAGTGATATCGCTCCAGTAGCCATTCCAGGTAACAGAGCCATCCACTTCCCGGCGCGGCACAATATGACCGGCAAGCCATAAAAGCTGACCATCATTATTGACGCGAAACATCGGGCGCACTGGTTTGAGAGTGGCAGCAGAGCGCCGGACTTGTTCTTCCAGACCGGCACGATCTTCCGGCACCACCCGCATCATGGCATTGCGCTCATCGGCCATCATGACCTCGGCGGAAATCCCAAACAAGGCAATGACATTGCCGCTGACAAAGGTGAACGACAGCTTTCCTGCCGGGGCCTGATGCAATTGAAACACGACCACTGTCAAATTCTCGGTCAAGTCCCTTAAGCGCCGCCCTGTTGCTTCCGCCAGCGCAAGCGCACGACGTGATTGACTCAGATCAATTAACAATCCAACCATACCAATCACGCCATACTGCGTCGTTGACAAAACTGGTGTCATCGAAAATAAGGCAATGCTTTCATTACCTTTTCCGTCGACATACGTAATTTCGTCTACAAACACTTCACCATTGTTATTTGCATTGCGCCGAATATCAGCAAGCGTTTTTTTCAGTGTGCTGGAAAACGGCAGCACATCCGTTGCGATCACGCCAATGACTTCACTACGCGAGAGATCAAACAAAATTTCGAAGGCGCGATTGATCGCAAGTAGGCGACCGTCATGATTTTTGATCAGCATCGGATGCGGCACAGCATCCATGGCAATTTGCAACAACTGCACTTGATCGGCAAGACGCTGCTCGGCGAGCATGCGTGCGCGCGTTTCGTTGCGCCGCCTACTATACAAATACCACGCCCCCAGCAGCGACAGCAATGCAATCAAGCTCGCGACGAACAATGACCAAGGCAGCGCGGCCCAGTCAATAGCAGCCTCGACTGGCGGCGCCAGCCACTTGTTACGCAACTGCCGCATTTCGCTCTCGGATAGTGCTTGCAAAACACGGTTAATCAACGGCAACAAGGCACTATGGCGCTCATTGAGCGCCAACGACAGTGGCATCGGTTCATTGAGTGCCAGACTGACCTTCAGCTTTCCGGCATAAGCACGCTTGATCATCAAATCAACCGCCATCAAACTGGTTGCACAGGCGTCAACACTGCCTTGTTCGATCAGATCGAGTGCCTCTTTCAAGCTATCCGTTTCAACAATCCGCACGCCTGGCAACGCGCTCTCCACCACTTGTGTATCCAGTAATTCAGTGCGCACCACTGCCACGCGTGAACCGGCCACGTCGTCCGGTGAAGAAAAGGTGGGATCAGCCTGACGCTGTACCAGAACCAGCCGATATCGCCCCAACGAATCGCTAAACAGCATCTGATTGAAATTCTTGTTTCCTGGTGCAACACCAGCAACGACATCCAACTGTCCTTGCCCGGCAGCCTTGACGATATCATCCCATTTATTGATTTTTGCGCGTTCGAAGCGGATACCTAGCGTGCGTGAAAAATACTCCAGATAGTCATTGAGCATGCCATCGGTCTTACCCTGCTTATTAATGAAGGAAATCGGTTCCCAGTCGGTCGAGTAACCCAGTGCCAACGGCGGCAATGACGCCAGATAAGAACGCTCCAACGGTGTCAGATCGATTCGTTCCTGCAGGGCTTCGTGAACACCATCGCTGTAGTAATGCCCTAACCAGGACGAAATGACAGAAAAACGTTTGGTGTCTGTAAGTTTTTTTAAACCATTGTTAAGCCCCGCCAACAAACCTTGATCGTTTGATGCAACCGCAAAACGAAAAGCAAAGTTCACTCCAGGAATACCGCGCGTTTGTGCCAAACCCGCATTGGGCGCGCGTACCCGCAAATAATCAACCAGTGCGCCTGGGCCGATGTAGACATCGATACGTTCTGCCGTCAGCGCAGGCACGATTTCGTCGGCCGACAAGTGAACCAGCGTCGACTTCGGGAGCAAACTACGCAGCATGTCATTCAATGAAGACTCGCCCAAAATACCAATACGTGCATGCGACAAGTTTTGTAGATTACCGTAATCCTTTACGCTGACCCGACTAAGCAGACCCACTTTATCTTCCAGATAAGAAGTGGAAAATCCCAGACAGCGCTCGCGCTCAGTCGTGGCAACAACATTGAGTGCCATATCGATTTTTCCTGCACACAATGCCTGCGTGACCTCTTCGGCAGTCTTAAATTGACGCGTCTTTATGGTCACTGGCCGTCCAGCGATGATGGCACGCAACAAGTCCGGTCCAAGCCCGACCATGTCGCCTTCCGGCGTCAGTGCCTCAAATGGCAAACGTGGAAGAATGCCAACCGTCAGGGTGCTATGTTCGTCAAACCAATCCTTCTCCTCCGACGCAGCCGACACTGGCAATGCCAGCAAGAGGCCTGCAGCACAGCTCAGTAGGAAAAACGAAAGTGCCTGATAGCAGCCGTACCACCACGGCTTTTTTTTGAGTATGTTCATGTCGTCCTCTGAACAACGCCAACTGCCTCGATTTCAAGCCAAATTTCCGCTTAGGTGAGTAATTTGTCAGCAAATTAAACGGCATCAACGTCATTCCTGACGATGTGCGAGCCGGATTCTTTTTATTCGCAGTAAGCGAGAAATAGACGCGGCAAACCAATAATTTCAAGTTTTCACGTAATACGTCATCCAAACTCTTTCCATTGCTCTGCGGCACCAACCAGATTTCTCATGCACGTTCCTTTTCATTTTCTGGAAACTGATACGCCTGCAGAAGAGGTGTAGCGAAAAACCTGCACGCGCAGGAAGTCAAACCATGGATTGCAGAACCGGCCACCGTTGCCGTCCCCCGCGTCATGAAAGATCGACAGCATAGCGAAAATCAGCAAAGAAAATAATTGGACCAGTACTAGAAAATATATCGATATTATTACCAGTAAATACGCAATTCATGCACTCCAACAATCGACTTGAAATCACAAAATCTCACCAAAGAGAGTCAAAATTTGGCTTACTCCAACGCTAAAAAAATGGAACCCCGAATACAGGCGCAAGACGACCCGACCATCTGCGGCTCAACGCTTTTGGGAAAATTGCGCGTGGCAAAACAGTCACCGCAAGCGACCAAATAAGGAAAAGAGCATCTTGCGATACAATCGCAAGGCATTTTTTTGCATATAAAAGTGCCGATTCGACATTGCAAAAAAATAAAATAGGTCACCGTGCCTCCGCTAACCAGAGGCGATCCTTAGCAAGGTGAATTGCACTTTGATCACAGCGCGGGCATTGCATCGCACAACTCGTCGGACCAATCTAATAAGGAGAGACAATTCATGACGTATTCCGCATCCGCTACCCGCTACGAAACCATGCAATATCGCAATTGCGGCCGTAGCGGTCTGAAGTTGCCATTGCTGTCGCTGGGCATGTGGCACAATTTTGGCGACACCAATGCGCTGGCAACCCAACGTGACATGCTGCGCACTGCGTTCGACCTCGGCATCACCCATTTCGATTTAGCCAACAACTACGGTCCTCCATACGGCAGCGCAGAAAGCAATTTCGGCCACCATTTCAAACAGGACTTTCAGCCCTATCGCGATGAGTTGATCATTTCGACCAAAGCAGGCTGGGACATGTGGCCCGGTCCATACGGTCAAGGCGGTGGCTCGCGCAAATATGTGCTGGCCAGTCTAGACCAGAGCCTCAAGCGCATGGGACTGGACTATGTCGACATTTTTTATTCCCACCGTTTTGATCCCGATACGCCACTGGAAGAAACCATGGGCGCACTAGCGACTGCCGTGCAGCAAGGCAAAGCCTTATATGTTGGCGTATCGTCCTATTCCCCGCAAAAAACCCAGGAAGCAGCCGAGTTGCTGCGGCAATGGAACATCCCTTGCCTGATTCATCAGCCGTCCTACAACATGCTCAACCGCTGGATCGAACAAGGTCTGCTCGACACGCTGGAGCAACAAGGAATGGGTTGCATCACCTTCACGGCACTGGCACAAGGCATCCTGAGCGACAAATATCTCAACGGTATTCCACAAGATGCACGCGTCAACCGTGCCGGCGGTGGCTCACTGAAAAGTGAGCATCTGAGTGAAGACAACCTGGCACGCGTGCGCGCACTCAATGAAATCGCCAAGGCCCGCGGTCAAACGCTGGCACAAATGGCACTGGCCTGGGTGTTACGCGATCCCCGTGTCACTTCAACGCTGATCGGCGCTAGCAACAGCAAGCAGATTCGTGAGAACGTCGCGGCCCTCGATAACCTGGTGTTCACGCCGCAGGAATTGGCCGCCATCGATGCTCAGGCCAAAGAGGGACAAGTCGATTTATGGAATGTGTCGTCGCGTCATTGAGACGACATCGCTGCCGTCAGCAATGACGGCAGCGATTCATTGATTACTGCAATGCGGCACGCACCGATGCTACCAATGACATGGTCGGCCGGCCAATCAATGCAGACAACTGACGACCATCATCGAACAAGGCCCCCTTTGCAGCGGCAGCATCCGAATCCGATAGCAGGTCGGCAATCTCTGCCGGCAAGCCGATCTGCACCAACGCTGCCTGATAATCCGCCTGCGGCAAATTCTGATAGACGACGGACTTGCCAGACTGGCGCGTTACCTCTGCGGCCAGCTCACTGAGCGTGTAAGCCTGATCACCTGCCAGTTCGTACACCTTGCCTGCGTGCCCGCTACCGCTTAAAACAGCGGCTGCCGCTGCAGCGTAGTCGCTGCGTGCAGCCGACGCAATACGGCCATCGCCAGCACTGCCATATAAAGCTCCCTGCGCGACGCCACCAGGGATGGCCGCAGTGTAATTCTCGGTATACCAGCCATTACGCAAGATCACAGCAGCCAGACCACTAGCGCGAATTGCCTGCTCGGTCTGCTCATGCTCTTCTGCCAGACCGAGTTCAGAGGTGTCTGCGCGCAGCACACTGGTATAAGCCAACAGCGCCACGCCAGCACGTTTGGCGGCATCAATCACTGCCACGTGCTGCGCCAGACGCTGACCAAGTTGATTCGACGAAATCAGCAACACCTTCTCGGCCCCCTGAAACGCCGTATCAAGGCTGGCCGGCTGCGTATAGTCGGCATGCCGCACCTGCACACCGAGCGCCGCCAGGTCTGCCGCCTGCTCAGGGTTACGAACGGCGGCAACGATTTTCCCGGCAGGGACAGACTGCAACAATGCAGTAATAACAAGACGGCCCAACTGGCCAGTGGCTCCGGTAACGACGATCATGATGCTTCCTTTATAAGAATGAACAGAAATGTGGCAACGAAACCGAAGCTTACCTACAATACTAACTTTTAGTAAGTACGCACAAAAAGGTTAGTGTAAAATAAAGCCATGAATACACGCGCCCCACTTCCGCCCCCCCCTATTTCTCTCAAGGAGCGCTTACGTCGCGGTGAATTGTTTGCCGCCGACTGCCCTTCTCGCGAAGTCTTGAAGCACATCACCAGCCGTTGGGGCACGCTGGTATTGGTGGCATTACTGGATGGAACGCTGCGCTTCAGCGACTTGCGCCGCAAGATCGGCGGCGTCAGCGAAAAAATGCTGGCGCAAACGCTGCAGGGATTGGAAGGTGATGGACTGGTATTGCGCCGCTCACATGAGGTCGTGCCACCACATGTGGATTACACATTGACGCCGTTGGGATTAGAAGCAGCGCAGCGTATGGAAACGCTGACGGATTGGATCGAGATCAATTTGCCACTGATCCTGTCCAATCGGAGCAAATGAGGTACTACAAACTTAGGTATCATCTCCCATCGAATCCTGTCGGGAGCAGTCACTTGGGCTCTATTAACCTGAGTTTTTTGTCAGACCGACGTGTGATCATGTTTCCAAACAGCATGACAGCAACGATCGCTATTACCGATAGCAGGAAAACCAGGACATTGACTGCTCCAGAGACGGCAAACAAGCCGATCTTCATTGCCGGCAGCAGCGGCCAACAATGCATTAAGTACCCAGCGCAGGCTGGCAACAATGAATTACATCAGGATCAAGAAAAACCAATGAAAACAGTCAGCCGCTCTACCCTCGGACTCATCGCCCTCTTCGCCATATTGCTCTCGGCATGTACCACTGCCGATGTGCGCACACCGGAACAGACCCGCGCGATGCTGGCACCGAGCGGTAAACTGCGGGTAGGCATGTATGCCGGCAGTCCCTCGTCCATCGTCGAAGGTGCTACGCCTGCTGATGCCAAAGGGGTGGGTTTCGATTTGGGAAAGGCACTGGCGGCCCGTCTGGGGGTGCCTTTTGAAGCGGTGGTGTTCCCTTCCAATGCTGGGGTACTGGCGGCGATGGCCTCGGCCACGATTGATGTCACCTTTACCAATGCCAGTCCCGAGCGGGCACAGCATATGGACTTCTCGCAAACCTATATGAACGTCGAGAAAAGTTTTCTAGTGCCGCAGGGTTCTCCGATTACCTCTCTGTCCGCCATGCAGCGCCCGGGAATACGTATCGGGTTCAGTAGCGGCAGCAGTACCGCCGAAGAACTCAGCCCACAGTATCCGCAGGCGGTCATGATCGCCGCGCCGACACTGGCACGCGCGGGCGAGATGCTGGCCGCTGGCAAGATCGACGCCTTTGCCACCAACAAGGCAATTCTGTTTCAATTAGGCGATGGCTTACCTGGCTCGCAGGTGCTGGCGGGACATTGGGGCATGGAGCACTTCGCTGCCGCGATTCCCAAAGGCCGCGAACAGGCACTGCCCTTCATGCGCAATTTCATCGATGAGGCACGTTCGGATGGTCTGGTGACACAGGCCATCAGCAGAGCAGGATTACGTGGAACGGTACCGGCTGCTGCGGCTGGATCAAGTCAGGAGTAAACCGGCGCAGACTGGTATGTGCAGCAATGCGCCCGCATGCGGGGCGCTGCTGCAACCGTCAATGAAGGAGTGCCTTGATGGTGCGGGCCGGGATTCACCGGACCGCACCGCAATTACTTAGCCGTCTGTGTTGATACGGGTGATCAGCGCTGCCAATACGGCTTCCGACTGATCGTTCTCGACCTGGCAGGTACCGGCATTCTCGTGTCCGCCGCCGCCATATTCCAGCATCAGCATGCCAATGTTGGTCTTCGCACTACGGTTCAGAATCGATTTTCCGGTGGCGAACACGGTGTTTTGGTTCTTCAGGCCCCACAACACGTGAATCGAGATATTTGTTTCCGGAAACATGGCGTAAATGATGAAACGGTTGCCCGCAAAAATCACTTCTTCATTGCGCAAGTCCAGGACCACCAGGTTCTGATGCACCGTGGCACAGCGACGGATTTGTTCCTTGCATTTTTCGGCATGCTCGAAATATAAATCCATGCGCTCCTTGACGTCTGGCGACTCCATGATCTGTTCGATCGTGTGGGTCCGGCACAGGTCAATCAATTCCATCATCAGGTTGTAATTGGAAATGCGGAAATTGCGGAAACGCCCTAGACCGGTACGCGCATCCATGAGGAAGTTCAACAGATCCCAGCCTTCCGGATTCAGGACTTCCTGCTCATTGAAGCGCGCCGCATCGCCCTTGTCGACCGCTTCCATCATTTCGCCCCAGGAGGAAGGGAAAACCGCGGGACCGCCGTAATAGTCGTATACCACGCGTGCCGCAGACGGCGCATCGGCACGAATGATGTGGTTCTCGCGCTCACCGGTGTTGCGCACGGTTTCCGACAAATGGTGGTCGAATGCAAGGTGAACGCCTGGCACGAACGGTAAATTGGTGGTGATATCGTTATCGCTGATGGCGATTTTTCCGTCCTGCATATCTTTCGGATGCACAAACAGGATCTCGTCGATCATGTCCAAATACTTCAACAAAACTGCGCACACCAAGCCGTCAAAATCACTACGTGTGACCAGACGGTATATTTTTGATGACATAAATGCCTGCCCTTATTAAACGGGAAAGCCTCATTTTACGCTGGTACAAGTCGCTAGCGCCAGCCACGGATGTTGGTCATCGAAACTAGAGGACCGCGCATGCTCTCGATGCACGCTTGCTCAGCAATGCCTGGCGCGCAATCGCCCGCCCGCCTGCCCGCCAGATAGTGCTGCGTTGACTCCCCAATGCATCCACCTGCAAAGCCTGCCGGGCCTGCATCATTATCTCAGCGCCGGAACTGATTTTGATGCGTATTGAAGCATCTCATCGGCCTTTTTATCGATCGATACCGGATTTCAAAGGTGTTGTCTTTCTTAAGGAGAATCGTTCGATGCCATAGGAAAACAAGGAATTGCCCGATAGAAGAGCGCGCTGCCTTTCTGTAGATTTGCGACATCAGCCAAAGAATCATCCCTCATTATTTCCCAATGGAATCTCGTTGTATTTCGAGAGCGTGATTGACGTATATCTTTGAGTTTATTGCTTTTTATGCAATATTGGCAAAGTCTAATTGACCATGTTGCACCGCGCCATTTCCAGGAAATTAATGCCATGAATTTATCCCATATGAAAGTTTCCAGCCGGCTTTACCTCGGTTTTGGACTGATCCTAGCCTTCCTCCTTGGGATTGCCATTTTTAGCTACACTCGCTTGTCCGCCCTGAACGACAACGTCAATTTCCTGGTCAACGACAGGTACGCCAAGACCGTGCTGGTCGACTTAATATCCAACAACGTTAATCTGATCGCGCGCGCAGTGAGGAACGTCGCCTTGTCCACCGACGAGACCATTACATCGCAAGAGCTGGCGCGAATAAAGAAAGCGCGAGAAGAAGACACTGCGACCCTGCAAAAGCTCAGTGATGTCATTGCCAGTGAAAAAGGCAAGATTTTGATGGCGGCACTAAAACAGGCGAGCACTGACTATTATGTCGAGCAGGAGAATCTGCTCACGTCACTTGCCAAGGGCAATACCGACGACGCCAAAAAACTGATTTTCGGTGCCATGCGCACCAAACAATCTGCGATGTTTGGGGCACTGAGACAGCTCTCTGATTATCAACGTACCTTGATGAGCGACACCGTTACTGAAAGTCAGGAAACCTACCATCATGCCTGTGTGCTACTGCTCATCGTCGGCACAGCAGCGTTTGGATTAAGTCTTATCGCGGCGCTACTGATTACGCGCAGCATCATTCGTCAATTAGGTGGCGAACCTGACTATGCCATGTCAATTGCCAGCGACATCGCAAGCGGCAATCTGGCGCGTTCAATCACCATTCGTCAGGGCGATCAATCCAGTCTCATTGCGTCCATTAGAGTCATGCGCAATCGTCTTGCAGAGATAGTCGGTCAGGTACGCGCGGGTACCGATACGATTGCTACGGCCTCCAGTCAAATTGCCACTGGCAATTTGGACTTATCGTCTCGCACTGAACAACAAGCCAGTTCGCTGGAAGAAACCGCGTCGGCAATGGAAGAGCTCACCGCCACTGTTAAACAGAATGCCGACAACGCACGTCAAGCGAATCTATTGGCCGTCTCTGCTTCCGAGGTTGCCATCGCGGGCGGCAATGTCGTCAGCAAGGTGGTGGAAACCATGGGATCCATCACCGCCTCATCCAAAAAAATCGCAGACATCATCAGTGTGATTGACAGCATCGCCTTTCAAACGAATATTCTTGCCTTAAATGCTGCCGTGGAAGCCGCGCGTGCAGGTGAGCAAGGCCGCGGCTTTGCCGTGGTTGCAACGGAAGTACGTAATCTTGCGCAACGCTCCGCTACTGCTGCCAAAGAGATAAAATCTTTGATTGACAGTTCTGTCTCCCAAGTTGACGCCGGTAGCAAGCTTGTGGCGCAGGCAGGCACAACGATGGGTGAAGTGGTCAATAGCGTCAAACGTGTGACGGATATCGTTGGAGAGATCACCTCTGCGAGCCAAGAGCAAAGCGACGGTATCGAACAAATCAACCTCGCCATTACACAAATGGATGAAGTTACTCAGCAAAATTCTGCGCTGGTTGAAGAAGCTGCGGCTGCTGCCCAATCAATGCAGGTACAAGCAAGCAAACTGTCTGAAGTGGTTAGCATTTTCAAGCTCGATCCGAAAAAAATGGCATCTCAAATCCAGGTATTGGCTGCCAATCAGCAAAGCCGGGATCTCACTCCAGTGTCGCCCAAATTGCAATCGACAAAAAAGCCAGCGCTTGCTATCGCACGAGGCGATCACAGCAACTCATGGGAGCAATTCTAACTACCTATTAGGCGCGTGATTTATTACCTGTATTGGCAACCGACGAACCGCACCGTCATTAGGAATTCTTGCTGAGGACTATTTTTCCAAAACCGACGCAAGTCGGCGAATTGGTGCACGGCCTCCACAATCAATGACCTCTGAATCGCCCCGGCTTTACTAGAAACTTTTGAGCCTATAAATTACGTTTATAGGAGGTTTCATGAGTGCGAAGCGATACACAGAAGAATTCAAGATTGAAGCGGTAAAGCAAGTCAGCGAGCGCGGCCACCCGGTTGCCGAAGTTGCGGCACGATTAGGCGTAACGTCGCATAGCCTGTATCAATGGATCAAGCGCTACAGCCTGCCAGAGGTCGAGCGTGAAGCTGTCAAAGATCACCAAGCCGAAATACGGCGCCTAACAATCGGCTCTCGCCGGTAGAATATGAAAAGCAGTATTTCGAGAGGCTTACGAGCGTCTAGGAATTCCGGGGAGATTCACTTTTGAGTCTGACATAGGTGAATAGCGTACTATCGACTTGAATTTCCCTGACTGGCATTGCATCCCGCAATCTCATTTGCCCACAGACGGCCCCCACCATGCTTTGCACCTGCGTTTATATTTCATTCTCTTCACAAAATCGCAGCGTCGCTGGTGGCGCTTATTGGACATATCGAATCGGCAACTGCGCTGCTAACCACGTGCACATGGATACCATCGATGGCAAGTGACATGCAAAACATGGCCGTTACACTACAGCTGGATCAGACATCTACCCCACCGCATCTGAGCGCCGGGGGTGACTGGACACTCAGCAACTACCATAGCCTGCGGCGAAAAATTGCCGAACTACAACTGCCGCCGGCGACACCTTTGAACGTGAGTTTCAAGCAAATCACAGCGCTCGACACCATTGGTGCCGCCTTGCTCGCTGAGCTGCTCGGCACACAGCGCGTACACGAACTGATACAAACCGGAAGCGACTTGCCGATGGCCTGGCGTTCCCTATTGAAGACCGTGACCGAGGCCTTGGCGCAAACACCGGCACCGCCGCCGCTGGCCAAGCATTCCTGGGTCACGGATCTGCTCGCCCGCGTCGGTGTCACGATGCTTGGTCTGAAAGACAGCATCCTGGCCCTGCTTGGATTTACCGGGCTCACGTTACAGGCACTGGCAGGCACCTTGCTGCGTCCGTCGCGCTGGCGTGTCACGGCCGTGGTTGCCCAGATAGAGCAGACCGGACTGGACGCCGTGCCCATCGTGGCGCTCTTGACCTTCATGGTCGGTGCAGTGATTGCCTTTCTCGGCGCCACCGTACTGGCCAACTTTGGGGCCAGTATCTATACCGTCAATCTGGTGGCATTTTCCTTCCTGCGCGAATTCGCGGTGTTGTTGACCGCCATCCTCATGGCAGGACGCACCGCCAGCGCCTTTACCGCGCAGATCGGCGCGATGAAAGCCAATGAAGAAATTGACGCCATCCGCGCGCTCGGTCTCGATCCCATGAATTTGCTGGTGCTGCCACGCGTATTGGCCCTGCTGGTTGCGATGCCAGCACTGACCTTCATTGCCATGATCTCAGGCTTGCTTGGTGGTGCCGTGGTATGCGCCTTGACCCTCGACATCAGCCCGACCATGTTCCTGACGCTGCTACAGCAAGATGTCGGCATTCGTCATTTTTTCCTGGGTATGGCCAAAGCGCCGGTATTCGCCATTGTCATTGCGCTCATCGGCTGCCTTGAAGGTTTCAAGGTTACCGGTAGCGCCCAGTCGGTCGGTGAACATACGACGTCCAGCGTCGTGCAATCGATTTTTCTGGTGATCTTGCTTGATGCCGTAGCAGCCTTGTTTTATATGGAAATGGGATGGTAAATCCACAGACACATACAGACATGCCCCTATCC
Organism: Duganella sp.; assembly: GCA_026225475.1. Taxonomy (GTDB): domain Bacteria; phylum Pseudomonadota; class Gammaproteobacteria; order Burkholderiales; family Burkholderiaceae_D; genus Herbaspirillum. Next base: position 20,147 of record JAMFSU010000035.1, read on the forward strand.
AGCGGGACGAACACGCAAGACGTGATCATTGACGTGCGCGGGCTCACCAATCGTTTTGGCACGCAAACTGTCCATGACAAGCTCGATCTGCAAGTCAGAAAAGGCGAAATTCTGGGCGTGGTCGGCGGCTCCGGAACCGGGAAATCTGTGCTTCTGCGCAGCATCGTCGGCCTGCAGCATGCTGCCGCCGGCGATATCCGCGTCTTCGGCCAGAACTTATCCACGCTGCCGCCACAGGAGCGCTCACGCTACGAGCGCCGCTTTGGCGTGCTGTTTCAGCGCGGCGCCTTGTTTTCCTCTCTGACCGTATTAGAAAACATCGCCCTGCCGCTCATTGAATACGGCGGCGTGACGGCGGCGCAAGCGCGCCAGCTGGCGACAATCAAACTGGCGCTGGCCGGATTGCCATCCGACGCGGGCGACAAATACCCGGCCTCGCTCTCGGGCGGCATGGTCAAACGCGCAGCGCTGGCACGCGCGCTGGCGCTCGACCCGGACATTCTGTTTCTCGACGAACCCACAGCGGGACTTGATCCTATCGGTGCTGCCGCCTTCGACCGCCTGATCATTACCTTGCGCGATGCATTGGGGCTGACCGTATTTCTGGTCACGCACGATCTGGACACGCTGTACGCAATCTGCGACCGTGTCGCCGTGTTGTCGGCCAAACGGGTGCTGATCGTGGCAGATATCAATACGGTCGCCGCCGCCCAGGATCCCTGGGTACATGACTATTTTCAGGGACCGCGTGGACGCGCCGCCAGCAAAACCGCACTCTCGCAACAGGAGAAAAATTGACCATGGAAACACGTGCCCATCATGTCCTCATCGGACTCTTCACCATCCTCGTCGCCACGGCAGCCTTGCTGTTCTGCCTGTGGCTCAGCAAGTCCAGCGGCGACAAAAATATCAGCTTTTACACGGTCATCTTCAAAGAAGCCGTCAGCGGCTTGTCCCGAGGCAGTGCGGTGCAGTACAGCGGGATCACAGTCGGCGACGTCACCAGACTGACACTCGATCCACAAGATCCGCGCAAGGTGCTAGCGCGTATCCGCATCGTCGGCGACATCCCGATCAAACAAGACACCGGCGCCAGGCTCGCCCTCGCCGGCATCACCGGCACCGCACTGATCCAGCTAACCGATGGCTCGCCCCAAAGCCCGAAACTGGAAAGCAAGGATGGCAATGATCCGGTCATCATTGCAATGCCATCACCACTCAACGTATTGATGTCCAATGGCGAAGACCTCATGGGCAACATCAATGACCTGCTGCTCAACGCCAGGAAATTCATGGCGCCTGAGAATGCACGTCACCTCAGTCAAACCTTGCAGAATTTGGACCAAATGACGGGCAGTTTGGCCGCGCAGCGCGACAGCATGGCTGAACTGGTGCAGCAAATCAGCAACGCCTCGCGCCAGGCCAACAGCGCCATGTCGCAGGCCAATCGCTTACTCTCGCATCAAGGCAACGATGCCATGAACAACATGCAGCAGGCCATGGCCTCCTTGGCTGCCAGCAGTAAGCAAATCGAACAACTGATCAGCCAGAATCAGGGTGCACTGAGCAATGGTGCACAAAGCGTCGCGGAGATCGGACCGGCCATCGATGAGCTGCGCAGCACACTCACATCGGTGCGTGCCATCAGCCGCAAACTTGAGGAAAATCCTGGCGCATTTCTGCTAGGGCGAGAAACACTCCAGGAGTTCCAACCATGACCCTTTCCCTCCTCCGCACCTTGTCAGTAGCAAGCTTGTTGAGCCTGTGCGCGGCCTGCTCGATACTGCCAAAATCAGAGCCCGTCACCATCTATCGGCTACCCGCAACGACATCTGGCAGCCGGATTGAAGCCGCTTCGGCGCCACCAGCAATGCACCAGCGCACGCTGCGCATTCTTACCCCCTATGGAGGCAACGCCATCGATAGTGCGCGGATTCTGGTGATACCGTCAGGCGACCTGCTCCAATCCTATGCCGGCGTGCGCTGGAGCGATCCGGCACCGGTGATGCTGCGCAACCGCTTGCTACAGGCATTTTCTGACGACGGCAGAATCCCTAATCTGTCCAGCGACAACAGTAATGTCATGGCCGATCTGCAACTCGGCGGCGACCTGTTCGCCTTCCAGAGTGAATACCGCAACGGCGTGCCGACAATCGTCATCCAATTCAATGCCAACTTGATCGACAGCGCGAGCCGCCGGATCATTGCCGTACACAATTTCAGTATCACGCAACCTGTATCGGGGGGGAAAGTGCCGGAAGTCGTCAATGCCTTTGGCCAAGCCAGCGATCTATTGGCCGCCGACGTAATCAACTGGGTGCTAGGGCTACCTGCCATCTCACTCAAACCATAGCGTCAAATGAGCGCCCTGCCAGCATTGAACCGCATATTCACACGCTATCGTCTGGATCACGATCCGGCATTGCAGTTGGCATAAGCACACGGAACGGTCGTGGCCTGTTTGCGGCGACCATCCCCGGCACGCGGTGCATTCACCGCCTATCGACGCGCCAGGTCGGCAGGTAACTTCGCGCCGCCAGCGGCAGGAGCAAACGGCAAAGCCCCCCATACGCCCAACCGCTCATTGATCAAACCGGGAAAACCGGCTGTCGGTGTGCCAGGTACCGTTGCCGACGGTCCATCGCAAGCCCCCTTGCTGGTGCCCCAGCATCAGGCCGCGCACATCAATGACGGCGCGGCCCTCGCGGTGGGTATTACGCGTCTGCCATCACGACAAGGCTGACGTCACCAGCGCCAGTTGTTGCGCCAGATGTTGCTGTGCCGACGCGCAAGCCCCCGAGGCAGTTGCCTTGCGCGTGACGCTACGCAACGTGATGCCAGTCGGCAAGACGCTCTCCAGATGCTCGCGCACAAAGTGCCAGGCGCCTTGATTGCGGTCTTCTTCCTGCGCCCACACCACTTCGGCGAGCTTGCCGAACTTGGCCAATTCCGCACTGAGTTGATCGTGTGGAAATGGGTATAAGCGCTCGATGCGCAGCAATGCCGTGTTACTGAGTTGCTGCGCCTGCCGTTGCGCATCCAGGTCATAAAACAGCTTGCCGCTGCACAGGACCACACGCGTGACAGCATCGGCAGACGCCAGACCGGGATCGGCCAGCACCGGTTGAAATTTGCCGTGAATCAGTTTTTCCAGCGGGGCGAACGAGTCTTTGGTGCCATATAGTTTGGCTTTCGGCGCCATCACCACCAGCGGCTTACGCTCGACAGCACTGGCCTGCTCGCGCAACAGATGAAACCATTGGGCCGAATCGGAAGGATAGGCTACCCGAATATTCTGATCGGCGCACAACTGCAGGAAGCGGCTCAGGTAAGCCGTGGAATGTTCCGGCCCGACGCCTTCGTAACCATGTGGCAGCAGCATCGTCAGTGCCGATTGATAACCCCATTTCTGTTCACCGGAACAAATGTACTGGTCCACCATGATTTGCGCACCGTTGACGAAGTCGCCAAACTGCGCTTCCCAAATTGGCAGATCGCGTGTCTTGGTCTCGATGCTGAAGCCGTATTCAAAACCCAGCACGGCCTCTTCACTGAGGGGCGAGTTAACAATATCGAATTTCGCCTGATCCGGGTTGATGTGTCGCAGCGGTACCAAGGCTGCTGCACCGGTGGTGTCGCCTTGCTGGGAATGCCATACCGCATGCCGATGCATGAACGTGCCGCGACCGACATCCATGCCCGAGATGCGAATCCCCTTGCCTTCCTCCAGCAGCGTGGCATAGGCCATGTTCTCGGCGAAGCACCAGTCAACCAGGCTATCAGCTTGCGTCACATAGCCTTGCCATTTCTGGATCAACTGCGCAATCACCGGATGGGCAGAAAAGTGCGCCGGCGTCGTGGTCATCGTTGCCACCAAAGTCTGCAAGCGCGGCAAACTCAGCGCCGCTACTGCGGGCGTCGGCGCTGCGGCGACCACGCTGGCAAGTGGTGGCGTGGCCCGCTGAAACAGTTGCAGCGCTTCGGCACGCCACAGGTCAATTTCGGCATCGGTAAAAATAGCTGCTGCCGCTTGCCGATAGCGCGTCGTTACCGTGGGATGGCGATCAATCAATGCATGCAACTGCGGTTGCGTTACCTCGGCAGTATCCTGTTCCGCATGTCCCCAGCGGCGATAGCCGATCAAATCAATCACGATATCGGTGCCAAACTGCATCCGGTAGTCAAACGCGATACGTGCTGCCTGCAGTACCGCCTCCGGCTGGTCGGCATTGACATGCAACACCGGCGCATCGACGATGCGCGAAATATCAGTGCAATAGACATGGCCATGCACATCCATGGCATTCGGCGTGGTGAACCCGATCTGATTGTTGACGATGATGTGTATCGTGCCTTGCACGGAATACCCACGGTTCTGCCCCATTTTTAGCGCTTCCATGACCACGCCCTGACCGGCGAATGCGGCATCGCCGTGGATGATGATCGGCGCGCAACGCAATTGCGTCTGCGCTTGCTCGTCCTGGCATGCACGCGCCATGCCCAGCACCACCGGATACACACTTTGCAGATGGGAAGGATTGTGCGCCAGTGTCAGTGCGACCGAGCCATTGGCAGTCTGTTTCACGCTCGACCAACCGAGGTGATAAGGCAGATCGTATTCCGGCTTGATAGTGTCGGCGGTAGTGTCGAAATGTCCCAGAATATGGTCTGCCGGCACGTCCATCAGGTTCACCAGCAGATTGAGTCTGCCGCGATGAGGCATGCCCAGAAAGAGCTTGCCGATGCCGTGCTGACTCGCCATCTCGACCAGCATATCCATGAGCGGCAACAAGCTCTCGCAACCTTCCAAAGAAAACCGTTTGGCCTTTGGATAAAACTTCTGGACATTCAACTCCCATTCCTGGGCATGCGTGAGGCGACGCAATATCGAAGCCGATTGGGCTGGCGAGAACGGCACAAAGATCTCATGCTCCAGACGCGCGATGAGCCATTGCCGACGCGACGGGTCCCGCACGCTGCTGCAATCAAGGCCGATCGGGCCGCAATAGAGGCTTTTCAGTTGGAGGTCGAGATCGGCAACAGAGGAAACATCGGGCAGCATTTCCATATCTGCCAATAGGATGTCGGCCTCATCAAGACTGTAGAACTGTGGCGTCAGCTCGGGAATGTCGGGCGCAGCAGTCAATCCCAGCGGGTCGAGATTGGCAGCCTGATAGCCAAGCCGTCGATGGGCATCGATGAAATCCCTGACTTTGTTGCGCGACAGCGTTGCGCGCAGCACGTTGTAGTGAGGGGTGATTGGAAAAACATGTGCATCTATCGTCACGCTGGCATTTGAATTATTTGTCATGATGGAGAGAGCGGTAAAAAAGAGCAGTTCATCATCAGTCCGCAGAAAATACCTGATCGCCAGCCGTCATTTCGGTTGAAGAAATGACATGCCCTGACTTTCTGCGAGACCACGGTTATCTTTCTTTTTTTCGAACCGTAGTGAAACCGGTTCGTGTCTCCTCCGACCTTGCTACTTAAGACTCCAGGCTGTGGTACTCCCTGTTGCCCAAACCGGGAACCCTCGGTGAAATATCCACCATGCGGCGCGGCGGCTGATGGCCTTTCGCTGCGATCGACACAATGTGAGAATCGGCGTTGAGCGTAAACGTCCCCATCAACTCTGACAGACGACCAGACTGATGTTGCATCGCTTGCGCAGCAGCGGCACTTTGTTCCACCAGCGCGGCGTTTTCCTGCGTAACCTGATCCATCTGGGTAATTGCCTGATTGATCTGCTCGATGCCGTCGCTCTGTTCCTTGCTGGAACTGCTGATTTCGGCAACGATATCGGTGACATGTTTGATGCTGGTGACGACTTCGCTGATCGTTTGTCCGGCCTCCACTACCATTTTGCTGCCGGCACCGACCTGCGTCACTGAGTCATCGATCAATACTTTGATTTCTTTTGCCGCGACAGCACTGCGCTGCGCCAGACTGCGCACTTCGCTTGCCACTACCGCAAAGCCGCGTCCGTGTTCGCCGGCGCGGGCCGCTTCCACCGCGGCATTGAGCGCCAGAATATTGGTCTGGAAGGCGATGCCATCGATGACGCTGATGATTTCAACGATCTTCTTCGAGGAAGTATTGATCGAGCTCATGGTCATTACCACCTTCTGCACCGCGCTACCACCCTGCACCGCGATATCTGAAGCATTTCTGGCCAACTGATTGGCTTCATGCGCATTTTCTGCATTTTGCCTCACTGCCGAGGTCAGTTGTTCCATGGCTGACGCCGTCTCTTCCAGAGAACTGGCTTGCTGTTCGGTGCGGTTCGATAAATCCAGATTGCCCTGAGCGACTTCCTTGGATGCAGCATCAATGGTATTGGTGCCACCGAGCACCCGCGCCACGATATCGTGCAGGTTTTCGGTCATGGTTTGCAGCGCGCGCAACAGGCGGCCGACTTCATCCTTGCTGTCGCTCTCCAGGCTATGGGTCAGATTGCCATCGGCCACGGCTTCCGCCAGTACCACTGCACGATTGATCGGGCCGGTAATTGTTTTGGTGATGAAAAATCCAGTAATGATTGCCAGCATGGTCGCCACGGCCGACAGCACGATCATCTGCAACTTGGCATTGCTGGCGTCATTGGCGGCGCTCGCGACATCACTGCTCATTTCCTGCGCCAAGTAATCAACCATCTTGTCGACCCAGACGTAATACTCCACTTGCAAACGCGCCATATCACCCTGATAGAGATCGCGCGCCTCGTCGTGATTGGCGGCACTCACCAGGTCGAAGAACTTTCTGACGGAGACACCGTAAGCACTACGCGCCTTGAACTGGCCATCGTAAAGTTCTTTGCTTTTGGCGCTATAGAGCAGTTTTTCCAGTTTTGCATAGGCATCGGCATTGGCTTTTCTGATCGAGACATATTCATCCATGTACTTCTTCGAACTATCTGCATTGGATGCCAGCAGGATGTTACTGAGCGTGGCATTGCCCTTGTAGCCGTTGTTCTTGATCTGATTGATCAAGGCGATCTGTGCATAGCGATCACTGACAATCTGATCCATTTTATTATTGGAGGAATCGAGATTCTGAATGCCGACAGTTGCGGTCACAACCATCAACACAATGACCAGAGCAAACGCCATCCCCAGACGTAAGCCAATATTAAGATTGGTAATTTTCATTTTACGATCCCTTTCTTCGGTGACGCGTCACCTTGAGCAATTTGATATGAGCATATTTCCCTGTCTCCTTTATTTTTAGGCATCCGAGTACAAATGGATGGTGTTCGTTTCTTTCTCCTCAGGTTGACGGGCAGTGCTGATTAAAAAAGATCAATGCAAAAGCAATGGCCGCACCAATGCCACTGCTCTGTTGAACGCAGCGTAGTGGGTAATCCTGCCAACCGCATGAAAGATTGAATGTGACCGCTGACCTGCTGCCGGAGACCAAGCCTGGGAAGCGCGCCAGCGTGAATCTGACAGATGCACGCTCAACGCCGCCATCGGCAGCCATGTCGAAATGACCATAAACTGCTGCGCGTATACCGCAGAAAGAAACTAACCGGCACCGGCCAAAGCCCGCAAGAGCATATCCGGTTTGCGCAAAACCGCACCGGCCTGCACTGTTATTGAAGACGCTGAAAGCTGCTGTCGTACTCACAACGGCGGAGAAATTGACTAGCCATTTGCGCAAACCAACCATTGCCAGCGCATACCGAAACGCAGCGTATTGCACTTGCAACTTTCCAGTTCGACAAGTAGGCACCAGATCCCCCGTGAAATCAATTTCATCTGAGAAGTTTAGCCTAACACAGTTAAAAAATAATGTAATTTACAGTTACGATTTGGCTTAATGCTGTTCTTTTAAGTGCTGTATTTCTTGTAACAACACCTCATGTAAATAAATGTTCTCGTCCCCACTTCGCCAGCATTAACAGCGGCACCAGCGATGTCGTTGCGCGATCACTTCAAGCGGACGCTGGCCTGGCAGCCAGCGTCACGCGATGTTGCTGGCCGATCAGTATTGCCAGCGTGCCTGCATGCTGCCGGTTTGCGCCAGGTAGCCACCGCCGGATTCCAGGGTGTACTTGGCAGTCAGGCTCAGGCGCTGGCCTTGCAGCAGCGTCACCCCTAGATTCAACACACCGACATTGCGCACGGCGCTCGCGCCTTGCGTCACAAAGGCAGTAGAGCCTGTGCTGTCAGCCACAAAGCTGGCACCGGTTTGCACACGGCCATCCTTGTATTCATGCCGCCAGCCCAGTTGCACCGATGGCAGCAGCTTGCCGTAGGAAGTGGCGAAGCTGTTTTCCAGCTTGGCTCCCAGCTCGCTCTTGAGCGAACTGGTGGACGATGCATTGACGTTCAGCGCCGCACCGTTGCCGCCGGTTTCGGTGTAGCCGTTTTGACGCAGGTTGTTGTAGCTCAGACCGGCAATCGGTGTCAGCGTCGCCCCCGGCAACCAGGCATCCAGATTCAACGGATAACCGGCTTGCACGGCGGTGGTGTATTGCAGGCCAGTGAAGCTGCCATCAGCAACGCCGGAGAAGCCCGTGTAGCTGATAGCGCGTACGGTGCTGTACTGTTGACGGGCGGCGCCAGCCAAGGCATTGAAGTACCACGGCGAACCACTGTAGGTGGCGTAAGCAGTCAGGTTATAACTGTTGACATTAGCCGAGCTGCCGGTGTTGTCGCCATCACTGGCAATCGCAGTCTTGCCGGCGCTAACCAGCGCACCTGCACGGAGGGTATCCGTCACCAGCGCATCGGCGCCGATCAGCAGGCCCCGGTAGTTGGCGTGGTAACCGGAGATATTGTCACGCAAGCCTTGCGACGCACGGCCGCCAAACACCTGCCCCCACAGCGCGATGTCGCGACTGCTTTCACCGGTGGCGACACCGCTGCTGCCGGCTTGCGCCACGCGGAAGCCATCCAGGTGTGAATTGGTCACATTGTTGACGGCCTGGGTAGTGGCATCGACTGCATGCAGCGCACCACTGTTGACTGCCGCCGGACTCAACTGTGCGCCAGCCTTGTTGGCCGACGCAGTATCGAGTGCGGCGGCTGGATTGAACAACGCCAGCATCGTCGCATCTGTGCCGCTGTACTTGAACAAGCCACTGAGCGCAGAGACGGCATTGCTGGTGGTGGCATGATTGATGGGGCTGGAACTGGAACCAGCGCCGCTACCGGAACCAGAAGAGCCCGACGAAGCGCCCAGCGTGAGCACCAGATCGGTATAGCTGGAATTGCTGCTATCAGTCTGGGTGGTGCCGGTGACCGTATAGCCAGAAGCAGAATAGGTAACGCCAGTGTCTGAGATGGCGCCGGTGGCAGCGACCACGACATAGCGCTGACCTTGCGCCAGCGCATAACTGACCGATTTGATGGTGACGGTGGAAGCGTCCAACGTGGCATCACCCTTGACGACCAGACGGCCGTAACCGCTATCGGTGAGGGCGCCGTTGAAGACCGGGTTGACAACGCCGATGACCAAGGTCGAACCGCTGCCCTGGACATAGTTGCCAGTGATGGTCAGCGGGTTGTTGATTTGCAGCACGCCATTGTTGGTGACGGTATTGAGCACCAGCGGGCTACTGCCGTTGCTAACATCGATATTGTCGTTGAGGAGTTGATTGCCGTTTAATGTCAGGCCGCTGTAGCTATGAATGAGGCTAATATCGCTCGCGCTGATGCCGCCACTAGCGCCGGTCAGGGTGCCGTAAGTGGAACCGCTGCCGCCGCTGATGGTCAGTGCGGTCGCCGTGTAATTTTGAATCGCACCAGCGATGGTGCCAGTGTTGATGAACGTGCCAAGCGAGCTGCCAGCCATCAGGGTGATCGCAGTAGCTGAGCTGATCAATCCAGTGTTGTTGAGCGTGCCGATGTTACCGCTGCTAGCAACGTAGACGCCCATGCTACCGCCAGAGACGGTGCCACTGTTTGTCAGCGTGCTGATGGTGCCGCTATTGTCAATTCCCTTGTTGCCGCTGATGGTGCCAGTGTTGGTCAGCGTGCTGATGAGCCCGCTGTTCCTGATGCCATCGGCGGCACTATTGCCATTGACGCCACTGCCGCCTTGGATCGTATTGTTGTTGGTGATCGCCGTGATCGTGCCAGTATTATTAATACCATTGGCGTTGCTGCTGCTGAGGATGCCATTGTTGGTCAAGGTGCCGACCGTGCCGCTGGCATCGATCGCAGAGACCCATGTCGAGGTGATGGTATCTGCGCTGCTGTAATCCAGATTACCGCTGGTCCAGCTAACTTGCTGCGCCTGAGAATGCACTGGCGCCATCGCCGCCAATGCCCCCGACAAGGCCAGAACCAGTACGCTGAATTTCCCTTTGTTGATTTCCCTTTGTTTGTTTTTATGCTGCATGACTTCCCCGCTAAGTTTTCAGTTAATTTTTACGGCTGAAAGGGTATCCGATTTTCCAGAATGAATTAAGACAGGAAGGGCACATCTTTTAATTTTTTTTCATTGCTCGGAAAATTTGTTGCTAAAAAAAACAGCATCTACCGTAATGCTGTTCAGTTAAGAACACCTGTCGTTGGTTTCTTGGTTCCTGATATTTTGTTTTCTTCGGACTACCTAGCCGGGTGCGGCCCAGCAGTTACCTCAGAGGGTAGTTGAATCTTTGTTTTCTTCGGACGACCTTGCCGGGTGCGGCCCGGCAGCCGCTTACTTTTCTTGTCTCGCCAAGAAAAGCTAAGCAAAAGAAGGCGACCGCGCGATCCCGGCCCCTACGGGGTTCCCAGCGATGTGCCGCAGAAAATGGGA
>JAMFSU010000163.1 GCA_026225475.1 Duganella sp.
CCTTGAGTGGCGCCACGCAATTGCAATGGGAGAGCGAGCACAGTGGCTTGCGGGCAGAACTGGGTGCGACTGGTCGTTTTGGTTTGATCCGCTTGCTTGGCCAGGCCACGGTCACGCAAGTCGATGGCGCGCAATATCAACTGGTCTGGCAAAGCGCGCAAGGCACTGAGCCCTTGCGCATGTTGTTGCGCAGTGAGGTCGGTGCGGGGCCGCTGGAGGTGTTGACGCTACGTGGTTTCCGGCTGCCGCAGCGGGTGTTTGTGATGGCGGCAGCCGGTACTGCCGTAGGGGAGACTTGAGATGTTTGCAGCATGGATGACAAAACTATTTGGCAACGCCAATCCTGAAGAGCTGATGCGCCAACGCATGCAAGTCTGGCTGGATTGGCTGCAAGTGTTTCCCGGCGATGGTAGCGGTGTCGGTCGGGATCCGGCTTATGACGACGGCTTTTTTGCAATAAAGGAGGAAGTGGCGAAGCTGGCTGGAACCGACGATGCCTTGATTGCACGCTACTGCGAACAATTGCTTAAGGAAGTTGGCAAGGATTTACGTCTGGCGGCGTATTACACATTTGCGCGCCTGCGCTTGGATGGCACCGTCGGCTTTGCCGATGGACTCGAATTGACCGCCGTGTTAGTGGCGCAGTTTGGAGAGGCGATCTGGCCCAACCGTGCATCTGCTCGCAAAGGAGCGTTGGAATGGTTGGCTAGCCCGCGCCTGCTGGATCTGTTGCCGCATGCGCAGGCATTTGCCGCAGTCGACTTGGAACGGGCCGTGGCAGCCTTGCAGTTGTTGCTCACGCACATGGCCAGTTGGAACGCGGATGCACAGCCAGATCTAAGTGCTCTGCTGGGGCGCTTTGAGGGCGACGAAGCGGCAACGGCGGCACCCTGCGATGAGGTACTTGCACAGTCGTCGAACCTCAAAAATGTGAACAGCGGTTTGGCATTGCTGCCGATTGCATCCGGTCGTGATCTGTTGGATCAGGCGCGTGCGATGGCGCAATTTCTGGCTAAGCAGGAGCGCGGGTATTTATCGTCGACACGGCTGATTCGCTGCGTGCGCTGGGATACCGTACACGATCTGCCGCCCGCCGATTTACAGGCACGCACGCGCTTGTCGGCGCCACGCGCAGAACTGCGCCAGCATTGCCAGCGGTTGTTGTTGCAACAGCAATGGCATGAATTGCTTGAGCGTGTGGAGGCAGCGTTTGTTGAGGGCGCCAATCATCTTTGGTTTGATTTGCAATATTTTCAGCATATGGCGCTGGCGCAGGCGGGTCCTGCTTATCAAGGTTGGGCCGATTTGTTGCGCAGCGATCTGGCATTGATGCTGGAGCGTCTGAGCGGGGTTGAGCATCTGGCCTTTAGCGACGCGACACCGTTTGCCGATGAAGTGACGCTGGAGTGGCTGGCGCGGCATGCCGTTGTCCGCGATCTGGAAGCGGGGGAGCCGCTGGTACCGATGGCCTTGTCCGGTGACGGAGTGAATAGTGACGCCAGCCAATGGCAGGAAATGCAAACGCAGGCGAGCGCCCTGCTGGGCAGTGATGGTCTTGAGGCTGCGTTTGCTTGGCTGCAAGGCTTGCCGGGACTGCGCAATGAGCGTCAGCAGTTCTTGCAGTACCGGCTCATGGCGTGGCTTGCGGAGCAAGCCGGAAAACCAGACACAGCGCTGCATTTGTTGACACAACTCAACCAGCAGATGGGGAGCCTGAATTTGACGCGCTGGGAGCCGGCGCTGGTATTTGACGTCAAGTGCCATTTGTTGCGGGTGCTGAAGTTGCATGCGAGCCGCAAAGACGCCGATAAACCCACTTTGATGCGCAATATCTCAGCACTACAGGCAGAACTGACCGTGCTCAATCCAGCGCAAGCGCTGGCGCTCAATTAAAGCTGTATAGCGCGGTCGGCACCGCGATAGCGGTTGCCCTGGTAGTTGAGGTTCTGCTGGAAGTAAATGCAGGGCTACGCAACAGATCAGCATGCCCGGCAGCCCGGGCCGCGCTTTATACGCATACACGACTTGTGATCTGACCGCGTCCTGCACACGGTCAGCAAATAGCTAAGGACAGCATGAACGACGAAATACTACGTTACTACGAAGCCGAAATGCGCTACCTGCGCGAAGCCGGTAAGGAATTCGCGGAAACCCATCCTGATCGTGCCCGCATGTTGAATCTTGATCGCGTAGGTGATCGGGATCCCTATGTCGAGCGGCTGTTTGAAGGTTTTGCCTTCATGACTGCGCGCCTGCGCCAAAAGCTTGACGATGAATTGCCAGAATTGACCGAGGGTCTGGTCAGCCTGCTGTGGCCACACTATCTGCGCATGATTCCCTCGCTGTCGATTTTGGAAATACAGCCCGATTTTGCCGTTTTGCAGAAACCTGAAATCCTGCCAGCGAATATTGAGGTACGTTCAGAGCCGATCGGTGCGGACGCGATTGAATGCACTTACCGGACTACCCAGGCGGTGCAATTGCTGCCGTTACGCCTGACTGAGGCCGGTGCCAGTACCCGCTCGGATGGGCGCTCATTGCTGCGCATGCGGTTTTCGCTGATCCCGGAAGCACGCGGCCAGGCGCTGGGAGCGCCGACGCTGCGCCTCTATTTGCATGCCGACCGGCCACAGGCCCTGGCGTTACATCTGGCGTTGACACGTCAGGTCAGCACGATCCAGTTACGCGTGGCCGGCGTGCGAGACGGTGCTGCGCAGACATTGCCGCACGCGAGCTTCAAGGCCGCCGGTTTCGCCGCCGAAGAGCGTCTATGGCCGAAAGCGGACAATGCGTTTGGCGGCTATCAACTGCTGCTGGAATATTTCACCTTTCTGGAGAAATTTCTGTTCGTCGATCTGATCGGTGTCGACCTCGCGGCGCTGCCTGCCGATAGTGATTGCTTTGAAATCGAAGCGCTGCTTGATCATGACTTTCCAGCCGATATGCAGTTTTCGGCTGACAATCTTCGCCTGTTCTGTACGCCGGTCATCAATCTCTTCACGGTCGCGGCTGAACCGATACACGTGAATCACCACGAAACGGAATATCGTGTATTGCCAGCGTTGCATCATGGCCAACAGGTGGAGACCTATACGGTCGAATCGGTCGAAGCGATCGATCATGCTACCGGTGAGCGACTTCCGTATGTCGCGTTTTCTTCATTCCGCCATCGCGGAGGCATGTTGCGCCATGAAGCACCTGAGCGTTTTTATCACACCCGGGTACGACAAGGCGTCAGGGGATTGCACGACACTTGGGTGATCCTTGGCGGTCATGCCTGGGATGATATGGAAGCCCTGCCGGAGGAGACGCTGTCGCTGCAAGTGATCGGCACCAATGGCATGCTGCCACGCAAGGCATTACGCGCCGCCAGCATCAATATACTCGCCGGAAAGGCGCAGGATGTCAGCGCCGTGCGCAATTTGGTGGCACCAACCTTGCCGTTGTATCCGCCCACTAATGATCGTTTTCATTGGCGCGTGCTATCGCATCTGGCACCGAATTTCCTGTCCTTGATGGATGCGGAAGTGTTGCGCGGGACCTTGGCGCTCTACGACTGGAGTGACGATGAATTGAACCGGCGGCGTCTGGCAGGGATAACGCAGGTAACGCACAAGCCATTGCGCCAGATCAATGGCGGTGCACTGGAGCGTGGCGTGCAGATCGAAGTAAGCCTGGATAGCCATGCATTTTCGGGGGACGGCGATGTTTATCTGTTTGGCGAATTGTTACAGCGTTTTTTTGCGCTGTACGCTGATGTGAATCTGTTCACGCAACTACAGATCATCAGTCTGCCAAGCGGGCAGCGTCTAGACTGGCCGATCAGCAAGAGTGAGGCAGCGGCGCTATGAATGAGCTAGTCCAGGAGCCGGCCAAGCCGACCGTGCATGGGCCATTGTTGGCAGCGCTGTTGCAGCACGCGCCGCGCATGAATTTTTTTCAACTGTGTCAGTTGCTGGAGCTACAGGCGCCGCAACAATCTTTGCTGGGTACTTGCGATACGCCTGCCACAGAAGCGCTGCGCTTTTTGCCACGTGCGAGTCTGGGTTTTCCTGCCACCGAAATGGCCTTGGTGGAACACGATCCGGAACGCCCCGGTGCGGCACCGACTGTGCGTACGAGCTTTTTGGGACTGTATGGCGTCAATGCTGCCATGGCCCATCATTTCCTCGAAGATATCGTCTTGCGACGCGAAGGCAGCGATGCGATCGCCGCATTTCTGGATCTGTTCAACCACCGCATCGCCACGCTGTTCTATCGTGGTTGGCGTAAGTATCGCTATCCAGTTGGCTTTCGATCTGGCGGCGATGATGTGACGTCGCAGTACCTGCTTGGCCTAGCCGGTTTTGGCATCGGCCAGGCGGCGCACAAACAGGGTCTTGCACCACCGCAGTTACTTGCTTCGCTCGGCTTGCTGACCCAACGTACGCGCACCGCTGACGGCTTGGCCGGCATGCTGCGCCAGTTGTTGCAGGGTGCGCAGGTACGCGTCACCGAATTTCATCCAGTCTGGGTGCGACTGCAGCAGCCGCAAGCCTTGGGTCGCGGGAAAACTGGAAATACCCGGCCTAGCGGTTTGGGTGATGGCCATGTGCTTGGCCGTGCTTTGCTCGATCGTACGCAAACAGTGCGCGTGACGATTGTTGCTGCCGATGTAGTACAAGCCAATGCGCTCTTGCCTGGAGCACAACTGCATGGCGACATGCGCAAGCTGTTGCGGGTCTATCTCGGCTACAAAGCCGATGCCGAAATACGCCTGGTGCTGTCAATCATGGCGATGCCGCTGCTCAAGCTGAGGGCATCTGCCGCGGCCAAGGGCGATGACATTGCGGCGCCACCGCCGCGCCTGGGCTGGTCGACCTTACTCAAACCGGTCCACGATGGCGTCGTGACGATTGCGCTGGGGCGCTATTGCGGTTTGGCCGCTTAACTTATTTTGGAATGGAGACTTTATGCGCGTGATCACGCTTTTTATTGTAGCAGCCAGCCTGCTGTTGTCGGGCTGTGGTGCTTGGCAGGCGGTATCGGATACTACTGTTAATGTAACCAAGGCGGTGTTTTCGAAGCAGGTTAAGGTAGTGCATATCGATTTCAACGCCCATAAGGCCCTGAATTTGGATGACCAGCAACGACCATTGACGGTCGTCGTACGGGTCTATCAGTTAAGGGATCGCAAGGCCTTTGATGCCGCGAGCTATGAGATGTTATTGCAACAGGATCGGGTCGTTTTGGCGCAAGACTTGCTTGATATGCAAGGCGCGGTGGTTCGGCCCGATGGCGCCGTCAGTCTGTCTCAGCCCATGCGGGAAGATACCCGCTTCATTGCCGTTGTGGCATTTTTCAGAGACGTGCCTGTGGATGCCGATTGGCGTCGCGTCGTCGCTAGAGATTCCCTGTCGGCAGACCAGCCGCTGCGCTACGAGTTGCTCGGTAACCAATTGATTGGCGCCGAAGACAGCATGCAGCGGCGGTCACAGTGACGGTTTGAGTAGACTATCGCTGTTGGCAGGCTAGGTGTCTATTTGCTGCGATGCGCTTGCTCCCGCGAAGCAATACGGAACTGGCTCGGCGTCTGCCCGACTTCTTTGCGGAAAAAACGGGTGAAGTAAGCCGCGTCGGCAAAGCCGAGCGAGAATGCCACCTGTTCCACCGCCATATCGCCGAAGATCAAATTGCGCTTGGCTTCGGTGATGATGCGTGCATGGATCATCTTGGTCGGGCTATGGCCGGTGGCCGAGGCGCATGCGGCGCGCAGTTGCACCAGCGACACCGCCATCATCGAGGCATAGTCCTGCAGCGCCAGGTTTTGCCGGTAATGCTGTTCGATCAATTCGCGGAAACGGTCGGCGACACGGATTTCGTTGCGGGTGGCACCATCGTTATCGATCTGCTCCAGTTGCACGCCGCGCACCAGCATCAGCAGCAACGATGTCAGCAGCGCTTCGGTACCGATGATATGGCCGATGGTCTTGCTCTCCAGTTCCTGCTCCAGCCGTTGGATCAGGCCGAAGAATTCACTGGCAGACTGTTCTGCATAGGACAGCGGAATCATGCGTGGTGCCGCCCATAACTGGATGAATTCGTGCAGCTTGCTATTGACCTGGGTCAGATAGGCAACTTCGATGGTCACGACCCAGCGATCCACATCCATTTCGTAGTCCAGCCCGTGGACACATTCGGTCGGCAGCAGCAAGACGCAAGGTCCGGTAAACGGCACGCTGGAACCTTCCAGATTCATCACGCCGTGCCCACTGCGCACAAAAATCACCTGGCCGTATTCCGGATGCGCATGCGGCGCCGTGCGCCAGCGGCCGCGATCAGTCACGTGGCCGATGTTGACGAACCAGTTCTCTTTCTGCTTCTGGCGTTCAACGTATAAACGCACCTTGGGCACCGTCGTCAACGGCGTCTTGTGGTTCAAGTCGCGTTGCTGCTTTGTTATTGCACTGTGTGTCATAAAGTCTCCTTGACAGTCGACAGCGCGATCCATCTTGTTGCGGATAATTTCTTTCGCTGTGTCTGCTTGTCCTACATTGCACCAATTTGCGTATGCTGGTCGCATACGACGCGTTCGCATAAATCGGTGACCGACGCCATTCTAGGCCCGGATGCGCTTTGGTTCAAGGCTGCTGAGGCTTACTTACAAATAAGCTGATCTGGTGCAAATGGCAGCGCGCGTGCTGCGATGCACAAGGAATGCTGGCGTGATCGGCCCAGCCGCGATCATGATTTCCAGGGTTTGCTTTTTGTCCTATCCCGCACTTCAAAAAATGCCAGCGAATCTAATTTTTGTGTAGAGACGCCCGTGCCAGCTTCCCCTATTCTTGCCTCCTGACATAGATGCCCGGTAGCTGGATTGTTCAGCCAGCCGTTGGCACGAGAAATCCAAAGGAGAATGAAGTTGGCCAAGAAAGTCCCCCTCAAGATCGCCATTGCGGAACATCCGCATACCTCAGCCATCCGCAACGGTTCCATTCCCATCGAGGGTGTGGATGCCGAATTTGTCACGGTGCAACCGCAGATCGGCGCCTTCCGCCGCATGGTGCGCGACGTTGAATTCGATGTCTGCGAATTGGCACCGACCACCTACATCATCGCCCGCGCTTATGGTGCGCCGTTCGTCGGTTTGCCGATTTTCGTGGTGCGCCGCTTTCACCATGGTGGCTTGCTGGTGCGCCCGGATGCTGGTATCAACAGCCCCAAGGATCTGGAAGGCAAGAAGGTCGGTGTGCGCGCCTATTCAGTCACCACCGGCGTATGGACACGCCAGGTCCTGATCGATGAATTCGGTCTGGATTCTTCCAAGGTCACCTGGGTGGTCGATGATGAAGAACATGTCACCCAACTCAAATTGCCGGCGAATGTGATTCATGCACCAGCCGGCAGTTCGCTGGCAGAAATGATGGCCAGTGGTGAACTGGTGGCCGGTTTTGCAGCAGCCGCAGGGATTGGTCGCACCGGTGCACCGACCGGTGGCTGGAAGGAAGTCGAGGCCGATTATCCTGATCTGCTGCCCAATGCGGCGCAACTGGAATCCGAATATTACGCCCGTACCGGGGTCTATCCGATGCACGGCACCATCGTCGTCAAGGATTCCGTGCTGGCAGAAAATCCATGGATTGCCAAATCGATCTATGACGCGTTTGATCAAGCCAAGAAAGAATGGCTGGTGCGTCTCGATGCCGGCGAAGCCACTGCCGCCAGCGACAAAAAGTATCTCGAATTGCGCAAGATCGTCGGTTACGATCCGCTGCCTTACGGCCTGCAGGAAAATCTCAAGACCATCGAAACGCTGGAAGCCACTGCATTCAAGCAAGGCCTGACGCCACGTCGCATGTCGATTGGTGAACTCTTTGTGGACCCATTGGCCCGCTGAACCGTACGGAGACAACATGATTATTGATTGCCACGGCCATTTTACGACCGTCCCCACTTCGTTTCGCAACTGGCGCGCCAAGCAGGTCGAGTTCGCCAACGATCCGACCAACGCACCATCACGCGCTACCGCCCATGTGTCCGATGATGAAATCCGCGAAGGCGTCGGCAACGGCCAACTCAAACTGCAACGCGAACGCGGCAGCGACCTGACCCTGTTTTCGCCAATCGCCGGTTTGATGAGCCACCATCTGGGCAATGAGCGCACCAGCCTGGAATGGGCAGAAGTTTCGAACGACCTGGTTCATCGTGTCACCGAAATGTATCCGGACAACTTTGCGCCGGTCTGCCAATTGCCGCAATCGCCAGGCGCGGCACCGGCCAACAGCATTCCTGAATTGCGTCGTTGCATCGAGCAACTGGGCTTTGTCGGTTGTAACCTGAACCCCGATCCAACCGGTGGCTACTGGACCGGCAAGCCAATGACCGACCGCGAATGGTATCCGCTCTACGAAGCGCTGGTCGATCTGGATGTGCCGGCGATGATTCACGTTGCGGCTTCCTGTAATCCTTGCTTTCACGGTACCGGCGCACATTATCTGAACGCTGACACTTCGGTGTTCATGCAAGTGTTGCAGTCGGACCTGTTCAAGGACTTCCCGACATTGCGGTTCGTGATTCCGCATGGCGGCGGCGCAGTGCCTTATCACTGGGGGCGCTATCGCGGCATGTCGCTGGAAATGTGCGACCGTCCGCTGGAAGGACTGCTCAACAATATTTTCTTCGACACCTGTGTCTATCACCAGCCCGGCGTCGAATTGCTGACCAAGGTCGTGCCCACCGACAACGTCTTGTTCGGCTCCGAAATGATCGGTGCAGTGCGCGGTAAGGATCCGAAGAACGGCCAATACTTTGATGACACCAAGCGCTACATCGATGATTGCGAAGCCTTGACCGGTGACGACCGTTACAAGATTTTTGAAGGCAATGTGCGCCGCGTTTATCCGCGTCTGGACAAACGCCTCAAGGCACGCGGCAAATAAGCCAGCGCGCATTAAAAAAGGACAAAGACAATCATGGCATCTCAACTCGTTGATATTCATCCCCACATCATTTCCGATGATGAGGGCCGCTATCCGCCGGCACCGTTGTTCGGCAAGCGTTCTGACTGGTCGCAGGAGCGCCCCAGTACCGTCGAAAACCTGATCGCTGCAATGGATCAGGCAGGCGTGGCCAAGGCCGCCGTGGTGCATTCGTCAACTACCTATGGCTTCGACAATCGCTATGTGGTCGAAGGTTGCGGCAAGTATCCCGGCCGTCTGGTGGCAGTCGGCTCGGTCGATGTGGTGCAGCCGGACGCACCGCAGCGCATCCGTGAATGGACCGCGCTTGGCCTGGCCGGTCTGCGCCTGTTCACCGGTGGCAGCACCAAGGAATTCGATCCGACCGAACTGGAAGATCCGCGTGCTTATCCCGCCTGGGAATTGTGTGCCGAACTGAACTTGCCAATGTGCATCCAGACTGGCCCGATCGGTCTGCCGCAAGTGACGGCGCTGGCCAAGCGCTTTCCTACTGTGCGTATTATTCTCGATCACCTGGGTCGCCCCGATGTCACCGATGGCGCACCGTATGCCAAGGCGCAAAGCATGTTTGCGCTGGCCGCTTATGAAAATATCTACATGAAGCTGACGCCGCGCATCTTCGGCGATGTGAAGAAGGAAAAAGCCAGCGCCGAAACTTTCTTCCCACGGGTAGTGGAAGCCTTTGGTGCGCAGCGTCTGGCCTGGGGGTCGAATTACCCGACTTCTCCTGGCGCACTGTCGGAAATTCTGGCGACCGCGCAAGCAAGTCTGGCCTGCCTCAATGAAGAACAGCGAGAGTGGATTTTTGGCAAGACTGCACAGCAGCTTTATCCAGCGTTAGCCTAACGTTGATCACCGGTTGGCAAGGCGCGCAAGACGCCACCGGCCGGTGCACAAAAAGAGTCAAGCACAGATTCAAGCAGCACCAAAAAGAAAGAAGTAGATGGAGACAAGCAAACCAGAAGCACCGGGCGCTGCAAGCCGGTGGACCATTCTCGCCTTGCTGGCGTTGGGTGTATTGATTTCATTTGTGGACCGTACCAGCATTTCTTCGGCGCTGGCGGACCCCAGCTTTGTGCGCGAATTTACCCTCAGCAGCGTGGACCGGGGCTGGATCAATTCCGCTTTTTTCTGGTCGTACGGCCTGTTTCAGGTGCCGATGGGCTGGGTCGCTGACCGCTATGGCGTCAAGTGGCCGTATGCGGTCTGCTTCTTCCTGTGGTGTATTGCCACCGCCTTGATGGGCGCGGTGACAGCCTTGTACAGTCTGATCCTGATGCGCCTGATCATCGGCGTGGCCGAGGCGATTGTGATTCCGGCCAGCTATCGCTGGATACGCAACAACTTCGACGAAAGTCAAAACGGTTTCGCGGTCGGCATTCTGGCCATGGGCAACAAATTCGGCCCCGCCATTGGTGCGCCGGTCGGTGCCTGGTTCATTGTCAATTATTCCTGGAAAATAATGTTCATCGCCACCGGCGTAGTTGGCCTGCTGTGGCTGGTGCCATGGTTGTTGATGGTACGCAATGACTTTCCTTCCAAGGCGCAATTGGCAGTGGCCAACCGCAGTGCGCAGGCAGTGACGTTTCGCAGCATCCTGTCCAGCCCGGTGGTCTGGGGCGGCATGATCACCAACTTCTGCTACGGCTATTTCACGTTTTATTGCATGACTTGGATGCCAGCTTATCTGGTCGAGCAACGTGGTCTGTCGCTGGAAAAATCGGGACTCTATACCTTCTTCAGTTTCGCCGGCATTGCCATCGTGGCCGCCGTTGCGGGCTGGGGTGCCGACCGCATCATCGCGCGTGGCAACGATCCGATCGTGGTGCGCAAGGCCTTCATCATCGCCGGTTTTATCGGCGGCTGCACGGTGATGCTGGGTGCTTACGCTGATACGCTCAACATGGCCTTGTTCTGGAATGTGCTGTCGTTGTCGCTACTGGGGTTGACCACTGCCAACAATCTGGTGCTGTCGCGTCTAACCTTGATTCCGCGCCAGGCCATTGGGCTGGTCACCGGCGTGCAACAGGTCGCCACCAGTATGGCCGGTGGCGTGGCGGCAAGCTTATCTGGTTGGTTGCTGCATGTCAGCGGCAACTATGACTTACCGATGATGGTGATTCTGGTGTTCCTGTTGGTGGGGGCATTGGCGACGGTCATCCTGTTCCGCCCGCAATGGTCGCCCAAGGTCACCGAACCGACTCCCACCAAGACCGCCGCCAGTGATGACGCGCCGCCGGCAGGTCTGAAATCACAACATGGCAAAAGCTGAACCGCATCTGCGGTCGGCTTGAACACTAAAAATTTACTGAGGAGCACAAATGGCAAAAATCGTATTCGGGATGGCAGTACCGCACAGCGGCATGCTCGGTCAAGCGCCGGAAGACTGGCTCAAAAATGGCGAGCGCGATCGCAACAATCCTGAATTGTGGTTTCGCAATCGGACCTGGACTTATCCGGAGCTGGAAGCGCACCGTGGCGCCGCGTTTGAAAAATACCTGACCATCGAAGAGCGTACCGCTCGCGCCGCCCGTTGCCGTGTCGCCCTCGATGAAATGGCCCGGGTCTATCGTAGCGCCGACATCGATGTAGCCATCATTCTGGGCAAGGATCAAAAGGAAATCTTTACCGATTTCTCCCCTTCGATTGCCATCTATACCGGCCAGGAAGTGCACAACGGTCCACCGCAGCGTTCGGTCTATGCGCCCGATCATCATGTGACGCATCAATGCCATCCGCAATTGGCCAACTACCTGATCGACAGCTTTCAGCGTGGAGGCTTCGACCTGACCGATCTGTTCGCCTGGCCCGACAATGTCTGGATGAAGCCGCTGCCTGAGTATCCGGTGGCGCCGCATGCCTACAGCTTTGTCTATCACCAGATCATGGATGACAATCCGCCGCCGCATGTGCCGATCATCATGAATTGCTTCTACCCACCGACCCAACCGTCGATGTCGCGCTGCATTGAATTCGGCCGCGTGCTGCGCGACGCCATCAATGCCTGGCCGGACGATGTGCGGGTTGGCATTTTCGCCTCCGGTGGTTTGTCGCACTTCGTCAACGACGAAGAATTCGATCACAGCATCATGAAGATGCTGGCCGACTACGACTACGAAGCGCTGGCTGCTGTCGACGACCGTTCGTATCAATCGGGTACCTCCGAAATCAAGCTCTATGTCAGCGTGATGAAGGCCATGCAAGACACCGGTGCGGCCATGACGGTGGTCGACTACGTACCCTGTTGGCGCACCGCCGCCGGCACCGGCGAAGGGATGGGATTCATGTATTGGAAAGCGGCCGAGTGATTCGGCCTGGAACCGACTTCAAGCACATTCATTGAAAGAGAAACGATCATGTCAGATACCCGTTTAAACAGCATCATTCGCGCCTTCGAATCCGGCAAGCCAGCGTTTGCCGCCTTTTCCAAACTCGACAAGCAAAATGCCATCGAAATGAGTGATGCGCCCTACGATGGCATCGTGTTTGAAATGGAACACAATCCCTACGACGTTGCTGCCCTCGGCGATGCCCTGCAATACATGCTCAACCGCAAGGCGATTGCCGAATCCGGCTCGGTCGCGCCGGGCGTGACACCGATTGCGCGGATTCCCGCCAACGGCGTCGAAATGAATCAATCGTTCGCCAAGCAGGTGCTCGACCGTGGTGCCTATGGTGTGGTCTGGCCGCACGTGGCGACTGTCGAGCAAGCCTACAACGCCGTGGCCTCGTGCCGTTATGCGCGTCCCAAGGGCGAGGCGCTGTATGAACCCAAGGGCGTGCGTGGCGATGGCCCTGCTACGGCCTCGCGTTATTGGGGTTTGTCGATGGCCGACTACTACAAGAAAGCCGACGTCTGGCCGCTGGCACCGCAAGGAGAAATCCTGGTCGGCCTGATGTGCGAAAGCACCCAGGCAATTGAAAACCTCGACGACATGTTGAAAAACGTGCCCGGCATCGGTTTCATCCTCATCGGTGAAGGCGACCTCAGCCAGGAACTCGGCTACGCGCGCCAATACGAACATCCAGTGGTGCTCGACGCCATGCGCAAGATTGTCGAAATCTGCCACAAGCACAACGTGGTGGTCGGCAATCCGCACGTCACTGCCAAAAATCATCGTCGTTTGCTGGAAGAGGGTTACCGTTTCTTGATGTCGGCGCCGCAACGTACCTATGGCGTGGTCGGTCTGGCGCGTGAGATGGCAGGTTACTAAATGAATGGAGCAGAAAGCCTGGTTGCTACGCTGGTCGATCAGGGCGTCGACATTTGTTTTGCCAATCCGGGTACGTCGGAAATGCATTTTCTGGCAGCGCTGGAAAACCCCAAAATGCGTAGCGTGCTGTGCCTGTTCGAAGGCGTTGCCACCGGTGCCGCCGATGGCTGGTACCGGATGAAGGAAACACCAGCCTCGACCTTGTTGCATCTGGGACCGGGCCTGGCCAATGGCCTTGCCAACATCCACAATGCCAAGCGCGCCTCATCGGGCATGGTCAATATCATCGGCGAGCATTCGACCTCGCACTTGAAATATAACCCGCCGCTGAGCTCCGACATCGAAGGTCTGGCACGACCCTTAAGTCATTGGGTGCGGCGTGCCGATGCGGCCAGTGCCATTGCCTGGGATACCGCCAAGGCAGTGGCCAAGGCATCCGAACATCCGGGTCAGATCGCCACCTTGATCTTGCCGGGCGACACCTCCTGGCAGGAAGCCGGTACGCCGGTACTGCCACCGCGCGTGAGCGCAACGCGCAAGAAGCCGGATGCGGCGCGCATCGCGCATATCGCCCGCGTGCTGCGTTCGGGCGAGCCGGCCTTGATCATTCTGGCCAATCGCGCCACACGTGGTGCGGCGCTGGAACGTGCCGGCCAGGTCGCCGCTGCCACTGGTGCACGGCTCGCCTCGCAATTCTTCACGGCGCGTATCGAACGCGGCGCCGGACGGGTGCCGATTGAGCGCATCCCGTATGCCGTGGCGCAGGCCACCGCTTTCCTCAAGGACTTCAAGCACATCATCACGGTCGAGACCGTGGAGCCGGTGGCCTTTTTCAGCTACCCGGACAAGCCCAGCCTGCTCAAGCCAGAAGGCACGTTGGTGCATCCGTTGGTGGAGGCCGATGAAGACAGCGAACTGGCGTTGGAGATGTTGCTCGATGAACTGGGTGCACGCAAGAGCATAGCGATTCTGCAACCGCGTATTGAGACCGTGGTGCCCACTGGTGCACTCAACCCGCTCAGCATCGCGCATGCATTGGCTGCCGCCTTGCCTGAAAACGCCATTCTGGTTGACGAGTCACTCACCACTGGGCGTGAATCGATGGGCCACACCATGGGCGCGGCACCGCATGACCTGATCAACAACATGGGAGGCTCGATCGGCTACGCCACCCCGGTGGCGACCGGTGCGGCTCTGGCCTGCCCGGATCGGCGGGTGTTCTGCATGGTCGGTGACGGCAGTGCGATGTACACGATTCAATCCTTGTGGACGCAAGCGCGCGAGGGTTTGAACATCACCACAATCATTTTCGCCAATAACAGTTACGCCATTCTCAAGGCCGAGTACGCCAACATGGGTGCCGGCACACCGGGCGCGCGGGCCTTGTCGATGATCGATATCGACAAGCCGCGCATCGACTGGCTGGCCATGGCCAAGAGCATGGGAGTGCCGTCGGTGGCCGTGGAGACGGCCGAAGGTTTCCACAAGGCGATGGTGGACTCGACGCGTGCCGAAGGGCCGACGCTGATCGAAGTGCGGCTGTAATTTAATTCAAGCAATGGAGAGCATGAACATGACTACCTCAGCAACCGCGCTGCCAACACTGCGCACCAACCTGGCCGAATATGCGGTGACCAAGGCGATGCGCGATGGTCGCGTCAAATCCGATCTGGTCAACCTCGACTTTTGCGGTCCGACGCCAGCCCACAATGGCTTCAAGGCGATGGTGCGCGAAAACGCCTTCGACGCTGGCGAACTGGCCATCGTCACTTTCCTGCAGGCCAAGGCTTACGGCAAACCTTATGTGTTGCTGCCGACACCAATATCGGGCCGATTCCAGCATCATTGCGCCGGTTTCAATCTCGACTTTGGCCAGCTTGATCCCAAGGATATCGAAGGCAAGAAAGTCGGCGTGCGGACCTATACGCAAACCACGGCATTGTGGATACGCGGCATTCTGCGTCACGAATATGGCGTCGATCTCGACAAGGTCACCTGGATGACGCTCAACGACGGCCATCTGGCCGAGTACAGCGATCCGGTCAATTGCCAGCGTCTGCCCAAGGGCGCGTCGATTCCGCAAATGATGCTCGACGGTGAACTGGCGGCCGCCCTGCTGGGCGAAGACATGCCCAAGGATCCACGCGTACGCACATTGGTGCCGGATGCTCAGGCTGCCGCCAAGGATTGGTTCGCACGCGAAAACGTGGTGCCGATCAACCACATGTTCGTGGTACATCAGGACATCTCGAAGCAGCATCCGGAAATCGTGCGCGAGCTCTACCGCATGATCGTCGAAAGCCGTGCGCTCACCGAAGGTGGCGTGCCGGCGATCTTTCCGCCGATTGGCCTGGAACAGAATCGCAAAGGGATCCAGTTGGCAATCGACTGGGCGCTTGATCAGAAAATCATTCCACGTCGCCTGTCGGTCGATGAATTGTTTGACGACGTCACCGCCAGTCTGGGCTGAGGTCGTTAGCGGCTCACCGGCGTTCACGCACGCAGAAAAAATATGTCAGAAGGCGTTATCCGCAATCAGTAACAAGAGCGACGAGTTGCCGCAGAGCAGCCGCGCTACCACGTAACAATGCAAGGCGAAACAATAAACGGAGGAGACATTCATGAAGTACAGGGCAACGCTTTGTCTGGCCGGCGCTATGGTCGTCGCGGCACCAGCTTGGGCGCAACAAACTGACACGACGATAGGCCAGAGTTCGGTCACCATCTATGGCGTTATCGACACTGGAGTGGAATACGTGCGCGGGGTACCAACCACCGGCGGCGCTACCGGCAATCAATTCCGCGTCGGCTATGGCGCCACACCATCGCGTATCGGTTTTCGCGGCACCGAAGATCTGGGCGGTGGCATGCGCGCCATTTTTGCCATCGAAGGTGGCTTTGCAGCCGATACTGGGGCTTCCAGCCAGGCTCGCTTGTTTGGGCGGCAAGCATTTGTCGGCCTGGATGGCAACTTTGGCACCATCAGCCTTGGCCGCCAATACACCATGCGTTATTTCGGCATGCTTGACGCCGACATCTTCGCTGCCGCATCCGAAGGATTGGGCTCACTCGATGCCGGTATCCCCAACGCGCGCGCCGACAACTCGGTGTCGTATCGCAACAAGTTCGGGGCCTTCAGCGGCGGCGTCAATTACAGCTTCGGCCGTGATACCGCCAGCGCCAGCAACCCGACTGCCACCAATTGTCCTGGCGAAAGCACGGATGCGCGTCAATGCCGCGAATGGTCGTGGATGCTCAAATACGATGGTGGCAACTGGGGCCTGGTCAGTGCCTACGAACGGCAATATGGCGGCACGTCGGCGACCTACGGGGGCCTCACCTCGCCGAACTTGACCGACAGCCGGTTGACCGTCAATACCTATGCCAAACTGGGCGACACCCAGCTCGGCGCGGGCTGGCTGTATCGCAACAACGATGGTGGCACGCTGAAGAAGAGCAATCTGTACTGGCTGGTGGTGTCGCAGACCGTGTCGCCGCAGTTCGTGATGGACGGCATGGCGGCCATCAACAAGTTCGATGCCAACGACAAGGCAGTCTTGCTGACCTTGCGTGGCACTTACTTGTTGTCCAAACGCACATCGCTGTATCTGACACTGTCGTCGATGAAGAATACCGGCATCCTTGCCTTGCCGGTCAGCACTAATCCGCCCGGCACCGGTTCTTTGCCAGGCGGTTCGCAGCAATCGATCATGGCCGGGGTGCGCCACGCATTTTGATCCAGGCAGGCTTGTAGTATTGTTTTTCAGAAAATCGCCGGGCCGGATAACGACAACGCCGGTTCCAGCGACAACAACGGAGATACTTCTCATGTATTCAAGCAGTTCGCTTAAAAAAATCCTGGCCTGCGCGACCCTGGCGACCGCCTGGGTGGCGGTGTCGGTGGGGGCAGAAGCTGCCACCAAGGGCACCATGCTGCTCAACCGGGTTGGCCCGGTGACCTCAGAACTCTATATTGCCAATGCTGACGGCAGCAATGAACACAAGCTGTTGCCGACTCCCGGCTTCGACTACCATGCGGCGTTTTCGCAAGATGGTCAGTGGATCGTATTCACCTCCGAACGTGCCGGCCTCGGCGAGTCCGACCTGTATCGCGTCAAAGTGGATGGCAGCGGTTTGCAGCGCTTGACCGATCACATTGCGGTCGATGACGCTGCGGTGTTTTCACCGGTCGATGCCAACATGGTCGCGTTCGTATCGTCGCGGCGCGGCGCAGCAGAGTTTGGTACCACCAATCTGTGGACCCTCAATATCGCCACCGGCGCGTTGAAGAATGTGACTGGCGATTTGAAATTCGATGCCAGCAAGCCGCATAGCTACTTCCGTCCATCCTGGTCACCGGATGGCAAGTGGCTGGCATTTTCGTCGGATACCGGCACCGATTGGCGCGGTCACAATCTGCCGGTTGGCTGGGAGCGTACCCAGGAAAGCGCCATCTATATCATCAAGCCTGATGGCAGTGAACTGAAGAAAGTCGCTTCCAATCCGGGTTTTGCCGACGGTTCGCCGGTATGGTCGCCAGATGGCAAGCAATTGGCATTCTATGAAACGCCGGAAGAATCGACCTGGGGCGCGCATCGCCCTGAAGGCATCAATGCGGTCAGTTCGCAAATTGTCTCGGTCAACCTGGCCAGCCTGAGCAAGACTACCTTGACGGCAACACCGGGCATGAAAGTGTTCCCGCAATATCTGAACGCGACCGAAGTTGCCTATCATGTCAAAGGCGGCAGCACCGAAGGCATCTATACCACGGCAGGAAAATTCCGCGCCACCGGCAACTCGGGCATTCGCTCGCCGCGTTATTCGGCCGACGGCAGCAAGATGGTCTATGAAAAAATCACGATGCGGCCAGCGCATGCCAATGGTACGCCGTTGTTCAGTTTCGACAAGGATTGGGATTACCGTTACATCGATGTCTTTCCGCAATTGTCGGCGGACACCAAGCAACTGGTGTACACCGAAAAGGCGCTCAATTCGTCGATCGCCATCATCAATCCGGATTTCACCGGCTACAAGCGGATTTTTGATCCGGCCAACAGCGGTCTCGATCCGCACAAGCTGCAGGCAGGTCTGGCCGGTGCATTCCAGCCGACCTGGTCGCCTGACCGGCAATGGGTGGCATTCGGTGTTGGTCAATGGTTCTTCACGCGCACCTTTGGCCCTGGCCGTATTGCACGGATTAAGGCCGATGGCAGCATGAACAACCAACCGGAAGTATTGACGGACGATTCCATCAATGCCGGTTTTCCGAGCTATTCGCCGGATGGCAAGAAGATCGTCTACCGGGTCTGGAGCGACAAAATCCAGGGACTGCGCATTCTTGACCTCGACAGCCGCAAGACAGTCAATCTGACCGAGGGCCAGGATAATTTGCCGGGCTGGTCGCCTGATGGCAGCAAGATTGTGTTCACGCGCAAGATTGTTGATCCCAGCGATCCGAACAAATTCAACTATGACGTGTTCACCATCAAACCGGATGGCAGCGAGCTCAAGCGTTTGACCTCGGATGGCGCCAATCAGGGCCACGCCGTCTGGACCTGGGATAACCGCATCGTCTACAGCTCCGGCACCTATGGCTTCCGCGATGAACTGGCGCTGTATGACAACAGCTTCCAGCCCGACGGCCAGAACTGGGTCATGAATGCTGATGGCAGCAATCAACGGGCGATCACCGATACCTTGTGGGAAGAAGCAATGCCCTTGTACGTGCCAAACAAATAAACCTGTTTGCTTGGGGAGGGGGCGGGCGCTGTGCTTAGGCATGGCGCCTTTTTTTATGGGCCTAAGTGATGCAGACAAAAAAACGCCCGCCAGAAGGCGGGCGTTGCAAGCCAGAACACCCCCGCGGGGCGCTGGATGTCAGAAGTGGATTTCAGCGTTGATGGTCGGGGCCGAACGTTTGGTGCCAGCCGCTTCGCTAGGTGGCGTGCCGAACATGTTCTTCCAGTATTCATAGCCAGGACCAACGTAGAACGTCTTGGGATGACCAGCCAGTGCGCCGACGTCAAACAGGAACGACATGCGTGCCAGTGTTTCGGTCGTGGTCTGGACATGGAAGCCGTCTTGTCCCTTGGGGCCGGTGATGCTGAGGAAACCCTTGAACACCGCAGGAACCGGACCCAGATCGACTGGCACCATCCAGGCGCTTTCGATATGCCAGGCAGTGGCATAGGTGACGTCAGCATGGCTGATGCCATTGTGATTGGTTTCCTTGCGCCAGCCGGTGGTGAGGTTCCAGAAGCCACGTGGCAGTGCAAATTCCAGTGTCGGACCAAACATCCACATGCGTGCGGCGGAACCGTAAGCATCATTCTTGCTGCTCAACTCATAGCCGGTGGTCAGGCCGAAGTCGCGGATGATGCCGAAGTTCATCGGCTTGCCCAGGATCTTGCCGGCACTCCAGGTGACGTGGCCGACACTGTAGATTTCTTGTGCGCCGTCGTTGCCGTTGGCTTCGGGATTGTTCTTGTCGGACACCAGATAGTCGACATTGAACATATAAGTACCGTATTTGAAACCACCGGTGCTGTTGACGGTGCCGATCTTTTGCGCGACCTTGTTGGCGCTGCCAGGAAAGTAAAAGTCGCTGGCATAACGGGCGCCGATGAAGGTATCGTTCCAGTTGGTGGGTGGTGCAAACGATGCATGGGCATCGGGCGCAGCGGCGACTTGCGTGGTTGCCGAGCTGGTTGTTACCGCGGCTTCCTGCGCCTGGCTCATGGTGTTGAAGCAGCAGGCGATGGCCATGCCAAGCGTGGCGCTGCGCGCCAGGGTGAATTTGTTTTTCATGTCTCCGTCCGTTTGGATTTCTATTAATGTTTTTTAGGCATGGTCATTGTCTGACTCTCGATGCGGCCGCCCCTGCGACATCTGATTGAAAAAACGCAATGCAGATTGCCGTGGTGGTGAGCAATACTATTGGATGCCTGCAATTATGCCTTTACACAAAAATGAGATTCACTGGCATTTTTTTCTTATCGCATGACGTAAGATCGTCAACCATGCCGCTGACCTGTCCTTGATGGAATGGCAATGCGGAATTCGTCGGCACCATGCGACAAAAATGCCAGTGAATCTCATTTTTGTGTAAAGACGCCTGCGGGGGCATCACCTACTCTTAGGCACTAAAATAAAATAGCCGTGGCCCGCATCATCGCTGGGAAAATAGAGATGAGTTGATATCGCGACAGCGATAAAAACGAACGCATCCACACTTTGGAGACAACACAATATGATGCAATTCCTGCGGCGACATGCCCTGGTGCAGTATGGTTTGGTAACAGCATTGATCGCGCTGCCACTTTCAAGCACAACAATCAATGCCGCCACGCTAGCCGACGGCGCTGCCACGTCGCTGGTCTATGTTGGTATGCAAGGCAATCAGATCCGTGCGCTGCGTCTGGACGAAGTCACCGGCAAGCTGACCATGATTGGTCCTGTGGCCGAAGGGCCGCGGCCGACCTGGACGGTGGCGCATCCGCAATTGCCAGTGCTGTATGCGGTCAATGATGACAATACCGTCGAAGGCAGCGTCACTGCCTATGCGGTCGATCGCGCCAGCGGTGCTCTGACCAAAATCAATGAAGTCGCCGCCGGCGGTAACGGCACAACCTATCTTTCCTTCGACGCGCCATCGCAGACCGTGTTGGCAGCCAATTTCGGCACCGGCTCGGCATCGAGCATCGCGGTCAAGCCGGATGGCAGTCTCGGCGCGCTGGTATCGACCATGAGAGAGACCGGCTCCGGCCCGCATCGACGCCAGACCAAGGCGCATGCGCACAGTATCGTGGTGGACCCGAGTGATCGCTTTGCATTGGTTCCCGATCTCGGTGCAGATCGCGTTTTCATCTACGATTTCGACCGCGCCAGCCATACCTTGTCCGGCGATACGGCAAGCAATCCACGCGCCTTTGTCACGCCGCCCGGCAGCGGCCCGCGGCATCTGGCATTTGGTGCGAATGGCCGTTTCGTCTATTTGCTGACCGAGTTGACGTCGGAAATCATGACATTGCGCTGGGATGCGCAGCAAGGGCAATTAACGCTAGTGCAAAGCCTGCAAACCAGCAGCCCGGAATTCA
>JAMFSU010000036.1 GCA_026225475.1 Duganella sp.
CCACACCACCGGGAACCCCGCAGGGGCGATGCAGTAGCGGTCGCTTTTCTTTGCTTACTTATCTTTGGGCGCGACCAAAGAAAGTGAGTGGCTGCCGGGCCGCCCCCGGCTAGGTCGTCCGAAGAAAACAAAGCATCAGCAACCAAGAAAAACACGCCTTTCATAACTGACCGGCATCACGCTCATTGAAGCGTTTTGATGTCGACGACAACCCAGCAACCCAGCAATCCGCTCGCCACAATAAAAAACGCGCCCGGCTTGCACCGGACGCGTTTCTGACTACTGAACAGTGAATCGAATTACTTAACCACTGTCAGCAGAGTACGTTCACCCTTTTTGTAGGTGTACAGTGTCAGCGAACCGTTCTTGATGTCGCCCTTGGCATCGAAAGCGATCGTGCCGGTCACACCCTTGTGGGTGATCTTGGCCAGGAATGGCAGATACTTGGCTGGTTCAGCCGACTTGGCCTTCGACATTGCGTCAGCCACGGTCATGGTCGCGTCATAAGCGTAAGCAGCGTTGTAGACGACATCGATACCGAACTTCTTCTTGTAAGCAGCGCGGAAGTCATCCATGCCCTTCTTGCCTGCATCATCAACACCACCAGCTTCAGCACATACCACCTGATCATCGATCAAGCCATCGCCGGCCAGACCTGGCAGCGAACCGGTACAGATACCGTCACCACCCATGAACTTGGCGCTGATGCCGAGTTGTTTCATTTGACGCAGCATCGGGCCGCCGACGGCATCCATGCCGCCGAAGAACACGACTTCAGGCTTCTTCGACTTGATCGAGGTCAGAATGGCATTGAAGTCGGTGGCCTTGTCGTTGGTGTATTGGGTTGCAACAATAGTCGCACCAGCGCCCTTGGCACCCTTGGCGAATTCGTCAGCAACACCTTGACCATAGGCGGTACGGTCATCAATGACGGCGATTTTCTTGCCCTTGAGCGAAGCCACTGCATATTTACCCAGCACGGCGCCCAGTTGCGCATCATTGGCTACGACGCGGAATGCAGTCTTGAAACCTTGTTGGGTGTACTTCGGATTGGTTGCCGATGGCGACACCTGGGGAATGCCCGCATCGCTGTAGATCTTCGATGCAGGAATGGTCGTGCCGGAATTCAAGTGACCAATGACGGCCGCAACCTTGGCGTCGACCAGCTTGGTGGCCACTGCGGTTGCTTGCTTCGGATCGGATGCATCGTCTTCACCGACCAGTTCGAAGGTGACCTTCTTGCCGCCGATGGTAAAGCCCTTGGCATTCAATTCGTCGATTGCCATGCGCGCGCCATTTTCATTGTCCTTGCCCATGTGGGCGTTAGGACCGGAGAGAGGGCCGACGTGAGCGATCTTGATGACTTCCTGAGAGAAGGCCGCGCCGGCAAATGCCAATGCAATTGCGCCAGCTAATGGAATAATTGTGCTCTTGATTTTCATAGATTCCCTCTGTAGATTGAAATGAACCACCATTGCTAAAACACGGACTTTTTTGCTTATTCGAAGACGTATCGCGGTGCGCGTACTCACGGTAACATGCAAGCTTGATTTCCGAATAATGCAGACGGTACAACATAAGAAACGGCTTGCAAAGACTTTTTCGGAACTTCTTTCAAAAAACGAATATTGCTTTTATGCCCAAATACCATACCCTCGACAAGGTTGACCGCAAGTTGTTGAACTTGCTGCAAAAAGACAATCAGATACCGACGCGTCTGCTTGCCGAGAAATTGCATATTTCGCAACCTACCTGCCTGCGCCGCATCCGCGTACTGCGCGACGCCGGTGTGATCCATGCCGAAGTCGCGATGGTCGATCCTTTTTCGCTCGGTTATGGCATGCTGGCTTTTCTGGAAATTTCACTCAACAACCAATCTGACGAACATATGCAGGAATTCGAGAAGCGCATGTTAAAAGAGGTTGAGGTGATGCAATGCTATTTCGTGTCGGGTGAATATGATTATTTCCTCGCAGTACATGTGATCGATATGGATGCTTATTATCAGTTCGTGCGTCGGGTCATTTCCGGCTCGGGCAATGTCCGTCATTTCCAGTCGCGTTTCCCGATGAAGCGTGCCAAGTTTGCTACCCGGATCGCATTTGACGAAAAGGCCGCTGAAATTCAGGTGCGTGTACCGGAATAATATCCATAGGAAAGCCTATTAGCAGGTTTTATGCCTGCCCTTGTTTGACTTGGTTGAGCAGCAAACCGAACCCGGCGGCCAGGTGCTGCGGGCCAGAAAATTTGCGAAACGCGCGCAGTCTGTGCTAAGTTTGCGCCTGCCAGCGACGCTAAGGTGCAGTGTTTGCATTGTCTGCACCAAATCCAGTCGTTGTCATTGATCGGCAGCAGTCATTTCTGGATGGCTGACCTGTTTTTCACCAATAAGCCGAAACCAAATCAATACCGTTGACTTTCACCGACGCAAGCCACATGTGGCAAGGCTAGAGTGTCGACAGCGCCGCGTGAACGCCGGGCGCAGATAAACTGTCGTAAGACCAGGGCGCACAACGCCAGCACCATCAATGCCGCACAGACGGCAATCCAGGTAGCCAGACCCGCCAAGCAGTCATTGCCGATCGTCCGCTACATCATCAACCTCGCCTATATCGGGCGTATTCATCAGGGGAATTCAGCGCATGCATGCAGTTGAACTATTTATTCAAGACCTTGCAGTGATCATGCTGATCGCCGGGATCGTCACCGTCGTGTTCAACCGCTTCAAGCAACCAGTGGTGCTTGGCTATATCGTCGCCGGTGTCATCATCGGCCCGCATACACCGCCGTTCAATATGATCCAGGATGAACAGACCGTCCACATCCTGTCTGAGCTGGGCGTGATCTTCCTGCTGTTTTCGCTGGGCCTGGAGTTCAGCCTCAAGAAACTGGCCAAGGTTGGCGCCACAGCTGTCATTGTCGCCATCGCCGAAATCGTGCTGATGATCTGGATCGGCTATGAAATTGGCATCTATTTCGGCTGGAAGACCATGGATGCGGTGTTCCTGGGTGCCATGCTGGCGGTTTCATCGACCACCATTATTGTCAAGGCGCTCAATGAACTGGGTATGAAAAACGAAAAGTTCGCGCAGATCATTTTCGGCATCCTAATTGTCGAAGATATTCTTGCCATTGGCATGATTGCACTGTTGTCGGGCATTGCCACCAGCGGCTCGGTCGATTCCGGTGAGGTGGTCAATACCGTTGGCAAGCTGCTGCTGTTCATGATTGTCTCGCTGGTGGTCGGCATCCTGATCGTGCCGCGCCTGCTCAATTACGTCGCGCGCTTCAAGAGCAATGAAATGTTGCTGGTCACGGTGCTGGGCATCCTGTTCGGTTTTTGCCTGCTGGTGATGAAGCTGCAATACAGCGTGGCGTTGGGTGCGTTTCTGGTGGGAGCCATCATGGCCGAGTCGCGCCAGTTGCATCGCATCGAACGCTTGATCGAGCCGGTGCGCGACATGTTCAGCGCGATCTTTTTCGTCGCCATCGGTCTGATGTTCGATCCCAATGTACTGGCGCAATACTGGTTGCCGATTTTGGTGATTACGGTGGCAGTGGTATTTGGCAAGCTGTTGAGTTGCGGCATCGGTACTTTTCTGTCGGGTCATGGTGGTCGTACGCCGATGCGTGTGGGCATGGGATTGGCGCAGATCGGCGAGTTTTCGTTCATCATTGCCGCGTTGGGTGTCAGTCTGAAGGTCACCAGCGATTTCCTGTACCCGATCGTGGTGGCGGTGTCGGCGGTGACTGCCTTGTTGACGCCTTACCTGATCCGCGCTGCGGATCCTTTGTCAGCGCGGGCCGTGGACCTGGTGCCGCGCAAGATTTCCGGCATTCTCGGTTTGTATAGCAACTGGCTGGAGAGTTTGCAGCCAACCGGCGACAAGGCAGAACTGAGCAAAATCATCCGCCGCATCCTGTTGCAGGTCATGGTCAATCTGGCACTGGTGGTGGCGATTTTCCTGGCCGGGGCATTTTTTGTCGATGGCCTCAGTGCCTGGCTGGCGCGCTGGATTGCCGAGATGGCCGAGCGTAAAGCGGTGATCTGGGGTGTCGCCCTGATATTATCGCTGCCGTTCCTGATTGCGACTTACCGCAAGTTGCAAGCACTGGCAATGCTGTTGGCCGAAGTCGGCGTCAAGCCTGAATTGGCGGGCTCATATACAGAGGGGGTGCGGCGCATTGTGTCGGAAGTCATCCCGGTGATGTCGATAGTCGCTATCATGGTGTTGATTTTTGTATTGAGCGCCAGTATTTTGCCGCCGCTCAACTTGCTGGTGGTGGTGTTGCTCGGGGCGGCAGGATTGTTGTGGTTGCTGTGGAGTAAGCTGGTCAAGCTCCATTCGCGGCTGCAGATTGCCTTGTTCGAGACGCTCGACGAAAAGCCGGACGACGCACACTAATCGATCGATTTCTTCTTTTTTATTTTTATTCAAGTTATGACACAAGACGAACTCAAACAAGCGGTTGCCCGCGCTGCCCTCGACTACGTGGTGGAAGGCGAAATCATTGGCGTCGGTACCGGCTCGACGGCCAACTTTTTTATCGATGAACTGGCCAAGATGAAAGACCGCATCAAGGGCGCAGTGGCCTCCTCGGAAGCGACTGCCGCGCGTTTGCGCGCACATGGCATTACCGTGTTTGATCTCAACGAGGTCGAGACCATGCCTGTGTATATCGATGGCGCCGATGAAATCAATGGCGCTGGCGCCATGATCAAGGGCGGCGGCGCTGCGCTCACGCGCGAAAAAATCGTCGCGTCGGTGGCGCAGAAATTCATCTGCATTGCCGACGGTTCCAAGTTGGTCGATGTATTGGGTACGTTCCCGCTGCCGGTGGAAGTGATTCCGATGGCTGCCAGCGTGGTAGCACGCAAGTTGTCTGCACTCGGCTGCGAGGCGCGCCTGCGCATGAAGGATGGCCAGCCGCTGGTGACTGACAATGGTTGCTACATTCTTGACGTGGTTGGTCTGGCGATCACCGCGCCAGCGGAAATTGAGGCGGCGATCAACAATATCGTCGGTGTGGTCACGGTCGGATTGTTTGCCCGACAAGGCGCCACTGTCTGCTTGCTGGGTACTGCAGAAGGTGTCAAAAAGCTGGAATTCTAAAAAAATCTGAGGAAAAAAGCCGTCCGATGTATGTCGGGCGGCTTTTTTCATGATGACGTCACGCCTTGTGATTAAGGTGCTGACGCTGTGGCCTTGCGTTCATCACGCGCCATCACCACGCTCAGTTGCGCCGGATTGAAACGACGCCGCAAGGCATCGTTGACTTGTTCCAGCGTGAGCGCTGCAATGCGGTCATCCAGTTGGCCGGCCCAGGCAAAGCTGCGACCGAGGTCGAGCAAGCCGATCCAGCCATTGCTGATGGCCTCGTCTTGGGCACGGGCTTGCTCACGCTGTTGGCGGATGCCGGATTTGGCGCGCGCCAGTTCGTCCTGACTGAAGCCATCGCGCACGACGGTTTGCAATTCTTCCTGAATGGCGCGATCCACCTTGTCGATATTCTGTGGCGCGGCGATGGCGCCGATGCCGAACTGGGCAGCATTGCTGAGCGCACCGACCGACAACTGCGAGCCGATGCTATAGGACAAGCCATCGCGCTGGCGCACACGGTCGGCCAAGCGCGACTTCAAGCTGGCGCCGCCGATCAGGTAATTGGCTACCACCAGTGCGGCATAGTCGGGATCTTCGTCGCGCAGGTTGAGGTTGAATTTGGCCAGATAGCTGCCGTTTTCCTTGTCTGGCGTATCGACGACCTGATGCATGGGCGCGACATTGGCATACTCAGGCAAGACGCGCTGGTAAGGCGCGGCGCTGTGCCAATTGCTCAATGCTTCGGTAATGCTGCGCGTGGCTGCGGCGGCATCGAAATCGCCGACGATGGCAATCTGGCCAGCCGAGGCACCGAAGAAATCGCGATGGAATGCCTTGACTTCATCAAGTGTCAGCGCCTGCACGGAGGCAATGCGCTGTTCCAGCGAACGGGTGGTGCGCCAGTCGTCAGTAGGGTATTGATTGAAATGCAGGTTCATCGCTTCCGAGGCGCGCGTGCCCGGATCGTTGCGCGAGGATTCCAGTGCGACCAGCGTCTGCTTGCGCAATTGTTCGAATTCAGCAGCGTCGAAACGCGGGTGCTGCAGGATGTCGGCCATCAGGCGCAGTGCGGCATCGAGATTGGCGCGCGTGGTCTGGAAGCCATACGGACCGCCGCTGATTTTCAGTTTGGAAAAGGCATCGGCCAGTTGTTCACGGGTCATCGATTGACTGCCGCGCATCAGCATTTCATCAGCGAAGGTGGCGGCGGTACGCTTGCCAAACAGGCTTTGCGCATTGCCCCAATCGAGTTTGATGCGCACTGAAACGGTTTCGCCGCGCGTTTTCTTTGGCAACAGTGCCAGCTTGAGACCACCGACGCGCACTTGCTGGGTACGCCGGTCAAGGTTGGCTGGGCTGGAATCAAATGCTTCGCCGCTGGCAATCGCGGCACGCGGCTGATAGGTCTGCAACACGCTGGCCAGTTCCGGCGCGGGTGGAATCTCGCTGCGTTGTGGCTGGTCTTCTGGAATGAACAGGCCGACCGTGCGATTGTCGCGGCGGAAATAGCGGCCGGCGGCAGCAGCGATCTGCTGTGCATCGAGCTGGTCCACACGATCGCGGCCGACGAACAGCGTGCGCCAGTCGCCGAGCGCCAATACATTGGATAGCGCCACGCCAATGCGCTGGTGGTCGCTCATCAGCTTGTCGTAGTCATTGGCGCTATCACTGCGCACACGCGCCAGTTCGGCAGCCGTCGGCGGGGTCGAGGCGAACGATTCGATTGCTTCGATCAGCGCTTGCCGTACCGGCTCCAGCGCTTCGCCTTTTTTCACGACGGCGCCGATGATCTGCAAGCCTGGCGATACGCCGCTCATCTGGTATTGCATGATGGCGCTGGCCTTGCCGGTTTCCACCAGCAGCTTGTGCAGACGGCCATTGGGTGTGTCGGCCAGAATATCGGCGGCGATGCTGATGGCATCGGAGTCAATATGCAAGCCCGACGGAATCTTGTAACCGACATACACCAACTGGACATCGCCGCTGCGGCGCACCGTGTATTGCCGTTCGCCATCCTGGGTTGGCTCCACCGTCCAGAACTCTGGCAAGCTGCGACTCGGTTTTTTCATGCCGCCGAATTGCTGATTAACCCATTGCAAGACTTTGTTGGTGTCGAATTTGCCGGCCACCAGTAAGACCGCATTGTCGGGCTGATAGTAGTTGCGATAAAACGCTTGCAGGTTGTCGATCTTGACGTGTTCGATATCGCTGCGGTTGCCGATGGTGGCGTTGCCATAGTTGTGCCAGTCGAATGCCACGCTTTGCATGCGCTTGATCATGACCGAAGAGGGCGAGTTTTCACCGTTTTCGAATTCATTGCGCACTACCGTCATTTCGCTGTCGAGGTCTTTTCTGGCGATATAGGAGTTGAGCATGCGATCGGCTTCCATTGCGATGGCCCATTGAAGGTTGTCGTCGCCGGTCGGGAAGATTTCGTAATAATTGGTGCGGTCGAGCGAAGTGGTGCCATTGAAGCTCATGCCGCGCTTGCTGAATTCCTGCGGAATCGCGCCATGCTTGGGCGTACCCTTGAACATCAAATGCTCAAGCAAATGCGCCATGCCGGTCTCTCCATAATTTTCCTGACGGGAACCGACCAGATAAGTGATGTTGACGGTGACGGTCGGTTTGCTGGCATCGGGCAGCAACAGCAGCTTGAAGCCGTTGCTGAAGCGGTATTCGGTGATGCCTTCTGCCGATGGTCCTTGGGTAACGCCGTGCGGCAACTTGAGTTCGGTTTTGGTATTTTCGCGTGCCGCAGGTTCAGCGGCCGCCAGTGCGGGCACGCCGACACAAGCCAGTGTGCTCATATATAGACTCAATGATAGTGACGCAAGGTACTTGGAACGGACACCTAATAGGCGGGAAAGTGTGGCAAACGATGGTACGTGGTGCTGAAACATGATTCTCCTGCAAAGAATGAAGAGGGCGTTGCCGATGGCTGCAAGCGCATCAATATCGCCGATGTAGACGATTGTATAGGCTTGTCGCTAGGCGTACCGAAAAAGGCGGGTATCAGCTGCTAATACAGTTTAGTTAAGAAAATGCCTGGCGTGTTTTTCTTGGTTTTCTTGGTTGTTGATGATTGGTTCTCTTCGGACGAGCTAGCCGGGGGCGGCCCGGCAGCCGCTCACTTTCTTTGGTCTCGCCCAAAGATAAGTAAGCAAAAAAAGGCGACCGCTACTACGTCGCCCCTGCGGGGTTCCCGGCGCTGTGGCGTAACCATCGGGAGAGACGCAAACTCGCTGCGCTCGAACAGGCGTCCCTCTTCGACCGTTGCTTTCCCCACCCCACCGGCGACGCAGAAGCGGGCTTTTTTAAGGCCGGGCAGGGGATTGCGGG
>JAMFSU010000037.1 GCA_026225475.1 Duganella sp.
ACATAGATGGCGAGGTAAAAGAACGATAGGGTCAGCGCGGGCAACACCAGGTGGCGTACGCGCTCCACGAATCCTGTCCAACTGGTGGCAGGCGGGCCGCCGATGCTGCTCATCCCGGCGGAGGGAAGCCACTTCAGATGCACCGAAAACACCACGATCAACACCAGCCCGGCCCAGAACACCGGTGTCGCAAAGCCGATGGTGGAAAGGGCTGAGATCACTTCGTCGAGCCAACTGCCGCGATAGCGCGCGGACAGCACGCCGAGCGTCACGCCAAGCGTCGCGGCGATGATCAGGCTGGTCAGCATCAGCACCAGCGTAGGGCCGACGCGCTCCAGGATCAGGTCGGCCACGGGCATGCTGTTATGAAATGAGAACCCCAGATCGAAGTGCAACAGGTTGCGCAAGTAGTTCAGGAACACCGTCCCGGCGGGCAAGTCCAGGCTGAACTGGCTGCGCAGTTGCGTCATGTATTCCGGCGTGGCCGCGCCGGATTCGCCGGCGATGACATCGGCCATGTCCCCCGGCGCTAGGCGCAGCAGGATATAGGTGGTTAACACGATCAGCAGGGCGATCGGCAGCAATTGCAGCAGCCGCCTGCCGATGTAGTTAAGGAGCGAAGAGGACATGAGCGAGACGCCTTTGGATCGTAAGAATCAGAATGGCCGGAACAATCTGAATGATCAGATCACCGGACCGGCGCCGCCATGCACTGGCACGAGGGCGCCCACGACATAACTGGCGCGCGGACTGGCCAGGAACAACGCCACTTCGGCAACTTCTTCCGGGCGTCCGTAGCGGCGCAATGGAATGGCGGCTTCGCCTTCCGCCTGCGCCTGTTCCCGGCTGATGCCGCGGCGTTCGGATTCTAGTGTCAGCGCCTGCTCGATGCGACCGGTCAGTGTGAAACCTGGGTTGATGCCATTGATGCGGATGCCCAGCGGCGCGTAATGCGCGGCCAGTCCGACCGTGGCCAGCATCAGCGCAGCATTGGCTGCGCCGCCTGCGAGATGCGTACTGGTGGGATGTTTGCCGCCGGTGCCGATGATATTGACGATGGCGCCGATCTGTTCATCGGCCGATGCACGCTGCCCGGCGCGTGCCACCAGCCGTTGCAGCACGAAATGCTGCACATGGATGCTGGGATAAAACTTGGCGTCGAAAGTCTGTTGCCACAAAGCTGGCGTCAGATTTTCGGGTTCATGGCGCTTGGCCGCACCGGCGCTATTGATCAGCAGATCGATCGGTCCCAGCGCGGCCTCCACTGCATGGACGATTTTTTCGCTGCTTTCTGCATCAAGCAGATCGGCAGCTATGCCGAATACCTTCAGACCTTCGTCGGCCAGGCTGCGGATGGCGGCATCGACGTTGTCCTGCGAACGCGAGATGATGGCCACCTGTGCGCCTTCCTGGGCGAAGCGACGCGCCACCGCCAGGCCGATGCCTTTGCTGCCGCCGGTGACCAGCGCCACGCGGCCTTTGAGTTCTTGTGTCATTTTTCAGATCCTTTCTTTTATTGGTCGAGCCAGACATTCTTGAGCGACGACAGCGCCGCATCGGGGGCCTTGCCCAGTCCATGCACCGCTTTGTTGTAGACGGTGAAGTTGGCTTGTTCGATCAGCGGGATGACCGGCAAGTCGGTTTCGGCCAGACGTTGGAACTGGTGGAACAGTTCGACGCGTTTTTTTGCGTTAGGCTCGACTTGAATCGACTCGATCAGTTTGTCGAACTTGAGGTTGTTATAGCCGGACGCATTGGTCCAGGGCACGCCCGTCGCGATCGCCTTGGACCAATAGTGGCGGAAACTGCCTACCTCCGGATCGAGCGTCGGCACCCAGCGGCCGGTATTGATATCGAAGTCGTGGTCGGTATAAACAGCCTTCAGATGACCGGCAATGTCGCGGTTGCGAATCGTCACTTCGATGCCGACGCGTTTGAGCGCCTGGCGGATGAACTCGGCATTGTTTTTGAAGGTTTCGTGGAAGTTCTGATACTCCTGGTTGAGCCTGAAACGCACACCGTCGGCCTTGCGCGGGTAGCCGGCTTCATCGAGCAGTTTCTCGGCTTTGGCCGGGTCGAAGTTGTATTGGGGAACCCCATCGGCGGTGTAGAAAGTTTTGAGGCTGGACGGGATCGGACCAGTTGCAGGTTTGCCCAGACCGTACCAGACGGTGTTGATGAGCGCCTGCTTGTCGATGGCATGTGCGATCGCCTGGCGCACCTTGATGTTTTGCAGGACTGGGTTACGCAGGTTGAATTCCAGGAACACATACGCCGATTGCCAGGCATAGCCGTCCAGGCTGATGGCGAGGTTTGGCAACGCAGCAATGCGTTTGACGTCTGACAGCGGCACCTGGTCGAACGGCGCGTATTGTGCATCGCCGCTTTCAAGCGCGGCTGCACGTGAACTGGCGTCGGGGATTACGCGAAATATCAGGCGATCAAGGTAAGGTTTATTCGGCTCCCAGTAGCTGGGATTGCGTTCCAGGACGATGTACTGACCTCGCTGCCATTCCTTGAAACGGAAAGGGCCGGTGCCGATCGGCTTGAGATTGTAGGGGTTCTTCAGGATGTCCGTGCCTTCGTAGAGATGGCGCGGCAGGATCTGGCCTTCGTTGGCGTTGAGCGAGCTGAAAATCACCAGCGAAGGATGCGACAGGCGGAACACGGCGGTGTACTTGTCGGGTGTATCGACCGATGTGATGGCCGCGAAAGTGTTACGCCCGCGCGGGTGAATCTTCTTCCATATTTCCATTGCGCTGAATTGCACATCCGCAGAAGTGAACTCTTTTCCGTCGTGCCATTTGACGCCCTGGCGCAATTTGAAGGTGATGGTCTTGCCGTCGTCGGACACGGTCCAGCTCGTCGCAAGACTTGGTTGAGGGCGCTGCTGTTCATCGAACGTAATCAGGCCGTCGAAAATATTGGTGGCCACCACGCCGATCGGAAAGCTGGTGTTATAGGCATTGGTCAACACCACTGGTTCCGGCTGGACAATGGCTTGCAGTGTGCCACCTCGTTTGGGCTGAAGTTGTGCCTGGGCATGCGCCGGCGAGCTCAGCAACAGGCCGGCCAGGATCGGCAGACCTGCAATGCCGAACAAGAATGGGCGGCGTTTGGCGCGAATCGTCATTTCTAATGCTCCATGAGTGTTCACCTTGATGAACGGTGATTTCGGAGCATGATAACGATTCATCAAAAAGCAAAAAACGAATGTTTACGT
The DNA here is from genome assembly GCA_026225475.1 of Duganella sp. Classification (GTDB taxonomy): domain Bacteria; phylum Pseudomonadota; class Gammaproteobacteria; order Burkholderiales; family Burkholderiaceae_D; genus Herbaspirillum. The sequence goes on from JAMFSU010000037.1 coordinate 3,224, forward strand.
ATTTACTTATGCGGGCGATGACTTGCGTAAAAACCTGCTTGCCTCACTGGCAGATTTTTGCTCTTCCCATGCGAATAGCAAGCGGGAAGGCGGAGGCGGCTTGAAATATTAAAGTAATTAGGAAATGAGAAACGCTTCGTGTGCAATCTTTGGTCTGCATGACATGATATGAAACGATTCATGCATCAAGCGATGAATAAGGATTTTTTCGCTGCGCATTCACAGAAACCAAACATCGGGACATGAACATTTCTGACGATCAAACCGACCTGTTGACGCCTCCTTCAACGAGAATCACAAGGGAGCGTCCGACTGTGCGCGACGTAGCGTTATTGGCCGGCGTCTCTGTCGGAACCGTTTCGCGGGTCGTCAATGGTGTGCCTAACGTCAGTCCTGCCGTGCGCGCGAAGGTGCAGCATGCCATCGACAAGCTGGGCTGGAAACCGAGCATGGTGGCGCAGAATATGCGGGGCCAGGCCTCGCGCATGATCGGCTTCATCTTCTCAGATCTGGAAAATCCCTTGTATGCCTCCATGATCAAGGGTGCCGAAGATGTACTCACGCAGGCTGGTTACCTGCTGATCGTCGGCAGCAGCAATGATCGCCCCGAGCAGGAATGCAGTCTGATTAACCTGTTCGACCAGCGGCAGGCCGACGGCCTGATCTTTACGATTACCGACGAAGGTAATCCGGCGGTGCTGGAGAGTCTTGCCGGCGCGCGCTTTCCGGTGGTCATGCTGGAGCGCGACGTGAGCGTGGATACCGCCGGCGCGGTGATCGCCGACCACTATGAAGGTACCTTGCACGCCACGCGCCATTTGCTCAATCTGGGGCACCGGCGCATTGCCTTGCTGGCTGGCGGCCGGTATAACCGCGTCGGCCGCGATCGCTTGCGCGGTTTCATGGACGCGCATCGCGAACAAGATGTGGAGCTTGATCCCCGTCTGCTGCGGGTGGATGAGGGCATCGCCGAAGATGCTTTCGGGTTTCGCCACACGCAATTGCTGCTCTCGATGCAGGAACCTGCGACCGCCATTTTGGCACTGGGCCGCCATCTGCTCAGAGGCGTATTGTCGGCCTGTCGCGCCAAGGGCGTGCGCATCCCGCAGGATCTTTCTCTGATCACCACCAACGACAGCGAATTGGCCGAGTTGGCCCAGCCGGCGGTGACGGTGATTCGTTACTCCGCCTACGATTTGGGCCGCGAGGCGGCACATCTGTTGCTGCAACGCCTGGCCAGCCGCGATAACTGGAGTTTCAGCCGCATCCACGTGCCCACTGAACTGGTGTTGCGTGATTCTTGCACCCGGATATGATCTGGGCTGCCGACGACACATCGTTTCTTGAAAGTTTCTTATGTCCGAACCGCTACTGACCATCGATGGACTCAACATCCACTTTGGCAACAAACAAGTCGTGCATGGCGTTTCCTTCCACGTAAAGCCGGGCGAGAAGGTCGCTCTGGTAGGTGAGTCCGGCTCGGGGAAAAGCGTGATCGCGCTCAGCATCCTGAAGCTGGTGCCCGGGGCCGACGTGGAGGGGCAAGTCCGCTTTGACGGCGTCGATCTGGCGCAATTGCCTGAACGCGATTTGCTGGCCGTGCGCGGACGCGACATCGCGGTTATTTTTCAGGAGCCGATGACGGCCTTGAATCCCCTATATACAGTGGGGGAGCAAATTGCCGAGGTCTATCGTGTCAAGCACGGACTCAATGCGCGCAGCGCCTGGGCCAAGGCTGTAGAGCGCCTCGCCGAAACAGAGATTCCCGAGCCGCAACGCCGGGCCCGTGCCTATCCGCACCAACTCTCCGGCGGTCAGCGCCAGCGCGCCATGATCGCGATGGCGTTGGCCAGCGAGCCCCGTCTGCTGCTGGCAGACGAGCCAACCACCGCGCTCGATGTGACCTTGCGCCTGCAAATCCTGGAACTGCTGGATCGCCTCCAGCGCTCGCGCAACATGGCCGTTCTGATTATTACTCACGACTTGAGCCTGGTACGACGCTTTGCCGACCGCGTGGTGGTGCTCCAGCAAGGGCGGGTGGTGGAGCAGGGTGCCGTGAACTCAGTGATGCAGTACCCCCATCACCCGTATACCCGCAAGCTGTTGGACAGCAAACCTGTACGCGACGTCATCGACGCGCATGGCAGGTCGGTCGAGAATGTCATCCGGGCGCACGAGGTCGGCGTCGATTATCGCGTGCCTGCCGGCTCGCTGCGCGAACTGTTCGGGCGACCGCGTTTCAGCGCCGTGCGCGATGCCTCGTTCGAGCTGGCGTCGGGACGCACGCTGGGCATCATCGGCGAATCCGGTTCCGGCAAATCCACGCTGGCGCAAGCGGTGCTGGGCCTGTTGGAAGCCAGAGGTGAAATTGCTATCTGCGGCGTCACCTGGCCCGAGGCCAAAGCCGTTGGATTTGTAGCACAAAAGGCATTGCGCCGGCGCATCCAGGTGGTATTTCAGGATCCCTATGCATCGTTGAGTCCGCGTATGACCGTGGAGCGCATCGTTGGCGAAGCGCTGGCATTTCATGAACCCGGGCTCGGTGCCGATGCTCGCCGGGAACGTGTGCTATCGATGCTTACCGCAGTCGGTTTGAGCGAGGCGCAGTTCCCGGGGCTGATGGCGCGTCATCCGCATGAATTCTCCGGCGGACAACGTCAACGCATCGCCATCGCGCGCGCCTTAATTACTCATCCAGATGTACTGGTGCTCGACGAACCGACCAGCGCCTTGGATGTGACTATCCAGAAACAGGTTTTGTCGCTGCTGCAATCACTGCAAAAACAATATGGCTTGAGTTATTTCCTCATCACCCACGACATGGACGTCATTCATGCGATGGCACATGATGTCATCGTGATGAAGGATGGCGCGATCGTCGAGACCGGTAGCGCAAGTGAGGTGCTGGGTGCGCCGCGGCATCCTTATACGCGTTCGCTGATCGAGGCCAGCAACATACCGTCGGACATACCTATGCAGGCGTATGCGGCTTAGTCAGCGAAATAAAGGTAAGCGCTAATCACTGATTGGCATGGGACCGATGTCTATTTTTGGCGGTTTGCTTACATCTGCTCAAGCAGTGTCCATGGTAAATCAGAGCGCTCGTTCGAGAACGATTTCCCAAGCTGTTTTAGGTTTCTTATATTTGTCCGTTGTGATGTGCTCTAAAGAAAGAACGTTCCAGTCATCCGCAAAGAGCTGCTGCACGCTGCTTTCATCGAAGAATCGCTTTGACTTATTCTTTACCAGAAAATAATTGGACTCAATTTCGTCACCTTCGCCCGCGCCAAAATTCTTATCCTCTGTCGAGTTTAATCGGCATAACAGTATGCCGCCAGAACGCAGCGTTAGTCTGATACGCGCCACAATCGACACGGTGTCTTCCCAGGCAAAGTAGTGCAACGACAGACTTGCCAAGATGACGCCCAGATTGATGGCTTCTTCAGGCAAGCTATCTCGAAGATCCCTTTGTTCGATACGCGCAGAGGGTGCTCTGGCCCTCGTCGCTGCGACTGCTTCGAATGACAGATCAAAGCCCATCACTTGCAGACCTGCGTTCAGTAAACTGACGGTGTCGTCACCATAGCCACAACCTATTTCGAGCACAGGGCTTCCGGCAGCACGCGACTTAATCAAGGGGAGCCATCGGTCGAGCCAAGGATCGGGAAACTTAGGATGCCTATTTTTAGTTTTCATCTTTAATACTACTTTCGCCAGTTTTTGAAGTGCGCTTGAGGTACTACGCTAGTTTTGGCCAGCTTCTGCCGCCGCCCTTGAGAGGGCTCTTGTAAGGATGATTGCACACTCGCCCCACAAAATGGGGGGTTATGCATTGTCTTTAGGCGTCGCTATAAATGCCTGTTTTCCATGACGATCGAAACCTGCGGCTTCATAGAAGTTAAAAGTCGCTTCGTTTTTTCTGCTTGTGAGAAGCATGACCTTGTAGCAACGCTCCCGCCACGTATAAGCTAGCGCTTCCGTTACTACGGCCTTTCCATATCCTTGTGCTCGATGGCTGGCATGGGTAACGACGTTTTCCACAATACCGTATGGTCTCCCCCCACGAGTCAGGGTTGGCTTAATAGCGATGCGATACCCGAGTGGTCGAGCGACCGGGCTTGACGTATACGGAGTAACAACTGACTCATAGCATGCTGATTGGCAACAAGAATACGAAATGCTAGCTTGTTTGAAACTGTCTCGTCTGCTTCTTGCGAATGGCCCACATTTGGGAAATAAATTCGTTGTCCCAACTCGTTGTCAGGCCCACGAATTCGGAATTGACTTAAGTCACGTGCCGTTTGACATGCGGCGGGCGTTCCAATCCCAGATGCTCACGCAGCGTCGTGCCTTCATAGTCTTCACGGAACAGACCGCGCCGCCGCAACTCGGGCAGTACCAGTTCAATGAAATCCTTGAGCCCGCCTGGCAGAATCGGCGACATGATATTGAAGCCGTCGGCGCCGCCTTCTTCAAACCATTGCTGCAACTGGTCGGCAATGAGCGTTGGGGTGCCGACCACCTGCAGATGGCCGCGTGCGCCGGCGATGCGCAAATAAGTTTCGCGAATCGTGAGATTGTCGCGGCGCGCCAAATCCAGCAACAACCGCTGGCGACTTTTCATGCCGTTGGTGTCTGGTAGTTCCGGTACGGGACCGTCCACCGGATACTCGGACAGATCGGCGCCCGTCAGTTGCGACAGCAAGGACACGCCGACTACCGGATGAATCAGGTCCTGCAATTTCTGGAACTTTTCTTCGGCTTCAGCCTGCGTCGTCGCCACCACCGGAAAAATACCGGGCATGATTTTCACTGCATCGGGCGATCGTCCGGCCGCTTGTACGCGCGATTTGATGTCGGCGTAGAACGACTTGGCCTCCTCAAAGGTCTGGTGGGCCACAAAGATCACTTCTGCGGTGCGCGCCGCCAGACTCTTGCCGGCTTCCGATGCGCCGGCCTGGACGATCACAGGGCGTCCCTGCGGCGAGCGGGAAACGTTCAAGGGGCCGCGCACGGAGAAGTGTTTTCCTTTGTGATGCAGGACGTGCAGTTTCTCAGGATGGAAGTAGACGCCGTTCTGTTGATCCCGGACGAAGGTGTCGTCTTCCCAGCTGTCCCACAGGCCGGTGACGACATCATGAAACTCTTCGGCGCGTTCGTAGCGTTCTTCATGCGGCGTATATTCGCTCATGTTGAAATTCTCGGACTCGCCGTTGCCGCTGGAAGTCACTAGATTCCATCCTGCGCGTCCTTCGCTGATCAGATCCAGCGAAGCGAATTTGCGCGCCACGTTATATGGCTCGTTGAAAGTGGTCGAGACGGTGGCAATCAGGCCGATCTTTTCAGTGCTGGCGGCCAGTGCCGAGAGCAAAGTCAGCGGCTCGAACTGGTCCGAGCGCGCGGTGCGCGACAGCGAGGGCAGATAGCTGCCGCGCACACCCACGGAATCCGAGATGAAGATGGCGTCGAACTTGGCTTGCTCCGCCAACTGCGCCAGCTGGATGTAGTGACGGAAATTGCTGCCGGCATCGGCCTGCGCCTCTGGATGACGCCATGCGGCGATATGGTGGCCGGTCGCCATCAGGAAGGCGCCCAGGCTGATCTTTTTCGGTTGAGGAGAAGTCATGGTCGGTAAGGAATGAAAATGTTGAGTGAGCAAGTTCTAGCGGTTGCGGCGCAGGTAGTGAACGAAGCGGTCGCCGAAGGTTTGCGATCCGGTCACCAGCAGGAACAGGATGGCGACGACGTACAGCATGATTGCCGTGTCGTAGCGCTGATAGCCGTAGCGGATGGCCAGATCGCCTAGCCCGCCGGCGCCCAGCGCGCCCGCCATGGCGGAGGTGTTGAACAGCGCCACGATGGAGATCGTCATGCCTGCGGCAATGCCGGGCAGGGCTTCCGGCAGCAACACGTGCCGCACGATGTGCCAACGGCCGCAACCCATGGCCTGGGCCGCTTCGATCAGACCGCTGTTGACGTCGCGCAGGCTGATTTCAGAGATGCGGGCGAAGTAGGGCGTGATGCCGATGGTGAGTGGAATGATGGCTGCCGGCACCCCAATGGCCGAGCCGATCACCAGCCGCGTCACGGGAATGAACAGGATCAGCATGATGATGAACGGCGTAGCGCGTACACCGTCGACAATGGTCGACAGCACACGGTACAGACGCGGCGACGGTTCGATGCCGCGTGGTGAGGTCACCACCAGCAGCACTGCCAGCGGCAGGCCGATGAAGAAGGCGATGACCGCCGACACGCTGACCATGGTGAGTGTCTGCAGGAAAGCCTGCAGGAATTTTTCAAACAGGGGATTGGACATAGCCGATGATCTCCGGTACTTGTGATGAGTTGTCTGCATTCTGTGGAGCCGCCGGCGTTTGCGCAGGACTCCATGCGCCCGGCACGGTGATGAGCAGGCGTCCGTACAGATAGCCCTGCACGTTCTCCACGTTGCCGTGCAACAGTTGAGCTCCAGAGCCGACCAGGCTGTGCAACTGGTTCAGATCGAGCTGCCCGGATTGGCTGCCGGTGTAGCGCAGGCTGATGACGGTCCGGTATTCTCCTTGCGGAGCCACCGACAGCAGGCGAGTGCCCAGATTGGCCGGCAAAGTCTGCAGCGCCGGATTGAGCAGCGAGACCGTGACCGGGTGATGCGGGTCGCCCAGTACTTTCCAGACTTCACCTTGTTCGACGATCTGGCCTTTGTCCAGCACGGCGACGCGGTCGCATATTTCGCGCACGACATCTAGCTCATGCGTGATCAGAACGATGGTCAGGCCGAGTCGGCGGTTGATGTCGCGCAGCAGCGCCAGAATCGATTGCGTCGTTTCCGGATCGAGCGCCGAGGTCGCTTCGTCGCACAACAGCAGATCCGGATTGTGCACCAGCGCGCGGGCAATCCCGACGCGCTGCTTTTGGCCGCCGGACAGTTGCGCCGGGTAGGCGTCGCGTTTGTCGGACAATCCGACCAGCGCCAGCAGCGCAGTGACCTTGTCGTCGATTTCGCGCTGCGGCTTGCCGGCGACCAGCAGCGGCAGGCCGATGTTCTGCGCCACCGTCTTGGCCGATAGCAGGTTGAAATGCTGAAAGATCATGCCGATGCGGCGGCGCAGGGCGACCAGTTGCGGACGGTCGAGCGCAGCGACGTCCTGGCCGAGCACCTCCAGTTTTCCTTGCGAGATGGTTTCGAGACGGTTGATGGCCCGGATCAGCGTCGATTTGCCGGCGCCGCTGCGGCCGATGACACCGAATATCTCGCCCTGATGGATCTCCAGCGAAATATCCTGCAAGGCAAAGGCGTCGCTGAGCTGTCCGGCGTATTGCTTGCTCACTGCCTCAAAGCGCACTTGCGGGCGGCCTTGTCGATTGTGCGCCTCTGCAATGGAGGCGACGTGGAGCGAAGCATCCGCGCGCTTGCCTTGCGTCTTGGCGCTGATGCCGCGCAGGCCGGTGTGCGGGTAAACAGATGTCGTCATGGCAGGTTTGAATGAATTGGTTCGTACAGCGCCGATCTTGCGTGCAGATCAGCGCTGCATCATGAAGTTGCTATACGAAAATTAGAACGCCGGCGTCATCACGTTCTTGAACTTGGCGTCGATGAGCTGCCGCACTTCATCCGATTGGTACGACTTGACCAGTGCAGCAACCCAAGGCTTGTTCTTGTCGGCCTCGCGAATGACAAGGACCTGCGTATAGCGCTTGGTGGTTTCCTTGTTTTCGACGGCCAGTGCATCCTTGAGCGACAGCTTTGCCAGTTGATAGGCGAGGTTGGCATTGACCGCGCCGCCATCGACGTCAGGCAGCGAGTTGGCCAGAATAGTGGTCGAAATTTCGATCAATTGCAGCTTCTTCGGATTAGCCACAACATCGAGTACGCTGGCGTTGCCCTTGAGCGGATTGAAATCCGGGCGCAGCTTGATCAGACCGTTGTCTTGCAGCGCCAACAAAGCGCGACTCTGGTTGGCTTCATCAGCAGGAATGGCGAATTTTCCGCCTACCGGGATGTCGGCCAGCGTTTTGTGTTTCGTGGAATAGATCGCCAGCGGCACGGTGTAGATGTCGGCGGCCTTGATCAGCTTGTACTTGCGGTTGGCGACTTCGCTGTTGAGGAAGACGATGTGCTGATAGGCATTGCCGTCGATATCGCCACCGACCAAGGCTTCGTTCGGGCTGACGATGCCGTCGAAGACGACCGGCACGATCTTGACGCCATTGCGCGGTCCGGCTTTGGCTGCGGCTTCGGTGACCTGCTCATAAGGGCCGCCTAACGTGCCGATGCGAACCGTGGGAACGTCCGCTGCGACCGAAGCGCCGGAGAGACCGGCAAAGACGATGGAAGAAACGGCTGCGGCGACGAGAGCGTTTAAGGAGATTTTCATGTTGTTTTGATCAAGAAATAAAGTTGAAGGCAAAGAAAGTCCATCCGTCATGCGAGACGACGGTTGCGAAAGTAAGAATTTTTTCTAGATCGAACTGGCCGGCACGGCGCGTTCAAGCGCGATGCGTCCTGCTCCTTCCAGGATCAGATCGTTCTGAGGCTGATGTACGCGGCTACAAAGGACATCACGATAATGTCTTTCCAATGGATTGTTGCGCGTGAGCCCGTGATTGCCGATCAGGCTCAGCGCGCGCTCCACCACGGCGATGGCATTCTGGGTGACGCTGTATTTGACCAGCGAGGGATTCAGTGACAATGCCTGTGACGTTTCTGGCTTGGCGGGCGCACCGCTCAGTTCTCGTTTTGCCGCACCCAGGAGCTGCGCGTTAATCTGTAGCCATGCCTCGATTTCGCCGACCGCATAGCGGAAGCGTGGCACTTCCGCCAGCGACGTGCCCAGATTGCTAGGCTTGCGGCGGTTGATCCATGGCAGCAGCCAGTCGCGCGCCGATCGTGCCACACCGTCATACAGCGCCGACAGCATGACAGGCAGCCAGGCGTTCAGACCGATGTCCTGACGTGCCCATTCTTCGGGCGTACGCAAATCGACCGCGTACTCTGCCGGAATAAAAACGTTCTCCAGAATGACGTCATGGCTGCCGCTTGCCCGTAATCCCAGATGATCCCACGTCGGTTCGATACGGACGCCGTCCGCCTTGAGCGGCACCAGAAATTCGCCGATGCGGCCGTCGGATGTTTCTGTGCTCGCCCACACGATGCCCCAGGTCAGACCCGGCGAACCGGTTGAATAAAGTTTGCGGCCGCTGATACGCCAGCCGTCGCGCTCCCTGACGGCGACGGTCGCGGGTCGGCCGCCACGCACTGGGCTGCCTTGTTCCGGTTCGACGCGCAACGCATTGATGAGCGCTCCCTCGGTGATCGCCTTGCCGAATACTTCTTCGCGCACGGCTTGCGGCCAGGTGTTGTTGACCAGGATGGAGCGATGATGCAGCGTCTGCATCAACAGGACAAGCGCGGTCGACGGGTCGCCCGAGGCAATCAGACCGATGACGTCGATGATCTCGGCGAAGCTCGCATCGGCGCCGCCAAAGTCTGACGGCACCGCCAATGACAACAGACCGTAACGATGCAGGTCTTCAATGTTTTCCAGACTGAACAGACCATCACGATCGAGCTGGGAGGCGCGTTGCGCCAGTACCGGAGCCAACTGTGCTGCCGCGTCGACAGGCCGGAACCTGCCTATGGTTGTGGCTCTTTGGTAGTTTTTGTCGATTGCGTTCATGCCAGACTTGCTCCTTCCAGAACCGCGGATTCGGTGTCGGTTTCACGCGCGGCCTCTTGTTGAAGCAGCACAGCGATAGCTTGTGCAGTCGCCGTAGCGCCTGCCAATTGCTCGGGAATCGAGTTCGATTCCCACACCACGCCGCGCACAGGATGGCCAACCGCGAAAAGGCTATCGGATCTCCGCTGGCCAGCTTGAATGACGGCGCCGGTAGCAGGATCGGCATCGATGCCGAAACCGGTGTCGTGCACTGTCACCAGGTTCCGTTGCAAGAGGTGCGCAACGAGCGGATCTTCAATTTTTCTCCAGTCAAATTCATAGCCTTGGGCATTGATGATGCGATCTACCAGCAAGCTGTTCGGTGCGCTATCGCCACGCTGGCTCCAGAGTACTTCTATCTTGCGCTCAGGCCCCGGGCGCAGGCCGATGATGCGGCCGATCTTTTGCTGATAGCGATCCGCGGCGAGGATTTTCTCAAACTTATAGCCGGACTCCGGGGCGGCGCGATGCAGCGCGATTTCCCAATAAGGACGTAAATGCCGCAGGAAACGTTGCTTGTCGCGCAGCGAGGCGCGCGTCCATAATTGCGGAAGATGAGGGCGTACTGCACCGGGCAGACGCTGCCAGTTTTCGCCGGCGCCTCTGATGGCGTGACGCGCCGCTTGCACCTGGCGCAGCAGGGCCCGCAACGTGTCGGGCAGATTGTCGGGTTGCAGCGCCTGCGGCCATGGATCCGCATCCTCACGGCGCTTGACCAGCAAGCCGCGGCGCGAGATGCCGATGTAGCTGCCTTTAAAGCCTTGCTTCTCGGCACTCAGAATCGCGTCGAGCGCAGTCAGGCTGGAACCGATGATGAGCACGCTGGCGTCTTCACGGATATGCGTCCATGCATCGTCGCGCCAGACGTCATCGATCAGGCGTTTGTCGTTCGTTAGTCCCGCTGCGACGGCAAAGGCCTTGCCCGGCTGAGCGCGGAACAAGCCCGTTGCCAGAACGACCTTGTCCGCTTCCCAGGTGTCGCCGCCGGCAGCCGTGATGAGATAGCGTTGACCTTGTGTCTGAAGGTCTGTGACGCGCTGATTCACTTTATCTACCTTCACCCGTTGAGCGGCGTCCAGCAATGCGGTCTGAAGTGCGTCCTGGACGTAAGAGCCGAAGAGCCAGCGCGGCGGAAAGCTGTTCTCAAACGCCAAGCCTTGCGGAGGTTGCCAGCCATGCGAGGCAGCGTGTTGCGAGAGCCAGTCGGCAAGATGGTTGGGGCGATCCGGATACAGGCCGAAAAGACGGGCAGGGCCGTTGACTAGGTGGTCGTTGTTGCGCGTGCTGTAGGCAATGCCACGACCGAGTTCATGCGTGCTTTCGAAGAACGTGAGGTGCAAGGGTTCTTCGCTGGCGTGGATCAGCTTGAGCGCAGTGACGGCACCGGCGAAACCGCCACCGATGATGGCAATGCGCTGACGAGATGTATTTTCCATGGAGATGGCAATCAAAAAAGAAGTGTTGTAACGCCACTCGATAATAAGACAGACAGATCTGTCTTGTTAGTTTATTTTCTGATATGGTTATGAACTTATTGCGGTAGCGCAGATGGCTGGGCAAGGCGCTTCCGCAAGTACAATGGATTGATTTGCATCGGTGGCGTTGGAACGCCGGCCTTTATTTACGAAAGCTCTATATCAATGCGTGAGCATATTTTGGAGACCGCCTCGGGTCTGTTTTATCGCGAAGGATTGCGTAGCGTCGGCATCGACCGGATCATCGCCGATGCCGGTATTGCCAAGGCTACCTTGTACAGGCATTTTTCGACCAAGGAACAATTGATTGTCGCCTACCTGAAATCGCGGCACGACCTCACCCTGATTGCGATGAGAGAGGCGATACGCAAGGCCGGGGTAGACCCGGTAAAGCGCGTCTGTTCGCTCTACGATTGGCTGTACACCAAAGCCGATGCGGAGTTTCGAGGTTGCGCATTTCTTCTCGCGGTCGCGGAACATGGCGACTCGGATGTGATCAGGGAGGTGGTGCGCGAGCACAAGGATGCCGTGCGCCTGATGTTTGCGTCGGCTTTGGAAGGTGTTCGAAAATCGGTCGTGCAGGATCTGGTCGAGCAGTTGGCGCTGCTGTATGACGGCGCACTGGCCACGATCATGGTGCGTCATCGCCCGGACGCCGCCCGGCTTGCGCGTAAGAGTGCATGTCTGTTGATGGATGTTTATCTGGCGGTGCCGAAGCGGACTTCTGCCGCCAAAGACAAAAAAGTGTAGCGATCACCTGCGACGGCGGATTGCTTTGCTATTTTTTTCGCTTCGCGCACGCGGACGTCGCCTCAGGATTAGCATGGCACCTTACCCATGCCGAGAATCATTCAAGCGCAAAGCTGTAGCTAAGACGTGGTTTTATTTATTGCGAGGCGTCTTTCGTATGTCGTACGGCAATTTGCGCCACGGTAGTTGTGACGGATCCAGAAGAAAACTTCCTGGCGCGGCGCAGATCAGGATTTCGCTGGCAAGCGGCACAAAGTCGGCTCGATCCAGTTATCGCGTTTTTATCCCTCGGAGTTAAAGTGTTTTAACAATGGCGATCGCGAAAAGGAAAGTAACTCTGCTGATGCCACACCACGGCAACTAAAAGATACTTAATGGGTTGTATTGTAGCGAGCGTTATTGTAGTGGTTATGCAATTTCAAGTTTTAAATGTACGCGGCGTCCAATCGCTGTAGCGATATTAACTAATGCATCCAGGGAGAATCGCGATACTCGGCCATGCAGTAGGTCATTTACACGTGGTTGGGTGATTCCGCACTGTCCTGCTGCCTCGGTTTGCTTCCAGCCATTTGCTTTAATAACTTCGGCAATTTGCTGCATCAATTCAGATCGTGCGCGCAAGTTTGCTGCTTGCTCAGGAGTGTCCGCAAGTGCGTCCCAAACGCTGATGTAAGTATTTGCTTTGCTCATTTTTGACCTTTAGTAAGCTGTGTAAACCGTTCCTTGGCGATGTCTATATCTTTCTTTGCCGTCGCTTCCGTTTTCTTTTGGAAGGCATGCAGTACATACACGAAGCCAGCAATACGAGCGGTGTAGACGATCCTAAATGTTCCTGAATCGTCCCATATTCGGATTTCCTCTACGCCTTTGCCAATCGATGGCATCGGTTTGAAATCATCCGGTTGCTTGCCACGTTGTACCTTATCGAGTTGGTATCCGGCGTCTTGTTTCGCGCCCTCTGGAAAGTCGCGTAAAGCTTTAAGGGAGTTCCCTAAAAATTGAATTGGCTTCATTAATTTGATTATACTGAAACCAGTATAAAGTTCAAGATGACGTTACAAAAGTGAATGAGGGTGGTTTTGCATACGCACCAGAATGTTTCTGGCTTGCATTATATTGGCTGTTTTTTTCTTCTCATGAAAATGCGGCCAGCGCAGTTGCAGTTATTTCCTTGGGACTCATTGACTCCCGCCGATCTTAAGAATATCCATTCACGCATACGCAATTCATACTGGCATGTCCGCAATCTTCGGGGCGGGCGATTCAGTCAGGCAGCACTCAGAAGACACTATCGTATGATTGCTAACGAAAAAAACGCCTGCAACTCGCAGGCGTCGAAAAGAGGGAAATCGTTGATCTTTTAAAGTGCTGCGGCTTGAAGTGTGGTGGGAAGAAGCCACCGTTTGAACGCTGTCAATTTTGCCTTTAGTTTGGCCATTACTTTAATAAGTTATTTTACATAATGTAAATTAT
>JAMFSU010000038.1 GCA_026225475.1 Duganella sp.
GACCGAAAAGCTCTTGCTGTTTTCGGGCGCGATCCAGATCGCCGGCACGGTGAAGGGCCGCAAAAGCAACCGCTACGCAACGTCCGACTGGATGGAGATCGAAAAGCAGCGCGGCATTTCCGTCGCCAGCTCGGTGATGCAGTTCGAATACCGTGACCACGTCGTCAACCTGCTCGACACCCCAGGCCACCAGGACTTCTCGGAAGATACCTATCGCGTGCTGACGGCGGTCGACTCGGCGCTGATGGTGATTGACGCCGCCAAGGGTGTGGAAGAACAGACCATCAAACTGCTCAACGTTTGCCGCATGCGCAATACGCCGATCATTACGTTCATGAACAAGATGGACCGCGAAACCCGCGATCCGCTGGAATTGCTTGATGAACTTGAGTCAGTGCTGAAGATTCAATGTGCGCCAGTGACCTGGCCGATCGGCATGGGCAAGAATTTCCGCGGCGTGTATCACTTGCTGCGCGATGAAATCATGTTGTTCAAGGCCGGTGAAGAGCGCGCCGACGGCAACGTCGAAATCATCAAGGGCATCGACAACCCCAAGCTGGTCGAGATGTTCCCGCTTGAAATCGAACAGCTCAAGATGGAAGTCGAACTGGTACATGGCGCGTCGCATCCGTTCAATCTGGATGACTTCCTGGCCGGCATACAAACACCCGTCTTCTTTGGTTCGGCAATCAACAACTTCGGCGTGCGCGAAATTCTCAACGCCCTGCTCGACTGGGCGCCGGCACCGGGCTCACGCGATGCGACCGTGCGCAAAGTGGAACCGAACGAGGCACCATTTTCAGGTTTCGTCTTCAAGATCCAAGCCAACATGGACCCAGCGCACCGTGACCGCATTGCGTTCTTGCGCGTGTGCTCGGGACGGTTCGAGCGCGGCATGAAACTCAAGCATTTGCGCCTGAACCGCGAAATCAAAGTATCGTCCGTCGTGACCTTCATGGCATCGAGCCGCGAGCAGGTCGAAGAAGCCTATGCCGGCGACATCATCGGCTTGCCCAATCACGGCAACATGCAGATCGGCGACAGCTTCTCGGAAGGTGAGCTGTTGCGTTTCACTGGCATTCCGTATTTTGCGCCAGACTTTTTCCGTGTCGCGCGCATCCGCAATCCGCTCAAGATCAAGCAATTGCACAAGGGTTTGCAACAGCTTGGCGAAGAAGGTGCAGTGCAAGTCTTCAAACCGACCAACAACAGCGATCTGGTGCTGGGTGCGGTCGGCGTGCTGCAATTTGAAGTCGTGGCCAGTCGCTTGCTTAACGAGTACGGCGTTGACGCCGTGTTTGAAGGCACCAGTATCAGCAGTGCGCGCTGGGTCACGTGTGAAGACAAGAAGATGCTGGCAGATTTCGAAAAATCGTCCGCCGGCTTCAACCTGGCATACGATGCTGCTGGCAATCTGGCTTATCTGGCCAGTTCCGGTGTAAATCTGCGCTTGACCCAAGAACGCTGGCCGGAAGTCACCTTCCACGCCACGCGCGAACATGCAGCTAAACTTGATTGAATCTGCGACACTGCCAGCCAAACGGCTTTGACCATTGAGCCTTCATCGATGACTCAATCATCCTGAAGGTCAATTTCTCCGTTTCGTTCGCTGAATATATAACGCTGTGGGTTACCAAAGTTATCGGTAATAAGGATGACCGATGTAGTCTCCCATGTATAACCTATCTCTATCTCACTATCGTCAAAGATGAAGCCGCGAAACGCCGCCGCTTCCATTGGCATTTGCTGCTGTGGATTATGGAAGTTTTCGATGATGTCTAGGTTTAAAATTTGGGCAGGGGTCAGATAACTCACTGACGCTAGCACTCCGCCCATACAGCGAGTGGCTCTGCGGTTAAATTGGCGTGAGCCGGCGGGCATAGTAGGACACGATGCCAGTATAAAAACGCATGATCGAGACCTGAATGCGTGAATAGACAAAATCAAAATAGCTGACAATAAATAATCGCGTATGATTCCCTGCTCGCACATCATGGACGACCAATTGATCCCGACGCAATAAATCTCGTGCCGGAATAACCAATGGTGCCACCGAAGAAATAGTGAGCGCCGGACCTGTGCTATAGGTAGTTACTGTCCCGGATCCTTCAATATCGACTACTGCCATAAAGCGCTGACTTTCGCTACGGGACGTACGTAAATTGCATGGGATGATCGCCACGAAATTGGCCGGATCTGCCACCGCGACTTCCGGTGCTCCGATCCCTTCCTGGTCTGGAGAACCTTGCATATAATCATTGCGAAATGAATCGCTCGACCAACCGAGAGGCAGGAAAAGCTCGACTTCCGGAGACCAACTCCGTAGACGCACGCTACGGCGCTCTTCTTCGGTCAATGACCGCATAAAGAGGATGCCGTCGCGAATGATGTGAATGGCGACTTCGACCAGTACGGTAATTTGCTGTAGATCATTAGCAAACAGATGCTGCGGCCCCACCTGCGCAAATCGCAAATCAATTTGCACCACTTGTCTTTGTTCCGTCATGTTTGGCTTCAATCCCGAATGAACTGACATCCCCGGCCCCAGCAATATCACAGCAAGCTTATTCAGCGTTGTTTGCAGTGACAATCATTGAATACAAGGTGGAGTTTATTTTGTTCGGGACGTGCAAGCCCCCCCCATCAAGAGGGGTGAGGCATTTGCCATACATAGAAAATTTCTTTTTTACAACATTGTTGGCGCGTGAGCAATCAGGCATTGATGCGTATCGAGAAATCCACGCCAACCCCGCTCCACCACTCTTGCTCTTTCTGCATCCAGTAGGAAACGGTAGGATGATCGCGCACCCAGTCGCGCTTGATTTCGAGGTCAATGCGATTCTTCATCTTCAGCCGGATTTCATCAAAATCGAGCGTGATGTGCGAATGCATGAACATCACCGCCAGCCGCAAGGCTAACAATGCCTTGGCAAAATCGATATCGCTCAGCACTTCGCCAACCTTGCGCAAATTGCCCTTCTGCCCCAGGATCAAGGTACTCATCACCCGCTGTTCACGGGTGGTGAAACCCGGCAGGTCGGCATTGGCAATCAAGTAGGAGGAATGCTTGTGATAACTGCTGTGCGACACAATCAAACCAGTCTCGTGCAGCAAGGCGCTCCAGTTCAGATACTTGGCATAGACTTCATTGCCGGGCTTGAGCATCTGAAAAAAACCCAACGCTGTTTCCGCCACCTGACGTGCACGCAATTCATCGATATGAAAACGGCGGCTGAAATCGTCGACCGATTGCTCGCGCCGGTCGCGTTGCGTGGCGCGCAATTGCAAATCCCACATCACGCCCATGCGCAAGCCGGCTTCCACCGGTGTAATCACGGCAATATTGAGCTCCTGCATCAAGCCTATCAACACCGCCAGACCACCCATGATGACGACGGCGCGATCCGGCTTCATGCCCGCCAGTTCGATCTTGCTGACGTGACCGAAGTCGATCAAACGCTGCTTCAATGCTTCCACACTGACCGGTGTGACTCGGCCATCACCCATGCCATTCTTGGCAATCGTGTCGGCGATTGCGCGCATGGTACCGGAAGAACCGTAGACCTTGCTGCGATGCTGGGCGCCGAACGGCACCACCGCATCTTCCACATGCGAACGTGCCGACAGCACCGCGCGTTCAAATGCGGCAGCAGTGATCTGGCCATCTGCAAAAAATGCCAGACTTTGGTTGACCGTGCCAATACTGAACGATTCAACCCGTTTGATTTCGCCGCCACGACCAAGTATCACCTCGGTCGATCCACCGCCAATATCGATCACCAAGCGGTCTTCATCAGGCAAGGCCAAGGCGCCAGCGACGCCCATATAGATCAGACGACCTTCTTCTTCACCTGAAATGATTTCCACCGGATAACCGATAGCGCGCTCGGCGTCGGGTAAAAACTCATGTGCATTCTTGGCCACGCGCAAGGTATTGGTTGCAACAACGCGCACCGCGTCGAGCTGGTAATCGCGCAGGATGGTACGAAAACGTGCCAGTGATTCAATACCACTGATGATGGCCTGCGGCGTCAGATTGCCATTCTTGTCCAGTCCGGCCGCCAGGCGGATAGGATCGCGCGCACTTTTGACCACACGAATGACGTCGCCGTCGAGCCGACCGACATGCAAACGAAAACTATTGGATCCAAGATCTACTGCTGCAAACATGCATTCCCTTTCGAGCGGGGGATAGGCGGAAATTATTTATCAATTTGAAATGCCCGGTACCGACACAATAGTGACTTAGGATGACAATTTGATGACACCTGACTACGAGCCCGAAAAATGGGGTCTAATAGCGCCAGCTTCCATTTTAACGATTTCAACATGCCAGGTATTCTTTATCTCGTTCCCAACCTGCTGGGAACAGCCGACAGCGCCAACAGCCACGCATTGACTTCGGTGCTCCCGGCAGATGTGCAGGCGTTAACCGCGCGCCTTGACTATTTCATCGCTGAGAACGCAAAAACCACAAGGGCGTTCCTCAAGCTGATCAATACCGCTTATCCGCTGAACAAACCCTTGCAGGAAATCAAGATTGCCGAACTGAATGTCAATACCGAAGAGCGCGCCTTGCCCGCTTTGCTGGAGCCACTGCTGGCCGGTCACGATGCTGGTCTGATTTCAGAAGCGGGGGTACCTGCGGTGGCCGATCCCGGTGCCAATCTGGTGCGACTGGC
This sequence comes from Duganella sp., assembly GCA_026225475.1. GTDB lineage: Bacteria > Pseudomonadota > Gammaproteobacteria > Burkholderiales > Burkholderiaceae_D > Herbaspirillum. Next base: position 4,683 of record JAMFSU010000038.1, read on the forward strand.
ACATCAGCATGAAATTCAGGTGCGACCGCTGGTCGGTCCATCCTCATTGCTGCTAGCGGTGATGAGCAGCGGCCTCAATGGCCAGAGCTTTGCTTTCAATGGCTACCTGCCGACCGATGCGGCACAACGTATCAAGCGGATCAAACAGTTGGAAGACCGTTCGCGCCAGGAGCGGCAAACCCAGTTGCTGATTGAAACGCCCTACCGCAATGCCGCCATGCTCGAAGCATTGGCCACGGCTTGCAATGCAGCCACCTTGATCAGTGTGGCCACCGATCTGACGCTGGCCAATGAATCGATCAAGACGCTGACAGCCGGCACATGGAAGAGCGAACTGGACGCCGGTCGGGTGCCAGACTTCCACAAGAAGCCAACCGTATTTCTGCTACTGGCAAATTAAGTCTCGTTGATTGGCTAGTCGACCGCGGGCGGCCAGTAGCCGCCCTGCCTGCAATTATCAACGCAACTGAATGCCGCTGCCACGCATCAAGGACTTGGCAACGCCACCGCCGACGGCCACACCAAACTTCTTGAGCACACGTTCCGGCAAGCCCTCTGTCTGGGTATAGTCAACCAGGTCCTCGGCCTTGAGCACATCGCGCGCAACGCTGTCGACTGTGCCGTAATCGTCGGCCAACCCCAGTTCGATTGCCTTTGAGCCAGTCCAGAACAGGCCGGAGAAGGTATCCGGCGTTTCCTTCAGACGCGCACCACGGCCCTTGCGCACGGTGTCGATGAATTGTTGATGGATTTCGGCCAACATTTGCAGGGCATATTCCTTTTGCTTAGGATTCTGCGCACTGAACGGATCGAGAAAACCTTTGTTTTCTCCGGCCGTCAGCAAACGGCGCTCAATCCCAACCTTATCCATCAGCCCGGTAAAGCCGAAGCCATCCATCAGGACACCGATGGAGCCTACGATACTGGCCTTGTTGACGTAGATCTTGTCAGCTGCAGCGGCAATGTAATAACCGCCTGAAGCGCACATTTCCTCGACCACGACGTACAGCGGCTTCTTCGGATATTCCTTGCGCAAACGCACGATTTCATCATTGATCATGCCTGCCTGCACCGGGCTGCCGCCAGGACTGTTGATCTTGAGGATCACGCCAACCGAATCATCGGCTGCAAAGGCCTTGTCCAGCGCTGGGATGACAGCAGCAGCCGAACCTCGGCCTTCGGCTTCGATGGTGCCGCTGATTTCGACCAGCGCAGTATGAGTGCCGACCGGTTCCGCATCGGACTTGGTGTAATTGAAAGCCGTCCAGATAACGAAAACGAACACGGCCAGACCGGCAATCTTGAAAAAGATGCTCCAGCGCCGACGCGCGCGTTGTTCCTTGACCGCAAACAGCGCCAGCTTTTCCAGCACATCGCGTTCCCAGCCGCCTTTGTTGTCGCTGCTGGCAGTGCTGCTATTGACTGTTGTGCCAGTGGTCGGGACCGGATTGGCTGGTGCCGCCGGCGGCACTGCTGGAGTTTCTGGATTGTCGAATTCGTTATTGCTCATAGAGTCACTCAAGTCCGCAGCCTGCGGAGTTCGACCTCCGCGCTGCCAGGGTTCCTGCATGGCTTATGCCAGTACAGGCCTTACATAATCATCAGGTGTCCAGAATATTTCACCGTCTTTTTCGAACACCGCAATCTTGCGCAAGCGTGCGCCAGTACACGGGCCACCTTCGCATTTGCCGGTCGCCGGGGCATAGACTGCACCATGCGTGGCGCACATCAGATACAAACCACTTGACTCGAAAAAACTGCCCTCTTCCCAATCGAGTTCAATCGGTACATGCGCGCAACGATTCAAATAGCCATAAACCACGCCGTCATAACGCACCACGAAACCGGTCGCATCACCGCCATGCAGCAATACCGGAAAGCGCTTGCCCTTGCCGCCTTCGGCAATCTCAGCCGAGGCACATACCGTAATCGCGACGTCGTCCATAGCGGCAACTCCTAGGCGTGTTCATTCAACCACTGATGCAAGACCTTGATCGAACTGGCCGAAAACAAAGGCTTGAGCGCGAGCAACTGATCCACCGGATGCGCGCCAAATTCTACCGCAACCCCGCCGGCGCCGGCATTGATCGCCATCTGCAAGTCATGTGTGGTGTCGCCGATCATCAGCGTACGTTGCATTTCCTGGCCAAGTTCACGGGTCAGTTCCTGCAGCATGGCCGGATGCGGCTTGGAAAACGTTTCGTCGGCGCAACGTGTGGCATCGAACAGCGACAACAACTTGGTCGAATTGAGCGCGCGGTTGAGGCCGACTCGGCTCTTGCCGGTGGCGACTGCAAGAAAATAACCTTGCTGCCCGAGGTCATCCAGCATTTCCCTGACGCCGTCGAACAGCGTCAAATCCTTGTCTTGCCCGAGATAATGATGGCGATAACGCTCGACAATACGCGGATAGTATTTCGGATCGACATCGGGAATCGCTGCCTGCATGGCATCTTGCAAGCCGAGGCCGATCACATACGAAGCCGCGCTTTTGTCGGGAATCGGCAGGCCAAGGTCGCGCGCAGCGGCCTGGATGCAACGAACGATGGTGGACGTGCTGTCCATCAAGGTGCCGTCCCAATCAAACACGATTAAATCAAATTGCTTTCTTGCCATGTCTCACTTTTCAACAGATTCAAAATCGGCTCGCTCACTGGCATACCGGCACCCACCGCTGCACGACTGGCAATGATGGCGTTCAAACAGTGGCGCCGGCCACGTCCAGACTGCTCAGGAAGCGCTGGCATTCCGGCGACAAAGCAGCTTTCAAGGTTACCGGCTTGCCACTGTCCGGATGCATAAAAGTAATTTGATGCGCATGCAAAAACATGCGCTTGAAAGCAATGCGCTCACCGTCAGCCTTTTGCAAAGCCTTGTTGAGCGTAAAGTCACCATATTTGTCATCGCCAACAATAGGAAAGCCACTGGCCGACAAATGCACACGGATTTGGTGGGTGCGGCCGGTTTTCAGTTCCGCCTCGAGGAAAGCATAATCGCCATAACGCCGAATCAGTGAAAACACCGTATGTGCCTCCTTGCCATCATCCTGCACCCGCACCCGACGCTCGCCATCAGCAGTACTATACTTGTGCAGCGGCAACTTAACGTGTTGCCGGGCATTTTTCCAGTCGCCATGGACCAGGGTCAAGTAACGCTTGTCGGTATCGCCATCACGCATTTGTTCATGCAAATTGGTCAAGGCCGAGCGCTTCTTGGCCAGCAGCAACACTCCCGAAGTATCGCGATCGAGCCGATGCACCAATTCCAGGAACTTGGCATCGGGACGCGACGCCCGCAATTGTTCGATCACGCCGAAACTCACGCCTGATCCGCCATGCACGGCCACGCCGGCCGGCTTGTTGATGACCAACAGATGGTTATCTTCCAGCAATATAGTGAACTCGGCACCAGGCACCACCACTTGCGATGTCTTTTCGGCAATCCGGATTGGCGGCACGCGCACCACGTCACCGTCCTGCAGTCGGTAAGTCTGATCGATACGTCCCTTGTTGACACGCACTTCACCCGAGCGCAGCACCCGGTAAATATGGCTTTTGGGAACGCCCTTGCACACCCGCAAGAGGAAATTGTCGATACGCTGACCGGCTTCTTCTTCCGAAATCGTGAGCAGCTGGACTTGGGGCGACGCTGTTGTCGATTGGGATGACACTGGTGTTTCACGCTTTTCAGGCGCCTTCCCAGAAAATCTCGCTAAGTCCTTCATTTTGAATATATAATCGCTCGACGCTGGTCAGAAAACCGGTGTCAGTGTAAGAATAAAAAAGACCATTCTACACAGAGGTGTCTTCATCAGCCTCGCTAATTTGCAAATATGATGGGGGGGAACCACGAAAAATCGCAGCGTGCGGCGACCAGATACTGTCGGCAAGCCTCGTACACGCTACGAAGGCATTGCAGACACGACATTGCAGCGCGCAGATTTGACGGTTCCCTAGAACGTGTACACAGCATCCCTGCGCGAGTCCAGTTTGCACCGCAGTTGCAATCGGATAACGCACTTGGATGTTGAATTGAAATGTTTGGATTATCAGGATAAAGTCTGGCAAGACCTCCACTTGTAAAACGGAGTGCTTGCTAGTTGATGCATTGAACCCGATTCGCCGATTTGCCAACCTTTGGAAATGCTTCGTTTGGCGCTAACCTATAGCTTACCGTCCACAGTGCCCGTGACCGCTCCATGCGGAACGGCAAACGTGGATACGGAGTTGCTCGGCGTTCCGGTCCACTGCATCCGCGCCCCGTTGTGCATGAGCGTCGTCAATTCGCGCTCCACACATTAAGGCAATTCCCTCCCCCAATCACTTCGTTCTCGTGTACATCCCTGTACTTTTTGATGCATAAACTATTGCATCACCAAAGCGGCCTCAGTGCCACGGAGTGAAACATGAAACGTATGTTGTTCAACGCGACGCAGCAAGAAGAATTGCGCGTCGCCATCGTTGACGGTCAAAAACTGATCGACATCGATATTGAAGCCACCGGACGCGAACAGCGTAAATCCAATATTTACAAAGGCGTCATTACCCGCATCGAACCCTCGCTGGAAGCCTGTTTCGTCAATTACGGCGAAGAGCGGCACGGCTTCCTGCCATTCAAGGAAGTTGCCCGTACCTATTTCAAGGAAGGCATCGATGTACGCAACGCGTCCATCAAGGAAGCCTTGCGCGAAGGCCAGGAAATCATCGTCCAGGTCGAAAAGGAAGAGCGTGGCAACAAGGGTGCCGCACTGACATCGTTCATTTCGCTGGCCGGCCGCTATCTGGTCCTGATGCCGAACAATCCACGCGGCGGCGGCGTATCGCGTCGGGTCGAAGGCGAAGATCGCCAGGAACTGCGCGAAACCATGGACAAACTGGACCTGCCTAACGGCATGTCCGTCATTGCTCGCACTGCCGGCATCGGCCGCAACGTCGATGAACTTCAATGGGATCTGAACTACCTGATGCAACTCTGGCGCGCCATTGAAGGCGCAGGCCAGACCGCTTCGGGCGCATTCCTGATTTATCAGGAATCGTCGCTGGTGATCCGCGCTATTCGCGACTACTTCCAGCCCGATATCGGTGAAATCCTGATCGACACCGACGACATCCACGACCAGGCCCAGCAGTTCATGGCCCACGTGATGCCGGACATGGTTCACCGCGTCAAGCGCTACCGCGACGACGTGCCGCTGTTCTCGCGTTTCCAGATCGAACACCAGATCGAAACTGCCTACTCGCGCACCGTGCCACTGCCATCAGGCGGCGCCATCGTGATCGACCATACTGAAGCCTTGGTCTCGGTTGACGTCAACTCGGCGCGCGCCACCCGTGGTAGCGACATCGAAACCACGGCGTTCTACACCAATCTGGAAGCTGCCGACGAAGTCGCGCGCCAATTGCGCTTGCGCGATCTGGGCGGCCTGATTGTGATCGACTTCATCGACATGGAGAACGCCAAGAACCAGCGTGAAGTCGAATCGCGCCTGAAAGACGCCTTGCACCATGACCGCGCTCGCGTGCAAATGGGCAAGATTTCACGCTTCGGCCTGATGGAATTGTCACGCCAACGCCTGCGTCCATCGCTGTCTGAAGGCAGCCATGTAACTTGCCCGCGTTGCAACGGCACCGGCCATATTCGCGATACCGAATCATCCGCATTGCAAGTCCTGCGCATCATCCAGGAAGAAGCAATGAAGGAAAACTCGGCCGCCATTCACGTGCAGACACCGGTCGATGTGGCCGCCTACCTGCTCAATGAAAAGCGCGGTGAAATCCTGAAGATCGAAACGCGTCATCGCGTGACCGTCATCATGATCCCGAACAAGCATCTGGAAACCCCGCATTACAAACTCGAGCGCATCAAGCACGATGATCCGCGCCTCGACGATGCGCAAGCCAGTTACGCCATGGCTGAAGAAGCAGAAACCGACATCGGTTACAGCAAACGCCAGAAGGAAGACATCAAACCGCGCCAGGAAGCTGTCGTCAAGGGCATCACACCGGATCGGCCTGCACCGATTGTGGAACGCAAGGTCGCTGCCGAGCCGACACCATTGCCAACCCTGGCACCGGAAGCCGGTCTACTGGGCAAGATCTGGAGCTTCTTCCGCAAGAAATCGGTCGAAACCACTGTGGTGACTACACCGCTAGAAACCAAGCCCGCACAAAAACGCGAATTGTCCGACCGCAGCCGCAACCGTAATGGCCGCAACCGCAACGGTCGTAATCGTAACGAGCGCGAAGAACGCGATGGCGCAGCGGCGACAAGCATCCCTGCGGCACGTGAAGACAGCAGCAAGCAAGAGTATGAAGGCAAACCGGCACGTCCACCGCGGCCACCGCGCGAAGCCAAGGAAGCGCGCGAACCGCGTGAAGATCGCAACGAAGCACGTGAGCCGCGTGAACCACGCGAGCCAAAAGAACCACGCCAACCGCGTGAGCCACGTGAAAACCGTGAACCACGCGAAGCCAAGGAACAACGTGAGCCGCGCGAACAGCGCGAACCACGTGAACCGCGTCAGCCGCGCGCTCCCCGCGAAGAACGCAAGGAGCTGCCAAAGCCGGACGAAGCATTGCCACTGGAAGCCGCACTGGCAACCGGCGCCATCGCTGTCAATGGTGAAGCGACGGAAACTGAGCAAGTGGCCGGCAATCAAGTCGAAGGCGCAGCAGAAGATGGTAGCGAACCGCGTCGTCGTCGTCGTCGTGGCGGTCGCAACCGTAACCGTCGTGATCGCGAACCAGGTGACAACGTCGACGCTGAAGCTGGCGAAGATGATGTAACTGAACAGCCGTTGCAAGCGCAAGCTGAGCAAGACACAGCAACCATCGTTGTCGATGCGCCAGTAGCAGCCATTGCACCGGCACCGGTGGCACCGATCCAGGAAACTGTTATCGCCACAGCACCAGTAGCAACAGAAACTGAAGCAGCCGTCAGCGCAGTTGTTGCACCAATCGCAGCGCCAGTCGTACCGGCACCAGTGGTAACGCCAGCGCCAGTGGAAACACCTGCCGCACCTGCAGTGGTTGTCGCCGTGGTACCGCAACAAATCAGCCTGCTGCCGGAAGTAGCTACACCAGCACCGGTTGCAGAACCTGCGCCAGTGCCAGCACCAGTAGCGCCGACAGTCGTCGTCGCTGCTGAGGCACCTGTAGCAGTCGCAGCAGCAGAAACAGCACCAGCACCAACAGTTGCGGCAGCACCAGTGGTCGCAGCACCTGCGCCGGTTCAGCAAAGCGCGGACCTCAATGCAGTGCTGTCGGCTGCCGGTCTGACCTTGGCCAGCACCGATCCGGCCAAACTGCGTGCAGCACAGGAAGCCGCTGCCCAGGTCGTGGCACCAGTGCATGTTCCGCGTGAACGCAAGCCGTTGCCGGCGCAGTCGGATGCACCGTTGGTTCAAGTCGAAACACGCAACTGATCGCGATGATCGGCCTGCATGCACTTCGGTACATGCGCTGTGCAGAATAAAAAAGGGAGTGCAAACTCCCTTTTTTATCGCGTGCAGCTTTTGCATGATTGCCGGCAGGACACATGACAATCCCGCAACACCACGCTGTACCGCGCCTCTGTTAGCCACTCTGTACCCTGTAGCCCAGCCCGCCTCGTGCTATCTTAGCGAGTATGAACAAGCGCATCATTCCCATCGTCGATCATCGCGCCAACGGCAAGCCTGCTGCCGTTCCCGGACGCTTGCAAGCGCCATCGGGCCATCTTGCCGATGCGCTGGCGCGGCCGTTGCAGGACCTGCGCATTTCCGTCACCGACCGCTGCAATTTCCGCTGTGTCTATTGCATGCCCAAGGAAGTGTTCGGCAAGGATTATCAATTCCTGCCACATGCGGCGCTGTTGTCGTTTGAAGAAATCACCCGCCTGGCAACACAGTTCGTTGCCCATGGCGTAGAAAAAATCCGCCTGACCGGTGGCGAACCCTTGTTGCGCAAGCACCTCGAACGTCTGGTCGAGATGCTGCACCGGATCAAGACACCCGATGGTCGCGACCTCGACCTGACCCTGACGACCAATGGCACGCTGCTGGCGCAAAAGGCACAGGCACTCAAGAATGCAGGCCTCACCCGTGTGACGGTCTCGCTCGATGCGCTCGATGAAGCCAATTTCCGCCGCATGAACGATGTCGATGTCACCGTCGCTCAAATCTTGCATGGTCTTGAGGTCGCGCACCAGGTTGGCCTCGGTCCAATCAAGATCAATATGGTGGTCAAAAAAGGCGTCAACGAGCACGAAATCGTACCAATGGCGCGCCATTTCAAGGATACGCCCTTCATTCTGCGCTTCATCGAATACATGGATGTCGGTAGCTCCAACGGCTGGAGCATGGATGACGTGGTGCCCTCGCGCGACGTGATCGCGCGCATCAACGCGGTCATGCCACTGCAAACAATCGATGCCAACTATCCTGGCGAAACGGCACAGCGCTGGCGTTACCGCGACAATGGCAATGAAGTCGGTGTCATTTCCAGCGTGACCCAGGCGTTCTGCCACGATTGCACGCGTGCGCGGCTCTCCACTGAAGGCAGTATCTACACTTGCCTGTTCGCCTCGCAAGGCCATGACTTGCGCAGCCTGTTGCGCGGCGGCAGCAGCGACGCCGAGATCGCTTCCGCGATTGCCGCCATCTGGCATCTGCGCGGTGACCGTTATTCCGAACTGCGCAGCCAGACTCAGGACCAAGGTCTTGCCGCGCCAGCACCGCGCAAGGTCGAAATGTCCTATATCGGCGGCTGAGCGCCATGTCGACTGCTCCCCCGACGATTGCAATCCAGCAAATCACCGGCCTCATCCTGGCCGGTGGTCAGGGCAGCCGTATGGGTCATGTTGACAAAGGTTTGCAACCGTTTCGCGGCCAGGCGATGGCCGCGCATGTCGTGGCAAGATTGCATCCGCAAGTACACACGCTAGCCATCAACGCTAATCGCCATAGCGAGCGCTATGCGGTGCTCGGCTGGCCCGTCTGGCCCGATCTACAACTTGGCTTCGCCGGACCGCTGGCGGGCCTGCAAAGTGGTCTGATGCATTGCAGGACCGATTACCTGATTGCAGCACCTTGCGATTCACCGCTGCTGCCTATTGATCTGGTCCAGCGGCTGGCCGCAGCGCTCGCACAGAAAACTGCCGACGCCGCCATTGCAGTCACTGATGAAGGCTTGCCGACGCAACAACGCCATCCCGTGTTTTGCCTGTTGCGCAAGACGCTGCTGCCATCACTGAGCGCCTATCTGGATCAAGATGGACGCAGAATGGAACAATGGTTTGCCAGCATCGCCACCGTCGAGGTGCCCTTCGACGATGCGCAAGCGTTCAGCAACATCAATACGCTGCAAGAACTGCAACATCTGGAACAAGCCCATCAGGGCCAACAATGACACCCGTTGCCACAATGAAATCTGCATCAATGAACACCTCTCCTTTGTCCGCCATCGTCAGTTGCCTGTCCGACTACGATCCGAATGCCATGACGGTGCCGCAAGCGCAACAGATCATCCACGCGTTCGTCGAACCGATTGCAGCAGCCGAACAAGTCGCTATCCGCAGTGCGCTTGACCGCGTGCTGGCGCAAGACATCGTGTCCGCCCTCGATGTGCCGGCCAACGACAATTCAGCCATGGATGGCTATGCCTTGCGTGGCGATGATCTGGCGCAGGGATTTCCCTTGCAGTTGCGTATCGTCGCCAGCGTGCATGCCGGCCAACGCTATGACGGCCAAGTGCAGGCGGGTGAATGCGTGCGCATCATGACCGGCGCGGCCATGCCGGGCGACTGCGACACCGTCATTGCGCAGGAATTCACCTCGAACCAGGATAACGGCAGTATCACCATTGCCGCCGCTGGTGTGCGCCGCGGCGACAACCGCCGTCTGCGCGGTGAAGACTTGCGTTGCGGCCAGATCGCCTTGCGCGCCGGGAAAATGCTGCGGCCGGCCGACATCGGCATGCTAGCCTCGCTGGGCGTGCCCGAAGTTGCCGTGCAACGCCGTCTGCGCGTGGCGTTTTTTTCGACCGGCGACGAATTGCGTTCAGTCGGCGAAGCGCTGGCACCCGGCTGCGTCTATGACTCCAATCGCTATACGCTGTTTGGCATGCTCAGCCGGCTCGGCTGCGACCTGATCGACATGGGCGTGGTCAAGGATGATCCGGTTGCCATGGAAGCGGCCTTTCGCAGTGCCTGCGAACATGCTGACGCGGTCATTACTTCGGGTGGCGTTTCAGTCGGCGACGCCGATTACACCAAGGCCACCATGACCAAGCTCGGGGACATGTTGTTCTGGAAGATCGGCATGCGTCCTGGCCGGCCGATGGCATTTGGCCGCATTGCTTCGCAAGGACGCAGCGCCTATCTGTTCGGTTTGCCCGGCAATCCGGTTGCCGTCATGATCAGCTTCTATTTCGTTGTGCGCGAAGCGCTGTTGCGCATGATGGGCACCAGCGCGGCACCATTGCCGCGCCTGCAGGCCGTGTCACTGTCGCCGATACGCAAGAAACCCGGCCGCACCGAATACCAGCGTGGCATCCTCGCACCGGACAGCGATGGCATCTGGAAAGTCC
>JAMFSU010000039.1 GCA_026225475.1 Duganella sp.
TGAGCCGCTTCGAGCCGGGCCAGTGATGTGCTGTAGAAAATGGATAAGAGGGGCGCATGTTTGAGCGCAGCGAGTTTGCGACCCTCCCATTTTCTACGGCGCATCGCTGGGAACCCCGTAGGGGCCGGGATCGCGCGGTCGCCTTCTTTTGCTTAGCTTTTCTTGGCGAGACAAGAAAAGTAAGCGGCTGCCGGGCCGCACCCGGCTAGGTAGTCCGAAGAAAACCCAGCATCAGCAACCAAGCAACCAAGCAACCAAGCAACCAAGCAACCAAGCAACCAAGCAACCAAGCAACCAAGCAACCAAGCAACCAAGCAACCAAGCAACCAAGCAACCAAGAAACCAAGAAACCAAGAGGGCACTGGCTGCCTTGAGCATGTACTTGCGTACCGAGCCGAGCGAGACGTTGAGCTGCGCCGCAATGGTGCTATAGGTCAAGCCATCAAGTTGCGACAGCAAGAAGGTTTCGCGCATGCGTGGTGGCAGCGCCTGCAAGGCGCGGTCGATGCGTAGCAGGGTTTCCAGCACGATGGCCTGGGATTCCGGGGGCGGTGCATGCGCTGGCGGTCAATCATCAAGCCATTTGCCACTTGCGCCGCAACCAGTTGTACAGCCAGCCGTGATGTCCCTGGTAGAGCGCATCGACTGCTACAGTCGGGATTCTGGAGCAGGGAGGGGCTCCTGACGCAGGTGTCAGGAGCATGGGGTTGTGCGTGGCAATGCCGGTTTCAGCGTACTACGACCGACTCCAGCAGCAAGCCATTGAGGACATCGGTGACGATTTGAGAGGGCAGTGACTGGTGATCGTTCTTGAGAATGACCATGTCAGTTTCGGCATCGCCTGGCAATTGCAGTTTGCCAATCAAGGCGCAATCGGCGCTGCAGGTATAGCGGGTATAGACGTCCTTGCGCTTGGCCTCAATGATATGTTGACCGTGGTCGGTACCGAGGTAATGCACGCTGACCGTGGCCTGGGCATCGCCCTTGGCATCCGGATCGGCATAAATATATTCACCTTTGCTGGCTGACAGGTAATGCGCCCGTAGGGCGGCACCTTCCGGTGCGATATTGGCGATTTGCGCGGCCGACAACTGCAATTGCAGTGCTGGCGGTTTGGTTGCGGCCGGTTTTGCGGCCGGCACTGTGGCCATCACAGGCGTCATTACAGGCGCTGCAACAGAAACAGCTGCCACCGCGCGGGTGAAATGCGGTGTTGGTGTCGGCGTTGGCGTGACAGCGAGCGGTGCTTCCGGGGTCGGCGGCTTGGCTGTTTTCATTGGCTTGGTGACCGCTGCTGGCGGCACTGCCGCAGCAGATTGTGGCGCGGTGTCAGCGTCGCTGCCTGGGGTGGCGGTTAATGCCGCTTCCAGCGCGCTCTGGCGTTCCCGGTACCAGTCCACCAGACATTCGCGGGTGCTGCAATGCTGCTCGCGCCAGCGCCACTGCTTGTCCGAGGCGGCGTTGAAGGCGCGGCGGTCGGCAGCTTTCTTGCGGGCGAGCTTGAAGGTCTTGCCCAGCTTGTCGTCCATGGCCGACAGTTGTGGGTCACTACAGATGATTTTTTCGTTGCTGGAGCCGACTTTGCTGCAATCGAAACTGGCACTGAAGGCGGGTGTGGTCAGCAGCAGGCAGGGCACGGCGATACAGCCGGCGAGCCAAGCCGAGGAACGGCTGCTGAGCAACTTGAGGAGGCCGAATCCGGCTACCTTGGGAGCGAATTTTTTCATGTCGTTATTGCGTGGACTACGAGTTAGTCTTGCTAAGCATGCCATTCCCAAGTGGAAAACAAACGGTGGAGTAGAGCAACTTTTTTTCTGAAATCTTTACATTTGAAAGGAAGCGCCTTACTCCAGTACAAGACTGCGGTTCAGTATGCGTCGGCGGCCTTGGCAGTCTAATTCTTGCTAAATGCTGACAACTGCACATGAAAATGCAAAATACGTCGCTTCTTGCGCAGCTTTCATGCGTAAAAGTAAAGACATTATCGGGGCGAATTCCGGATTGAAAAGAGTGGTTGGTAGAATAATTGTTAAGGTTTTGTCGAAAAATAGCAATGATTGTAGGCTGGTTCATCTTGGCCCATTGGGCATCGCTTGCGCGTTCGCAAACCTGATATTAATAGCACCACATGCCGTACCAGCACGTCATTGCGCGAAGTGCTGCAATCGGTACGCGTATCGCTGCCGACAAGACCTTGCCAGTGGGAACCCGTATCAGCAATGTCCCCAAGCTCAGTGCCGGTCTGTTTGTGATTCGCGAAGATGCGCTCGACAATGGCAGCCGCTATGGCCTCGGCGGGGGCAATCTGTACGTCATTCCAGGCGCAGCGCGCAGCATTGTCGCCAGTCTCAAACTTGATCTTTGATCAAGCGTGCGTGGCAGCGGCATGCGTCGCTGCCACTTCCTGCAAGAACTGCAGGGCCGCCTGTTCCAGTTGCGTCACGCCCGGTTGTTCAACCGGGAAGTGACCGCAATTGTCCAGCATGACCAATTTCTTGCGGGCCTTGATGCGATCAAAAAAAGGTTTGCTGCAGGCTAGGTTGGTCCAGCTATCGGCTGCCGGTTGCACCAACAAGACCGGGCAGACATCGAATTGCTCAGGTTCCAGCGCAGGTTGCACCGTAAAGATCGAATGCATAAAGCTGACCGGTACACGCGCGCTGCCGCCATAGGGGTCAGCAGCGACGATGCGGTTCAAGGCTGGATTGCCAGACATCGCATGCATGCGCGAGAACCATTTGATTGGCAAGCGCAGCCGACCGAACCAGGGCGTCAGCCATGGTAATAACGGCAGCATCAGATGCTGGACCAGTGCGTTGCGCGCAAACCGTTGTTGTACCAGCGCTGAGCGCGGATCAGCCAAGGTCGTTGCGATGACGCCGGCGCAGATCGTGCTGCCCAGGCGCGCCGCGCAAAGATAGGCCAGATAACCACCAAGGCTGCCGCCAAACAACACCACCCGGCGGCCATGGCGCGCATAGTCGGCCCGCGCCAGATCGCACACCGCATCGACCCAGGCGTGATAACTGATCAGTTCGTGCGCAGCCACACTCAAGCCATAGCCAGGCAGATCCGGCGCCAGCACTTCGTAACCAGCCTGATGCAGCAATCGCGCCAAGGGGGCGAACAAGCGTCCGTAACCGCCGCCGCCATGCACCAGGATCACCGTCAGCGGCGTCGTGGCACAGGCAAAGCGATCCAGATGCAAGGCTGCGCCACGCCAGAGGAAATGTTCTTCGTCCGGCGCGTTGGCATCAGTGATGCGCGCATCTTCCGGGAAAAATGGCTGGTATTGCTGCCAGTAACGATGCGTCCGGTAATCGTTGGGCGTGGTGTGTAGTGACGCCACGATCAGGTCTTATCGTAGACGTGCAGCGTGCGCAGGCAATGTTGCACTGCTTCTTCAAATGATCGCGCCACGTCGTGCTGTTTCAGCAAACCGCTGGTCGGCAATTGCAATTGTTCAAACGGATTGGCAATCACCAGCACCAATTGCTTGACGTTGGGCAGCCGTGTTTTCAGCGTCTCCAGGGCAGCTTCGATCTGCGCCTGCTCCTTGACCGGTTCAATGCTGACCAGGCAGAACATCGAGACGATGCCGGGCTTCACATCGGGCGGTGGCGCTTCGCCCAGTTCACCGAGCGTGACATGGCGACCATCGACCGACTGCTTGCGCAGGATGCGCACCAGAATTTCCGCCGCCAGTTCATCGGCACTGGAGCCGGCGCCGATGCTCAGCACGATGGTGCCGGGCGGCACATCGAAGGAGCCCTGCGTGCGGCCGCTGATGGCTTCGCGGCGGCTGCGCAACTGACGGCCGATGTTGACGTCTTCGAGCATGGAGATGCGCGTGTATTGGCGCCACCATTTTGGATTTTCACCAAGCGCTTCAATCACGGCGGCGATGGCGCTGCCGACCTTCAATTGTTCGCTGCGGCTGATGGCATTGGCATCCAGATCGGCGCGCGCCAGATGCAATGCTGGTACCAGCACGGTATCGCAATAGGCGGCGAACGATTTTCGCTTCAGAATCTGGCGTGCGCTGGCAATGATTTCCTGGGTGTCGCCCGAGAGTGCGCGTTGGTAGAAGTTTTGCGGTAAGGTCAATGCCGGAATCTCGCCTAACAGGATTTCAAACATGTTGAGTGCGCGAAAATAGCGACCCGCCACCACCAGGCACAAGGTCAGCGGCGTCGACAGCACCAGTCCGATCGGTCCCCAGATCCAGCTCCAGAAAATGGCTGCGATCACCACCGATAATGGCGACAGACCAGTAGTGTGACCATACAGCTTGGGTTCAACCCACTGCGCAAAGACCACTTCAATCACCAGAAACAGGATCAGGGTCATGATTGCCAGTGACCAGTCCGGCGAGATCGCGGCAGCCAGCAGCGTGGCGCAAAAGGCCGCGATCCAGACCCCCACATAGGGGATGAAACGCAAGATCGCAGCCATGGCACCCCACAGCAGCGCTTGCGATAAACCGATTACGCTCAAGCCAAGCCAGACCAGCAGGCCGACGCCAAGATTGACGGCAAATTGCGACACAAAAAAGCGCGACAGTCGTTCGCCGGCATCGTTGACGGCGACGGTCGTGCCACGTAAATCATTGCCGCCGGCCAGGCGAATGAAACGGTCGCGCAGTGATTCATGTTCCAGCAAGACAAAGATCAATACCACGAACACAATGCCGGCTGTTTCCAGTGGTGCCCATACCGATGACACGATGCGTGTGAGCAGTTGCAATGGCCGCTGCGCCGGTTCGTGAATCTCGACCGGGATCGGTGTATTGGCATTGTTGCTGCGCAGACGCGTTGCATGCGAAGCCGCAGCCGGTTCATCGTCGGACAGATGGGCGATCCAGTTGCCGGCACGACCATTCAACTCACCCAGCTTACCCAGCGTGAGCTGATCCAGCACGTGCACCTTGCTGCGGATGGTATCGGCATATTGCGGCAGGCTGGTACCGATGCGCACCACTTGTAAGCCGATGACCATGCCCACGGCGCCTAGTGCCAGCGCCAGCGTGATGACAGCGACCCCGACCGAGAGCGTCTGGCCCAGACCAATGCGGCGCAGTCGATGAATGAATGGTGTGATCAGCAAACTCAAGATGATTGCCAGCGTGACGGGAATCAGCACGGCCCGTCCGAAATACAACAGGGCCAGCACGGTCGCCGTGCCAAGGATGCCGGTGACGCGGTCGGGGCGGAGTTGAGGGAGGGGGGCGCTCGACAAGGTATTTCCTCTACAGATGAAGATAACGGATGGTGCTGGACCGGGCACAGCATCGGCAAGTTCAGCGTCGCCATGATGAAGGCAGACGGCATTACTGCGCAAGCACAGGCGATGGCAGTCAATATCGCATGGTCAGTACGAATCCGCTATAGATGACAAATAGACATGTGAGTTGTCGTTCCAATAAGTGTGTTCATGTATCGGCGGCCACCGTCAGCGTCCAGGATGCGACCACGGTGACCTTGACGTATTAGTGCGTGCGCTGCGCGTTGTGGCGGCGCTGTGTATAGTGACGGCTCCCCTCGTTTTTCTATAGGATCCATTTCATGAGCACGCTCTATGACATCCCCCTCAAACGTATCGACGGCAGCGACAGCAGTCTTGGCGATTTTCGCGGCAAGGTGCTGCTGGTGGTCAATGTTGCCTCCAAATGCGGTCTGACCAAGCAATATGAAGGGCTGGAAAATTTGTATGAAGCGCAGCGCGCACAAGGGTTGGAAATCCTGGGCTTCCCTGCCAATAATTTCAAGGGCCAGGAGCCTGGCAGCGATGCCGAAATCAGCGAATTTTGCGCATTGACCTATGACGTGCAATTTCCGCTGTTTTCCAAGATATCGGTGACGGGTGACGATCGCCATCCGCTCTATACCGAACTGATCGCAGCGCAACCTGCCGCCATCGGCGACGGCCCCTTCCGTGAGCGTCTCAAGGGCTATGGCATCGACAGTGGTGCCGGCACAGAAGTATTGTGGAATTTTGAAAAATTCCTGCTCAACAAGCAAGGCGAGGTGGTCGCCCGCTTTGCGCCTGATGTCGCCGCCGAGGATCCGCGCTTGCTGCAGGCTATCACTGAGCAGCTTGCCAAGGCCTGACCAAGGCAGCACCCCAGTCAGAACTGGCTGCGCCGCTGCCTCAGTGAGCGTGGTAGCGCAGCCGTGACAGACTGACCATGCAGGCCAGCGCAGCGAGCACAATGGCGCACCACAACACCGTGGTATAGGGCACCGCTGAGACAGTCAGCGCCAGCGCCACCACCGAAGCCCCCAGCGTTTGTCCAAGCAGTCGTCCGGTCCCCAGCATGCCGCTGGCGGCACCGGTACGTGCGCGCGGCGCAGCCCCGATCATGGTGCGGTTGTTGGGTGACTGGAATAAACCAAAACCAATGCCGCACAAGGCCAGTTGTAGTGCGATCGAGAGATCGGCCGAATGCTGATCGACGGTCAGCAAGGCCAGCAATCCGGCAGTCATCAGCGCCAGGCCGATGCCGCCGAGCAGTCCGGCTGATATACGGTCAGACCATTTGCCGGCAAACACGGCAATCAAGGCGACCGAGATGGGCCAGGCGGTCATCAGCAAACCGGCATGCGCCGCCGTCATGCCTAAATGGTCTTGCAGCAGGAACGGCAGCATCACGAAGGTCGCGGTCTGGGCTGCGAAGGAACAGAACGAAGTTCCTATCGATAAGGAAAACAGCGGGATGCGCAACAAATCCAGTGGCAGCATCGGGGCGCTGGCGGACTGCAGGCGCAACAACAAGAACAGAGCCAACACGGTCAGCACGGCGCAGATCCCGATGCTCAGCGCGCCCTGCAAATGGCCTAGCGCATCCACGGTATAGAGCAGCACGCCGATGAATAACATGCACAGCATGGCGCTGCGCAAATCATAGCGGTGCGTGGCCAGCAAATTGGCGGGGAGTGCCTTGTAGCCAATCGCCATCGCGACTAGGCCAAGCGGCAGATTGATCAGGAACAGCCAGTGCCAGGAGCCGAAATGCAGCACCACGCCGGCGATGGTCGGGCCCAATGCGCTGGCGCAGCCGGCCACCAGCGCGTTGTAACCGATGGCGCGACCGAGCAGGCGAGTGGGATAGATAAAACGGATCAATGCGGTATTGACGCTGAGAATGCCCGCCGCACCGATGCCTTGCAAGACGCGCGCCAGACTCAGTTGCAGCACCGTTTCGCCGCTGGCGCAGGCTAGTGACGCCAATGTGAACAGAGCGAGACCGAGCAGATAGATACGGCGATAGCCAACGACTTCGCCGAGCGACGCCAGCGGCAGCAGGCACACTGCCATGGCAATTTGGTAGCTGTTGATGATCCAGATCGCGTCGGCGGCGCTGGCATGCATGTCCTTGGCAATCGAGGGTAGCGCGAGGTTGGCGATGGAGCCATCCATGACGGCGATGGTGACGCCTAATACCACGGTGATGATAGCGAGGATGCGTTGTTCATGGGGTAAACCGTCGGCATCGACGCTGAGGTTTGGCAAGGCTGCAGGCACAGGGAGTTCGCTTTCTTGGTGCAGGCGGCCGAAGCATCGTGCATGGCCGCAGATCGGCGCCTATGGTATCACCGCGTTGGCGGCCTTGCAGTGCGCGCTCAGCGCGCATAATGAGCGGGACCTGTTGCGGCTGTTAGGATACGATGCCGATCGTCTCAATCCTGAGGCCACACTGCTATTGCAGGGTTCTGATTATTTCGTGCGGACTGTGTACTTCGATATTACGGCGTGTCAGAATGTGCCGGAATGCAGAGTAGCAGTAAGTCAAAAAACAATGCACTACTCTCAGGATGTATCAAGGTAACACTGTTGATTGATGAGACTACCAGTCGGTAATCAGATTCCGCTTCATCATGCACGTCGCAGTGTCGATAATTGACCCACACATTCAAGTATTGATCGAGGCATCGCCGTCTTGCCTGATGGCACTTCTTAATGTAATTAACAAGTAAGCAAGAAAGCGATTTAACTTAATTTTAAAGCACCAGAAGCTGCTACTGTAGGCGGCTTTGGCAGGCGAGGTTGTGGCGCAGACGAAGTTCCTTGGCGTACTACGATCAAGTCATCAAAAAGTAGGTGCAATCAAGCCGAGGCCGAGTTCACGTTGGCCATAGGCAGGTTCAAGGAAGTAGTGCAAACAAATAAAAAAAGTAATAACCAGGGTGGAAGAAAAACAAGAAACGATGGTTCTCGACACCGGGAGCCAACAATTGCAGGGGGCAATGGTGACAATACGTTGTTTGTCACTGTTGATGTGTAGGCCAACAGAACGCGCGGCAAGCGTTGTTTCATTAAAACTGACGAATTTTTAGTAACGCTATCTCACATGGCGCGGCGCCTGCGGTCGTCAAGAAAGAGTCGTCAGGCTTTCTGGGAGTTCGTAAAGATGGAAAGTTTTCAAACAATACAATCGAGCGGCGATTGCAATACGCAGCGCCATATCGGCATCGTTGTGTTTGATGGCGTCGTTCTGGCCGATATCGTTGGTGCGGCGGAGGTATTTGTGGCCGGTGATAAATTGATTTCTTCGGTATTTATCGGCGCCATCGGTTATCAACTTTCCTTGCTCTCCATCTCCGGAGGGGTGGTCACGGCGTCGTCTGCGGTGCAGGTCATGACCAGCCCGCTGCCGCCGGTCGATGATCACAATTTCGATACCTTGATCATTGCCAGTGTCAGTGGCAACCTCGATGCCTGCCACGATCCGCGGTTGCTTGACTGGCTGCAAAAGACGCACGTCGGCGTGTTCCGCATTGCCGCCTTGTGCACCGGGGTATTCGTGCTGGGTGCGGCAGGTTTGCTCGACAACCGGCGCGCCACCACGCATTGGACCTTGCAAGACAAATTACAGCGCGAATTTCCTCACATTATGGTGGAACGCGATACCCCGATCGTCCAGGACGACGGATTGATTACCGCCAGTAATGTTGGCATGGGCGTCGATATCGCTTTGCGTCTGCTGGAAGAGGATATCGGCGCAGTGCTGGCCAAGCGGGTTGCGCAAAGCCTGGTTGCACATCAACGCCAGCACGAATATCCACATCTTGCTGCCAGTCATCAATTGGACCAGCCGGTCAGAAATGGCCGGATACATAAAGCCTCGCGTTGGTTCGAAGAAAATATGGCAGCGTCGATCAGTATGGTCGATGCGGCCAATTTCGTCTCCATGAGCGAGCGCAATTTTCAGCGCCAGTTCAAGCGCGAAACCGGACAGACGCCGCATGGCTTCCTGCTCAATATCCGGCTCGAAGCCGCGTGTCAGTATTTGCGTGAAACCAATCTGCCGATCGGCAAGATCGCGCGCCGCTGCGGCTTCTTTAGTGGCGAACATATCTCCAAGCTCTTCCGCAAGCATCTCGATACCTCGCCCGGCGAATACCGTCGCAACCAACGCGCATTGTTGCCGAAAATCGGGCTGCGCAGCGCAGAAGGGTAGTGGGCGTACTACAAAGGCGGGCAATGAAGGATGCGCAATCAAACGCGGGCACGACCATGTGCCGGTTACAAGATGACATCCGAGAAAAGTCGCGGGCTAAGCAATTCTCTTGATCAATTCATGGGCAATGCGCCTTGCTCGACCAGACCAGAGTGAAGTACGCGCATCGATGCCTAAGGGCAACAACGCCAGGTAGTCTTGTTCGCAGCGCGCTTATTCCAGCGCGTGTTGCGAGCGCCGTATTGCCGCCACCAGGAAATCCACAAAGGCACTGACCGAAGCCGGCAGGCGCCGTCCGGCCATGGCTTGAATTTGCAGACTGCGTTGATGCAATTCGGTCTCGGCCATTTGCACCAGCGTCATGCCGTCTTCCTGCGCGCGGTTTTGCACGGTGAGCAAACCAGTCAGTGACACGATGTCTGTCGATTGTTGCGTGAAGCGATAGACGGCACCCAGTGAATGGCTGGTGAAGACTGGCGCAAACAACAGGCCGCGCAGACTGCAGGCGATATCGAACAACTGGCGGATGGTTGATCCCTCCTCGGCCAGCGCCAAGGGATAAGGTTGCAGCTCGGCCAGTGACAGCAATGTGCGGCTGGCCAGCGGATGTTCACGCCGCATCAGTGCACAGATCGGTGCTGGTTCACGGTGCAGGATCGCTAATCCCTGCACCTGCGTGAGGCTGTAGGTGACGGCGATGTCGGCTTCACCATCGAGTACCAGTTGCGAGGCCTTGTTGGCCGCGACCACGTTGAGGCGGAACTGGATACCGGGATAGGTTTCGCGAAAACCTGCCGTCACCACCGGCAGCATTTCCCAGGCAAAGCCTTCGGAACTGGCAATCGTCACGACACTCTGGCCGATCGCATTGACGCCCTTGACCTGCGCCATCACCTGTTCCAGTTCCAGAAAACTGCGCCTTGCATAGGTCATCAAGACTTCACCGGCAGGGGTGAGCACCATGCCGCGTGCGCGCCGCTCGAATAACGGTACGCCAGTTTCTTCTTCCAGCTTGGCAATTTGCCGGCTCACCGCCGAGACGGCCACATGCAGCTTGTCGGCCGCGCCTGTGAGCGAGCCGGTACGGCCGACGTAATAGAAATAACGCAGATTGGGATTGTGCATGAGGGTGATTTCGCGGCAGTTTGGCGCGCAATGTTGTTTGCAAAGCTTTTCAATAATTAGAAACTTATGTAGTTTATTTTATACAGGATGCAAGGCAGTGTTGTCATAAAAACTGATATTGGCTGTAGAAACTGCCAAAAATAGGGCGTGTAAGCACCATTAATGGGAAAAATGGCCGATTCGCGCTTTCATTTTAAGTTCTATTTTTGGCAAAGCTTTGTTATAAAAATTGACATTGTTAGAAACGTCGTCGGCTCTTAAAATTTACCTATCAAATTGGCTGGCCTGACGGTACTTGATCGTCAACCAGACTGGTGCACTTTCCCGGGAGTAGAACAATGAACAGAAGCGACGTGCTGGCCCTGGCCGCGCAGTATTACGATAGTGGTGACTTGATGGCGGACTTGCAGCGGCGCGTCGCCTGTCCGACCGAAAGCCAGAATCCGCAACGCCAGCCGGAACTGGAACAGTATCTGCGCGATGAAATTGGCGTCAGTCTGCAAGGCATGGGCTTTGAATGGCAACTGGTGGACAACGCCCAGGCCGGCAAGCCGCCGCTGTTGCTGGCGCGCCGCATGGAAGATGCCAGCTTGCCGACCATCTTGATGTATGGTCACGGCGATGTCGTCAATGGTCAGGAAGGGCGCTGGAAACAGGACCGTTCACCGTGGCAGTTGACGCAGCATGGCGACCAATGGTTCGGACGCGGAACGGCCGACAACAAGGGCCAGCACACCATTAACCTGGGGGCGTTGGCGGCCACGCTGCGGGCACGCGACGGCAAACTCGGCTTGAATATCAAGATGATTTTTGAAATGAGTGAAGAAATCGGCTCGCCTGGTTTGCTCGAAGCCTGTGTCGAGCATGCCGATTATCTGCGCGCCGATTTGTTTCTGGCCTCCGATGGTCCGCGCTTGGCAGCGACGCATCCGACCTTGTTTCTCGGTTCACGCGGTGCCTTGCAATTGCGTCTCACGCTGAACCCTGATAATGGCGCGCACCATGCTGGCAACTGGGGTGGCGTTTTGCTCAATCCCGGTCTGGTGCTGGCGCATGCAGTGGCGAGTCTGGTCAATGCCAGCGGCGTGATTCAAGTAGCGGGTTTGCGACCACCGGCCATCAGCGAACGTGTGCGCGCGTTGATCAGTGATTTCAACATCGGCGGCGATGCTGGTGATCCCGCTTTGGCTGACGGCTGGGGCGAACCTGGATTGAGTGCGGCCGAACGGCTGTTTGCGTGGAATACGCTGGAATTGATTGCATTTGAAACCGGCAATGCCGCACGTCCGGTCGGGGCAATTCCAGCACAGGCGCAGGCAGTGTTCCAATTGCGTTTTGTGGTCGGTACCGACTGGCAGCAAGGCCAACAGCATTTGCGTCGCCATCTCGATGCGCACGGCTTTGCGGCGGTGCAGATTACGCTTGAGGGCAGCGCTCCGGCGACCCGGCTTGATCCCGATGATCCTTGGGTGGCTCTGGCCAGCGCTTCGATGCAGGCCAGTCTCGGCAAGCCGGTCAGCATTTTGCCCAATCTCGGTGGCACGATTCCGAACCATTGTTTCTCCGAAGCGCTGGGTTTGCCGACCTTATGGATGCCGCATTCCTATCCGTCCTGTTCGCAACATGCGCCCGATGAACATTTGCTGGGCAGCGTTGCCCGCGAAGGCGTGCAATTGATGGCGGGCCTGTTGTGGGATTTGGGCGAGCAGGCGCAACCGCTTTGTCGCCGCCAGGATATCGGCGTTGGCGCTGTTTAAAACATTACACTCGATTTGTCACCTCAGGGAACGCACTATGACTGCCACTTCCAGCGCCGCGCAAGCCGCTGCCGTCACTCCGCCAGAAGCCGCCAGCAAGCAAGGCAGCAAGACCACCCGCCTGATCATTGCATCGTCGATCGGTAATGCGCTGGAGTGGTTCGACTTTGTTGCCTATGGCTTCTTTGCGGTGATCATTGCCAAACTGTTTTTCCCGGTTGGCAATGAGAGCCTGTCTCTGATGGTGACGTTTGCGACCTTCGGTCTGTCGTATCTGTTTCGCCCGCTGGGTGCCATCCTGCTGGGCTGGTACGCCGACAAGGTCGGCCGCAAAGCGGCGTTGCTGGCATCGATGAGCATGACCGTCGTCGGCACCTTGATCTGTGCGGTGATTCCTACCTATGCCAGCATCGGCATCCTGGCACCGATCGGTATTCTGGTCGCACGCCTGTTGCTGGCGTTGTCGGCCGGCGGCGAATTTGGTTCGGCTACGGCCATGCTGACCGAGCACGGTTCCAAGCGTAAAGCCTTCATGGCTAGTTGGCAGTTTTCCAGCCAGGGTGCGGCTGCTTTGCTGGCGGCGCTGGCTGGTTTTCTGTTGAACCATTACTTGACGCCGGAACAGATTGCCTCCTGGGGCTGGCGTATGCCGTTCGTATTCGGTTTGCTGATTGCGCCGATTGGTTTGTACATTCGTCGTTATATCGATGAAGTACCGCACACGGCACCGGCTGCGCAAGCCGCTGGCACGGCTGCGGTGGAAACCGCCACCTGGCAACTGCAGACGCTGCGCGTGCTGGTGTCGATGGGCATCCTGTCGGTATCGACTGCGGCCAGTTATCTGATGCTGCTGTACATGCCGACGTATGCCATCAAGCAACTGCATCTGCCGCAATCGACTGCATTCGCCGCCACTGCGGTGAGCGGCGCCATCCTGATGTTTGGCGCACCCTTCATGGGCATGGTAGCGGACCGCTTTGGCCGCACCCGCGTCATGGTGTTGTCCAGCGTGCTGACGCTGTGCACGATCTATTATTCCTTTGTCTGGGTTAGCCAGGCACCGAGTCTGTGGGTCATGATGGCGATCATGGTCTGGGCCGGCATCCTCAAGGCGCTCTACTTCGGAGCGCTGGGCGTGGTGTTGTCGTCGATCTTCCCGCCAGCGACCCGCGTGCGCGGCATGGGCATCAGCTATAGCCTGGGTGCGACCATCTTTGGCGGCTTCACACCCTTCATGGTGACCTGGCTGGTGGCACGCACCGGCAATCCGGTGGCACCGAGTTTTTATCTGATGGGCTGCGCCGCACTGAGTCTGATCTCGATTGCGGTATATCATTTACGCCTGAAGAAATATTTGTAATGTCATTGCAGTGATCTGCGCTGGCAGTGCCAGTCCCGAATTTTTTATTGATTGCAGGAACACATCATGTTTGCACATTTGCCACCGTATGCTGGCGACCCGATTCTGAGTCTGATGGAAACCTATCAGCGCGATACCCGCACCGACAAGGTCAATCTCGGCATTGGTGTGTATGCCGATGGCGCGGGCGTGATTCCCGTGCTGCCGTCAGTGCGCGCAGTCGAGGTCGAAGGCCATTTCCACAGCGCGCCTAGCACCTATCTGCCGATGGAAGGCCATGGCGTCTATCGCAAGGCGGTGGCGCAATTGTTGTTCGGCGCCGAGCTGCCCTCTGACGAACATCTGGCCATGGTGCAAACGCTGGGTGGCTCCGGCGCCTTGAAGGTTGGCGCCGACCTGATCGCGCGGTTCTTCCCGCAACCGCAAATCTGGGTGCCGGACCCAACCTGGGACAACCACATCGGCATTTTCGAGGGTGCCGGTTTTGCGGTTCAGCGTTATCCCTATTACGATGCCGCCAGCCAGGGCTTGGACTTCAATGCCATGCTAGCCTGTCTGGAAAGTCTGCCAGCCGGCGCGGTGGTTTTGCTGCACCCCTGCTGCCACAATCCGACTGGCGTTGATCCTGACCGTGCGCAATGGACGCAGATTGTCGCGCTGCTGCAACGGCGTCGTCTGTTGCCGTTCTTCGATCTGGCGTACCAGGGTTTTGCCGCCAGTCTTGACGAAGACGTCTGGGTGGTCCGCGAGTGCGTGCGGCGAGGCATGGCGTTTTTCCTGAGCAATTCGTTTTCCAAGATCTTTTCGCTGTATGGCGAACGTGTCGGTGCATTGAGCGTGTTTTGTCCCGAGCCCGGTCAAGCCGCCAACGTACTGGGTCAGCTCAAGCTGACCGTGCGCCGCAATTATTCCAGCCCGCCGGCACATGGCGCACAGATCGTTGCCAAGGTATTGGCCGATGCGCATTTCCGTGTGCAATGGGAAGGTGAAGTCAATCAGATGCGCAGTCGCGTGCAAGCGATGCGGGCCCAATTGCAAGCCGGTTTGCAGCAGGTGCTGCCGGAGCGTGATTTCGGTTTTCTGCTGCGCCAGAACGGTATGTTCGGTTACACCGGTCTGACGGCACAACAAGTTGAGCGTTTGCGCGAGCAGCATGGTGTCTATGCCGTCTCCAGTGGCCGCATTTGCGTGGCCGGACTTAACCCCGGCAACATCGACAAGGTTTGTCACGCCATGGCCGAGGTGATTCGTGCCTGAGTCCGTGGCGCCAGTGGTGCGCCACACTGCCTATGAAGATGTGCTGGCCATGATCATCGGCACGCTGCTGGTTTCCTTTGGCGTGCATCTGTACAGCAACGCCGGTCTGCTCACCGGCAGCACGGCCGGCATGGCGTTTCTGCTGCACTATGTAACGGGTTTGCCCTTCGGCCCAATCTTCTTTTGCATCAATTTGCCGTTCTACTACTTTGCCTTCCGCCGCATGGGTCTGCGTTTTACGGCCAAGACCTTTTGTGCGGTGGCGCTGGTGTCAGGCTTGTCGATGCTGCATCCGCAGTTGATCCATATCGATCATCTGCAATTGTTTTATGCGGCGATTCTGGGTGGCTTGCTGATGGGGACCGGCTTTGTTGTGTTGTTCCGCCATGGCGCCAGTCTCGGCGGCGTCAATGTGGTGGCCTTGTATCTACAAGACCGCCACGGCATCCGCGCTGGAAAATTTCAGATGGGAGTGGATGTGCTGATCGTGCTGGCGGCCTTGTTCGTGGTCACACCGATAGTGCTGCTGGCCTCGATTTGCGGCGCCGTGGCCGTCAATCTGGTGATCATGCTCAATCACCGGCCAGGACGCTATATGGGAATGTGAGACCGGGAAAGTTGCGCTGTGCTCTGGCTCAGCGTATCTCGGCGCTGTAGCGGAATTTGCTGGCCGCGCCGCGCGATTGTCGCCATTCCAGTGGCTTGCCGTCCGAGCCCAGTGCCAGTCGTTCAATCACGACCACCGAAGTATGGCGCGGCAATTGCAGCAGTTTAGCCTGGGCATCGGTGATGGCTTCCACCGTCAATACTTCATTGGCGGAGGCGATGATCTGGCCGCAACTACGCTCGTACAAGGGATAGAGCAAGTCGCCAAATTCATCGGTGGCGAGCGTCATCAACGGCGCAAAGCGCTGCGCACACAGATAGATATTTTCGGCCAGCATCGGTTGCTGATCGACCGAGCGCAGCCGCAGCAATTCAATCACCGGTGCGCCTGTTTTCAATTGCAGTGCGTTGGCGATATAGGCAGTGGCCGGCAACACCTGACGTTGCACGATACGGCTGCTGGGCACACGGCGCTGGCCATCGGCCGACTCAAAACGGAAGAACCGAAACAAGGAGTTGTCGAACCGCGGCTTGCGCACAAAGGTGCCCTTGCCGTGACTGCGTTCGACCAGACCTTCTGCAATTAAGGCTTCAATTGCTTTGCGCACGGTGCCGATGGCGACTTGATACAGGTTCTTCAACTCGGTTTCCGACGGCATGAGCTGACCTGGCCGCCAGACCTGTTCCTTGATTTTGGTTGCGAGATCATCGTGCAGTTGCTGATAGAGCGGCAAACGTTGATCCGCGCCTGCCTGTTTTAATAATGATGTCATGCTGATATGGGTCGTCGCCGCCGAGAATAGGTGTGTAGTTTAACCGCACTGTGGCTTGCCGCGCCATTGCACTTGGCATCGTGCGCAAGCTTGTGCTATCGTCCGTTAACTCATATAGATGAGTGTATGTTGTGTTGTGTATTCACGATACTCGGCAGAGACCGAGATGACTTGTAGCAAAGTAATAACGATTAATTAAAAAATAGACAAGCTGGCATCACTGCCGTCGCTATCATCACAGCGCGATGCCAATTGCAAAGAATGGGATAGGAGAAAAAATCCATGTTTACCTGGTACAAACAGATTTCCAGCAAGGAACGCAAAACCTTTTGGGCCTGTTTCAGCGGCTGGGCACTCGATGCTTTGGATGTGCAAGTGTTCAGCCTGGCGATTCCCGCCCTGATCGCCGCTTTCAGTCTGAGCAAAGGCGAAGCCGGAATGATCAGCGGTGTCACCTTGGTGGCCTCGGCCATCGGCGGTTGGGTGGCAGGTGCCGCGTCTGACAAATATGGTCGGGTGCGCACGCTGCAAATCACCATCCTGTGGTTTTCACTGTTCACGTTTCTGAGCGCATTTGCGCAATCCTACAACCAGCTGCTGGTGCTCAAAGCCTTGCAAGGTTTCGGCTTCGGTGGCGAGTGGGCGGCAGGCGCGGTACTGATGGCCGAGACCATTCGCGCCGAACATCGCGGCAAGGTCATGGGTACTGTGCAAAGTGCCTGGGCGGTCGGCTGGGGTGGTGCCGTGCTGCTGTTTGCGGCCTTGTTTTCCTATCTGCCACAGGACACCGCCTGGCGCGTGATGTTCATGATCGGTTTATTGCCGGCATTGCTGGTGGTGTATGTGCGCCGCTCGATTACGGAACCGGAATCCTTCCTGCTAGCCCAGAAACTGGCCAAGCAAAATCCGGTCAAGCAAAAGAGTCCGCTGCTGGGCATCTTCGCGCCAGATGTGCTGCGCTTGACCATCATCGGCAGTTTGCTCGGCGTTGGCGCGCATGGCGGTTACTACGCCTTGATGACCTGGTTGCCGACTTATCTGAAAACCGAAAAGCATTTGTCAGTGTTGGGCACCGGCGGTTATTTGGCGGTGATCATCGTGGCATTCTGGCTCGGTTGCTTGGTCAGCGCGCAATTGCTGGATCGCATCGGCCGTCGCCGCACCGTGGCTTCATTTGCAATTTGCTGCGTCATCACGGTGCTGTGCTACATCTTTCTGCCATTGAGCAACACCCAGATGCTGATTGCCGGCTTCCCGCTGGGCTTTTTTGCCGCGGGTATTCCCGCCAGTCTGGGCGCCTTGTTCAATGAATTGTATCCAAGCGGTATTCGCGGCACCGGCGTTGGTTTTTGCTACAACTTCGGACGCGTGGCGTCGGCAGGGTTCCCGGTACTGGTGGGGCATATGAGTGACTCGATGCCACTCGGTCAGGCGATTGGTATTGATGCGGCAATCGCTTATAGCCTGGTGGTCGTGGCAGTCTTGATGTTGCCGGAAACCAAAGGTAAAAAACTCGACGGGGAGCGCGCATGATGCTGCTGAGCGCAATTGCAGCCGGTGGCCAGCAATACGCCGTCGATACCCATGCTCATGTGTTTACACGCGGCTTGCCGTTGGCCACAGTGCGGCGTTATGCACCGGACTACGATGTCACCGCCGCTGAATATCTGCAACGTCTCGATCAGCATGGCTTGACCCATGGCGTCTTGGTGCAGCCAAGCTTTCTCGGCAGCGACAACAGCTACCTGCTAGCGGCCTTGCGTGCGCATCCGCAGCGGTTGCGCGGGATTGCCATGGTTGACGACGACATCAGCGAAGAACAGTTGCAGCATTTGCATGCTGCCGGTGTGGTCGGCATCCGTTTCAACCTGATTGGCGGTGCCGCCGTGCCTGACTTCGGCGCACCTGCATGGCAACGCGTGCTGAGCAGCATCGCGCAACGTGGCTGGCAAGTGGAAATTCATCGCGAAGCACGCGACTTGCAGACCATTGTCCCGGTCTTGCTCGATACCGGGGTCAAGCTAGTGATTGATCACTTTGGTCGTCCCGATCCGGAACTGGCGCTCAATGATCCCGGCTTTCGTTATTTGCTCGACCTGGGCGCCACCGGGCGGGTCTGGGTAAAGCTGTCCGCTGCCTACCGCACCGGTGGCATGATCGCCGGTCAGCGCATGGCGGCAGCGGCATTGCCGCTGTTGCGGCAAGCGTATGGCCTGTCGCGGTTACTATGGGGCAGCGACTGGCCGCACACCCAGCATGAACGACTGACCGACTATACCCAGCAATGCCATGAGTTCTGCACGCTCATGCCGCTGCCTGAAGAACGGCAAGTGGTATTGGCGACGGCAGCGAACCTGTATCAATTTGATTGACGCCCACCGCGCGCGGCAGCGCAGTCCATTCCAGAAAGTCTCGACATGACGTGGTTCTACGACCTGAAAATAGCAACGAAACTGTTGATTTCGTTTTTATTGATTTTATTGTTGATGGCGTTCGTCGGTTTGTTTGCGGTCAGCCAAATGGCCAAAGTCAATGCCGCCACCACCGAAATTGCCAAGAAATGGGTGCCGGCGGTACGCATCAGCCTGACTCAAGAACGCGTGCTGGCGCGCGTGCGTTCCACCGAATTCCAGCACATCCTCGGCAACGCCGAAACCATGGCGTCGCTGGAAAAAAGTCTGACTGAGCGCTATGCTGAATTCGCCCAACTGCAGCAGGAATACCAGCAATTGCAGCTAAGTGCGCAGGAACAGAGCGCTTACGACGAAATCAAGAAAACCCTGGCGGCGTATCTGGTTGAGCATCGCAAGATCATTGCGCTGTCGCGGGAGAATCACAAGGATGACGCTTTAGCCCTGACCAAAGGTGCCTCGCTCAAGGCCTATCGTGCCATCGACGGACAATTCTCGGAACTCAGGAAGCTCAGCGCTAACGGCACCGCATTGGCCAATCAACAGGCCAACGATATCTACGCCGCTTCGCAACGCTGGATCGTCGGCTTGCTGATGCTGGGCATGGCCATCGGCATTGCCCTGGCGATCGTGATTGCCCGTGTGGTGGCGCACCCGCTGCAAGAGGCATTGGTGATTGCACGCAAAGTCGCCAGCAATGATTTGAGTGGCAAGGGCGTGGTCAAGCACAAGGATGAGACTGGACAACTCATGCAAGCGCTCAATGACATGACCGGCAGCCTCGGCATCATCGTCGGCGACGTGCGCAACAGTGTATTGGTGATCAATGTCGCCTCCGGCGAAATTGCCAATGGCAATGCCGACCTGTCGGCACGCACCGAAGCGCAGGCATCCAGCCTGGAAGAAACCTCATCGGCCATGGAAGAGCTGACCTCAACCGTGCAACAAAACGCCGCCAACGCGCATCAGGCAAATCAACTGGTCATCAATGCATCGGCGGTTGCGCTGCAGGGCGGCACAGTCGTCGGGCAAGTGGTCGACAAGATGAGCGGTATCAAGAATTCCTCGCGCAAGATTGCCGACATCATCAGCGTGATCGACGGCATCGCCTTCCAGACCAATATTTTGGCGCTCAATGCCGCTGTCGAAGCGGCGCGTGCCGGTGAGCAGGGGCGCGGCTTTGCGGTAGTCGCCACCGAAGTGCGTAATCTGGCGCAACGCTCCGCCAGCGCTGCCAAGGAAATCAAGGATTTGATCAGTGACTCGGTCGGCCAGGTCGAACAAGGCAGCTTATTGGTTGATCAGGCTGGCGAGACGATGGCGCAAATCGTCGCCTCGGTACAGCAGGTCGCCACCATCATGAGTGAAATCAGCGTGGCCAGCCGCGAGCAAAGCACCGGCATCGAAGAAGTCAATCGCGCGGTGTTGATGATGGATGACAGCACGCAACAGAATGCTGCGCTGGTCGAACAGGCTGCCGCAGCAGCACAGTCCTTGCGCGACCAGACCGGGGCCTTGTCACAGGTGGTGAGTCAGTTCAAACTTTAGGCAGATACTGCCACATCAGCGTCGTTGCAAAGTGGTTTTGCCATCGGGCTCGAAATGCGTGCCGAAGCGCACCAGGCCACGTTTGCGCAACTGGCAGCTCATCAGGTAACTGATCAAAGCACCTGGATCGGCTGGCAGGACATCAATCTCGATGCTTTGTATGCGAGGTTCATACTTGAGCAA
The DNA here is from genome assembly GCA_026225475.1 of Duganella sp. Classification (GTDB taxonomy): domain Bacteria; phylum Pseudomonadota; class Gammaproteobacteria; order Burkholderiales; family Burkholderiaceae_D; genus Herbaspirillum. The sequence continues at coordinate 20,481 of JAMFSU010000039.1, forward strand.
GGTCAATTCCATTTGCCGTTTGAGCAAATGAGCAGATGCCGGCAAATTGCGATAGATGACGCTTAGATCTGGCAAACCAAAATCGGGAAGGTGCTTGAGCGAGCCAGCCCGACTGTTCAAGATTCTCCGCAAGTTTTCCATTACGCTTAAAATTTCCAGCGTATTGTCATCGATGCTAGCCAGCGACACGCCACCGATGTGGCCCAGCAGCATGTCGTAGAGAGAAGGTCCGGAGGCCATCGGCGGATTCAGGAAAGTGTTTCGATGGTTGCTGGCATGGCATGATTAAACTCCGCCGACAGACCGCCCTCTTCAGAGGTGGTTAGCCTTACCTCAGTCGGCGTGGTACCACTGCTGATACGTAACAACAATTCACGAGCAACGGTTGGCAGAATTTGTTGAGTCAACAGACTGTCGATATGCCGTGCGCCAGAGGCGCGCAACAGACTGGCCTGTGCTAATTGATCGATGACCTCTTCGCTGTAATGCAATGCCACGCCATGCTGGCGCTGCAGGCGCAGGCCGATATCCGCGAGTTTCATTGTCAAAATCTCAGCCAGTGCTTCAGCTTGTAAAGGGCGGTACAGAATAGTCTGGAAGCGCGCCAGCAAGGCCGGTTGAAAGTGTGCCGACAGCAGCGGATGCACTATCTCCATCAAATGTGCATGCGAGATACTGGTGTCTTCTTCGGTCAATGCGATGATTTCTTGCGCACCTAAATTGGAAGTCATCAAAATCACGCAATTGCGGAAATTGATCTCACGGCCTTCGCCATCGCGCATACTGCCGCGATCAAACACTTGATAAAACATTTCCAGTACATCGCGGTGCGCTTTCTCAACTTCGTCGAGCAGGATCACGCTATAGGGGCGCTGGCGTACCGCTTCCGTCAGCACACCGCCGCGACCATAGCCAACATAGCCAGGCGGTGCGCCTTTGAGCTGCGAGACTGTGTGCGCTTCTTGATACTCGGACATGTTAATCGTAATCAATGCCGCTTCACCGCCGAACAATTGTTCCGCCAATGCCAATGCAGTTTCTGTCTTGCCAACGCCTGAAGGGCCAGCCAGAAGATAGACGCCAAGCGGTGCCTGTTCGCTATTTAGTCCTGCCTTGGCAGTACGCAGGCTGCTGGCAAGTGCGCATAATGCATCATCCTGGGCGACAACGCGCGTGGCCAAGTTTTGCTCCAGCGTCAGCCAGGCCTGCAATTCGTCGGCGACCAATTGGCCGACAGGTACTCCAGTCCATTCAGCGACGACGCGGGCAATTGCTGCTTCATCGACATCGACAAATATCAATGGGTTTTTCCCTTGCACTTCGCTCAGTGCATGTTGTGCAGCTGTCAGTGAGATTGCAGCTTGTTCCAGTTTCGTCGGATTTTCGTTTTTCTCAGCTTGTTTAAAATCGATGCGGCATTGATGCAGGGTTTTCACCAAAGCGGATTCTCGCTGGTAAGTCTGCTGCAATGCCTCAAGTTCAATGCGACTTTTCGCGATTGTCGTCTGTAGTGCATCGCGGCGTGCTTGCAAATCAGGAAGCACGCATTGTTGGTCATCGCTCAGCTTTCTCATTTCTAATTGCAATGCCGTGAGACGTGCGCGCAGCCGCTCCAGTTCAACAGGCGGCGACTGCAATCCCATGTGTACGCGGGCCGCAGCAGTATCGATCAGATCAACTGCCTTGTCCGGAAGCTGGCGTCCGGTCAGGTAACGACGTGATAGTTTGACCGCTGCGCTCAAAGCGGCGTCGCGGATATGTACCCCATGAAATTGGGCATAGCGATCTGCCAGTCCTCGCAACATCAGGATTGCATTGGCATCGTCCGGTTCGGCCACCTTGATGAGCTGAAAGCGTCGCTCCAGTGCCGCATCGCGTTCGAAGTATTGTTTGTACTCTGACCAGGTGGTCGCGGCAATCGTACGCAATTCACCGCGCGCCAGTGCCGGTTTCAGCAGATTGGCGGCATCCGAGCCACCACTGGTATTGCCGGCGCCAATGAGCGTGTGCGCTTCGTCGATGAATAGCAAAACCGGTACAGGTGATTGTTGCACTTCAACGATCACGTTTTTAAGCCGTTGTTCAAACTCTCCTTTGACGCCAGCACCAGCTTGTAATAAGCCGAGGTCGAGTGTCAAAATGCGCGCGCCGCGAATCGTCGCGGGTACCGTATTAGCTGCTACGCGCAGTGCCAGACCTTCGACCAGAGCGGTCTTGCCGACACCGGGCTCACCCACCAGAATGGGATTGTTCTTGCGCCGCCGTGCCAGGACATCGATCATTTGCTGAATTTCCTGATCGCGTCCAAACACTGGATCAATCTCGTCGCGGCCTGCCTTGGCGCTCAGATCGATGGTGAAACGCGCCAGCGCGCTAGCACTGTCATTAACGCTATGATGATCGTCGATGGACATCGATGATGTTGCAACGGCCGTAGCCGAGTTGTCTATGTGATCGTCGCTCGCCAATGTTTTGGGCGGTATTTGTGACTCTTGCGATTGCGCATCAAGCTGACTTTGCAGACGCTGTATCTGCGTCGGGCTCACGCTCAACAATTGCCATGCATTAGTAGTGTGCAGGCAATGTGGTGCATCGCACAGCGCAGCCAGAATATGAGAAGAGCGGATCGTGTGATGAACCTGATCTTCCATCGAGGCGATCAGCCAAGCGCGTTGCAATACCTCAAGAAAAGTATGCGATAGCGCTGGCTTCCCGCGCAAAGTGCGCGGTAGATTCTCGAGAGAGGTGAGTAGGGCGCTCCAGATATGATCAACGTCCAGTTCGTAGTGGCGCAGTATGCATGAGATATCTCCGGTACCAGGTTCGATCAGTTTGATCAACCAATGCTCCAGTGTGATTTCAGCATGCGCGCGCGCATGGCATAAATTGGCGGCCGCTTCCAGCGCACTGGCACATTGCGGATTGAGCCTGCGCAGCAGGTGAGTCGAGTCGCGTGGGGTCATGGAAATCCTGTATCGAATCCTCAGTATCGTTCGGTTTGCCGCGACTGTTTGATGCAATGATGATATCGGCATCAAATACAAACGATAGTGAATGAAATGGCATGCCGGACGGAGCGCGTCCGGCCATTTATTGCTGGTTGCTACCTACCTCTTCTTAATGCAACATCAAGACTTAACGTCCTTCATTCCAGCTATCGGAATGAATGATGTTGCCGTCCTTGTAGGCCCAGGTGATTTTTTCGTAGCGCAGGGAAATCGCTTCAAGATGATTGTATTTTTCCCGCGTTGGGTCTTTGATGTTGTACATCACAGGGGCGACCGAGACTACTTTCACGTTGTCCAGCGTCATGTTGAAATATTCTTTTTCATTACCGGCATCATCGATCTGATACCACTTCAGCTCAATCGATTTCAAGGTCTGGCCGCTGGTAACTGCTTTGTAAAGATAGGGGGTGGCAGCGTCGAATTCTTTGACGAAGGTCAGGGGCTTATGGATACGCGCACCGGTTAGCTTACCGGTATTACCGTCGGTTGGGATTTCGATGGCGTGGTTGAATTCGATCACTTCCACGCTACCTTCTCGCCCTTGAATACGTACCGAACCCTTGATGTCGGCACCGCCGTCGTCCTTGATCCACATATATGCTGGAATTGCCATCATTTCTCCTGTTGCTGAACTACTTAGTAAAAACCTCAATCGTGAGGGCTGCTTCAGTTGCCGGGAAATCCGGCACCAGAGTGATATCGACGCGGCGGTTATGAGCACGGCCAGCATCGGTGTGATTGTCAGCAAGCGGTCGTGTGTCGCCGTATCCCTGAATGGCAAAGCGAGATGGTGCCAACTCGGAAGCCATGCTGAGCCAGTCGCGTACCGCGCGTGCACGTGCCAGCGACAAGCGTTGATTGCTGGTGGCATCGCCGCTATTGTCGGTATGGCCAGCGACCAGGATGCGCTTGTGTGGATGCGCCTTGATCATCTCCAGCGCCGCCACCAGTGTGCGTGTCGAACCAGGCTGCAAAGTCGCCTGGCCGCTAGCGAACAAGGACATGCTATCGAGCGTCACGATAGTTGGTGCGGGTGCCGGTGGCTGGTAGGAGGCGATCGCCTGATTGAGCGCAGGTAGCAAGGCGGTACCGCGATACATGCCGAAGCTCAATGACAAAGGTAAGGCGCCGTGCTGATAGCGCTCAAGTTGGTCGCGCTCGACGACTAGGGCCGCAAGTGCCTGGCGTCGTTGTGCATCCTGATCAACTGGCAGGGCGCTGAAGCGTATCAGTGCGTCGCTGCTGCGCATGATTAGGTTGCGATTATTGCAAGCCGAAATCGAGCCCCCCAACGCTGCTGCTATTGCTACAAGAATCAGAAAATGAACGTATGCGCGCTGGCGTGGAGACATCCGTGCGCGCTGCGGCAACGCTGTCAATAAGTTGCGCGGCAACGGCCAACGTCCCTCGCTGGCGTTGAAACTACCCAGGGTCAAATGGGTGTGCGCCCGCAAATGGTGTTGCCAAACTGAATTGCCTGCATCGGCGGGACCGCAATCGATCCAGCCGATGCCGTGCAAGGGCCAGGGTGCGGCTGCCAGGGTGCGATCCTGCAAGACTGACAGCACAGATTGACGAGTCCACTGTATCAAGGCCGGCAAAGTAGCTGCACACCAGGCGGGTGCAAGCTGGCCAAGTGCAACTTGCGCCTGTGCTTCGGCGGCGACAATGACCTGGTTCAAGTCATGTGTTCGTTCTATTGCGCGGGCGCTGCTGATACCGTGCCAGGTTGTAGCTGTATGGTCGGCGCTCTGATCGCTCATTCGTTGATAAACAGCCAGATATCCCGGTAAACTTATTCCCAGCAGGCGCGCGGTATCGCTACGGGCCTGGCGCAGCAAGCATAGGCAGTGCGCTAGATTATTCTGATCTTCATGCAAGGCTGGCGCCAAGACCAGCATGATCGCATCAGGAGCCCGGCCGGCGCGCCAATGCTGCAAGGCTAACGCCAACTGCGGCAAAGCCTGTGGCCGCGTCACGCAGACCCAGATGGCATCGTCGCTGACATGCAATAGTTGGCCGTTGGTATCCGGCGGGAATAATTTATCCAGTGCATCGCCAAGCACCAAAACCAATGGCAGTCGTGCTCGCAGCCGATACGGCAAATCAGCCGTGTGCGCGCCGAGTGCCTGCAACACGTCAGCACAGTGTTGACGCGCCCGTCTGATGCAATAGGTTCTGCGAGCGATACATACGACCGCTACCAATGTTACCAACGCTGCCAGTTGCCATTGCAGGGGCGGCGTCAATTGCATTACCTCCAGCAGCAATATCAGTGCGAACGCGGCAGCAAGCGCTATCATGCTGCGCAGGGGATAACCGAGCGATTGATCGTTCATGGTGACGGTGGCTGCATCAGTGGCGCCAACTGTGCATCGAGCGCATGATTGAGGAAGCAGTACAGCAGCACCGTCGCAAGTGTACAGCCGACTACTAGTGCCCAAGGCGAAAGCCGACACAGCCAGTTCCAGCCAGTGCTGGTAGCAGTTGCAACGATCAAGCCGGGTTGCTGTTGAGGACGCAACGAGGCAATACGGGCGTCGAGTGCGGCCATCACGGCCAAGCGCTCAGCCTCACCCGCGCGGGCGTAACGGCCTTTAAAGCCGAGTCCCAAGATCGTGCTGTAGCAATCCAACAGCGCCAGATTTGGCGTCGCCGCATGCAGCTGTTTGGCAATGGCTTCAAATATCCGCTCTCCGGCGTCGTGATGCTGGAATCTTTCCACCTGCAGCGGCGCTACCTCCCAAGCTGGTTTCAATTCATCCGGAAGATGGCGGAAAATGGTTTCGTCGAGTAAGGCGCATTGCGCATGCACGGCGTCGTGCAACATGTCGGCATCGACCTGATGATGCCTTAACGCAGCCTCAAATGCGGCGATCAACTGCCGACAGTCGTTACGCAGTACCGCAATGTCCATTGGTATCGCTTCTTGTGCCAGCAAGGCTACACGCAAAGCGGTATCACGCAGCAACGCGCGCATGGGTAGAACTGTCTGTTTGTTCGTCATCGTGGTTGGCGTCATGATGTGAGTACCGCAAACAATTCCAGATTGGCGTCCGGCACAGAGGTCGGTAGGTAGATCTGGCAGGCATGTGCGGCCAGCATTCTGGCGTGGGCGGGGTCGCTACTGTCGAGCGCGAAATATTGATTTTCCAGGCGCACCGGGATTGCCGCCGGTACCCGCTGTACCGCACGCAAGGCAATGCCGGGTAGCGCGGCGTTGACGATGTGGTCAATATCGTCCGGGCAGCCGATCTTACACAACTTGGGAAATTGTTCGATGAGCTGCCAGGCGGGCAAAGATGCGTGCACCGATAGATAGTAATCGGCACCGCTGAGCAGGCGATCATCTTTGAACTGGCCACTCCAACTGCTGGAGTTGTTTTGCTCCAAATCTATCGGGATCACGCGCGAAGGAATGATGGTAGTGAGCAAATCGCGTATCAGATTTTCCAGCGTGTCGAACACGGCATCTTGCTTGTGATGATCGTAAGCAGGCAAGTCTGCCAACGTGGTGGCAGTCGAAAATGTCATCAGCGCACCAGCCAGACGCGCCAGGATCGCGTAGAAATTTTCGGGTGGTTGGTGTGGATGTTGCTGCATAAATACCAGCGCCGGCCAGTGCGTATTGAGGCAGTGCAGCAGCCAAAACAGTGAAACGTCGGCAACGCCAAACTCCGCAATCTGATCAACGCGTTCACGTCGCCGCTGCGACAAGCTGGTGCTCTTGGCCAGCAGAATATCGGCAAGTCGCGCCAGCCGTTCCTGATGGCGCTTGTGGGCAGACAGCATCAGGCAGGGCGGCACATACAAGGGATCAAGCTCAAACTGTCCGCTTTGATTGCGCACGATGCGTGCTACCGGGCACACCATGTCACCCTGCTGTTCTTCAAAGTCGTACAGCAGATGCACTGCATGACGCTGTACCGACAACTCTTCCTGACCTTCGCCGAACAAATCCGCAACCTTCACAAAGTCGCGGAAATAGCGGCGCGGACGCACTAGTTTTTCTTCATCAAAACGACAATTTCTGGAGCTGGCATCGAACAAAGGCAAAGCTGCCAGCACAATGGCGCTCTGATGAGATTGCGGCACCGCACGCGCTGTTGGCAGCACGTCGGCGCTGTCGCTATCGATCATGGTGCCATCGGGCAGACGCAATTTCAGACTGGTCAAATTTAAGCGTCCCGCTGCCAGCGTTGCCGGATCAAGCTGCACGTCGATCACTCCCCACGGCTGTGCCACGGTAAGCGCGCTCTGTTGCTGCTCAGCGTATCGGTTCCAAAGATCCTGTTGCTGAAAATGTTGGGGCGTCAAGATCACGCCCTCATGCCAAAGGGGTTTGAATATGCGCATTATTTTCAGTGAAGTGGTGAGCGATTAATGCAAGGAGGTGCTGTCGCAATAACGAGAAATTTCCGTCGCTGAATCAGTGATTTTCGTTCGCAGGGTGTGAATAGCGGCATCTGGCAGTTCATAAAATAAATTCGAAAATTCCATGTGGATCGATCTGATAAGTCCTGGCACCTGACGCACCTAGCACTTGTGCACACAGCGTTGTAAAGGGAGGGCGGATCAGTTCAGCGATGTGCCGTAACAGTGTTTCTCTTTTTTATTTTTACCTGGATATGATTGTTGCGTAAAGGAAATTATTTTCGTGGAAAATCGTACTTGTCCAATTGACGATAAACGTCGTCACAACATCTAATTGCCACTTTTTAATGGTGTTCTCACCCTACACAGGAGGCAGGATGGCTGACAGTTTTCAACATGAAATTCCCAAGGCACGGGTTAATATCTCGCTCGATTTGCATACCGGCGGCGCACAAAAGCGTATCGAGTTGCCACTCAAGATGCTGGTGATGGGCGACTACAGCGCCGGTAAGGAACAGGCAGCGCTGGCCGAGCGCAAGAAACTCAATATCGACAAAAACAACTTCGATGCTGTGCTGGCTGACGTCAATCCCAGCGCCACCGTGACGGTGCCAAACACGCTGGCCGGTGATGGTTCGGAAATGAACGTGGCGCTCAATTTCAAGGAAATGCGGGACTTTTCGCCCGAACAGGTAGCGCGTCAGATTCCCGAACTACAGGCATTGATGGCCATGCGCAACCTGCTGCGCGACCTCAAATCCAATCTGCTCGACAACGGCACTTTCCGTCGGGAGTTGGAAAAAATTCTTAAGGACGACAAGCTGGCCGACAGCCTGCGCGGCGAGTTGGCCCGCATCGCCTCGATTGAAATGCCAACCGTTCGCAGTTAAGCGACGTTTTTTGGAAATAGGAAAAAGGAAAATCATGTCGCGTAACGAAACCCAACAAACGGTCGCTGCCATACCGGAGACCGTGGCACAGCCAGGTCTTAGCGTCTACGAATCCCTGTGTGACAAAATCAATCTCAAACCAGTGGCTCAGGCGCGTGCGCTGGAAGCCTTCCAAGACAACGACGTACTCTCGGACACACCTGCCGACCAACGTATGGCCCGCGCCGTCAGCGTGTTCCTGAACATGGTGGCCGATGCCAGCAGAAAGATCGATCGTCTCGACAAGACCTTGCTCGATTTCCATATCGATCATCTGGATCAGAAAATCAGTCGACAACTCGATGCGGTCATGCACGCACCAGCATTTCAGAAGATTGAAGCGGCGTGGCGCGGCTTACGCTTCCTGGTCGATCGCACCGACTTCCGCAAGAACGTCAAGATTGAATTGCTGGATGTTTCCAAGCAGGCCTTGCAGCAAGACTTCGACGATACACCCGAGGTGTTGCAAAGCGGACTGTACCGTCACACCTACATCCAGGAATATGACACCCCCGGCGGTGAGCCGATTGGTGCATTGATCTCGAACTACGAGTTCGACAATTCGCCGCAAGACATGGCCTTGTTACGTAACGTATCGAAAGTTGCTGCTGCTGCGCACATGCCATTCATCGGCGCTGTCGGACCCGCATTCTTCGGCAAGAGCAGCATGGAAGAAGTCGCCGCAATTCAGGACATCGCCAACTATTTCGACCGCGCCGAATATCTCAAATGGAAAAGCTTCCGCGATACCGACGATGCCCGCTATGTCGGTCTGACCATGCCGCGTGTGCTGGGTCGTTTGCCATATGGGCCAGACACCGTGCCGGTACGGGCTTTCAACTACACTGAAGCCGTCAAGGGGCCAGATCACAGTCGTTATCTGTGGGTCAATGCCGCGTTTGCGTTTGCTGCCAACATGGTTGGCAGCTTTGTCAAGAATGGTTGGTGCGTGCAAATTCGTGGTCCGCAAGCCGGTGGCAAAGTCGATGATTTGCCAGTACACCTGTATGACCTCGGTACCGGCTATCAGCCCAAGATTCCGACCGAAGTGCTGATTCCGGAAACACGCGAGTTTGAATTCGCCAATCTCGGCTTCATCCCGCTGTCGTTCTACAAGAATCATGATTTCGCCTGTTTCTTCTCTGCAAATTCCGCTCAAAAGCCGGCCTTGTACGACACCAAGGAAGCCACTGCCAACAGCCGCATCAATGCGCGCCTGCCGTACATTTTCCTGCTGTCGCGCATTGCCCACTACCTCAAGATGATTCAGCGCGAAAACATCGGCAGCACCAAGGATCGCCGGCTGTTGGAAATCGAATTGAACAACTGGATCAAGAATCTCGTCACGGAGATGACCGATCCTGGTGATGATCTGCAAGCTTCTCACCCACTGCGCGAAGCCAACGTGGTGGTGGAAGACATCGATGACAATCCCGGCTTCTTCCGTATCAAGCTGTTTGTCGTGCCGCACTTCCAGGTGGAAGGCATGGACATCGGCTTGTCACTGGTATCGCAGATGCCCAAGGCAAAGAACTAAGCTGGCGGGAACCGAATGCGCAACTCTCGCACGGCGGGAGTATGCGCATGTACGCCAGTCGCTCCCAATTTCAGTTCAGATTCCAATCGCCGAATGCCGGAGGTGAGCCATGCGCAGTGCAGACATCGCCTGTGCTATTGACCAGTGAGAAAAACAATGAGTTTGAAGACAGTAATGGCGCCATTGATCAGCGGCGTACAGCCAGCCTACACCCTCGAAGTCAAGCGTGCCGGGGTACTGGCGCAAGCGCTCAGCGTGGTCAGCTTCAGCGGTCACGAAGCCCTGGGAGAGTTGAGTCGCTTCGTCATCCGCCTGACCCA
>JAMFSU010000164.1 GCA_026225475.1 Duganella sp.
GACCACCAGTCGGCCGCGTTCGGTGACATGGTATTTGGAGATGGCCGAAATCACCGATGGCTTTTCGCCAGCATCGACCGCCAGCGCCGACAGCCGGCGCGTGGCGTCCATCATGTACAGGTGGCCCCCCATGCGTGCCAGTGCCTCCTGCACCCCTTCGAATTTGCCGATGGCAATCTTGAACTGGCGACGCATGGCGGCATAGGCGCTGGTGCCGCGCACTGCCAGTTTGGAAAAACCGACGCTCGACGATGGCAGCGAAATGGCGCGGCCTGCGGCCAGACATTCCATCAGCATGCGCCAGCCGCGCCCCACCTGAGCCTGGCCGCCGATGACCCAGTCCAGCGGAATGAAGACATTCTCGCCCGAGGTCGGGCCATTCTGGAAGACCGCATTGAGCGGCCAGTGACGGCGACCAGTGACTACGCCCGGATGCGTGGTCGGAATCAACGCGCAAGTGATGCCTGGTTCGGCATTGCCGCTCAGCAGATGTTCTGGGTCATGCACCCGAAATGCCAGCCCCAGTACCGTCGCCAATGGCGCCAGTGTGATGTAGCGCTTGTTCCAGGTGACGCGAAAGCCGAGCACTTCCTGCCCTTCATGCATGCCGCGACAAACCACCCCGACATCGGGAATGGCGGCAGCGTCGGAACCGGCATAGGGACTAGTCAGCGCAAAACAGGGGATGTCCTCACCGCGTGCCAGACGCGGCAGGTAATGGTCCTTTTGCTGCGCAGTGCCGTAATGCAGCAACAATTCAGCCGGCCCCAGTGAATTCGGCACCATCACCGAAATTGCCGCGACCGAGCAACGCGACGACAATTTCATGATGACCTGCGAATGCATATAGGCCGAGAATTGCTTGCCGCCATATTCGCGCGGAATGATCATGCCCAGGAAACCCTTGTCCTTGACGAATTGCCAGGCCTCGGGCGACAAATCCTGCCAGGCAACCGAACTGTCCCAGTCACTGACCATGGCGCACAACTGCTCAACTTCCGTGTCGAGAAACGCTTGTTCTTCTGTCGTCAGCGTCGGCGCCGGCAGCGACAGCAGACGCTGCCACTCTGGCTTGCCGGAAAACAGATCGGCATCCCACCAGACCGTACCGGCTTCAATCGCATCCCGTTCGGTATCTGACATGCTCGGCAAGATACGCCGGAATGTCGCCAATGCCGGTCGCGTCATGAAGGTCTGGCGCACCGCAGTGAGCGCTACCAGTAAGGTCGGCAGGCACAACACAATGACCAGCAACAGGCATACCAGCGCCCCCGCCTGGCCGGTCATGCCACCCACCCAGATCCAGGCGAGCTCCGCCACCAGCCAGGTCTTGGCTCCTACGCGCATCATCATCAAGGCCAAGGCGCCCGCAATGAATAAGACAAGCCAAATGAACATATGAAGTCTCCCGTTTCTATTGTGTTGTTGTCGATATGCCATTGCCAGCGCAAGACCATGCACAACAGGGCTTGCCGCTGCGCCAGCGTATGAAACACCCCTGCAGTAGAAGATGACCGTATTTTTTCTCAGCAATTCCATCGTTAACGCACGATAGATGCATTAAATATTGTATTTATCTCGAATCAAAAAATAACCAGGCATTATTTTCGGTATTTTTCTGCAATCAGCATATACCGCCAATGCCGGACGCGCTGTCGTCCATTACAATTCCCCCATTCGCAGGTTCAATGGCCATCAACCTGGCAAGAGGCAAGGAAGCAATCATGAAATGGGAAGGTAATCGCGAAAGCGACAACGTCGAAGACCGCCGCGGCAATGATAGTGGTGGCGGTGGTGGTGGATTTTCCATCGGCGGCGGTTCGCTCGGCCTGGGCGGCATTGCCGTGGCACTGGTGGCATCGTATTTTTTTGGCATCAATCCGCTGACGGTGATCAACATGCTCAGCGGTGGCGGCCAGGGGGCGCCAGTGCAACATCAGGCACCTGCCCATAAACCACCGCCGGACGACCAGATGGCACGCTTCGTCTCAACCGTGCTGGCCGATACCGAAGATACCTGGGGCGAACTGTTCCGCGCGCGCGGCGCGACCTATGTACGGCCCAAGCTGGTGTTGTTCTCGGGCCGCACCGCGACCGCCTGTGGCACCGGCCAGACTGCGACCGGACCGTTTTATTGTCCGGCGGATCAAAAGGTGTATATCGACCTCAGTTTTTACCAGTTGATGAAGCAGCGTTTCAATGTTTCCGGCAATTTCGCCCAAGCCTATGTGATTGCCCATGAGGTCGGCCATCACGTACAGAACCTGATGGGCATTTCTGCAAAAGTCGACCAGGCGCGCCGCCGCATGTCGGAAAAACAGTCAAATGCATTATCGGTACGGCTGGAACTGCAAGCCGACTGCTTCGCCGGCGTCTGGGCGTTTCATGCCAATGAAGCGCGCCACATCATCGAAAACGGCGATATCGACGCGGCCCTCAATGCCGCCTCGGCCATCGGCGACGATGCCTTGCAGCGACAGGCGCGCGGCGAGGTCATACCGGATTCATTTACCCATGGCACTTCGGCGCAACGGGTCAATTGGTTCAAGCGCGGAATTGCCCAGGGCAAGGTCAGCGCCTGCAATACTTTTGAAGCAAAAACTTTGTAACGATCAATCCCTCTCGACAGGAGCCTCATGCAAATTTCTTACTGGTGCATCTTGATCGCTGGCCTGCTGCCCGTGTTCACCGTTGCCATCGCCAAATACGGCAAACGCGACTTTGACAATCACGAACCACGCGCCTGGATGGATCGCCAAACCGGCCTGCGCCGCCGCGCCGACTATGCCCATCGCAATCATTTCGAAGCGTTTCCCTTCTTTGCTGCGGCGGTACTGGTGGCGCAACAGGCTGGCGTACTGCAAGGCGTGATCGACACGCTGGCACTGGTCTTCATTGCCGCCCGGCTGGCCTATACCGTGTTGTACCTGCGCGATCTGGCGAACCTGCGTTCGCTGTCCTGGATCGTCGGCTATGCTTGCGTGCTGGGCTTGTTCGTTGCGACGGCACTGCACTCCTGACTTTTATATTGACCTCATCATGGCCCATCCCAGCATCCAGCTTCTGCATGACGCCCTCAATGACTTGCGCGACCAGGCCAGTGACGTGACCACCTTTTGCCGTCTCTGGCGCGCACAAGACGCCCTGTTCAGCCGCCTGCCGCCGCGCTATGCCGAAGTTGCCGAAGACTTGCTCGGCCGCCTGGAAGCCGGCAGTCTGTTTACCGAAGAAAGCTGTTCATTCAGCCAGGAAGACTTGCTCAACAATCTGGCGTTGCTGCTCGACAAGGCCGAGCGCACGCTCAATTGAGATACCCCTTCACCCTGTTTTGAAAGAAGTTATGCAACACGTTGAATTTGAACTGCAAGGCCCGTATGTCGAACTGAACCAGTTGCTCAAACTGGTCGGCTTGTGCGACAGCGGCGGTGCTGGCAAGGCCATCGTCGCCGACGGCCAGGTCAAGGTCAACAACAAGACCGAATTGCGCAAGACCTGCAAGATCGTTGCCGGCCAGACGGTGGCCTTGGGCGATGTGCGCATCCGCGTTGTCGCTGGCCCCGACGACACGCAGGCAGCGTCATGAGCGACCTGGCCAGCAGCGACGACATCCTGCACTTCTGGTTCGGCAGCGACGCTGGCGACACTGACATTGCGACCATTGCCAAGCGCCAATCAGCGCTGTGGTGGGGCAAGGATGACGCCGTCGACCGTGACATCAAGGCGCGCTTTGAAGCCACCATCCAGGCCGCCGTCAGCCACCAACTCGACCATTGGGCCGACAGCGCCAACGGCATGCTGGCCTTGATCCTGCTACTGGACCAGTTGCCACGCAACTGCTATCGCAACAGCGCCGACGCCTTTGCCTATGACGAACTGGCGCGCCAATGCTGCCATCTCGGATTGGCACAGGGCTTCGAGCAGCAATTGACGCCCTTGCAGCGGGTGTTCTTTTACCTGCCACTGGAACATTCTGAAGACCTCGACGATCAGGAATATTGCCTGCAACTGTTCCGCGCACTGGCCAAGCAGGTCGCCAAGGATGAACCGACTGCCAAGCCCAACTTCGACAACTTCCTCAACTTCGCCAATCAGCATCACGCCATCATTGCGCGCTTCGGGCGTTTCCCGCATCGCAATGCCATCCTGGGGCGCGCGACCAGCGCCGAAGAAACTGCATTTTTGCAGGAACCACATTCCTCATTCTGAACGCAGATGACGAGGTGATTGTTTATTCGTTCTTCTGTTGTGGCCGCTTGGGCAGTCGCGCCGTTGCAGTTTTTGAACGATAGAACCGTACTCTGGCAAAGCGCTTTCGCTGCAAAATAGCAGGCTCCAATCGCTATCTTGCGCGCCTGCCATGCCCCCGGAATCCGCACTGCCCAACACTGCTCGCCCTGAGCAGGGCTTTACCCTGCTGGAAGTCCTGATTGCCATGTTGATCCTGGCACTCGGCGCGGGGGGCATCATAACCATGCATCTGCAGGCCTTACGGCTGACCCAGGACAGCGGCTATCAGGCCAGCGCCGTGCAATTCGCCGCCGAACTGGCCGAGCGCATGGCAACGGACGATGCCGATGCTTATCTGTTCTCGGCGACACCAAACACCGATGGCAACGTCATCACGTCCAACTTTCCAGATTGCCATCACCATGCCTGTGACCCTCACAGCATGGCGCAATACACCGTGGGCGACTGGCTGCAACGTCTGCGGCGAGCACTGCCGCAGGCGCGCGCCACGGTGTGTCGCGATCAGGTGGCCGACAGCCAGCATTGGGATTGCCATCACGGCAGCAACGCCAGCGTGGTCATCAAGATCGGCTGGACTGCACGCAGCGCGGTCAACACAAGCGATGGCCCCAGCCTCGTATTGGTCACGGGTTGGTAATCATGCCCACGTACCGCACCGGCAACTTCGCGCGTCAGGCCGGTCTGACGCTGCTGGAATTGATGATCGCCATGGTGCTCGGCCTCGGCGTGACACTGACCGCCATGGCGCTATTGCAGGCAGTCCGGAGCAGCTACTACAGCGTCAACGACAACGCCTTGATCCAGGACAGCGGCCGCTATGCGCTCGACGTAATGGCCCTGGCCATCCGTCAGGCCAATTTCGCACCGCGTGACGATCCCGCCTTGGTCAGCTTCGATCCAGCCAGTCTGCCGCCAGGTATCCTTGGTCTCGACAATCGCCGCCTGGCAGCCAACACACCCGACATTTCGACACCGCAATCGAATGACAGCAATCATCGCAGCGACGTGTTGGCGATCCGCTATCTGGGTGCCGCCGACAACAGCATCCTCAATTGCGCCGGCTTTGCCATCAATTCCCCCAAGCTCGATGACCTAGCCCTGTTGGACAATCAACGTGGCTGGAGCATCTTCTATGTGGCAACCGACAGCGGCGGCATGCCCGAATTGCGTTGCAAATATTCGACGCGCGACCAGCGTTGGAGCGCCGAAGCCATTGTGCGCGGCGTCGCTGCATTGCACGTCTTGTATGGCATCGGCGACCCGGCCAGCGGCGCGATCACTCGCTATCTTCCGGCCAGCCAGATGACCACGGCACAATGGCGGCAACTGCTCGCGGTGCGCATCGCCCTGCTGATACGCGGCGAACACCTTACCCAGGACACCGGCAGCAGCACATATCGGTTGTTCGGCGATGCTTATCAAAATGGCGACGATGCAATCGTCACCATCAGCGATCCACGCCAGGCGCGGCAACTGCACAAGATCTTCGACATCACCGTGCGCTTGCGCAATCACGCCACATGAGAACCGAACGCGGCGCCACACTGCTGATCGTCCTGATGCTGCTGACCAGCATCATGCTACTGGGTGCCAGCGCAGCACAGATGACCTTGCTCAACGAAAAAGCCTCGCGCAATGGTCGTGACCATCAAATCGCCCTGCTGGCAGCCGAGGCCGCGCTGCAGGATGCAGTACGCGACATGGCCGCCGGACGCGGCAGCCATGTCGCCTTTCCGCAAACTCCTGGTACCTGCCACGCTAACGGGGCGCACGCAGGTTTATGCCTGAGCGAAGCAAGGCAAGCATTGCCAACGCCCGCACAGATGGCGCAGACGATTGAATTCGGCCACTTCACCGGGCGCAGCTATGCCCACGGCAACGGCATGCTGGCCAGCGCAGCACCGCGCTATCTGATCGAATTACTGAGCCTGCGCAATACCATCCAAAGCGAGCAGGAAGCAGGCTTGCTGCGCTATCGCATCACCGCCATCGGTTACGGCCCGCATCTGCACAGCCGCGTCATGGTGCAGTCAGTGCATGCGGCCGAGACGGCCAGCGCCAGCGCATTGCCACAGATCGGCGCGCGCCTGAGCTGGCGCGAAATTGCTGATTTTTCTTCTTAGGAGCATACGCATGACGCCCACATCCGCATCCACGCGGCACCTGCCAGCAGGCTTCACCTTGATCGAACTGCTAATCGCCCTGTGCATCATCGGTTTGCTGGCACTGCTGGCTTATCCACAATTCAACAACAGCGTGAACAAAACCAAACGCACCGAAGCCAAGGCTGCATTGCTGCGCGCCATGCAGCAACAGGAACGCTACTATTCGCAACACAATCGCTATGCGGCCTACCAAGGAGCGCCAACCGATACGGAGGCTGGTTTCATCTGGTTTTCTGGCACCACGGCAGCCGCCAGTGCTTACCAGATCAGCGCCAACGCCTGTGCTGGACAAACCATTGCGCAATGTGTCGAACTGAGCGCAACACCGGGTGCAGAACTGGTTGATCACCGATTTCACGATGCCCTGTGCGGCGCGTTGACACTCAACAGCCGTGGCGAACGCAGCGCCGCCGGCCAGCCGCTGATGCAAGCCGCGCATGACTGCCAATAAACGACGGTCTTCCAACGGCTTCACTCTGATCGAGCTGCTGGTGGTGCTTGGCATTGTCGGCCTGCTGCTGGCGGCAGCGCTGCCGAGTTTTCATCAATACCAGCAAACCCAAAGACTCACGACGGCCGCAGATCACTTCCTGGTCGCACTCAACCTGGCCCGCAGCGAAGCGATACAGCGCCGCACCCGGGTCGACCTGGCACCGCTCGACAACCGCGACTGGCATAGTGGCTGGATCGTGTTTATCAAAACCGCCGACAACAGCGCGCCCGGCTTCCATCCCGGCGACACTATCCTGTACAGCCACGCGCAATTGGCGAGCGATTTGCGCATCAGCGCCAGACTCACCGACAGCGAGGCCCCCTACATCGCTTACAATGGCAACGGCAGAACCCGCACCAATGCCAGCGTCTTGTCCAGGCAATGGGGCTCCTGGCAGTTTTCACTGGCTGGGCAGGTGCGCCTGATACGTATCAATCTGGCCGGTCGCGCACGCTTGTGCAACCCGGCCAACGACCGCACTTGTCAGTTGGTCAGTAACTCCGACAGCAACCTAGACTAGCAGCGCCCGGCGCGCTCATTGACCTGTAATGACAGAAACTATTGTGTCCCTCTACGACCTCGCCATCACCGACGACCAGCAAGCCATGACGCTGGCCCTGCAACAAGCCGAACTGGGTATGTTCACGACCACGCCGAATCCGCGCGTGGGCTGCGTGCTGGTCAAGCAAGGCCGCATCATCGGCGCCGGCTACACCCAACCGCCTGGCGGCAATCATGCCGAAATCCAGGCCATGCAGGATGCCCACGCACGCGGTCACGACCCGCGCGGCGCCACTGCCTATGTCACGCTGGAACCGTGCAGCCATTTCGGCCGCACACCGCCCTGTTGCGACGCGCTGATCAAGGCCGGTGTGGCTAAGGTCGTCACCGCCATGACCGATCCCAACCCGTTGGTTGCGGGCCAGGGGCTGCAAAAACTGCAAGCGGCCGGCATCGATGTAATTGCCGGCATATTGCAGGAACCGGCACATGAAATGAATATCGGCTTCTTCAAGCGCATGCAGCATGGGCTGCCGTGGGTGCGCCTGAAATCAGCCGCCAGTCTGGACGGCAAGACCGCGCTGCACAACGGCCAAAGCCAATGGATCACCGGCCCGGCTGCGCGCGATGACGGCCACTGGTGGCGCGCCCGCGCCTGCGCCGTACTGACCGGCATTGGCACCGTCAAGGACGATGATCCGCAATTGAACGTGCGCGCAGTCGACACCGTGCGCCAACCACGCCGCATCGTCGTCGATAGCCAGCTCAGGATTTTACCGACGGCGAAAATCCTTGCTGGCGGCGGCACCTGGGTGTTCACGGCCAGTCAGGATGACAACAAGATTGCCGCGTTGCAAGAGCGCGGTGCCGACGTGATCGTCTTGCCCAATGTCGACAACAAGGTCGACTTGCCCGCCGTGATCGCCGAACTGGGTCGCCGCCAGCTCAATGAAGTGCATATCGAAGCCGGCTCCAAGCTGAGCGGCGCATTGATCCGCGCGGGTTGTGTTGATGAATTGCTGCTGTATCTGGCGCCCAATCTGCTTGGCGATGGCCGTGGCATGTTCGACTTACCGGCACTGACTGACTTGTCGGGCAAATACCAACTGCGCTTGCGCGAGGTCAAGCAGATCGGTGAAGATTTGCGTATCCTTGCACGCTTCCACTAATTTATTTCGGATACTTCCATGTTCACAGGCATCGTCGCCGCCGTTGGCACCATCACTTCCGTCACTCCTCTGGGCAGCAGCGCTGACGCTGGCGTCCGTCTGGCGATCCACGCCCGCGGCTTGCCGATGGACGACGTCGCGCTAGGCGACTCGATTTCACTCAATGGTGCCTGCATGACCGTCGTAGAAAAGACCGAGCAAGGTTTTACTGTTGACGTTTCGCGCGAAAGCTTGAACTTGACTGCGGGTCTTGACGCGCCCGGCGAAGTCAATCTGGAAAAAGCGCTGACGCTGGCCGAACGGCTGGGCGGTCATCTGGTATCGGGGCACGTCGACGGGCTTGGCGTTGTCCGCAAGTTCGAGCCGGTTGGCGAATCCTGGGAATTGATCGTGGAGGCACCGCGTGCGCTTGGCAAATTCCTCGCGTACAAGGGATCGATCGTCGTCAATGGCGTGTCATTAACGGTCAATCGCGTCGAGGATGTGGAGAGCGGCTGCCGGTTTTCCATCAATTTGATTCCGCATACGATACAGGTGACGACGCTGAAGCATTTGCGGGTGGATAGCAAAGTCAATCTTGAGATTGATTTGATTGCGCGTTATGTCGA
>JAMFSU010000040.1 GCA_026225475.1 Duganella sp.
CGCATCGCTGGGAACCCCGTAGGGGCCAGGATCGCGCGGTCGCCTTCTTTTGCTTAGCTTTTCTTGGCGAGACAAGAAAAGTAAGCGGCTGCCGGGCCGCACCCGGCTAGGTCGTCCGAAGAAAACAAAGCATCAGCAACAAAGAAACCAACGACAGATGTTTCTTGACTGAACAGCATTACTGCTTCCGCAAGCTTTGGGGGTCCCAGGCAAAGATGCTCAAGACACAGCATCTTCGTGATACCGCGCCATGCTGTCGGCCAAATGGCGCGTACATTGATCGGCGCTGGTAATGGTCGGCGACAAGGCTTCCAGCAAGCCATCGTGTACGCCATAGACCAGCGGATGGATGCTCAATTCCTGACCTCGCTCCCAGGCATCGGTGACGATCGTGGTGCGGCAGATATTGGCAACCTGCTCCAGCACATTCAATTCGCACAGGCGGTCGTGCTTGTCGCCATCAGACAGATGGTCGTGGAAGCAGTCCACATGCTTTTCATGCACATCCTGCACATGTTGCAACCAGTTGTCGGCCAGACCGACACGACGCTTGGTCATCGCGGCCTGTACCCCGGCACAACCGTAGTGACCACAGACGATGACATGCTTGACCTTCAGCACATCAATGGCGAATTGCAATACTGAAAGGCAGTTCAAATCGGTGTGTACGACCACATTGGCAATATTGCGATGAACAAACAGTTCACCTGGCAATAGCCCCAGCAGGTCATTAGCGGGTACGCGATTGTCGGAACAACCGATCCACAGATATTCCGGCGAGCGTTGCGCGCCGAGACGAAGGAAAAAATCGGGATCACGGGCTGTGATTTCAGTCGCCCAACGGCGATTGCCCTGCAACAGCTGCTGCTGAACCTGGTCTTGTTGGCTTGGTGTTTTCATAGTCCTCAAGATGGCTTTTCACATCTGCCGTGGTAGCGCGCAGACACGCAGCCACGACTGATATGAGGATGAATGGAATGACGCTGCCGCGCATCATCAGATGCAACACCGGCAGGCTGACTGGCTTGCTCGATGTTATTCGGCGTAGTCGGCGGTGCGCTTTGATACTGCCGCACTGCGCATGCATTGTATCGAAAAAATGTGATAAAAACCGGCCGCTAAAAAACACGACCGTCACTTACGCCTGGCTTATTCGAAGAATTCCTTGACCTTGTCTTTCCAGGTCTTGGTTTGCGGGCTGTGCTTAGCACCGCCTTCGGCCGTCAGCGTTTCGAATTCGCGCAGCAAATCTTTTTGTCGTTCTGTCAACTTGACTGGAGTTTCCACCACGACGTGACAGAACAGATCACCAGCATAGCCAGAGCGCACACCCTTGATGCCCTTGCCGCGCAAACGGAAGGTCTTGCCCGACTGTGTGCCTTCAGGAATCGTGAACGATGCCTTGCCATTGAGCGTCGGCGCTTCGATTTCACCACCCAAGGCCGCTTTGGCAAACGAGATTGGCATTTCGCAATGCAGATCATCGCCGTCGCGCTGGAATACTTCGTGTTGTTTGATGTGGATTTCCACATACAGATCGCCTGGCGGACCGCCGTTCATGCCAGGTTCGCCATTGCCGGATGAACGAATACGCATGCCGTCGTCGATCCCTTCCGGAATCTTCACTTCCAAGGTCTTGTTGCGCTTGATACGACCAGCACCGGCACAAGTCGGGCACGGTTCAGGAATGACCTTGCCGCTGCCATGGCACTTCGGGCAAGTTTGCTGAATACTGAAAAAGCCTTGCTGCATGCGCACCTGGCCATGACCGCCGCAAGTGCCGCAGGTCGTCGGTGCCGTGCCTGGCTTGGCGCCCGAGCCGTGGCAGGTATCGCACTCATCCCAGGATGGTACCCGGATAGTCGTGTCGAAGCCGTGTGCAGCCTGCTCCAGCGTGATTTCCAGGTTGTAGCGCAAATCGGCGCCACGATAGACCTGTGGACCGGCACCGCGACCACGGCCGCCACCACCTCCGCCTCCGCCGCCGAAAATATCGCCAAAGATATCGCCAAATGCATCAGCAAAACCGCCGGCACCAGCGCCGCCGCCCCCACCACCCATGTTGGGATCAACACCCGCGTGACCATAACGATCGTAGGCGTCGCGCTTTTGCGCGTCCGACAACATCTCGTAAGCTTCCTTGCCTTCCTTGAACTTCTCTTCCGCACCTTTGCTGTCTGGATTGCGGTCAGGATGGTACTTCATCGCCAGTTTGCGATAAGCCTTCTTGATTTCATCCTCGGTGGCGTTTTTCGCCAGACCTAGTATTTCGTAAAAGTCACGTTTTGCCATATTTTATTACCACCTTGTTATTGGGCTTCGATCACGAGGACGAAGCCAACAATGTGAAAAAGCCGAGAGACGATCTTGCGATCATCTGACTCGGCGTGTCCGGCAACAGGGTGTGCTGCCAGACATGTTCCTGATAGCTCGCGCAAGGCGCACCGTTGCCGGTGCGCTGCGAAATTACTTCACTTCCTTGAAGTCAGCGTCAACCACATCATCATCCTTCGGACGCGCCTCGCCGGCACCGGCTGCACCACCTGCTGCACCCGCACCGCCGCCTGCCGCAGCTTGCTGCGCTTGCTGGTCGGCATACATCTTCTCGCCCAGCTTTTGCGCAGCGACCGATAATGCGGCGGTCTTGGCATCAATCGCTGCCTTGTCGTTTTCCTTCAAGGCAACTTCCAGTTCCTTGATGGCGGTTTCGATCGCGTCCTTTTCACCAGCTTCCAGCTTGTCACCGTATTCGGCCAAGGCCTTGCGTGTCGAATGTACCAGCGCATCGCCCTGATTGCGGGTTTCGGCCAGTTCCTTCAAGCGCTTGTCTTCTTCGGCATTCGCTTCAGCGTCGCGCACCATTTTCTCGATCTCATCTTCGGTCAAACCGGAGTTGGCCTTGATGGTGATCTTGTTTTCCTTGCCGGTCGCCTTGTCCTTGGCACCGACGTGCAAGATGCCGTTGGCGTCGATGTCAAAGGTCACCTCGATCTGTGGCGTGCCGCGTGGTGACGGTGGGATGCCTTCCAGATTGAATTCGCCCAGGCCCTTGTTGCCAGAGGCCATTTCACGCTCCCCCTGGAACACCTTGATGGTGACAGCAGGCTGATTGTCGTCGGCAGTCGAGAACACCTGGCTGAACTTGGTTGGGATCGTGGTGTTCTTCTTGATCATCTTGGTCATCACGCCGCCCATGGTTTCGATACCCAGCGACAGCGGTGTCACGTCCAGCAGCAGCAAATCCTTGCGCTCGCCCGACAATACCGAACCCTGGATCGCCGCACCGACTGCAACTGCTTCATCAGGGTTGACGTCCTTGCGTGGATCCTTGCCAAAGAATTCTTTGACCTTTTCCTGCACCTTGGGCATACGGGTCATGCCACCGACCAAGATAATGTCGTCAATGTCGCTGACCTTGACACCGGCATCCTTGATCGCGATGCGGCATGGTTCCATGGTCTTGTTGATCAGTTCTTCGACCAGCGCCTCCAGCTTGGCGCGGGTGATCTTCAGATTCAAGTGTACTGGTGCGCCATTGGCCATGGCGATGTAAGGCTCGTTGATTTCTGTTTGCTGCGACGACGACAATTCGATCTTGGCGCGCTCGGCCGATGCCTTGATCCGTTGCAGCGCAATCGCATCCTTGGACAGATCGAGGCCGTTGATCTTCTTGAACTCCTCGATGATGTAATCAATGATGCGTTGGTCGAAATCTTCACCGCCGAGGAAAGTGTCGCCGTTGGTCGACAGGACTTCAAATTGCTTTTCGCCATCAACATCTGCGATTTCGATGATGGAGACGTCGAAAGTACCGCCGCCCAAGTCATACACGGCGATCTTGCGGTCGCCCTTATCAGTCTTGTCGAGGCCAAACGCCAATGCTGCCGCTGTTGGCTCATTAATAATGCGCTTGACTTCGAGACCAGCGATACGACCAGCATCCTTGGTGGCCTGACGTTGCGCGTCATTAAAATAAGCCGGTACGGTGATGACCGCTTCGGTGACTTCTTCGCCGAGGTAGTCTTCAGCAGTCTTCTTCATCTTGCGCAGCACTTCTGCCGAGATTTGCGGCGGTGCCAGCTTGTTTTCGCGTACGCCGATCCAGGCATCGCCGTTGTCGGCCTTGACGATTTGATAAGGCATAAGACCAATGTCCTTTTGCACTTCTTTTTCGTCAAATTTGCGGCCAATCAGACGCTTGGCAGCATAGATGGTGTTCTTGGGATTGGTGACAGCCTGGCGTTTGGCAGGTGCGCCAACCAGTACTTCGCCATCTTCCTGATATGCAATGATGGAGGGCGTAGTACGTGCGCCTTCCGAGTTTTCGATGACCTTTGGCTGACCGCCTTCCATGACGGAAACGCAAGAATTGGTTGTGCCCAAGTCAATACCGATGATTTTGCCCATGATTTTTCCTTCGATCCTTAAGTCCCCAAATAGGGGACAACAATAGTTTTGATAGTTTTAATATGTGGAGCGAAATCCTGCTTTCAAGCTTCGGCTGCCACTAAAAAGCAAAATTTGTGCCGTCTATTTCCCTTGCGCCACTGTAACCAGTGCAGGACGCAACAAACGGTCGGAAATGGTGTAGCCCTTCTGCAATACCGTGACCACGGTATTGGCTTCCTGCTCGGCCGGCACGGCAGAAACCGCCTGGTGTTTCATCGGATCGAGTTTTTCGCCTGCTTGCGGATGGATTTCCAGCAACTTGTTCTTTTCGAAGGCCGACGACAATTGCTTGAGCGTCATGTCCACGCCTTCCTTGAGCGACTCTACCGACGGTGTTTCAATCTTCAGCGCCATTTCCAGGCTGTCCTTGACGGACAACAGGGATTCGGCAAAGCCTTCAATCGCAAACTTGTGGGCACGACTGATATCGTCTTGCGCGCGGCGACGGATATTTTCCGCTTCAGCCTTGGCGCGCAGGAAAGCATCCTGCAATTCTGCCGACTTTGCTTCTGCAGCGATCAGTTGCTCTTCCAGCGTCGGTGTCGCAGCAACGGCCTCGGCTTGAGTGCCTGGCGCATTAGCTGCGTCTACCTGCGGATCTTGCACAGGCTGGTTTTCCGCTTGTTTTTCCATATCTTGCATAATTAATCAATCTCCAACAGGTAATGCATTAATCAGCGCCCCATGCGCATAGGCAGGCACGTGGGGACTTAACCTTAAAATTTCAAGGGATACTCGCATTGAATTTAATGCAGCGAAACCTCGCGCAGGGGTTAGCGACCACTCGACAAGAAACCAACGCCATAACGTCCGGTTATATGGTTTCTCACTAAATGTTCTAAACCATCCCTAACTTCTTGTTACATAATTTACTAGACTGGAAACAGTTGACTGCCATGGCGGATTTATTATGTCCGCTACTACCTTCCCCTCATCACTCGACTCAGGAGACGTCATGAAACTGCCGCTTATCTCCGCCTCTGTCATTGCTTACGTCTTGCTGGCTGCCGCTTGGATCAGCTATTCGAAACTGGTTGCCCTGTACTGAAGCAATCTGGAGCACAAATATTTCCACGGCACAACAAAATGTACAGCCTGCTATTTTAACAGGCAGCGCAATCCCTCAAGGTATTTTGCCCATCTAGCCGGCTGGCCAGATTCGCTGACTCAAGACGACGCGCCGTGTTGCAATGCCTGTTCGCGTGACAATTGCGCCTGCTGTTGTTCTTCTTCGCGCCAAGCGGCGCTAGCCATGGTCGGCCAGCCGACCAGATGCTGCTCGACAATTTCCACCATGCCATGCCCCCAGGCCGGCGCCTCGTTGAGGCAGGCAATGAAATGAAATTCCTTGCCTCCGGCATGCAAAAACTCGGCCTTGGCTTCCATCGCTATCTCTTCTAGTGTTTCCAGGCAATCGCTGGTAAAGCCAGGACACATGACATCGACGCGTGCAACACCCTGACGTGCCAGTTCCTGCAAGCTCGGCGCTGTATAAGGCTGCAACCACTCGGCCTTGCCAAAGCGCGACTGGAACGTCACCAGATAATCGGATTCGCTCAGACCCAGCGCTGCCGCCAGCAGACGCGCGGTTTTGTAACATTCGCAATGATAAGGGTCGCCCAGCACGAGGGTACGTTTGGGCACGCCGTGAAAGCTCATTACCAGCTTGTCAGGTTGACCATTTTCTTCCCAATAAGCTTGCACCGAACGGGCCAGCGCCTGAATGTAACCATCGTGATCGTGATAATGCTTAATCAGGCGCAACTCGGGAATGTTGCGCACCTTGGCATAATGGCTGAATACCGCGTCGAAGATGGAAGCCGTTGTCGTACCTGAATATTGCGGATAGGCCGGCAAGATCAAGATGCGCTCGCAGCCTTGCGCCTTCAGGGCATCGAGCACTTGCGACATGCCCGGCCGACCATAGCGCATGGCATAAACGACTTGCACGCGATGGCCGCGCTCGTGCATCATTTTTTGCAGCATCAGCGCTTGCCGCTCGGTATTGATCTTCAACGGCGAGCCTTGCTCGGTCCAGATCGACGCATATTTCTCGGCCGACTTGCTGGACCGAAACGGCAGGATGATTGCGTGCAGGATGCACCACCAGATTGCGCGCGGAATTTCCACCACGCGCGGGTCCGACAGAAATTGTTTCAGATAACGACGCACAGCGCGCGTGGTCGGCGCATCCGGGGTGCCCAGATTGACCAGCACGATGGCGGTCTGCGCGGACGCGCCATGAGTATAAGGAGGTTCTTGCCGAAAAGACATCGTGGTGTGTTTCCCGAAAGTTTATAGTGCCAGCAACTCGCGCGCATGCTTGCGTGTGGTAGCGGTGATTTCCAGACCACCGAGCATGCGCGCAATCTCTTCCACGCGCGACTTGCTGTCGAGTGCTTCAATCTGCGACACCGTCTTGCCAGCTTCATTGCGCTTGCTGACCTGAAAATGCTGGTTGCCCTGGCTGGCTACTTGCGGCAAATGCGTCACGCACAATACCTGGCGCTCCTGCCCCAGGCGCTTGAGCAAACGCCCGACCACTTCAGCAACGCCACCGCCGATGCCGCTATCGACTTCATCAAAAATCAGTGTCGGCGTCACCGTCGAGGTCGAAGCGATCACTGAGATGGCCAGCGCGATACGCGCCAGTTCACCACCGGAGGCCACCTTGGCCAGCGGCCGAGGCACCACGCCAGCGTGTCCCGCCACCAAGAATTCAACCTGCTCCAGGCCATACGCAGCGGCGTCGCCGGCCGTCAATCCAATGGCGAAACGACCGCCGGACATGCTCAAGTCTTGCATCGCGGCCGTTACCGCATCGCTCAAGGTCTTGGCAGTTTTGGCACGCCCCTTGGACAATTTTTGGGCCAGCACAGTGTACGCAGCCTGCAGTTTTTCTTCCTGTACACGCAAGGCATCGAGATCGCTGGCATCGGCCAATTGTTTGCGTTCCTGCGCCAAGCGCTCATATTCCTGCGGCAACGCCTCCGGATCGACACGGAATTTACGCGCGGTGGAATGAAGTGCTTCCACACGCTGCTCGACTTGGTGCAGCCGCGCCGGATCGAGTTCAACCCGGCCCAGATAATCGTTGAGCGCATAGACCGCTTCCTGTAACTGGATGCGCGCTGGCTCCAGCACTTCCAGTACGGGCTTGAGCGCCGCATCAACATCGATCAGCTTGCTCAGCTTTTGTGTCAGTGCCGACAATTGCGACAGTATTGGCGTATCCGACTCGGAGATCGCCACCAGCGCTTCCTGCGCAGCTTCGATCAAGCTGGCCGCATGCGCCAGCCGGCTGTGCTCATTGCTGACTTCACTCCATTCGCCCGGTTTGGCAGCCAGCTTTTCCAGCTCGCTGACCTGCCAATCGAGACGTTCACGTTCCAGCAAGACATTCTTGGCATTGACTTCGAATTCTTCGCGCTGCCTGGCCAGCGCGCGCCAGCTTTTGAAGGCCTGCGCCACGGCTTTGGCCTGCTCTTGCAGAGCGCCCTGACTATCCAGCAGTTGCCGCTGAGCATCGGGCTTGAGCAAGGATTGATGGGCATGCTGACCGTGAATATCGACCAGCATTTCGCCCAGCTCGCGCAGTTGCGTTGCCGTAGCTGCAATGCCATTGATATAGGCCTTGGAACGTCCGGCGTTGTCGATCACACGGCGCAACAGGATGGCGCCATCTTCATCGGCAAATTCGTTGACCTGCAACCAGGCGTTGACGGCCTCAGCGGCCTTGGCGTCGATGCTAAAGTCGGCGCTGATATCGGCCTTGGCCGCTCCTTCGCGCACCACGCTGGCATCGCCGCGACCACCGAGCGCCAAGGCCAGCGCATCGATCAGGATGGACTTGCCAGCGCCAGTTTCGCCAGTGAAGACCGAAAAACCGGGAGCGAATTCGAGTTCAATAGCATCAACAATGACGAAATCGCGGATCGACAGG
Source organism: Duganella sp. (assembly GCA_026225475.1). Classification (GTDB taxonomy): domain Bacteria; phylum Pseudomonadota; class Gammaproteobacteria; order Burkholderiales; family Burkholderiaceae_D; genus Herbaspirillum. The sequence goes on from JAMFSU010000040.1 coordinate 8,393, forward strand.
GTACGCAGCATGGGATGTTGGAAGATGAATTTTAAGAAACAAGAGGCTGCTGGTAGCGCCAGAACGGCGTCTATTGTAGACGGCCTTCCACAGACGGGTATTCATTCCAGTGCAATTTCTGGCGCAGCGTATCGTAGTAGCTCCAGCCTTCCGGATGCAGGAAGGTGATCTTGTGCGCCGAGCGCCGGATCAGAATGCGATCGCCATGGTTCAAACTGGTCAGCGACTGCATGTCGAAATTAGCACTGATATCACGACCATTGACCACTTCGATCAGGATTTCACAAGAATCCGGTATTGTAATTGGCCGGTTCGACAAGGCATGCGGCGCAATCGGCACTAGCACAATGCCATGCAGACTGGGATGCAGAATCGGACCACCAGCTGACAAGGCATATGCGGTCGAGCCAGTCGGTGTGGCCACGATCAAGCCGTCGGAGCGCTGGTTATACATGAAGCGGCCATCGACTTTGACGGTCAGCTCGACCATGCCCGAGGTAGCGCCGCGCGACACCACTACATCGTTGAACGCCAGCGCATGAAAAATCTGTTCGCCGTCGCGCGACACCGTGGCCTCTAACAGTGAGCGGCTTTCCGCTTCGACCTTTCCATCGAGCATATCGGCCAATACCGGTATCATGCGGTCTAGCGAAATATCCGTCATGAAGCCCAAGCGGCCCTGATTGATTCCAATCAAAGGCACATTGAACGGCGCCAGTTGGCGAGCAATACCAAGCATGGTGCCGTCGCCGCCGACGACGATGGCGGCATCGGCAAACTGGCCGATTTGCTCCGGCGACATGGCGTCATAACCGTCGAGCGCGATATTTTGCAAGGTCTCTGCTTCAAAGACGATGGTATGACCATGCGCTTCCAGAAAGGCAGCAATGTCAGACAACGACTGCGCAATGCCAACAGCATGGTACTTGCCGACAATCGCGATGGTTTTCGGCGTTGCCGCCTGCACAGGTAATTTGATGGGCCACATGGTGCGGATTAGAACATAATTTGAAAGATATTTTGGAAGATTTAATGCACAACGCCCCTATCCAAGCCGTCCTGTTCGACCTCGACGATACGCTCTGGGCTATTGAACCAGTCTTGCACCTGGCCGAAAAGCAATTGTATTCCTGGCTGCAACAACATGCGCCGGCAGTCGCCGCCCAGCATACTGTCATCAGTCTGCGCCAACGACGCCAGGAACTGGCGCAACGCGAGCCAGCCTATCAGATCAACTTATGGGCATTGCGGCACGCCGTCCTCACGCAAGTCTTGACCGAGTGCCAGGAAGATCCGGCACTGGCCGATCCGGCCATGGCATTGTTTACCACGGGCCGCAATGCGGTGACACCGTTTGACGATGTCGAGCCTGGCTTGCAGCAAATGAAGAAACATCTGAAACTGGGCACGGTATCGAATGGCTTCGCCGATCTCGGCCGCATCGGCCTGGCTGAGCATTTTGAGATTTCCATCGCCGCCCATCAGTTCGGCACCGCCAAACCCGATCCGGCCATTTTCCATGCTGCCTGCAAGGCGCTGGCCGTGACACCGCAGCAAACCGTCTATGTCGGCGACGATCTGCGCCTCGATGTGCTCGGGGCCCAGCAAGCTGGGCTGCGTGCAGTCTGGATGAATCGCTTCGAACGCAGTTTGCCAGACCACGTGCGTCCCGACGCGGTATGTACCAATCTGGGCGAACTGTCTGCGTGGCTAAGCGCACAGCAGCCCTGATTGCACGATAATAGACATAAACCGCACAAGATACTGGCTTGGTTGCTCTCTGCTCATTAGAATAAACACATGCAACTAGATAATCGCGCTCAAACCCTGCTCAAAGCCCTGGTCGAACGGTATATTGCCGACGGCCAGCCGGTCGGCTCGCGCGCGCTGTCCAAGATTTCCGGCCTGGAACTGTCGCCGGCGACCATCCGCAACATCATGGCCGATCTGGAAGACATGGGTTTTGTCGCCAGCCCGCACACCTCATCCGGACGTATTCCCACGCCGCGCGGCTACCGCGTGTTCGTCGACACCCTGCTGACAATCGAAACCATCGACGAAGCGGCGCTGGAAAGCAGACTGCAATCGCGCCTGTCGAATTCGCCACAAAAGATCATTGCCAATGCGGCCCAGGTATTGTCATCGCTATCACAATTCGCCGGGGTCGTAATGACGCCGCGCCGCGAATCGATTTTCCAGCAGATCGAATTTTTGCGCCTGTCGGAAAAACGCATTCTGCTGGTCATCGTTGGCCCCAATGGCGATGTGCAGAACCGCTTATTGCTGACCGAGGTTGATTACACACCATCGCAACTGGTGCAGTCCGCCAATTACATCAACCAGCATTATGGCGGACTGGGCTTTGATGAAGTCCGCCTGCGCCTGCAAAATGAATTGCGCCAGTTGCGCGATGACATGGCCAACTTAATGCAGGCTGCGGTCGAAGCCGGCAGCGACGCCATGAGCGACGACTCCGACAATGTCGTCATTTCCGGCGAACGCAATCTGCTCAGCGTGACCGACTTGTCGTCGAACATGAGTTCATTGCGCAAACTGTTCGACATGTTCGAACAAAAAACCGGCCTCATGCAATTGCTCGACGTCTCCAGCAAAGCGACTGGCGTACAGATCTTCATCGGTGGCGAATCACAGTTGGTACCAATGGATGACATGAGTATTGTCACCGCGGCTTACGAAGTTAATGGCAAGATCGTCGGCACACTAGGCGTGATCGGGCCGACCCGCATGGCTTATGAGCGCGTGATTCCGATTGTCGATATCACCGCCAAGCTGCTGTCGAGTGCACTGAGCAACAATTAGTTGTTGCAAAGACCTTACGCTCCTTTACGCCGACAGGACCGACAATGAAAAAAGCCATCCGGTGATCGCCGGATGGCTTTTTTATCAACAAGACGTAAAACTGCGTGAAGCTGCTGAGTACGAACAGCTTACCTCTTGCCTTTTTGACAGTCTCGGCAGTGGCCATACAAAGCCAGTGCATGGTCGGCGATATCAAAACCATGCTCTTGAGCAATTTTTACCTGGCGCTTCTCGATTTCGGCATCGAAGAATTCTTCGACCTTGCCGCAATCCAGACAGACCAGGTGGTCATGGTGCGAGCCTTCATTGAGCTCGAACACAGCCTTGCCGGTCTCGAAGTGATTGCGCTGCAGCAGTCCGGCCTGCTCAAACTGCGTCAGCACCCGATAGACCGTGGCCAAGCCGACATCCAGATTGTCTGATAGCAGCATTTTGTAGACATCTTCCGCACTGAGGTGGCGCACCTCGGTATTTTGGAAAATTTCAAGGATTTTCAAACGCGGCAAAGTCGCTTTGAGGCCGCTAGCTTTTAGTTCAGATGGATTATTAGGCATGTTTCAGTAAAAATCAGGTTATCTGCTTTATCATATAGCGTTTTAGCACAATTGCTCAACCAATTGAAATCTTTATGCGAATGTTGCCAACTTACCGTATTTCCGCTTTTGCACTGATCATACTGAGTACCTTGGTATCTGGCTGCGCCACCAAGAAACCTGCCGACACCATGGCAGCGACATCAGACACCAGTGGCGTACAAGTGTCCAGAAGCAATGGCGGCGGCTTGTTCGGCCTGCGCATGCTGACGCCGTATCGCATCGACATCCAGCAGGGCAACTTCGTCTCCAAGGAGATGGTCGCGCAATTACGCCCAGGGATGACGCGTGACCAGGTGCGCTTCGTGCTCGGTACGCCGTTGCTCAATGACATGTTCCACGTCAACCGCTGGGATTACGAGTTCCGCCTGGTCAAAGGCAGCGGCGAACTGATGACCAGCCGCGTCTCGGTATTCTTCAAGGATGACGTGCTGGAACACTTTGAAGGCGGTGACAACCTGCCAACCGAGTCTGAGTATCTGTCGCTGATTGCCGGCTCGCATAACAGTGCCATACCGGAACTGTCGGATACCCCAAGCAGTTCGAGTAAACCCAACAAACCCAGCAACTAAGATGCTGGCTTGAGCGCGCAATACAAGACCGTCCTAAATAACGAAAAGCCGTCATGAGTACTTTGAAAATCGCCGTCGCCGGCGCTTCCGGCCGTATGGGCCGCATGTTGATCGAAGCCATACAGCAGGCTGACGATCTGGTTCTAGCCGGTGCGCTGGATATACCCGACTCGGCCAATCTGGGCAGCGATGCTGCTGCCTATCTGGGCCAGCCAGCCAATGTCGTGATCGAATCCGATCTGGCCAAAGGCTTGCATGGCGTCGATGTGCTGATCGACTTCACCCGCCCCGAAGGGACCGTCAAGCATGCGCAATACTGTGCTGCACATGGTATCAAGATGGTGATCGGCACCACCGGCCTGGAGCAGACGCACAAGGACGCCATCCACGCTGCGGCGCAAGACACCGCCATCATGCTGTCACCCAACATGAGCGTGGGCGTCAATGTGACGTTGAAATTATTGGAAATGGCGGCCAAGAATTTCGCCGAGGGCTACGACATCGAAATTATCGAAGCCCACCATCGCCACAAGATCGATGCGCCATCGGGCACCGCGTTGAAGATGGGCGAAGTGATTGCCGATGCGCTCGGTCGCAAGCTCGACGACGTTGCTGTGTATGCGCGCGAAGGCATCACCGGCCCGCGTGATCCATCCTCGATCGGCTTTGCTGCGGTGCGCGGCGGCGACATCATCGGCGACCACACGGTCATGTTTGCCGGCACCGGCGAACGTATAGAAATTTCCCACAAATCGTCCAGCCGTGTCAGTTATGCCCATGGCAGCCTGCGTGCCGCGCGCTTCCTGGCCGACAAGAAAACCGGCCTGTATGACATGCAGGACGTACTGGGATTGAAGTAAGCGCAGCCGACGCGCCGAAAAATCCAGGCGCGTCGAATCTTTTTGCAGCAGACTACGCCAACAGGTTGCCATTTCGCTTGCCTCTCGTCATTAGCCCGTTACTAACCTAGAGAAAACACATGGAACAAACCGTTGGATTCGCCCATTACTGGGCGCAGGGCGATGCTATCTCGCACGCCGTCGCGTATGTACTGTTGCTGATGTCGATCGCCAGTTGGTTCTACATTCTGTCCAAGACCTGGAGTTCCTGGCGCATCCGCCGCAGCAGCAATGCGCTCGACGGTTTCTGGAGAGCCCCTACATTGAGCGACGCTACGACTGCGATGCAAGCGGTTGATAGCGAGCAGATATACACACCGCTGGCGTTACAGGCAGCCGAAGCGGCCAGTATCTCCTCCAAACAGCAAAGCACTCCGTCACTCAATGCCGCCACCGATCCCGGCGAATTGATCACGCGCACCTTGCGACGCGAAATCAATCGCGTGTCGGCACGGCTAGAACGCGGCCTCACGCTGCTGGCCTCGGTCGGCTCGACGGCACCATTCGTCGGCCTGTTCGGCACGGTCTGGGGAATTTATCACGCACTCGCCGCTGTCTCCGCCAGCGGTACGGTACAAATCGACAAAGTCGCCGGTCCGGTCGGCGAAGCGCTGATCATGACCGCACTGGGATTGGTAGTGGCGATTCCGGCGGTGTTGGCCTATAACGCATTTACCCGCATTAACCGTTTGACCCTGGCTGAACTCGATGGCTTTGCGCATGACCTGCATGCCTATCTGACCACTGGCGAACGGGTCGGCAAGGGGCAATCATGAGCTTCGGCGGCTTCACCGACAACCAGCACGGCGCGCCGATGGCTGAAATCAATGTCACGCCGATGGTCGACGTGATGCTGGTGCTGCTAGTGATTTTCATCCTTTCGGCACCGCTGTTTACGCATTCGCTGCAACTCGACTTGCCGACCGCCAAATCAGCCCCGGCACCGGAAAAACCGCAAACCGTCAGCATTGGTATTGATGCCTCTGGCAAGTTGTTCTGGCAAGATCAACCGGTCAGTCTGGAGCAACTCAATCAACGCATGGCAGAAGCCGCCACGCATACGCCACAACCAGATGTACAGTTGCGCGCCGACAAGGCCACGCGCTATGAAGTCATTGCCGACGTCATGTCTGCGGCGCAAGACCATGGTCTGGTCAAGCTCGGGTTTGTGACCGATCCCAAACCCGCTAACACAAAGAAATAGCCATGCCTACCGCAAGCCTGAACGGCGAACTGATCATCGACTGGGACAGTTTCCATGACCAATGCAGCGCCGTGTTCGGCTTTCCCGATTTTTATGGCCGCAACATGAACGCCTGGGTCGATTGCCTGAGCTATCTGCGCGACGACGACGGCATGAGCAAGTTCGTGCTCAAGGAAAATGAAGTACTGACCATCGACGTCCTGCACAGCGACAAGCTGCGCCAAGCACAGCCAGAGATTGTAGAAGAACTGCAATTCTGCGTCGCCATGATCAATGAACGCTGCGAAGACTATGAAGAGGCCGCGACGCTGAAACTGTCGCTGCGCTAATCCGCCCCTGACTCAATCAATCAGTGCATCGCCGTCATAGAACGGATAAGGCCCGTCGAACGCGCCAACATAGGCGGTGTGACTGATCATGCCGGCGCCGGCATCCCACAGATGCAACTGGAAAGCATTTGGCTCCATCACGAATTGAGATGGCGCATCGGCCGACAAATCCAGCGCCACCTGATGCGCCACACCCGGGCAAGTCGACGCCAGCGTACCGCCAAAGCGCACCTGAATTGCCCGATGCAAATGGCCGCACAACACCCGCTCCACCTGAGGATGACGGCGTACCACCGCCTCCAGTGCCTGCGGCTCAGCCAGGCCAATCTGATCCATATGGCCGATACCCGTCTTGAACGGCGGATGATGCATGACGATCACGGTTGGCCGTTGCGGCTGTGCGCTTAACACCTCATCGAGCCACAACAGACTCGCTGGCGCCAGCGCACCATTGCTGGAACACGGAATCACCGTATCGAGTGCAACGATGCGCACCGGATGATCTTCAATGACGTATTCGATACGTGCATCGGGCGCCGCATTACCTTGCTGCAAATAGCCATGATCGGGAAACGCCGCGCGTAAAGCCTGACGTTCATCATGATTGCCAGGGAGCAGGTAATACGGCATCTGCAGCGGCACCAGCAATTCACGCAACATGGCGTATTCCTCGGCCAGGCCGAAGTCGACCAAGTCGCCAGTGAACACGATGGCATCCGGGCGCTGCTTGAGTTGATTGACCTGGGTAACACAACGACGCAGACTTTCGGCGGTATCGACCACGCGATACGATTTCTTGCCGTGCGCCTTGATATGCAAATCGGATATCTGACACAAAATCATGCGTGCGCCTCCTCTATCGATGTCGCTGTCGCTGCTGGAAAGCACATGATGGCATGTTCCGACACCCGCAAACCAATGCGCTCACCAGCATGCCAGGCGCTGCGCCTGCGTGTCTCGACAATCACCGGCAGTGCCGCGCCGATATCGATCATCAACCGTGTGCGATCGCCCATGAAGAAGGTCGACATGACATGACCAAAAAAATCTGCACCGACTTCGCCTGCGGCGACAATTTCCACATCCTCGGGTCGGAACATGGCCTCGGCTTCCTGATCCAAAGGCAGATTGGCCAACGGCAAACGACCTGCCGTGATTTGCAAATGCCCTTCCCGCGCCACGCCACTGACCCGGTTCATGGTGCCGATAAAATCAGCCACGAAGGCATTTTCGGGACGGTAGTAGATATCTTGCGGAGTACCGATCTGGGCGATCTTGCCGCGTTGCATGACCACAATACGATCACCGAGCGCCATTGCCTCTCCTTGATCATGCGTGACATAAATCGCAGTGATGCCGAGCCGGCGCAACAACTGGTTGAGATCGGCGCGCAGGGTTTCGCGCAACTTGGCGTCGAGCGCCGTCAGCGGCTCGTCCAGCAGCAACACCTTGGGCTCAACCGCCAAGGCACGCGCCAGCGCCACACGTTGCTTCTGGCCACCCGACAATTGTTCAATGCGACGATGCGACAAGCCTTGCAAATGCACCATTTCCAGCAACGCGTCAATGCGTGCGAGCCGCTCGGCCGGTGCCACCTTGCGCAGCTTCAGACCATAGGCAATATTCTCACCGACCGTCATATTGGGAAACAAGGCGTAGTTCTGAAACACCATGCCAACACCACGCCGCTCGATCGGCAGGTCAGTCACATCTTCGTCGCCGAACAATACCTTGCCGCCTTGGTCGGGAAACTCCAGCCCCGCGATCATGCGCAAGGTGGTGGTCTTGCCGCAACCGGATGGACCCAACAGTACCAGCGTTTCGCCCGGTTGCACGGTCAAGTTGATCGGCTCCAGTGCGGCGGTGCCATTGCCGAAAGTTTTGGCGCATTGAACCAATTTGATGGAGACGGACGTATTCATAGTCTTGCCTTATTTAGAACCATATTCATAGCCTTACTTTCGCCTGCGTGGTGTTTGCCACCCATTGCATGGCGATCAATAGTGGAATAATCATCAACAGAAAAATCAAGGTGTAGGCCGACCCCACTTCCAACCGTAGCGACGCATAACTGTCCGCCAAACCGACTGGCAAAGTCATGGTCAGCGGCGTATGTAACATCCAGGTGATATTGAACTCGCCAATCGACAAGGTCACCACCATCAATGCACCAGCTAGAATGCCACTGGTCACATTGGGAATCACCACACCAAAAAACCGTTGCCAGCGGGTCGCGCCAAGACTGGCAGCAGCCTCTTCCAGTACCGCCAGTTGCGATGACTGCATCACCGCCAGCACCGGGCGCACCATGAACGGCAGGGTAAACAGCACATGCCCGGCCAGGATGAACAGCAGGCTGCCACGGAAGCTGCGATATTGACCGTAAGCCATAATCAAGGCCAGCGCCGTGGCCAGCCCCGGCACCGCCACCGGCATCATCAACAACTCTTCAATGATCCGCGCCAGACGGCTGTTGCCGCCGCGGTAGCGCGCCAGCATGTAAGCCAGCGGCACGCCAACGATCGCCGTCACGGCCAGGCAAGCCAGCGCGATCACGATCGAACGCCAAATGGTCAACTGATAGTCATCCCAGACTTGATATACCCAGCGCAAAGTCAAGCCGCTCGACAGGCCAATGAAGAAATTATCAGTCAGCCCTGCCAGGATCGACAGAATCACCGGCACGATCAGGAACGCACAGATGAGCAAGGTAAATGCCAGTTGCAGATAAAACCGAACACCATGTTGTAAAGTTCGCTTCATACAGTGCTCCTCATGCGGCTGCCCCGTTATTGCCCGACCAGGAACGCGCCAATGCCAGCACCAGCCAGGTAATCAGACCAAGCACAATCGACAGCGCCGCCGCCATGGAAAAGTTGGCGTAGCTGGTAAATTCGTTATAGATCGACATCGGCAATACATCAATATTGGTCGCCAGCGTAAACGCCGTGCCAAACGCGCCGACGCTGGTGGCAAAACAGATCGCGCCGGATGAAATCAAGGCTGGAGTCAAAGCTGGCAACACCACATCGGCCAGCACGCGCCATGGCGATGCCCCGAGTGAACGCGCGGCTTCTTCCAGCGCAGGATCGAGTTTTTCCGCAGCGGCAATCACGGTCAGGATCACGCGCGGAATCGAAAAATACAAATAACCTAGAAACAAGCCGGTGAAGGAATAGGCAAACACCAGCGACTCGCCAAACAGCTTGTCGGTCAGCGCTCCGATCAAACCCTGACGACCAGCCAGCATAATCACCATGAAACCGACCACCACCCCGGGAAACGCCAATGGAAACGTCAGCATGGCCATCAGCAAAGCCTTGCCGGGAATACGATGGCGTTGCAGGAACACCCCAACCACGACCGAGATCGCCAGCGTCACTGCGGTAACCGCGGCCGACAACAACAGCGTTGATACCAGGCTCCACAAATAATGGTGATTGGTCAGCACCGCCAGATAAGCCATGGCACCCGTCGGACCACTGGCACCAACGCCGACCAGCCGCAGCATCGGCAACAGCCAGAATGCCGCAAACAACGTCATGGCCGGCGCCGCGCACAGCCACAGATGCTGCTGACTGGCGCGTCGACGCTGGACCGGGTGTGAGGAAATAGGCCCGGTCATCCTTACTTCACTTCAGCCAGATAGCGTTCGCTGAACTGACGCTGCACTTCAGCCATCTTGCCGTAATCGACTGCCTTGGAACGGGCATAATCGGACGCCGGCAGGAAACGCGCCTGGGCTTCCTTCGAAATCGCCGAAGCACGTACCGGACGCAGATAGGCATTGGCCCAGATGGCCTGACCTTCGTTGGACAACAGGAAGTCCAGCACCTTCTTGGCATTAGCCTGGTTCGGACCGTTCTTCACCAGACTGACCACATAAGGCACAGTCACGCTACCTTCGGACGGAATGATGAAAGCAACATTGGCGTGATCCTTGTATTTTGCGCGATAAGCATCGAAGTCATAACCAAACAGGATCGGAATTTCACCCGACAGCAGACGCGCATAAGAGGTTTGCTTGGGCACGATAGGCTGGTTCTTTTGCAAGGTCTTGAAGAAATTGATGCCTGGCGTGAAGTTATCGAGCGTGCCGCCCAGCGCCTGGTTCACTGCCACTGCACCAACATAGCCGACAAACGCACTGGCGGGATCGAGATAGCCGATCAAGCCCTTGTATTCAGGCTTGAGCAAATCTTGCCACGAATGCGGCACCGGCTTGCCCTTGAGAGCATCGACGTTGACCATCAAACCCATGGTGCCGGAGTGGATAGTGGTCCAATAACCTTCCGGATCCTTCAGACCGGCCGGTACTTCACTCCAGCCTGCTGGTTTGTACGGGGTGATGATGTCCTGCTTCTTGGCTTCAATACCAAAGGTCACGCCAACATAGGTGAAATCAGCAACAGGACTGGCCTTTTCCGCCAGCATCTGGGCCAGCGCCTGACCGCTATTCTTGTTGTCAGGTGGCACCGTGATACCGGTCTTTTCCTTGATGGTCTTGATCTGCGTGGCCCAATCGGCCCATTCGGGCGGACAGTTGTAGCAGATCACGTTTTGCGCGCTGGCCTGGATCGGTGCAGCGAACGCCACGATCACGGCGGCGGCGGACGCGGCGGCCTGGATAAATCTGGATAAACGCATGGGTTTTCCTTTGCTGTTGCGGTTTGGATGGAAAAATTACTGCCTGAAAAATCAATCAATACGTCATTACATGCTGGCTGTTCGCGCCATCGATGGCTTCATAGGTCCGTACCGAAGCGCCATGGCGTATTGCGTGCGCCAGAATCTTCGACGCTGGCACGCCCGGACCTGGTTGCGGATCAATCGCCGCCACCAGCGTGCGTAGCGCCGTGTCGCCAATCAACTCAGACGGCTGCACCGCACTGGCCAATTCCGGCACCATTAGTTCGCCCAGTGGAATGCCGTCAAAGCCCATGACGGAAACATCGCGCGGCGCTTCAATGCCGACCTTGCGCAGGTCACGCATGGCCGCCAGCGCCAGCAAGTCATTCGAACAAAACAACGCACTCGGGCGCTCACGCGCATCGGCAAACGTCTGCAGCAGGCCAACACCGGCATCGGTGCCACCCACAACGGCGCTGGTCGTGGTGTGACGCATCACTTCAAGCGGTGGCAGCGGTGTCAAACCATGCGCGCGCATAGCGTCTAGGTAACCGTGATAGCGCTGTATTGCACGGTCGGACGCATGAAAATGGCCACTCAGCATTTGAATACGGCGATGGCCGAGCGCAATCAAATAGGCCACGGCATCATGCGCGGCGGCGCGATTGTCGACCGACACCGACAGCCGTTCGCTTTGTTGCGGCTGGTTATAGGTCAACACATAAGGAATACCTTCGCGGTCGAGCACGTCGAGCGTCGGACTGGCACTGGCGTCGGCCACCGTCAGGATGACGCCATCAACACGGTGACGCAGCAACAGCTCGACCGCAGCGGCCTCATCTTCCTGATGGTATTCAGTGGCCGTAAACATGACCGAATAGTCAAGCGCACGCGCCGCCAACTCGATGCCTTGCAGACATTGCGCAAATACCGTATTGGACAACGTTGGCACGACCACACCAATGGTGCGGGAACGCCCGGCGCGCAGATTGCGACCATTGAAATTGGGTCGAAAACCCAGTTGCGTGATCGCCTGCTGAATTTTATCGGCGGTATCGCGGCTGACCGAACTGGGCGTATTGAGCAAACGCGACACGGTCGCGGTCGAAACACCTGCTTGCAGAGCGACTTGTTTGATGGAAGGAGGCACGATGGCGGCTGGCTAATGAAAACGATTACATCGTGCCAGCGCTTTGTTACGGCCCGATGACCATGCGCAGGGACAAACTGCATAAAAATAAGCGGCAGCACTTCCATGCCCACCAATAAAATATCTCCTCAGCAACTTTCCCGCCCCCTATCCTGCAAAATCACGCGCGCATCGAGATCTGCACAGAACTGCGTCGCTACGGGGGTGAGCCGGTATAATGTCGGGTTTCGATCTTCCCTTTGCCTTCATCGTCATGCAAGATAAATATAGCCCCGCAGAAGTAGAACAATCCGCGCAGCAGCACTGGATCTCGACCAACGCCTACAAAACCGTCGAGCACGCAAAAGACAAGGCTGGCCGCGACAAGAAGAAGTTCTATGCCTGTTCCATGCTGCCTTACCCATCGGGCAAGCTGCATATGGGCCATGTGCGCAACTACACCATCAATGATGTGATGTATCGCTATCTGCGCATGAACGGTTACAACGTCTTGATGCCGATGGGTTGGGATGCCTTCGGTATGCCGGCTGAAAACGCCGCGATGGCCAATGGCGTGCCGCCGGCACAATGGACTTACTCGAACATCGAGTACATGAAAAAGCAGATGCAATCGATGGGTCTGGCCATTGACTGGTCGCGTGAAATGACCGCCTGCTCACCCGAATATTACAAATGGAACCAGTGGATGTTCCTCAAGATGCTGGAAAAAGGCATCATCTACAAAAAGACCGGCACCGTGAACTGGGACCCGATCGATCAAACCGTGCTGGCCAATGAGCAAGTCATCGACGGTCGCGGCTGGCGCTCCGGCGCCGTGATCGAAAAACGCGAAATCCCGATGTACTACGCCAAGATCACCGACTACGCCGAAGAGTTGCTGGAACACGTCGAAACCAAATTGCCCGGCTGGCCCGAGCGCGTGCGCCTGATGCAAGCCAACTGGATCGGCAAGTCGACCGGTGTGCGCTTCGCCTTCCCGCATGACATCAAGGAAGATGGCCAACTGATCAGTGACGGCAAACTGTGGGTGTTCACCACCCGTGCCGATACCGTCATGGGCGTGACGTTCTGCGCCGTGGCGCCGGAACACGCACTGGCCACCTACGCCGCCAAGTCCAATCCGGCCCTGGCTGAGTTCATCGCCGAATGCAAAAAGGGCAGCGTGATCGAAGCCGACATGGCCACGATGGAAAAGAAAGGTATGCCGACCGGCCTGTTCGTCACCCATCCGCTGACCGGTGCCCAAGTCGAAGTGTGGGTTGGCAACTATGTGTTGATCACCTATGGTGATGGCGCCGTGATGGGTGTACCGGCACATGATGAACGCGATTTCGCGTTTGCCAAAAAATACGATCTGGCCATCAAGCAGGTTGTTGCCATCGCTGGCAAAGACTATTCCACCGATGCCTGGCAGGAATGGTACGGCGACAAGGAAAACGGCAACACGATCGCCTCGGGCAAGTATGACGGCCTCGGCTATCAGGGCGCAGTCGATGCGGTTGCCAGTGACCTCGCGGTCAAGGGCCTGGGTGAAAAGAAAATCACCTTCCGTCTGCGCGACTGGGGCATCTCGCGCCAGCGCTACTGGGGCACGCCGATTCCGATCATCCACTGCGCCGACTGCGGCGACGTGCCGGTGCCAGAACAAGACTTGCCAGTGATCCTGCCGGAAGACTGCGTGCCCGATGGCAGCGGCAATCCACTCAACAAGCATGAAAAATTCCTGCATGTCGATTGCCCGCGATGCGGCAAGCCAGCGCGCCGTGAAACCGACACAATGGATACCTTCGTCGATTCGTCCTGGTATTTCATGCGCTATACCTCGCCGCAGAGTAACGACGCGATGGTCGACAGCCGCAACGATTATTGGATGCCGATGGACCAATACATCGGCGGTATCGAACATGCCGTGTTGCACTTGTTGTACGCGCGTTTCTGGACCAAGGTGATGCGTGACTTCGGCTTGGTCAAGTTCGACGAGCCGTTCACCAACCTGCTCACGCAAGGCATGGTGCTCAACGAAACCTATTACCGCGAAGATGCGGCCGGCAAAAAGACCTGGATCAATCCTGACGACGTCGAACTGACCCATGACGACAAGGGTCGCCCGGTGTCGGCGATCCTCAAGAGCGATGGTCAGGCAGTTACCATCGGTGGCACAGAAAAAATGTCGAAGTCGAAAAACAACGGCATCGACCCGCAAGCCCAGATTGATCAATTCGGCGCCGATACTGCGCGTCTGTTCACCATGTTTGCCGCGCCACCAGAGCAAACGCTGGAATGGTCGGGCACTGGCGTCGAGGGTGCCAACCGTTTCCTGCGCCGGGTCTGGGCCTTTGCGTTCAACCATGCTGCGCGCATCCAGGGTGCGGGCAGTGTCGACGCCGCGCAACTGACCGATGCCATGAAGACCGTACGCCGCGAAGTCCACAAGATTTTGCAACAGGCCGACCACGACTTGAAGCGTATCCAATACAACACGGTCGTTTCTGCCTGCATGAAGATGCTCAACACGCTCGAAGCGGCCAAGCTGGAAGACAGCAGCAACGCCAACGCCGTGCTGGCCGAGTGCAGCTCGATCTTCCTGCGCATGCTCAATCCGATTGCACCGCACATCACCCATGCGCTGTGGCAGGAACTGGGCTTTGCCAAGCAGCACGGCGATATTCTCGACGCTGCCTGGCCGCAGGTGGATGCTGCCGCACTGGAGCAAAGCGAGATCGAGATGATGGTGCAGGTCAACGGCAAACTGCGCGGCAGCATCACCGTCGCCAAGGACGCCGACAAGACCGCCATCGAAGCAATCGCCCTGGCGAACGAAAATGTGCAAAAATTCCTGACTGGCGCACCGAAGAAGGTCATTGTTGTCCCCGGCAAACTGATCAACATTGTCGCTTGAACCCGAAACCCCAACACTCACGCACCTGACCACGGATACTGACATGGCATTTCAACTTACTCGAATCAAGGCGCTGCACTGGCTATTGTTCCTGCTGGCGGCATTCACACTGACCGCCTGCGGCTTCCATTTGCGCGAACCGGCCCAATTGCCGTTCAACACCATTTATATTGATTTACCGCGCAACTCGCAGCTCGCAACTGAACTCAAGCGCTACCTGAAGGTGAGTAATGCCGAAGTGGTCGACTCGCCCTCAGCAGCCGACACCGTCCTGCAAGTGCTGGCCAACTCACGTGAGCAAAAGATTCTGACGCTGACCACCAGCGGCCAGGTCAGCCAGTACTCGTTGTACCTGCACTTTACGTTCCAGCTCAAGGACAATAAGGGTGCCGTGATCATCACACCAGCCACCATCACGCTCAAGCGCGACATCACTTACGACGCCAATCAGGCACTGGCCAAGGAAGCAGAAACTGCATTGCTGTATCGCGACATGCAAAGCGACCTGGTGCAGCAGATCATCCGCCGCCTGGCCGCCAGCAAGCCCAATTCCGGCAATGTGACGATCAACGAGTAAAGCGCAGGCATCGGCAATGCAACTACGGCTCGACGCGCTCGATACCCATCTGACGAAATCACTGTCGGCGTTGTATGTGATCGCCAGCGACGAGCATCTGCTCGCGCTGGAAGCCGCCGACAAGATCCGCAAAACAGCGCGCGCCAATGGTTATACCGAGCGTGATGTGCTGGTGGTCGAGCGCAGTTTCAAATGGGGCGAACTGTTGGCGGCCAATCAGTCGCAATCGCTGTTCGGCGACAAGAAACTGATCGAGTTACGCATCCCCACCGGCAAACCGGGTAAGGATGGCGGACAAGCATTACAAGAATATGCATCCAATCTGAATCCCGACAACCTGACCATCATCAGCCTGCCCAAACTCGATTGGGCTACTGCCAAGGCAGCCTGGGTTGGCGCTTTGCAGCAAGCGGGGGTCTATATCGACATCCCGCTGGTCGAGCGTGCCCATCTGCCCGGCTGGATTGCCAACCGGATGAGCCTGCAGCAACAGAGCGCCGACCGCCAGTGCATGGATTTCATTGCCGACCGTGTCGAAGGCAATCTGCTCGCTGCGCATCAGGAAATCCAGAAGCTCGGCCTACTGTATCCGGCCGGCAAACTCTCGTTTGAACAGGTACACGACGCTGTGCTCAATGTGGCACGCTACGATGTCTTCAAACTCAACGAAGCCATGCTGTCGGGCGACGCTGCGCGCCTGATGCGCATGATGGATGGACTCAAGGGTGAAGGCGAAGCGCTACCGCTGGTGCTGTGGGCAGTGGCCGAAGAAGTACGCACCTTACTCAAGCTCAAATTTGGCGTCAGCCAGGGCAAAAACCTCGGCATGCTGCTCAAGGAATACCGCATCTGGGGGCCGCGCGAAAAATTAATGGAGCCCGCCTTGCGCCGCATCAGCCTGACCACCTTGCAAACTGCGCTGCGCGAAGCCGCGCAAATCGACAAGATGGTCAAGGGCTTGCGCGCCAAAGCCTTTTCCGGCGATGCCTGGGACGCCTTGGCGCAACTTGGCCTGAAACTGGCGCGCGGTTATTGACTATATCGTTTTAGAGAACCACATGACGCTCAACATCGAACAATACATGACCGACATCGGTCAACGTGCACGCCTCGCTTCGCGCGCCATGGCGCGTGCCGATACAGCTATCAAGAATCAGGCGTTGCTGCTGATCGCGGCCGCCATCCGGCGCGATGCCGACACGCTGCGCGCGGCCAATCAGCAAGACCTGGCCGCCGCACGCGCCAACGGCTTGTCGGAGGCCCTGCTCGATCGCCTGACCTTGTCCGACAAAGCCATTGCGACGATGGCCGAAGGCCTGGAGCAGATCGTCGCGCTGGCCGACCCTATCGGTGAAATTTCCAACATGAAATTTCGCCCCAGCGGCATCCAGGTCGGCCAAATGCGCGTGCCGCTCGGCGTCATCGGCATCATTTACGAAGCCCGTCCCAATGTCACCGTCGATGCGGCTGGCCTATGTATCAAGAGTGGCAATACCACCATCTTGCGGGGCGGTTCAGAAGCGATCCACTGCAATCAGGCACTCGCCAAACTGGTCAAGCAAGGACTGGCCGAAGCCGGTTTGCCGCAGGATGCGGTGCAAGTGGTCGAAACCACTGACCGCGCCGCAGTGGGCGCGCTGATCACCATGCCGGAATATGTCGACGTCATCGTGCCGCGTGGCGGCAAGGGGCTGATCGAACGCCTGATCAAGGAATCCAAGGTACCGATGATCAAGCATCTGGATGGCATCTGCCATGTCTACATCGATGACAAGGCCGACCTGCAAAAAGCGCTCGATATCGCCTTCAATGCCAAATGCCATCGTTACGGTACCTGCAACACCATGGAAACCCTGCTGGTGGCCAATGACATCGCCGCCGAGGTCTTGCCGCAACTGGCAGCGCTGTATCAGACCAAGGAAGTCGAACTGCGTGGCGATGCCGCCAGTTGCCACATTCTGGCCGGCTACCCCTGGCTCAAGGCAGCCGTGCAGGAAGACTGGTCCACCGAATACCTGGCGCCGATCCTGGCCGTGAAGATAGTGTCCGGCCTTGATGAAGCGATCGTGCACATCAACACCTATTCGTCGCAGCATACCGATGCCATCGTCAGCGAAGACTACAGCCGCGCCATGCGCTTCCTGCGCGAAGTAGACTCGGCCTCGGTCATGGTCAACGCCTCGACCCGTTTTGCCGATGGTTTTGAATATGGCCTCGGTGCCGAAATCGGGATTTCCAACGACAAACTCCATGCGCGCGGCCCAGTCGGCCTGGAAGGACTGACCTCGCTCAAATACGTCGTGCTGGGACAAGGGCAAGTGCGCCAATAAACGCCGCACCTTCCACTCTCCGCATATTAGCCATCCGCCAAAGGACTTGCATGCTCTGGATCAAAGCACTTCATATCGTCTTCATCGCCTCCTGGTTCGCCGGCCTGTTCTATCTGCCGCGCATCTTCGTCAATCTGGCGCAGGAAACCGATGCCGCCAGCCATCAGCGCCTGCTCGGCATGGCACGTCGGCTGTTTCGCTTTACCACCATACTGGCGTTGCCTGCCCTCGTATTCGGCCTGTGGCTGTACCTCGGCTATGGCATCGGCAGTGGCCCCGGCAACGCCTGGATGCACGCCAAGCTGTTTCTGGTGATCCTGGTGATCGGTTACCACCACGCTTGCGGCTCGCTGCTGCGCAAGTTTGAAAACGGCCGCAATCAGCGTAGCCACAAGTGGTTCCGCTGGTTCAATGAAGTCCCGGTATTATTAATGCTTGGCATTGTCATTCTGGTCGTGGTCAAGCCGTTCTGATTGTCTTTTCTCGTTTTTTACGGAGTCCCTCATGAGCAAGGTATGTGAATACTTCTTCGCGCCGCACTCCCCCTTTGCCTATCTGGGACATGCGCGCTTCGTCGCCATGGCCAAGCAGCATCAGGTGCAGGTTGCGCTCAAGCCGTTCGATCTGAGCAAGGTGTTCGGGCTGTCGGGCGGCTTGCCGCTGGCCAAGCGCGCACCGCAACGCCAGGCTTACCGGCTCAAGGAACTGGCACGCTGGAGCGCCTACCTGGAGTTGCCGATGCATCTGCAACCGACGTATTTCCCGGTGCAAAGCGATGCTGCGGCACGGCTGATCATTGCCACGCAACTGGCCCATGGCACCACCGCCGCACTCGACCTGACCGGCGCGATCATGCGCGGCATCTGGGCGGAACAAAAAAATATCGCCGACAATGACACCCTGCTGGCTATCGTCAATAGCCTCGGCCACGATGGCATGAGCCTGCTGAAGTCATCGGAAACGGCCAGCGTGCAAGCCGAATTTGACCGTTTCACCGAAGAAGCCAGCGCCGCCAATGTATTCGGTGCGCCGTGGTATATCGTTGACGGCGAAGGCTATTGGGGCCAGGATAGACTCGACTTTGTCGAGCGCGCTCTGGCCGCCAAGTAAGCTAAGTAAGTCTACGCAGCACCGACGCGACACTGCGCTGCAATCTATATCAAAGCCGTTCCCGCGTGGGCTGGAACGGCTGATTCGCTTTATGGCGGCACCAGTAGTATCAACATCATCATTCTCAGCACCACCAACGGACAAAAGGTACCCCTCATGGTCACACTCTCTGCAACACCACTAGCCGCATTTGCGGCCGCCAAACCATTTTCCTATTTCTGCCCTTGCCCACGCGGCCTCGAAAGCGCGCTGGCAGAAGAACTCAATGAAATCGCCGAGTACGCCGGCGCTGCCGCTGCGCTCAAGGTGCACACGCAAGTGCCGGGCGGCGTCCATTGCTCAGGCACCATGCTGGCTGCCTATCAGCTCAATCTGCGCTCGCGTATCGCCAGCCGCGTCTTGCTGCGCATCGCGCATGGCGCCTACAAGAATGAAAACGACATCTACGACCTGACGCTGGAACAGCAATGGGAAAAATGGTTTGAGGTCTCGCACACCATCCGCGTCGATGTCACTGCCGTCAAATCGCCACTACGCAGCCTCGAATTCGCCACCCTGAAAATCAAGGACGCCATCTGCGACCGCTTCCGCGAGCGTTTCGACGAACGCCCATCGGTCAATACCAAGACCCCCGATATGCGCATCTCCGGCTTCCTCGATGCGCACAATTTCACGGTCTACCTCGACACTTCCGGCGAAGCGCTGTTCAAGCGCGGCTGGCGCGAAGAAACCGGTGAAGCGCCGCTGCGCGAAAACCTCGCCGCCGGCCTGCTGCGCACCAGCGGCTGGAAGCCAGGCATGGTGTTGTTTGACCCCATGTGCGGTTCCGGTACCATCCTGGCCGAAGCAGCGCAAATGCTGGCCGGTATTCCGCCCGGTGCGCGCCGCCGTTTTGCATTTGAAAAATTCGACAACTTTGATGGCGAAGCCTGGCTGGCCATCAAGGGCGATTTCAAACCGAATCCGCTACCGACCGTACCCACCATTTTCGGCAGCGACATTTCCGGCGATATGGTCAACATGGCACGCCACAATCTGCGCCTGGCTGGCATCCAATTCGAGGTGCCACTCAAGCAGATCGAAGCACAGGAAGTCAAACCGCCGCTGGATGCAGACGGCAACCCAAGCACCGGCATCATGCTGACCAATCCGCCCTATGGCGAACGCATCAGCGTGCGTGGCGACAGCGCGCTGCCGACTGACGACCTGTTCACCGCCTTTTTCAGCGCCTTCGGCACCACACTCAAGCAACGTTTTGCCGGCTGGAGCGTATTCCTGTTTTCGGCCGATCTGGGCCTGCCAAAATTGTTGCGCCTGAAAGAAGCGCGCAAGACACCATTCTTCAACGGCGCACTGGAATGCCGCTTGTTCCGTTTCGACATGGTGGAAGGCTTCAACCGCCGCGAAGCAGCCAAGCCGAAGACTGCCGAGGACTAATCAGGCAAGCTGGCAGTGGTGGGAAGATTGTCAAGCAACGCGCAACAATGCATCCCGCCGTAATCTATTTATCGCCGGCTCGCTTTTCCTTACAGTGGCTCCCATCGAAGTCAATCGTGACTTCTATCACTACTTGGGAGCCCTGCATGACCACCACTACCGTCAATACCCGCGCCGACTACGCGGCGTTTCTGTTACGCATCACGACTGGCCTGTTTTTCCTCGCCCATGCCGCCATGAAGATCTTCGTCTTCACCTTGCCCGGCACCGTCGCTTTCTTCGAATCACTTGGCCTGCCCGGTTTTATGGCCTATCTAGTGATCCTGCTGGAAGTGGTCGGCGGCATCGCGCTGGTGCTCGGCATCTATGGTGATTTGTTCGCCATTGCGCTGGCCATTGACCTCGCCGGTGCAATTGCCACCGTACATGCCAAGAATGGCTTCTTCTTCACCAACCCGCATGGCGGCTGGGAATACCTGGTAATGTGGATCGTCGCTCTGATCGCCGTATTCCTGCTCGGCAATGGCGCGTTTGCCATCAAGCGCAGCAGTTTTGTCCAAACAACCGCATAATTCCGCTGTCATGACTGGGGCCACAGCATTGCCTTGCCCCGGCGCCACTTTTCTGGAGTTCCATCATGTCCCTCACCCTGCCCTCGCTGTTTCTGTCCCACGGCTCACCCATGCTGGCGGTGGAACCGGGTCGCACCGGTCCCTTGCTGCACACCATCGGTGAAGTATTGCCGCGCCCCAAGGCGATCGTGATCATGTCACCGCACTGGGCGACGCAGACGCCGCGGGTCGGCAATCTGCCCAAGCAGCGCGTGATTCATGACTTCGGCGGTTTTCCGCAAGCCCTGTATGAACTCGACTACCCTGCTGCCGGCGCCCCCGAACTAGCCGAACGCGTCATCGATCTGCTGCGCGAGGCTCAATTGAACGCGCAAACCGATGCTGACTGGGGACTCGACCACGGCGCCTGGGTGCCGCTGCGTTACCTCTATCCACAAGCCGACGTACCGGTGTTGCAACTATCGATGCAGCCGCATCAGCCTGCGCTCTATCATTACCGCGTCGGCCAGTTATTGGCGCCGCTGGCGCGCGAAGGCATCCTGTTGATCGGCTCCGGCAGCTTCACCCACAACCTGCGCGAACTGCGACGCAGCGAACCCGGCGCCGACACCGCGCCGCATACGCTGGAATTCCTGCAATGGTTTCTGACCCAGATGCAGGCGGGCGACCTGGAAGCCATGCTCAACTATCGGCAACTGGCGCCACATGCGGTGCGCGTACACCCCTCCGATGAACATTTGCTGACATTGTTCTTCGCCATGGGCGCCGCCGACGACTGGACCCGCCTGGTTCATTTCGACAGTGGCACGACCTATCACAGCCTGCGCATGGATTCATTCGCATTCGGCAGCAATGCAGCGCTGCTGGCTGATATGCCGGTAGCGGCGTGAAACGGGCCAAATAGATGAACAAACTGCGCGAAATTGAATGCTTCATCGCGGTCGCCGAGCTAGGCAGTTTCGTCAAGGCAGCCGATGCGCTCAATGTGTCCAAGGCCGCCGTGTCGCGCACCGTGGTCGAACTGGAGACACGCCTCGGTGCGCGCCTGATGCAACGCACGACGCGTCGGCTGTCATTGACTGAAGCCGGTTCGCTCTATCTGGAACGCTGCAAGCAGATTGTCGCGGCGCTGGAAGATGCCGATCAAGTCATCAGCGCCGGCAATACCGATCCGACTGGTCTGCTGCGCATCAACGCGCCGCAGACCTTTGGCGTATTGCACATGACGCATGTCTGGCCCTGTCTGTTGCAACGCTATCCTGGCATCAAACTCGACATCACCTTGTCCGACCGTATCGTCGATATTGTGGAAGAAGGCTATGACCTGGCTATCCGCATTGCGCGCCTGCCCAGCTCTTCACTGGTGCACCGCAAACTGGCCTCGACCCGCATACTCGTGTGCGCCTCGCCGGCGTATCTGCAACAGCATGGCACGCCGCACCATCCCGACGATCTCAAGGATCATATGGTCATTGGCTATGCCTATGCGGCTGACAAGGACGAATGGCATTTCAACGGCCCCGCTGGTCCGCTCAACGTCAAGACCAATGTGCGCCTGCATGCCAATAATGGCGACACCTGCGTGGCTGCCGCACTGGCCGGTATCGGCATCACGCGCCAACCGACCTTCATGCTGCATGAGCATATCCGCAGCGGCAAACTGATGCCGTTATTTCCCGACTTCGATTCGGCCGAACTAGGTATCTATGCGGTCTATCCAAGTCGCACCCATCTGCCAGCCAAAGTGCGCGCCACCATCGACTTTCTGGTGCAGGCGTTTGCCGAAGTGAAATGGGATTGAGACCAGGTTGACGTCGATATTGTTTCTACTCATTTATTGACGATCTCCTGACAGATGAAAATATCCGCACCCTGTGTGGATATTTTTTCATCTGCCTGTTCAAGCCTTAATCGTCGGTGCACAATCCCACCGGGCTGGCCCTTGTAGAGTGCAAAGCCACGCCGCCATTGCTTTTCGACAATCCACTTAACACTCCCTCCTGGCACTGCGTCTGCTTGACATACGCATCCGCATGCGGCAAAGTGACCACATTACAGACTCAATGTCCATATAACGGACAAATGGGCAATCAGTCATTTAGCTACTCAAGGAGAAGACGCATGCAGCCGACCGCCCCCGTCGCGTCAAAATTGATGCCGTACCAATACCCCAACCCGAAAGAAGCACCACTAGAAATCGTGGTCGGGTCAGCTATTCCCGATGATGAAAAAGTCTGGGTGCCACAAGCCGAAAACGTCTGGTTCCGTCCTTTATGCCTGAATGTGTCGCAAGGCTACTGGACCAACCTGCTGCGCGTACGCAAATCCGGCGTGCTGAGCCGCCACCGCCATCCGGCACCGGTGCATGGCATGGTGCTCAAGGGCCGCTGGCGCTATCTGGAACATGACTGGATCGCCGAACAAGGCAGCTATGTCTTCGAGCCGCCCGGCGAAACCCACACCCTTTATGTACCGGAAGACGTGGAAGAAATGATTACCTATTTCCACATTACCGGCGTGATGTTTTATTGCGATCCCTACGGCAATTTTGAAGGCTATGAAGACGTTTTCACCAAGCTGGAGATGTGCAAGGCGCATTACGAAAAGGTCGGTCTCGGCGCTGATTTCGTGCAACAGTTCGTCCGATGAGCGGAGCGCCCATGTCTGTGCAATCAGCTTACCTCAACGCCGAGTATGACTTCAGCGGCTGTGTCGCCGTGGTCACCGGCGGCAATGGCGGCATCGGCGCTGCCATCGGTGCGCGCCTGGCACAAGGCGGCGCGACCGTGGTCTGCTGGGATCTACAGACCAGCGCCACTTCGCCGTTCCTTCAAGACAGCGTCGATGTCACCGACGCCGCGTCGGTCGCCGCTGCTGCTCAACGGCTGCTGGCCAGCTACGGCCGTATCGACTTCCTGATCAACAACGCCGGCTATGCCGGTTCCACTATCGCCCTCGACGAATACGACATCGTTGAATGGCGCCGCATCGTTGACGTCAATCTGCTCGGCGTGTTTCACACCTGCCGTGCAGTGGTGCCGGCCATGCGCGCTGCCGGTCGCGGTCGCATTGTCAATATCGCGTCACTGGCAGGCAAGGAAGGCACCCCCAATGCATCCGCCTACAGCGCCTCGAAAGCTGGTGTACTAGCCCTGACCAAGTCGCTCGGCAAAGAACTTGCCAATACCGGCATCCTGGTCAACGCGCTGGCACCCGCAGCCGTCAAGACCAGCTTGTTGGAACAAATGAATCCGGCGCACGTCGCCACCATGATCAGCAAGAGTCCGATGGCACGCCTCGGCGAAGTCGAGGAAGTCGCCGAAATGGTGGTCTGGCTTTGCTCCGGCTCCTGCAGCTTCAGCACCGGTGCGGTGTTCGATTTATCGGGAGGACGCGCTACTTATTGAGGCGTCAAAATTGCATTATTTCAAGCTGTTTTCGCTGGAATATTAACCAGCACTTTTCAACCGCAGTTTCACAAAAAAGCGCCGCACAGACGGCGCCAGCGGCGAATGCAGATCTGCCTGCATTGCCTCTTATCAAACAGGAGACATCATGGAAGTCCAAAAGAGCAACAAGCTCAAACGTATACAGTGGGTGGCATTATCGTTTCTGATGCTGGCCGGCATCGTCAACTATCTCGACCGCAGCACGCTGTCCATTGCCAATCACTCCGTCAGTCAGGAACTGGGCCTGTCGGCCTCGGAAATGGGTCTGCTGTTATCGGCCTTCTCGCTGGCTTATGCCTTCTCGCAATTACCAATCGGTGCACTGCTCGACAAGCTCGGCGCACGCTTCATGCTGGGTGCCGGCATGCTGGTCTGGTCGATTGCACAATTGGCCGGCGGTTTCGTGACCTCGCTGCATCAATTTCTGGTGGCGCGGGTGTTCCTCGGTCTTGGTGAAGCACCGCAATTTCCAGCCGGTGCCAAGGTCGTCAGCGAATGGTTCGCCGTCCGTGAACGTGGCGGTCCGACCGGTATCTTCGTCGCATCCTCCACCATCGGTCCTGCGCTGGCGCCACCGATTCTGACCGTGCTGATGCTGTCATTCGGCTGGCGCATGATGTTTGTCATCATGGGTATCATGGGCATTGCCGTTTCGGTCGGCTGGTATCTCTTCTACCGCAACCGCAACGAAGTCGAACTGACGCCATCGGAAACCCTGTACCTGGCCGACGGCAATGACAATGATCCCAACGCCAATGCCAAACTGACCTGGCATGAGTGGAAAGGCCTGTTCAAATACCGCACCACCTGGGGCATGCTGTTCGGCTTCATGGGCGTGATCTACATGGTCTGGTTGTACCTGACCTGGCTGCCGGCCTATCTGGAACATGAACGTCATCTAAGCATCGCCCGCACCGGTTGGGTAGTGGTGATTCCCTACATCTTCGGCACCATTGGCATGCTCAGCAGCGGCTATATCGC
This sequence comes from Duganella sp., assembly GCA_026225475.1. Lineage (GTDB taxonomy): Bacteria > Pseudomonadota > Gammaproteobacteria > Burkholderiales > Burkholderiaceae_D > Herbaspirillum. The sequence continues at coordinate 33,944 of JAMFSU010000040.1, forward strand.
CGACGGCCTGATGAAGCGCGGCATGGCCCCGATCCGCAGCCGCAAATGGCCAATCTGCGTCGGTCTGATCGGTGCCGGCGCCTTCACGATTCCTGCCGCCTTCACACCGAGCACTGTCATGGCAATCGTCTATATCTCGCTGGCCATGGCCTTCGTGAATATGGCCAGTGGCGGTGCCTGGGCGCTGGTCAGCGTGGCGATTCCGCGTCGGCTGGTAGCGTCACTGGGCAGCCTGCAAAACTTCGGCGGCTATCTCGGTGGCTCGCTGGCACCGGTCATTACCGGTGTCGTGGTCGACAAGACGCACTCGTTCATCAACGCCTTGCTGATCAGCGCTGTAGTCGCATTCGCTGCCGCGCTGGTGTACATGTTCGTGGTGAACAAACCGATCGAAGGCAATGCGGCACGCGCCTGATTTACTGTAAGGAAAGAAACACAATGACATTTACTCCCGCACTGTTCGCTGGCAAGACCGCCCTGGTCACCGGCGGCACCCAGGGTATCGGTGGCGCCATTGCGCGACAACTGGCTGCCATGGGCGCCCAGGTAATCGCCGCCGGTCTGCCACCGTTTGCCGAGGATGAATTCACCGGCAGCGGCATCACCCTGGCCGAACTCAATGTCGCCTCGTCGGCCAGCGTCGAAGCGCTGCTGGCCGGCGTGTCACAACTCGATATCCTGATCAATTGCGCCGGCATCATCAAGCGCGGTGCCGAACATGATCTGGAGGTATTCGAACAAGTGATCGCCGTCAACCTCACCGGCACCATGCGCGTATCCAGCGCGGCGCGCCCCTTACTCAAACAGAGCCAGGGCTGCATCGTCAATCTGGCATCGATGCTGAGCTTTTTTGGTGGCGGTCTGGTGCCGGGTTACAGCGCCAGCAAAGGCGGTATTGCGCAATTGACCAAGTCACTGGCGATTGCCTATGCCATCGATGGCATCCGCGTCAATGCAGTGGCTCCCGGCTGGATTGCCACGCCGTTGACGCAGGCATTACAGGATGATCCGGCGCGCGCCGGACCGATACTGCAACGCACGCCACTGGGACGCTGGGGTACACCCGCCGATGTTGCCAATGTCACTGCCTTCCTTTGCACACCAGCGGCCTCGTTCATGACCGGCACGGTGGTGCCAGTCGACGGCGGCTACCTGATCTCGTAGGAAGCTGTCCACAATCAGTACCAAGCCTGCTCCGCGAACACCGGAGCAGGTTTTCTGGTCCGCTATAATGCGGCCGTGGTGATCCACACCGTTGCCTTCATTACTGCCATCCGCATCCTATGTCCACTCCCGCTAGCGCCGTCGAAGAAAACCCGAAAGTTGCCGGCACTGCCGCATTTTCCAAATTCATGGTGGTGCTGCAACTGATCGCCGATCAGGAAGAGCCGTTGACGATTGCCCAACTAAGTCTGCAAAGCGGCTATCCACGGCCGACCGTCTATCGCATCCTGGCGGCACTGATGGCCGAAGGTATGGTGATCGAAAACCCGCGCACCAAACTGTTTGAACTGGGACCGCGCCTGATCAATCTGGCCAGCAAATCCTGGTCCAAATCGGATCTGCGCAGCGCCGCCATCGATGCCCTGCACACCTTGCGCGACGCCACCCGCGAAACCGTCCATCTGGCCGTGCCCAGCGACAATGGCATGGTGTATATCGAAAAGCTGGAAAGCCCGCAGGCGGTGCGCATGACCTCGCGCATCGGCACACGTGTAACGCTGTATTCCAGCTCGGTCGGCAAGGCCTACCTGGCGGCGCTCGACGACAGCACTGGCGCGGCGCTGCTGCGCAAAGTCAAGATGCAGAAATTCACCGAGCACACCATCATTGACCTACCCGGCCTGCAGGCGGAAATTAGCGCGACCCGACAACGCGGCTATGCCGAAGATCGCGAAGAAAACGAAGCGCAAATCTTTTGCGTCGGCGCTGCCATCCTCGACCGCGATGGCCAGCCACTAGCCTGCATCAGCATCAGCATTCCGCTCTACCGCAAAGCAGCCGATGTGCACGCCAGTTATGTCACGCCGTTATTGACTACCTGCCAAGCCATCAGTCGCAAGCTATCCGGCCCGGCCTGAGAAAATCGGCATCCGCAAAACAGCGTCAATGAAGTGTTACCAATTGCTTCGCCAGCACCACGCCCACGCCGGAGCTGATTAAATCGGCATTTTCGTTTACGCCGATCCATGATGACCTCTGCCCCGCTCTCGCTTGTCCGCCTGCCCTCACTTTTTTCGCGCCTGCTGGCAACCGGCCTGCTAGCGCTCGGCCTGGTCAACACTGCCCATGCCATGGCCTTGATGGATATCGAACCGGGCGACATCCTGCCCATGGTCACACAACTGAAAGACGACCTGCATCTCAATCCCAACCAGCAAATCCTCTGGCAGCAAACCCTGCAACGTACCCGTGTACTGGTCCGCCAGCGCCAAGGACGACGCGAGCAATTGCAGGCCCGAACCGCTGATGCACTGGCCAAACCAGCAATGGAATTTGGCGACCTAGCCGCCGCCGTGGCGCGCGAATCGCAACTGAGCGAAGACGAAAACCGTCAGTTGCGCGAACTCTGGCTGGCAGTTGCCGATGCACTCGATGATAAGCAACGTGCCATCGCCCAAAGCTATATTGTCGACCGCATGCAACGCGTGTCTGAACGCAGCGCCAGCAAGGACAACAGCAGCATGGGACGCAAAGGTGGCTCCGGCATGGACGGTGGCAGTGGCATGGGTGGCGGAAGTGGCATGGGCGGCATGGGTGGTATGGGCGGCAATAGCGGTAGCGCTGGCTTCTAAACGTTGATCACCTCGTCCTGGCAACCCGCCGGATTCGCCCGCGCCCGCTTACGCCGTGCGGGCACATTTTTTCATGCATTTAAGCAACTATGCACCCTCCTCATCGGGTGCACCAAGGCATCGCACATTTTTTTCTACCCCACCACAAACCGCACATTTTTCGTGCACGTACTTTACGTGTTTTCAACACCGTAAAAAATCTCCTTTAAATTCAATTCATTAGAAATATGCACCGAAATGGAATGATTTTTGCTTTATTACGTGCTTTCTCACATTTCACTGCACGATTATTGGGAGTTTTTGCATGGACAATCACAAAAATGGTGCTGATGCACTATTCGTTTTGCTCGGTGCCATCATGATTCTGGCCATGCACGCCGGGTTTGCTTTTCTGGAACTAGGCACGGTACGGCGCAAAAATCAGGTGAATGCGCTGGTCAAAATTCTGGCGGACTTTGCCGTTTCGACCATTGCCTACTTTTTCGTCGGCTATTACGTTGCCTACGGCGTGAGTTTTTTCAGCGGCGCAGAATTACTGGCTGCCCGAAGCGGCTTTGAACTGGTCAAGTTCTTTTTCCTGCTGACCTTTGCGGCGGCAATTCCAGCCATCATCTCCGGCGGCATTGCCGAACGCTCGAAATTCCATCCGCAGTTGATCGCCACGGCGGTGCTGGTTGGCCTGGTGTATCCGTTCTTCGAGGGCATTGCCTGGAACCATCACCTTGGTGTGCAAGCCTGGATCAAGAACAGCTTCGGCGCCGAATTCCACGACTTCGCCGGCTCCATCGTAGTCCATGCCGTGGGTGGCTGGATTGCCTTGCCTGCGGTGTTGCTGCTGGGCGCACGGCGCGGCCGCTACAGCAAGGACGGCGCGATTGCCGCGCATCCGCCCTCGAACATTCCCTTTCTGGCCCTGGGCGCCTGGATTCTGACGGTCGGCTGGTTCGGCTTCAATGTCATGAGCGCGCAAACGCTGGACAAAATGAACGGCCTGGTCGCGCTCAACTCGCTCATGGCCATGGCTGGCGGCACGCTGGTGGCGCTGCTGCTGGGTCGCAACGATCCCGGCTTTGTCTACAATGGTCCGCTGGCAGGACTGGTGGCGATTTGCGCCGGTTCCGATCTGATGCATCCGCTCGGCGCGCTGGTCACCGGTGGCATCGCCGGCGCGATTTTTGTCTGGATGTTCACGCGCACCCAAAACAAATGGAAAATCGATGACGTGCTCGGCGTCTGGCCCTTGCATGGCCTGTGCGGCGTCTGGGGTGGACTGGCGGCCGGCATCTTTGGAAGCAAGGCACTGGGCGGCATCGGCGACGTCTCGTTTCTGGCGCAACTATGTGGTACGGTACTTGGCGTCGCCATCGCCTCGCTCGGCGGTTGGATCGTCTATGGCATACTGAAAAAAACCATGGGTATCCGCCTCGATGCCGAACAGGAATTCGAAGGCGCCGATCTATCGATCCACAAGATTTCATCGACAGCGGAACGCGAGACCAGTTGGTAGTGATACTGATAAGGATAAATAAAATCTGTCGAAGTCGTGCCGGTATGCCATTGATTTTGGGCACGTAGATTATGAGAAAATTCCGAGCAAAATCAGGACTGTACTTTCACATGAAGTTGCCGCCTCGGCCCGTGCAAAGCCACCTCTTGAGGTGGCGTAGCGTCGATAGAACGCTGCTGCACAAGCGGCTCCCCTCATTTACTTCAGTCTGCCGCCGGGAAGTCCAACTGGGTGTCATTGACGCGATTGAACAGGTTGGTGAAAGTGATGCTCGCCACCGTCAGCAGGGCATCGACGACCTGCGCGTCGCTGTAGCCGGCCTGCTTCACCGCAGCCAATACCTCGGGCGAAGCCGTGCCGCGGGACGACACCAGCGTGCGCACAAAGCTGGCCAGTGCATCGAAACGCGGCTCACCCGAGGGTTGACCATGGCGCACAGCGAGCATGGTCTCGCGGCTCAGCCCCTTCTTCCTGCCCATCAGGGTATGCGCGGCCAAGCAATAGTCACAACCTGATGCTTCACTGACTGCCAGTTTGACGACTTCGATCTCGTGCGCTTCCAGACTGCTCTTGCCCAAGGCGGCGTCCAACTTAAGCGCGGCCTCCAGCGCGACCGGACTATTATTGCCAATGACTTGATAGGCATTGGGCACCATGCCCACAGCGCTCTTGATCGCTGAAAACAACTCGGCAGACTGGCCGCTGACGGCGGAAATGGCTTGTGTGTAGAGACGGCTCATGATGACTCCTTATTGGTAATCGGTTCAATGCCAAGCTCGTGCTGACATGAACCCAGTATAGAAACATTACCTAAGACGATTAATGCCTGAATGGCACTATAATTTGCCTTTTCGTCTCAATATTTATCACCAATGGATACGCTAAGCCGACTCTTGTCGCTCTATCCCATGCGCGGATCGCTCGACGTACGCTGTCATTTCGGCGCACCGTGGATCATTGATCATCCGGCGGCGGCACCGGACATCATGCCGTACCACCTGATATTAACCGGAACCGCGTGGCTGGACACTGCGGATGATAGCGCCATCGCGCTCAATGCCGGCGACGTCGTTCTATTCCCCAGCGGCCGGGCGCATCGTCTCTACACCGGCGCACCGGCTGATGCTTCGGCGGTGCGCCTGATGCCATCCATGTCGTCACTGGCACATCGGTTCAACAACGGAGAGGGTCCCGTGACCGACATCCTATGCGGTGAATTTACGTCGCTTCCCGGTGTGCCAAATGCGATGGTCGCATCCTTGCCGGAGACGGTCGTGATCCGAGACAGCGGTGATGACGAAGCTAACAGTATTGCCGATTTGCGGACCCTGATCGATATGCTCCGCAAGGAAACGGAAAATGTCCGTCCAGGAGCGGACATTGTGGTATCGCAACTGGCCTCGGTGCTGTTTGCGTTGTTGATCCGCGCATGGCTAGAACAAACACCGACGGTGTCCGGGCTCTATGCTGTGCTGGCCGAACGCCGTCTGCAGCCGGCGCTGCACGGCATGTTGGCCGCGCCGGAAAAAAACTGGTCGCTGGACAACATGGCGCGCCAATGCAATATGTCGCGCGCCACGCTGGCGCGCCTGTTCCAGCAGGCCTCAGGCACCACACCGGCGGCGCTGCTACTGCAAACGCGCATGGCGCAGGCTGGCGCCATGCTTAAACGCGGCAACATATCGGTTGCGGCGGTGGGCGAAGCCGTAGGCTATCAATCGGAAGCGGCCTTCAACCGCGTCTTCAAGCGGCACTTCGGTGTCGGTCCAGGTAAATATCGCCAAGGCAACCTAGACTCACCAGCTGAAGTCATTCCCTCCAGGGCTGGCAACACGTGAGACGCATAAAGTCATGCTCAAGCAGATGTAGCAAAATCCCTGTCCGCATATCGGTGCCAGACCGGCCCATGGTATTGATGCAGAAAAATGTGCGCCCCACATGTCGCCTCCCTGGTGTATCTCGAACCTCTCGCTACCTTGGTGTGGGCAACATGCCTGTTCAACGATGCGATGCATTGGGCAACATCATTGGCATTGCCGTTATCGCAGCGGGTATCGTCATCGCACGACGGCGAGGGCAAGCAAAAGTAAATAAGGAGATCCGTTCCTGTAGCGATGTTTGAATTGAGCAATCTTCTCGCTTTCGTGAAACTAAAGCATTGCAGACATGACCAATTTATTCTTATCACGAGGCCTGCGCGGCAGTTCCCTCTGATGTGCGAAAGCCTGGGACCGGCGTCATCAATTTTTCATCAGGCCATTACGCCAGGCAAACGCCACTGCTTCGGTGCGATCGGTCAGATTGAGTTTGGACAGCAGATTACCGATATGCGATTTGACCGTTCTCTCGGTGATATTCAGCGCCGCCGCAATGCGGGCATTGCTGGCGCCTTTGGCCAGTTCGCTCAGCACATCGATCTCGCGCGGCGTCAGCAACTCGAACGGTCCGCGCTCGCTGCCTTTCTTCAAAGACATGCGCAAAATGCCATTGCTCACCGACGGATGAATGATTTCCTCACCGCCGATGATGCGCTTCAAGGCATCCAGTATTTCCCTTCCCGACATCGATTTGACCAGGAATGATTGTGCGCCGGCTTGCAAGGCGCTCAGCGCCAGTGCCTCATCCTCGGATGAGGTCAGCACAGCAATCTTGCTAGCCGGCGTCATCGTGCGCAACAAGCGGATCGCTTCGCTGCCCAGCAATCCTGGCATCAGCAGATCAATCACGATCAGGTCGGGCTGACACTGCTGTGTCAGCGCCAGCGCATGGCTGCCATCGATGGCCTGCACAATCTCGCCAAAGCTACCTTCGATGGACAACAGGCTGGCCAGTCCTTCACGCACGATGGCGTGATCATCAACCAGCATCACGGATGGCTTCATGTTGATATCGACCTCATAGTTGAAAACGCACCGCCACAACGGCGCCGCCACCATCCCGGTTGACGATGGAAAATTCGCCATTGGGCAACCCGCGTGCGCGCAAGCGCATATTGGTCAAGCCCATGCCCAGACTGGGCGTCGGTACGCTATCGAGTCCTTTGCCATCATCCTCGATGGACAACATATATTCGTCGCAGGATTCCACCAGACTGACCACGATGTGCCTGGCTGATGCATGCTTCAATACATTGGCAGAGGCCTCGATGGCGATCAGCAAGAGCTGCTGCGCCAACTGCGAGGTGTCGCGCAAGACGGCATCAACCTCATCCGGTATCCGAATCTCCCAAACGATGCCGGCACCATCGAATAGATTCGCAATTTCCTGACGCAAAGCCTCGCGTATGCCAACCTCGGCGATGGTCGACGCCGACAAGCGTTTGATCACGTTGGACAGATCGCTCTGCAAATGATGCACCAGCGACAGCGTGCTGCTCGCCAATCGGTTAGTTTCCGCCAGGTTGCTGGTACCGAGCGCGGCCAGCGCGGTCAATTGCAGATTCAAGGCAAATGCGCGTTGCTTGGCGGTATCGTGCAAATCGCGCGCCAGCCGATTGCGCTCTTCAAACGCCGCCAGTTCCTGCTTGACCTTGATCACATCGACAAACGAATCCGCCAGTTGATTGAAGGAACGCACCAGATTGCCAAACTCATCGTGACGCGGATCCTTGATACGCGTGCGCATATTGCCTTCGGTCCAACCACGGGCGACCTTTTCGGCGCGTTTGATGCGCCGGACCAGAATCGGCGCCAGCGTAATGGCGCAACAGAAGTTCATGAAGGCGATAAACACCAACAGGATGTTCCATGGCATTTCTTTGATTGTCTGCTGCATGAGCGTCAGAAACGACAAAGGCTGAAGATCCAGTGTCAACCTTGCAGGAACGGCCGAGGCCGACATCTCCGCACTGGAAAAATGCAACTGCTCCTGCGAATTGCCAATGGTAGGCATAGGGCTGGCCGGGTAACGGCAAATTGTTTGTCCATTCCATTGATAACCCAGGCTCAAGCGCCCGGTCTGCGCCAGACGTATCAATAAAATTGGGTCACCGCTGGCGATCTTCTTCAAGGCGGCACTGGAAACCAACAGTGATTGCAGCACCGAACGGCACAGTGTTGGATCAATTCGGGCCAGCTCCAGCGTCGGCGCCAGCGTAGCAAAATCCTGCTGGAGCAATCCGGGGAAGCTGTCGGACGCCACCACGTGCCGCAGTCTCCATTCGCTGTAGGCGCTGGTGGTGGCAATGAACAACTCCATGCCAATCAGCGAAGAAAAAAACATGGCGAACAGAAAACGCCAAAACATCCCCAGATGCCTGGCGCCCGCCAGACGCTGGCGGACATACGGCCATTTCGAGGTAAGGTGCAATTGATTGTCCGATCGGAGTTAGATGGGCTGGCACCGGCATGCTATCGATGCGATGCCGATTTTACCGCGCAAGGGCAGCTTCTAGCGCAACCCAAAGTACAGTCGATCTGTGCGACCACTGGCAATACTCAATAGAGACAATCCAGCAGGATCAGAAAAACCGTACATATAATCAGCAATCCGAGCAGCAATCCGCTGATCTGCAAAATAATCCGAATGCGGTCTTTTCTTGGTGTTGATTTCACGAACAATGGATCCCCAGTCAATCTGCACAAACGGCGCAGTTGTTGCGTCACTTGGCCTTGGCGCGGTCAACAACCGGTGCTTGATGCTGCTCTACCATTTGCAGGATCGATTCCATTCTTGATCGACGCTCCGGCGTGCTCGGCATCTCCCACAGGACATCGAATTCCTGAAACATCCGGGCGATTTCAGGGGCTGTCAGCGATTTTTTGTTAACGCAATCTTGCATGGATGCCATGGCAGGTTAGTGCTAGGCATGGTCCGACTGGCTGGAAAACGGCGTGGCTACCATGACATGCTCCGCATCAAGACGCGCAATCTTTTCCAGCGGATCGGTCAGGGCGAACACAAACAGGATGAAAAACAACAAGCTCATCAATACCGCGGCAATAGTTGCCTGGACCACATCCAGTAATTTAGTCATCGTGTTTTCCCTTCTGGTTGTTAGCGATAACGCACTTGCTGGTGCGAATCTGCCGCACGGCGCAATTCCAACGAGGAGAAGTCTAGATGAGTTCAAGTTTCTCGGAATCGTACTAAGTAATGACCTCGATACTGTACTTTTGGATGAGCTACATCCTTCGTTCTGACTTCGACTTGCAGCCTGGACTTGCGCCAGATTGAGCAACAGGTCGTTCTGTTGCGCACAACGACGCGCAGCTAAACACGGTCTGCAACCAGTTGCATAGCATCAATAAGACAGGCGACTGTGGCCACTATTTGGGCCCCCACACCGTTACAACCTACCCAAACGACTTGACATCATAAAAAACCACAAAAACACGCCCATCCCTTGCAGGCTCTAGCATTAAACGAGATCAACCATCAGCGGAAATCGCCTAAATCCACGCAATCTCCATCAAATCGCCACACTTTCCAGCTATCGTTCGGACCAGCCAGTTATTGCCATTAATGCAATTTACCAATTACCAGCCGGCAGTATTTCCTCAACCTGTTCTTACATCCCTCAGAGAAACTACATGTCACTGATTGAAGGCTTGCGGCTGGCAAATGACCGACAAGTCGAAACAAACACCACCAGTATGGACGCCGCATCCATCAAACAGTCCGCCGCACATAGCATTCCGGCACGATACGCACTCAGGTCCTATTTCCTTCTGGCCGTGCTGGCCCACCTGGTGGTCTGGACCATCCTGCCAATGGTATTTCAGAGCAATGTGGCATTGGACATGGTCGAAGGCTTGGCCTGGGGCAAGGAATGGCAATTGGGATATGAAAAAGATCCGCCATTGTTCCCCTGGGTGATCCACCTGATCACCTCCTGGTCCAACAGACAGCTATGGATCAGTTATCTGGCCAGCCAGCTTTGTATTGCGACCGTATTTTTTTCAGTCTGGCAACTTGGCAAACGTATCGGCGCTGAAAAAGAGGCCTTGATCGGCGCCTTGCTGCTGGAAGGTATTTATTATTTCAATCTACCGACACTGGAGTTCAACGACATCTTGCTGCAAATGCCGTTTGCCGCTTTGTTCGGCTGGTTGCTGCACAAGGCGATCCACGCCGATCGCCTGATCGACTGGTTTCTGTGTGGCATCGTGGCCAGTCTGGGGCTGTGGTCGCGCTACTCGATGGGGGCTTATATCCTGCCGCTGGCCTTGTTTGCGCTGGCCCATCCTTATTCGCGCCGCCGCCTGGCATCGAAAGGCCCCTGGATATTGCTCCTGACAGCCGCACTCTTGTTTTTACCGCACCTCTACTGGATTGTCGCCAGCGATTTCATCTCGATCAAATACGTCGGCGCCAGAGCGCCAACCTCGTTACTGCTCACCGATTTCCTCGTGGACACCGGCGCTTTCCTCGGCGCCCAGCTACTGGCGCTGCTGCCCATGCTGGTGGTAGCCGCGCTGCTATGGCGCTGGCGCACGGCGCAAGCCTGGATGAAACTGCGCTGGCAGAATTTCGATATGGCTTATCTGACGACACTGGCGCTGGGGCCGATCGTGATGTCGCTGGCACTCTCTGCGTTGGCCATGCGCCCCTTGCGGGCCATGTGGGGGGCACCACTATGGTCATTCATCGGCCTGTTTCTGATCATGCTGCTGCAACCGGCATTGACGGCCAAACGCTGGCGCTATCTGACACGCGCCTGGTGGATACTGTTCCTGCTGCCGATCACTTATTTTGTGGTCGCCAAAACCTATGGCACCGCCATTACCGGCAATGAACAAGTCGTGCATTTTCCGGGCGAGTCACTGGGACGCAACATCAACCAGCAATGGTTCTCTGCCACCCGGCAGCCATTGAAGTATGTGGCAGGAGACACCTGGAGCGCCGGCAATGTCGCGTTCTATGCCGAGGATCGGCCATCCGTGATTTTTTCGCAAGGCGATCAGCGCATCAGTGCGTGGATCAATGAACACGACGTGCGCCTGGCTGGTGCCGCACTGGTGTGGGATATCAAGGAAGAAGGCAGTGCCATCCCGCAACGACTACAGCATCGTTTTCCCGATGCCGTCATGCAGCCCGTGATTACGGTCACAGGGAAATTGGCGCATCGCTTTGGCCTGGCATTTGTCTATCCCGTGCCCGCGCTCTGATTGCACTAACCCCAACCTCATCTGCCTACCCGCATCACAAGAGAAAGTTGTGGAATTTAAATCACAAATCAAACGAGGTACGCATCTGATTTTTTCAGTAGATTTGTTGATATATGATGGAGACCCTCGACATAACGGTGATCAATGAAGATGACTGGCCTGGCACATGCCTCAGCCCCAGCGCAGGGAAATGCCAGAGCACAGCAAGCACTGGTACTGATTGCGGAAGATGAACCGGAAATCGCCGAAATTCTGACGGCTTACCTGCGCCGCAGCGGTATGCGTGTGGTCTGCGCCGGCGATGGCCGGGTCGCGCTGGAGCTACATCTGAGCCTCAAACCCGATCTGGTCTTGTTGGATGTGCAAATGCCACGCCTGGATGGCTGGGCCGTGCTATCCGAACTGCGCCATCGCGGTGACACCCCGGTGATCATGCTGACCGCGCTGGATCAAGACATCGATAAACTGATGGGCCTGCGCATCGGCGCCGACGACTACATCGTCAAGCCATTCAATCCGGCCGAGGTGGTTGCCCGTGCCCAGGCGGTGCTGCGCCGTACGGCCAACCGCGCCGTTCGCACCGAGCAAAAAGTGACGCGCGTCGATATTTTTGAAATTGATCTGATTCAGCATGAAGCCACTGTCCTAGTCGGTTCCGAGCGCCATGCGCTGCCCTTGACCTTGACCGAATTCAAATTGCTGGCACATCTGGCGAAAGCGCCGCGCCAGGTATTCAGCCGTGGCGAACTGCTCAGCAACTGCCTGCCCGAAGGCGATACGCTGGAGCGCACCGTCGACAGCCATATCAGCAAACTGCGCCGCAAACTGGAAGAGCTCGGACTCTCAGGGGTACCGGCCAATGTGCGCGGGGTCGGCTACAAGTTCGGCAGCACTGCATGAAACTGCCGACCGGTCTGAGCCGGCAAATCATGCTGTCGATGACGGCGGTGGTGCTGGGCTCGGTGCTGCTGGTGATCCTCGGCTCCTATGCGTTCTACGCCCTGTTTCTGGCGTACTGGCCATCAACGATCTCCACCGTCGAAGATATGTCGCCATCAGCACCGGAATGGGCCTGGATGATACTAACTACCCTGTCGGCATTGACGCTGGCAGCCACCGTCGCCGTCAAATTGTCGCAACGGATCCTGTTGCCCCTGACCTCGGTCGCCGAAAGCCTGCGCAAGATCGCCAAAGGCGAACTCAGTGCGCGCGCCATCAGCGTCGATGCCTCGCTGGGTGAAGCGGCGTTGCTGGTCGACGATTTCAACCTCATGGCCGAACGGCTGCAACGCCTGGCGCAAGAGCAAGTCTTCTGGAATGCCGCCATCGCCCATGAATTGCGCACCCCCGTAACAATACTGCGCGGCCGCCTGCAAGGTCTGGCCGAAGGCGTGTTTGAACCGAGTCAGGCCCAATTCTGGAGCTTGCTGGGACAAATCGAAGGACTGGCGCGCCTGATTGAAGATCTGCGTATACTGAGCCTGGCCGATAGCCAACATTTGGAACTGCAATTGAGCGAAGTCGATCTTTCCGCCGATATTGCCGGAGTAGTCCATCTGCTGGAAGCAGGATTGCACGCTGCAGGTCTGCAGGTGCACACCGAGATCAAGGCCAATGTCATGCGCTGTGATCCGGTTCGCATCCGGCAAGCGCTGCTGGCGTTGCTCGAAAATGCACGCCGTTATGCCTCCCCCGGCACCTTGCGTATTCAGACACGCATCGAACAGGAATGCTGCGTCGTCAGCGTCGAGGACGAAGGACCGGGGATTTCGGCAGACATGGCAGAACGGGTGTTTGACGCCTTCCAGCGCGGCGAACACGGGCATTCCAGAGAACGCGGCGGCAGTGGCCTTGGCCTGGCGGTGGTGCGTGCAATTGCCCACGCCCATGGCGGCAGCGCCAGTTGCCGGCCAGGCGACAAGGCTGGCAGCCTGTTTGAATTGCGTTGGCCGGTCTGAGCCCATTTTCCATTCAAAACAATCATGCGCCCCACACTCTCCATTCTTTCACCCAGCAAGAATGCCTCACTGACCCGTTCAACCGTGTTGTTCCTGGTGCTGGTGTGCGCGTCCGTGAGCGCCTTGATCGGTTGGACCATCTGGGAAGAACGGGTCGACCAACTGGCCGAATCGACCACCACCGCCGACAATATGGCGCGTTCGTTGGCCCAACATGCGAACGACACCTTCAAGGCCGCCGATACTTCCGTACTGGGCCTGGCCGAACGGATCCAGGTAGATGGCACGGGAACTACCCAGTTGGCGCGACTGCATCGTTTGCTGGTGCTGCGCGTGCAGGAATTGCAGCAACTGCAAGGTCTGGCCGTGTTTGACCAGCATGGTGCGCGCATCGTCTCCTCATTGGTCCACAATGAAGAAAACTTCAATGCCATGACGCGCAGCTATTTTCAATTTCATCTGCACCACGCCGATGCCGGTCCGCACATCGGCGTGCCGTTTCAGGCAAGTTCATCGGGTGAATGGGTGATCCCGCTATCAAGGCGGCTCAACGATGCGAATGGTCAGTTTGCAGGAGTGATTCTGGCGACACTCTCGGTCAGTTATTTCACCGAGTTTTACCACACCTTCGATATTGGCAAGCAAGGTGCCATCGCACTGGTGCTGCATGAAGGCATCCAGCTGGCGCGCCAGCCGACACTGCCGGATTCGCTCGGCAAGGACCTCAGCAAAGGGCCCTTGTTCCAGTTGTATCTTGCCGGCAGCGGCAATGGCTCTGCCATTATCAAATCGACCCAGGACGGCATTGTGCGCATGAACGGCTACCGCCGTCTGGACAACTACCCAGTGTTTGTCACGGCAGCTTTGTCTGAATACGAAATTCTGACTAGCTGGCGGCGCCTGTTCATCGTCAGAAGCATCATCACATTGGGTATCGTGATCCTGTTCATCATTCTGGGCGCCCGCCTGGTCAAACAGATCGGCATGCGCATCCACGCCGAAGAAGAAGCCAAACATGCGCGCGACGCCTTGAGGGCACTCAATATCACGCTGGAGCGCCTGGCCCAACAGGATGCACTGACCGGCCTGGCCAACCGGCGCCAGTTTGATGCCGTCATCGACGCCGCCATGCAACGCGCCCAACGGTCAGCGTCACCGCTGGCCATCATCCTCATCGATGTCGATCACTTCAAGAAATTCAACGACCTCTACGGCCATGTTGCCGGCGACGATTGCCTGCGCCGGGTGGCCGACATCATCAAATCCTGCGAAAAACGCTCAGGCGATCTGGCCGCGCGCTATGGCGGCGAAGAGTTTGCCGTGCTGCTGCCCGATACCGACCTGGACGGTGCCCTGCAAGTGGCCGAAGCGATTCGCTACGCCATCCGCGCACTGAAAATCGAACATGCTGGCAATAGCACCGGTGTCGTCACCATCAGCGCCGGTGTCGATGTCCTGACCACGCTACGCAACCGCGATTCTGCCGACGCGTTTGTCAGCACCGCAGACCAGGCCCTGTATGAAGCCAAATCATCAGGCCGCGATCAGATTCACTTTTATCGGCCAGTGCCACTCACCAAATGACCACTACATTGACCAAAGAAACCAATTCCGCCGGCATCACCGAACACGGCGCCACCGTTGTCATCACGCATCGCATCCGCGCCGGCCAACAGGCCCAATATGACGCCTGGCTGAGCGACATTGCCGCCATCAGCAAACATGCCGAGGGCTTGCTCGACTGGCAGGTGGTCAAGCCGATCGACGGTTTTACCACCACCTACACCATCATCCTGCGCTTCGTCACGCAGGAATGCCTGCATCATTGGATGGGCTCGGCCGCGCGCGCCACACTGATTGAACAAGTGCGTCCCTTGCTGGCCGACGATGATCAATTCGTGGTACGCAGCGGCCTCGATTTTCTGTTCATGCAGGACGGCGCGCCAACCAAGGCACCGGTGCGCTGGAAACAGTTTCTGCTGACCTGGTCGGCGATTTATCCGCTATCACTGGGTATTTCCTTGAGCGTGCTGCCGCTGCTGCACGACCTGGGCTTGCCGCAGAATCGCTTTCTCAATGCGTTTTGCGTCTCAGGCTTGATGGTGGGATTGATGGTGTATGTAGTCATGCCGCGCTACACCAAACTGGTGCATCGCTGGCTGTTCGCGCAATAAACACGCTCAGAGGATACCGAAACGCCGGTCCAGCGAAAACTTGCCAGCACCACGCGCCACCAGAAACAGCAACAATCCAGCCCAGGTCAGATGGGTAGGCCAGGCATCCGGATAGACGAAGATTTCGATGACGGTAGTCATGCCGAGCAAACCCAGCGCGGCCGAACGCGTGAACAAGCCGAGAATCAGCAACAGTGGAAAGAAGTGTTCGGCATAAGCTGCCAGATGCGCCGCCAGTTCCGGCGGCACCAGCGGCAGCTTGTATTCCTCCTGAAACAGGACATAGGTACTCTCCTTCAAGGTCAGCAAGCCACTGACCTTGGTGCGCCCCGACAAGAAAAACACGGCGGCCATGGCCACCCGTGCAATCAACGACAGCAATGAATCACTGATCAAATTCTGTGCACAGGCCACAGCCCGTTGCCAATAGGCGGCGATGCTGCCAGGGCGAGCGGCTGGCGATGACGATGAGGTGGCTGGAGTAGACATGCGCGTTCCTTATTGGATTGAGGTAAGTGCAGGCGCCTTGAATACCTGCGCCTGAATTAAGCTGCTCAATAGCGCAGCGATATCTAAGGCCGGTTCGACCTGCAGCGCCGCGGCGACCGCACTCTGCAAATCCCCTTGCGCGGCACACACGTCAAGAAACGCGCACAGGCCGACACTGGCTTGCTGCCAGACAACTTCACCGTCGATGCGGCTCAACAGGACACCGTCGCCTTGCCATTCGATTTCATCGTCGGCGTAATCCTGAATGCGGTTGGCGTGCCAGATGGCGTACGCCGGATGGGCTGCACACCAGCGCCAACGCACGGCAGCGCGTAGCGGCAAGACACTGCTCAACAAGTGCTCTGGCGCCATCGCCGCCAGCATCGTGGCATCCAGCGCAGCCTCATCGGCGGCGATGTGGCATTCGGTCCAGGCACGGTCGAGACAAGCGACATCGCTGAGATAAGGCAATTCGGCAGCCGCTGCAAACTGCATCAGGAACGCCGAAAAATCATGCCCATATTCAATCAGGCAAACATTGCTCGGCGGTGCCGCAGTGACATACACCAAGGCGGCCGCACGAAACCATTCGCTGCCGACCAACCGTTCGATACTTGGATAGTTGGCAGCCAGCGCATCAACGCTGGCCTTGAGTATGGTATTGCGATACACCTTGAAACCGGGCTGACTAGTCAACGCCGCCAAGGCGGGTGAAACTGGATCGTGACTATCGGGATCGTGATAAATGGCGTGAATGAAATCACGCTGAAAACTGTCCGCCGTCGTTGTCATGCCAGCACTCCCTGTGGCGTCAACACTTGCTGGGCACGCTCACGCTCGCTCAGCAATTCGGCAAATTCGGGAATCTTGTCATCGCGCTCAATCAAGGTCGGACGTGCACCGATACGCGCGATGAGATATTGATACAGGTGCCAGACGACTTCATCGACCGGCGCATCGTGCGAATCAATCAGCAGGGGCGCGCCACCTGTATCATCGGCATCGACCGTATGCCCGGCCAGATGCACTTCCATGACGGCGTCAGCCGGCAGATCATCGAGATAGCTGCGCGCGTCATAGCCAAGGTTGTGGGCACTGATGTGGACGTTGTTGACATCGACCAGCAAGCCACAACCACTGCGTTTGGCCAGTTCGCTCAAAAAATCGGTTTCACTCCACGCGTGATTGTCCAAGCGCAAATAGTGCGACGGGTTTTCAATCGCGATACGGCATTGCAAGCGCTCCTGCGCGCACTGGATATTAGCCACCGTGCGCGCCAGCACTGCACTCGTACGCGCCACGGGCAACAAGTCGGGATAATAACGGCCATCCAAGGTCGACCAGGCCAAATGCTCCGACACCAATGCCGGTTGCACACGTCGCACCAGTTCGGCCAGACGGCGCAACTGCTGGGCATCCGGCAGTTGCGCGCCCGCCAATGACAACGACACGCCGTGCAGCGACAGTGGATGCTGGCAGCGCACTGCATCCAGCCATGCCAGCCGCGGGCCGCCGTCCATCAGGTAGTTTTCCGGATGGACTTCAAACCAGATGTCGGCGTGACGGCAATCCAGCGCCGCGTCGAAATGCTGAGGTTTCAATCCCAGTCCTGCACCGAGTGTCGTTGTCATGTGCTGCTCCGTGGTCCGGCAGATTTACATTGCCTTGAGCATGCCCATGCCTTTTGGTGTCTTGATCGACGTGCAGGTACCGGCCGGGACATTCTTCCAGGCATTAGCCTGATAGTCCATTTTGGCGGTGCCGGCACAAGTCGTACCTTCGCCTGCCTTGCAATCGTTCTGCCCGGCCATCGATACGCCGTAGCACTTTTCAACAGCAGCAGGTGTCATTGGCTTGGCATTTTGCGCCATGGCAATACCGGTAGTCAGGGCAAACAAGGTAGCAGCGGCAGTAGCAAGTTTGATAGTGTTCATGGTCAGGCTCCTTAAGATGAAAACGCAGATAGGTATTGGATAGATACCAGCCCAAAAAAGCTTGCTGTGCAGGTGATCTGATAGTCAATTCGGTGTTTTCTGGCGCGCGGTTACAGTCCCATGAAAATAATTTTATTTGTGCGCCACTGTAACCGGCGGTCGCTGCCCGACGAACATTGTGAGATACGACGTGCAATGAACGTCTAGGCGAGGACACTATGCATACACTTGATCTCTATCCTGTACCGGCCAGCAATCTGAGCCTGATGAAAATTGCGCAAAGCTGGTCCGGTATACATGGGAAAATCTGTTACGATGCGGCGGTCCTGGCATCCACCAGCGTGCGCAGCCTGCTCGCCCACAGCATGCCAGTATCGGTTCCCCCTCAATCTGCGCCGCCCATCTCACGCCGCTCGATGATGCCAGCAATACCAAAACCTGCCATGCAAGCCGTCGAAGCACAGCTCAAAGGATTGCTGTTGCGCGGCCTCGAGGGCGACGAAACGGCCTACCGCGCCTTTCTCGATGCCTTGAGTACACGTTTGCGCGCCTATATCCGAAAACGTTTGTTTCATCTGCACGACGAAGTCGAGGATATCGTTCAGGAAACCTTGCTGGCGGTCCACAATGCCCGCCATACCTATCGTGCCGATCAACCGCTGACAGCCTGGCTGTATGCCATTGCACGCTACAAGCTGATGGATTTCCTGCGCGTGCGTTCGCGCCACGATGCGTTTAACGAGCCGCTCGAAGATCATCACGAACTGTTTGCCAGTGTTGACGAAGAGCAAAGCAGTGCCAAGCGCGACGTTGGCGTGTTGCTAGAGCAACTGCCGGACAAGCAACGCTTGCCGATCCAGCATGTCAAATTAGAGGGACTGTCGGTGGCCCAGACCGCACAACTGACAGGGCTGTCCGAATCCGCCGTCAAGATCGGCATTCATCGCGGCCTGAAATCGCTGGCCACCAAAATACGCTTGCTAACATGAAAACAGACGCCTTCATTTCCTTGCTGTCGGCCGGCATCAAACCCATCGATCGCCATCTGCAGCGCAAGGTATTCACTCGCGCCATCGTGCTCGGCGGCGCTGGCTCCTTGTTGCTGATGCTGATGCTGTTTGGCGTGCGCGCCGATATCCACCTGATGCTAATGACGCCCTTGTTCTGGCTGAAGATGGCGCTGCCACTAGTGCTGGCAGCGACGTCGCTGCTGTTGCTCACGCGCGCCAGCCGACCTGGTGTTGCCATCGGCAGCTACTGGCTGGCGCCAGCGCTGCCGGTACTGGTACTCTGGCTGGCGGCACTGGTCATCCTGTTGGCGACGCCGCAAATGGAGCGTTATCCGCTGATCATGGGCGTGACCTGGAAGCAATGCCCGTTCAATATCGCCCTGCTGTCGATACCTGCCTGTGTGGCGCTGGTATGGGCGGTACGGCAACTGGCCCCGACCCGCTTGCGCACCGCCGGATTGTTGACCGGTCTGCTGGCCAGCTCGCTGGCAACCATGGCGTATTGCCTGCATTGTCCGGAAATGGGCGTGCCGTTCTGGGCGCTCTGGTATGTGCTGGGCATGCTCATTCCTGCCGCGCTGGGATGGCTGTTGGGCCCGTTGTTGTTGCGCTGGTAAGTTTGCCGCTAGCGCGCGGCAGTCTCGGCGCCATCCTGCTGCACCGGATCGACATGGGTCATGACGTCAAGCACATGGTGTCCTTGCATCACCCGCTGCCTTGCCAGCAGCGCGATGGCATGACCGGCGATCACGGTTTGATTGCCATCGAGTTCCAGATGCACATCGACCAGGATCATGTCGCCCATCTTGCGCGTGCGCAGATCATGCACACCGAACACGCCCGGCGTGCCGAGCAGGGTACTGCGGATCGCTTGTGATTCTTCTACCGACACCGCCTTGTCCATCAAATCATTGAGCGCGCGCCAGAAAAATACCCAGCCAGTACGCACAATCATCAAACCCACGAACAGCGCGGCAATCGGATCGAGCAAATGGAAGCCCAGCAGATTACCGACAATGCCAAACGCCACCACCAATGACGACACCGCGTCTGAGCGCGCATGCCAAGCATTGGCCACCAGCATACTGGAACGCACCCGTTCGGCCACACCCAACATATAGCGGAACAATAATTCCTTGCTCACCAGCGTCGCCAGCGCTACCCACAAGGCCGCCAGATGGACCTGCGGCCCACTCGGCGTCTGCAATTTGAGTAGCGCCGTGACCAGCATGCCCACCCCCACCACCAGCAAGGTCGCCCCCAGCGCCAGCGAGGCCGCAGTCTCAAAACGCTGATGCCCATATTGATGATCGGCGTCCGCTGGATTGCGGCTTTGCTGCGCTGCAAACAACACGACGAAATCCGCCACCAGATCCGACAGCGAATGCACACCGTCGGCAATCAAGGCTTGCGAACCGGCCAGGAAACCGGTCACGACCTGCAAAACCGTCAATACAACATTCACAACGATGCTCACCAACGTACTGCGACGGCCTGCGACATAGCGCCCGTTGACGGCATCTTCTGCGCTTTTTTCTAAGCTTATCATCTTGATAATTCAATGGTTATCATGTAAAGAGTCCTTGTACTTCGCCGAAATTTGCACGATCATCTTGCCACACAACAATTAAGCAAAAGGATGCGGAATTCCTGTCGGTGTTGAAGGTCAGAGACTTCCGAGAAATATCATGGAACCAACCAAGCCGCAATCGCTGTCGTTTCAATTTGACAGAATCAGTGGAGAATTGACTGCCACATTCACCCCTGCCGAAGGCGTGCAAGTCCCCAATCTCGTGATGCTGAAACAAGCTGTGGCCGACGGCGGTTACACCAAGTTGTACATCGACGAAGCCACGCTCAACGATTTTGCAGCCAAAGCGGCAGCCGCCAAGGAAGCGCACACACAAAAGATCGGCGAACGCCGCGACGGCGAATTCGTCATCGAAGTCGCCAACGACTTCATGGCCGCCTATCTCACACTGGTGCCGCCACAAGGCGGTCGTGCCAAAGCCGTGGAAGTGATCAATGAAGTCCGCGCACTAGGCATTACCCACGGCATCCTGCACGAAAAACTGCGCGGTGCGCTCAGTGCTGGTCACTGTGCCAAGCTGTTAATTGCCCAAGGCGACGATGCGATCCAGGGTGACAAGGCGCGCTTTGAAAGTCTGCTCGACCAGAAGGAAGAAGAACTGGCCGAAATCGACGACGACGCCGTGGTCAGCTATGCCGATCTCGGCCACCTGTTGCTGATCAATGTCGGCGATCCACTGATGCGCCGGATTCCTACCGTACCCGGCATCAATGGCATCAACATCAAAGGCCAGCCCGTGCTGGCCAAGCCGGTGCAAGAGCTGACCTTCAACAAGGATTGTGTCGGCACCGAAGTCGATGAGCAAGATCCCGACCTGCTGCTGGCCGCCATTGCCGGCCAACCGTCATTGATTACCAACGGCGTGCGCATCAACCCCATCGTGGAAATCGAAGACCTTGACCTGAGTACCGGCAATCTCGATTTTTCCGGCACTGTCAAGATCAAGGGCGACGTCAAGACCGGCATGCGCCTGCATGTCACCGGCGATGTCTTCGTGCATGGCACGGTCGAAGCCGCTGAAATTCATGCCGGTGGCAATGTGTTCGTCAAAGGCGGCATCATCGGCCACTCCGAAGCGCAACCAGGCGTCACCACCGCAATTGCTGCACGCATCAAAAGCGAGGGTTCGGTACAAGCCCTGTTTGCCGAAAGCGCACTGATCGAAGCAGGCGAATCCATCATGATTGCCGGCAATGCGCGTCAATGCGAAATGCTGGCCGGCAACGAGATCATCGTCGGCAAGGGCAACCCCAAGCTAGGCCAGATCATCGGCGGCCGGGCCCAGGCCACCATGCTGATCAAGGCCACTGGCCTGGGTTCATCCAGCGGCAACACCACCAAGGTACAAGTCGGCCTGGATCCTTACCTGGAAGAAAAACTGCGCGTCAAGGAACAGGAATTCCAGAAAAAGCTCAACGACCTCGACCGCACCATCAAACAGATTGCGCATTACAAGCAAAACCCCGAAAAGGGCAAGAATGGCGTGGCCGAAGAGGCTGAATACACGCGCAAAATCCTGGCTCAGGAAGTCAAGGATCTGGTCGCCGAACAAGCCGAGATGAAGGAAGACCTGGTGGCCGCCGAATCGGCCCGCATCGTCGCCACCAAGATGGTCTACGAAGGCGTTGAAATGCGCATTGCCCGGCAAGTCTGGCAAGTGCTCAGCGACCTCGGCGGTGGCACGGCGCAACTGCAGGGCGGCAAGATTTCGTTCGGCGGCAAAGACGGCGGCAAATAGAAGCTCCGAGCAACCCTAAGCAACATCAAGCAACATCAAGCAACACCCGCAACTGAACCTGGAATTGGCATGACAGCATTACCCTTGCTCGACAGCAGCACGCTGCGCACCCTGGCGCAAGACAGCGCCGCGATCACCTCGGCCTGCCCGTGCACCCAGGCCGACACCGCTGCCTGGGTCAGCACACCGCTGTCGTTTCCGGAACAATTGCTGCACGATATCGGCACCCTGGTGGCAGACCCGTTTGTCGAGGCCAGCTTCAGTGAATATCATCCGGGCGGCACCCGCAACGATGTGCCTGAAGCACCGATTGCGCCGCAGCACTTCCCCTACAACCGCAGCAATGTGGCGCGCTGCAGTCAATGCGGCCGTCACTATCTGCGCTACACCGAAGCCGGCGGCTACTTCGTCGATCGTCGCATCCGCGCGTTGCAGCGCGCCGATCTGGTGGTCGATGCCATTGCAGACGACTGACTAAGTAAGCTGCTGTTGCAACATTATCCTGGCGGTGTTGCCGCAGCTTGCCACGCTAAATTCACAACCGTCGCTCACTCTGGCGCATGTGCAATTCGCTCTCCAGCAAAATCTGAAACAAAGTCGCAGCCGGCCGGCTCAAGCGTTTGGCCGGCAAGGCCACATATTCCACCGCAGGAAACAAAGGCAGGCTGGCATGATTGAGCGGCAGGCTCAATTCGCGCGAGGCCAGTGTTTGCGGCAACACCGTCAAACCAAGGCCACCACGCGCTGCAGCCATGCACCCGGCATGGCTGCCGCTGGTGCAAACGATGCGCCAATGATGACCGGCCACACCCAGCGTAGTCAGAATGGCGGCACGCGTCACGCTCGGTTCCGGCAACAGAATCAAGGGCAAGGGCTGGCTCAGATCCACCACCGTTTCCGGTCGCGCCAGCCATACCAACGGCACGCGGAACATCGATTCGCCGCGTTGTTCGCCTGGACGGCGCTTGCCGACAATCAGGTCAAGCTCATCATTATCGAGCCGCTGGTATAACTCGCTGGTCAGGCCGATGGTGATTTCCAGCTCTACCTCCGGATGCTTGTTGCGAAACGCCGCGAGCATATCCGGCAAGGGCCCCATGGCCAGATCGTCCGAGGTGCCGAAGCGCACCCGGCCGCGCAACTTGGGCGCATTGAATTGCGCCTCGGCGCGCGCATGCGCTTCCAGGATCAAGCGCGCATGCACCAACAGGCTTTCGCCATCAGCGGTCAGCGCCAGTGAATGCGTGTCGCGCACGAACAGGCGACGTCCACTGCTGTCTTCCAGACGACGAATATGGTCGCTCACGCTCGATTGCGTCAGGCCAAGGCGACGACCAGCTTCGGTGAAACTGCTGGAGGCGGCAACGGTAGTGAAGGTCTTGAGCCAAACAGGATTGAACATGGCGGATTCTTGCGTCAATATGGACTGCCATCGAATTTAACGATGACAGTTAGTGGTGTCAAAGGGGTTCCCGATGATACCGGTATTTCCTATCATGTGGCAAAGGCTGCCGACCGGCCGCCGCCAGCATCTTTCACTTACTCTTGCCATCATGAAACGTTACCTTCCCGACACTTTTACGCTACTGCTGCTGAGCACCGTGCTGCTGGCGACCTTGCTGCCAGCCACCGGCCGCTTTGAAAGCTTCATGCACCTGGCCAGCAATACCGCCATTGCCCTGCTGTTCTTCCTGCACGGTGCGCGCCTGTCACGCGAAGCGGCGCTGTCCGGGCTCAAGCAACCGCGCCTGCATCTGCTCACGCTGGGCTGCACTTTTGTGTTGTTCCCGTTACTGGGACTGGCGCTGCAGGCCGTGCTGCCCGGCCTGCTGACACCGCAACTGTGGCTCGGTGTGCTGTTCGTCTGCACCCTGTCGTCGACGGTGCAATCATCGATCGCCTTCACCTCGATTGCACGCGGCAATGTGCCAGCGGCAATCTGTGGCGCCACAGCATCGAATCTGCTGGGCATCGTGTTCACGCCGATTCTGGTGACCTTGCTGCTGCATCGCCATCAAGACAGTGGCGGCATTGGACAAGTGACCGGCATCCTGCTGCAACTGCTGTTGCCGTTCGTGCTCGGCAATGTGTTGCGACCATGGATCGGTGAATGGGTCACGCGCAACAAAAGCCTGTTGGCCGTGGTCGATCGTGGCGGCATTCTGCTGGCGGTCTATGCCGCGTTCAGCGTCGCTGTGGCACAAGGCGTCTGGCATTTGTTCCCGCCGCAACAATTGGCGCTGCTGGTGCTGGTCAATGCGGTCTTGCTCGGCGGTGTGTTGTTGATCACCACGTTTGGCAGCCGTGCATTGGGCTTTTCCAAAGCGGACGAAATCGTGCTGGTGTTCTGCGGTTCGAAGAAATCGCTGGCCTCCGGCATCCCGATGGCATCGGTCTTGTTTGCCGGCGGCGGCGTGGGCATCGTGCTGTTGCCGATCATGGTGTTCCACCAGATGCAACTGATGCTGTGTTCAGTGCTCGCGCGCCGTTATGCCGAGCAAGCCAAACAGCGGGAACAAGAACAGCCACAACCACCGGCAACGACAGGCGTGAGCGCGGTCACCTCATAGCGTCGTAGCGCCAGCCCGGCGCCATCAGGATTTCGCATATCCTGATGCCAATTTCTTCGTTCGTGCCGACGCCATGAACAGGTAGTCTGTTGTCATTGACAGCGACTACCGAGGTTTTCATGCATCGAGCGTCCCCCCACAGCAGCACTGGCGCCCCCCCCTTGCCGTTCAGTTTCGACCAGCGCTGTGTGCTGTGCGTGGGCGGTCTGACCGGCGCACGCAACCACTACCGGATCGCCATCGAATCCCATCAAGGCCGTTTCCTGCATCACGACGGTGGCCGTGAAGACAGTCTGCACCGCTTGCAACCGATGCTCAACGGTGCCGACCTGGTGGTGTGCGCGTCAGGCAACATCAGCCACAACGCCTATCACCTCGTCAAACAATGGTGCAAGAAAATGGGCAAGCCCTGCGTCATGGTCAAGGGTACCGGCATTGCTTCATTCATCGATGGCCTGAGCAGCCTGAGCGGACGCATACAAACCTCGCAACGCGGCGAAACCGTGCTCAAATCAGGGCGACTCTCTTAAATCATAGTCGCAAACGCACAAGTTACCCGCCTCAGGATTAGCCAAAATCACCAAAGCCCCCTACAATCTGCGCATCGGATCACCAATTCATATCACTGCATGCGCATCAGGGAGTTTGTTTGAAAACCATCCACCGCATCGTGCTGGCCAGCGCGCTGCTGGCGCCGGGCGCTGTCAGCCTGGCCAAACCTGCCCCGACCTTTGGCGTTGAAGTCGGTAATGCCCTGCTCTGCATTGACCAGGTCGACAATAAATATTTCTACGATTATCTATCGGCGTCATTTGGCAAACCCTACAAGGTCGATGCTGGCGCCTATTGGTTCAAAACGCCCGGCGCCAGTCTGTGGGGCGTCAACGTCACCGATGTGCTGGTCAATGACCCCAGCAGCCCGGCTGCCTTCATCGGTGCCGTGTTCCAGAGCAATCCGTTTGCCCTGACCAAGGCCATCAACGCCGCCATCGGCATCAATTTCACGCCACAGGACAACAGCGCATACCCGCTGCGTCAGTCACGTGCCGGCAGCATCATCGCCTACGCCAACAACAACGCCAAAATGTATTGCGCCAAGTCCAAGTATCTGGTGCCAGGCATGCGCTAGGCACAACTGCCAGACAGACCCCGCTTGTAGTCACTCAACTGCTGGTCTCCGGCAAATCGCTACTGCTGCAAATATGATCGCGCCCGCGCTCTTTGGCCAGATACAAGGCACGATCTGCGGCACGCAGCAAATTGTCTGGAACATCGATATCGCGGCGCGGCATCAGCGCTGCCACGCCAGCGCTGATGGTGACAATACCGGCTTCATTACCTTCATGCAGCAACACCAGTTGCCGCACCGCCATGCGCACGCGCTCGGCTACTGCCAGCGCGCCGTCTTGATCGGTGCCGGGCAGTAATATCGCCACTTCTTCGCCGCCATAACGCGCCATCAAGTCGCCCGGCCGCGCCTGCTGCTGCTTGATCACGCGCCCCACCTTACGCAGGCATTGGTCGCCGGCCAGATGGCCATAGATGTCATTGTATTGCTTGAAATGATCGACATCGACCATCACCAAGGCCAACGAATGGCCGGCACGCATGGCACGGCTAAATTCTTCCTGCAGCGTCAGATCAAAACTGCGGCGATTGGCCAGCCCAGTGAGATCGTCTTCCAGC
Source organism: Duganella sp. (assembly GCA_026225475.1). Classification (GTDB taxonomy): domain Bacteria; phylum Pseudomonadota; class Gammaproteobacteria; order Burkholderiales; family Burkholderiaceae_D; genus Herbaspirillum. Next base: position 60,505 of record JAMFSU010000040.1, read on the forward strand.
GCCAGCCGCTCCAGCGTCTTGTTCATGCTTTCCAGATTGACGCGCGCCTGATCCAGCTCGGCTTCGGCATCCCTGCGTTCTCGCATTAATGCGTTGAAGGCACTCCCCAGATCGCCGATTTCATCCTGACGATACGACAACGGCACTTCATCATTGGCCTTGGTGGTACGGATTTTCTGGATATGCTGGTGCAGGCGATGCAAGGGATCGATCAGCGCCGCCATGATGGCCCAGGCCAGTACACCGGCCAGCAAGGCCAGCGACAATGACACCAACAAGGCCTTGTTCTGAATGTCGCGTACGGGGGCGAAAGCATCTTGCTGCAAATAAATCGAACCGATGATCCAGTCGGTACTGCGCATCCGCTTGTACGACAGCAAGGCCGCCTGACCACTACGACTGAGGCCTTCCAAGCTACCTTCAAAACCGGCCAGCGCGCGCTCAGTGCCGCCGCTCTTGCCACCAACGTCGTCGACATGTTGCAGAATACGCGACTTGTCGACGTGATCGACCACAATACCGCCCGCGGTCAGGATGAAAATGAAGCCATTCTCACCCATCTTGGTATTGGTAAATTTACGCAGGAAGTCGGCCTGATGTAAATCAATGGAGCCGACAAACACCATGGCAACATTGCCGGCCGCATCAAACACCGGCTCGGTCATCAACACCACAGAGCGGTCAGACAACTGGCTGCGCAATGGCTCTGAGATCACACCCCGCTTCTGTTGCAATGTGCGGCGCATGTATTCTCGGTCGGCCACATTGAGCTTGCCGACCACGCTGGTATTAATGTAATTGGCGATCAGCTCGCCGTTGGCATCAAACACCGAAAAGTTGAAGAACATTTCGGTCAGGCTGGAATGCAGACGCAGGTATTGCTGCAAGTGGTGTGGGTCGCTCATGGAGGCCTTCGACACACCTTGCGACAAGGCCAGCAAAGCGATGCGGCGACTATGAAAACTCTCGTCGAGCGCGGTTGCAATCATCGTCACCGTGGCGAATTGCTGGTCACTGATCAAGTGCTTGAGGTCGCGCTTCATGATGTATTGCGACACCGAAACGATCACCGCCGTGGTCAACAGCACGGCAACCATCACCACCATGATGACCTTAGTTTTGAGTGTCCATTTCAGACGCAGCAATCGCTTCCCCTCAACTGAATAATTATTTTTCTTTTGGGCAACTCCATCACCATTCGCATGATCACCAGCGCGTCATTCTAAACGATGCAGCAGGTCAATTCAGATCACCTGCAAACTCTGCAACAAAGGCAAGCGCTCGACAAAGAAACGCTGTGCCAGCGACGAAAGTTCATCCAGATTTTCCTGCTCCGCTTCCAGCCGCACGCCATCCTTAACCAGCCTCTTGCCCTGCGCACAAAGTAGACGCCAGACAAAACTGATGATGTCATCCGGCGTTTGCTGCTGCTCCAGTACCGCCAGCATGAATAATTGCTGGATACGATCGGCCGCAACACCACCGCCGGTGATCGGACTGGCTAGATGTTCGATATCGCCATGCGCGGCTGCCAGACTGATCAGATGGCGATTAAGCGCATCACTGCCAGCGCGCCCCTGCTCGATATCGGCATCGGCCTGCACCGGTGCCGCGTGGCCGCTGCCGATCAACATCATCACAGCATCAAGCACCTGTTGCAGGCCGAGGCTGCGGTTGCCGACAATACCGGCAATCTGGCCCAGGCTGTGCGGCTGCAGATCCGCCAGCACCTCGATGATGGGACCATAGATTTGCTGGTTCAACGTAATCTCCGCTGCCACGGTCTTGAGCGTCATCGGAATTTGTGCTGGCACTGTCAGCAACACCACCCGCTGCTGCGCCAGCACGGCGTGGTGAGTGTCCGGCTCCAGCCGCTGTGCGCCGCGGACCCAATAATCGCGTCGGAATTGCTGGTTGACCATGAAATCGCGCACGCCCTGTTGCAAATGACGGTCGTCAATGTCGTCACAGAAGCGTTGTTGCTGCGGCGTCAGATTGGCCATGGCGAGATGATCGCGAAAATCGGCCGAGCAGGCGAACTCCAGGCCCAGCGCGGTCCAGATCTCAGCCATGCTGGCAAACGATTCAACCTGCCAGTCACGGTTGAAATATTCATGCGCGAGATAGTGAGGGCTTTGCTTTTTCAGCAATTCCAGGCGTTCACGCATGAAGGGATTGGCTTGTGCATAAACCGGATCGGCTGCAAACAGGCCAGTGGCGAATGCAAGCGCGGCCTCAATGCGCTCGGCGCTGCTGCGACCGGCATTGGTCGGCAGCTCGAAATGGCGCAGCAACAGATCGCGCAACGGCAGGAAAGCGGCCCAGCCCGGTTGCGTGTTGTAGCTGACATACAGCACCCCGCCGTGCTTGAGATGGCTACCGACAAAATCCCGGATGATGGCGCGATTGGCGGCCGAGACCCAGCTCCAGATGCCATGCAAGGCAATGAAATCGAACTGTGGCAAATCCTCGCGGGCGCAGAAGTCGGCAAAATTAGCCTGCTGCAATTGTGCCATGCCGCCCGCGGCGCTGGCCAGCGTTTGCGCATGGGCGGCCTGCTGCGGGTTGAAATCATTGCCATGCCAGCGCACCGACGAGGCGGCGGCATGTACATTGATGCTCAAACCCTGACCGAAACCGAGTTCGCACGCCGTTCGCACCAGCGGACTATCGATGCCGACGGCGGCAAAGCCCATTTGCAGGCGCGCCGGATTGAGCGGCGGATAATAGCCATGGGTATAGCCGATGTCGGTGACGTAACCGTCAGTCCAGTGGGAGGGCATAGGCGCAGGTTCCTTGAGAAAACGATGCCGCCAGTGTGGCAGAATCGGCGTCACTCGTGTTGCGCTGCTGTGGCGACAGTTCAATACAACTGCGTGACAGTCTTCATGCTGTTCAGTTAAGAAACATCGGTCGGTTCTTAGATGCTGATGCTTTGTTTTCTTCGGACTACCTAGCCGGAAGTGGCCCGGCAGCCACTTACCTCAGTGCGTAGTTGAATCTTTGTTTTCTTCGGACGGCCTAGCCGGGAGCGGCCCGGCAGCCACTTACCTCAGTGCGTCGTTGAGTCTTTGTTTTCTTCGGACGAGCTTGCCGGGTGCGGCCCGGCAGCCGCTTACCTCAGTGGGTAGTTGAATCTTTGTTTTCTTCGGACTACC
>JAMFSU010000165.1 GCA_026225475.1 Duganella sp.
ACAGCGCCGGGAACCCCGCAGGGGCGACGTAGTAGCGGTCGCCTTTCTTTGCTTACTTATCTTTGGGCGAGACCAAAGAAAGTGAGCGGCTGCCGGGCCGCCCCCGGCTAGGTCGTCCGAAGAAAACAAGGATTCAACGACGCACTGAGGTACCCGGCTAGTACGTCCGAAGAAAACCCAGCATCAGCAACCAAGAAAGCCAAGGAAACCAAAGAAACCAAAGAAACCAAGCCAGCCTTTCCTTAACTGAACACCATTACAATCTGCGCCAATCTTTGCAAGAGGCAATATTTCTCGACATCCAACATTCCTGTTTTGCCGAATAAATCGCCCACATGCACAGAAATTTGTGAAAATGCTGGATCGCAGCCAATTTCCCGTTTTCATGCCCAACGCCTTGCCGCGCATTTTGCTGGTCGACGACTCGCTCGACGAATTACGCCTGTTATCCGACATGTTGCGCGCGGAGCAATATCGCGTCTTGATCGCCACCGATGGCAGGCAGGGCTACCAGCGCGCGGTCGCGGTGCAGCCGGACCTGATCCTGATGGATGTCGTGATGCCGCAAATGGATGGTCTGACGGCGTGCCGCCTGCTCAAGATCGATCCGGCCACACGCCATATCCCGGTCATTTTTCTGTCCGCGCGCACCAACCCTGAAGAGCGTCTGCAAGGCTTGCGCGCCGGCGGCGTGGACTATGTGAGCAAGCCCTTTATGGAAGAAGAAGTAATCCTGCGCGTCAACGTTCACCTGGAGCGCTTGCGCCCCGCTGCACTACAACAGAAACTGCCAACCGATATGCCGCACCTGCCCGACGCGGTGCTGGCGCACGCGGCTGTGCAGATCATTCAGGATCGGCTGGAAGCCTTGCCACCGGTGAGCGAAATCGCCAGTCTGGTCGGTACATATGAAAAAAAGCTGGTGCGCATTTTTCGCAGCGAATACAAGATGACGGTCGCCACTTTCATCCGTGAAGAGCGCATGCGCCTGGCCCGTCAGTTGCTGAGCGACACTGAAATGTCGATCCACAAGATCGGCGCCGTGGTGGGCATGGACAATGCGGCCAATTTTGCCACTGCCTTCCGTGAACGCATGGGGGTGTCGCCCTCGCACTACCGTGAAGCGGCGCGCGAAGGGTGCAAGGAACCGTAATGAAGCTGCGTAATTGCCTGTGCCTGGCGCTGTGGCTGATGTGTTCGCTGGCATGCGCTGGCCCGTTATTGCTCACCGGTGAGAAATCACAGATTGACCTGACACCCTATCTCGAGCTCCATGAGGACGCCAGCGCCCGGCTTGATGTGGCCGCCATCAGTAGCAGTGCCCAGTTTCAGCCAGCGACGACGCCACTGCTGCGCCCTGATTACACCAAAGCGGCACTGTGGTTGAAGCTGACCTTGACCAATACCACTAGCCTGCCCATGACGCGCTGGCTCAGCATCCAACCGGCGCGGCTGCAGGAAGTGAGCCTGTTCACCCAACGAGATGGCCGCTGGCAGCGCAGCGATGCCGGCAGCAGCGTGCCTTTCGACAAGCATCCGCTGGCCGTGCTTGGTGCGGTGTTTCCGCTGCATCTGGCGGCAGCGACCAGCACGACCGTCTATGTCCGCATCGCCGGCCAGACCAGCATTGTGATTGCGCCAACATTGTGGGAGCCAATGGCGTTTCAGCAAGCCAGCACCGGGCAGATCATCTACGACTGTCTGTTTCTGGGCGGGCTGGCACTCACTGCGCTGTATGCATTGTTGATGTTTGCGACCTTGCGCGAACGGACGTTTTTATTCCATAGCATCGCCATGCTCAGCTATTGCCTGTTCGAGGTCAGTTTCAGCGGCTACGGTCTGATGTTTTTCTGGCCTCGGGCCACCACCTGGGCCACTAGTAGCATTCTATTTTTTGGCATCCTGACGGCGATCTCCCTGCTGGTGTTCATTCGCGACCTGCTGATGACGCGGCATCGCCTGCCGCGCTGGGACCGCGTCCTGAAAATCTTGCTGGCGGTGTTGCCGCTATTGTTGCTGGCGCTTCCCTGGGTCAGCTACCGGACCCTGGCGCCGATCAGTTTGGTGATCGGTTCATTGGCCTTATTGGCGATTGTGGTCACGACGCTGCTGACCATGCGGCGGCATTTCAGCGCCGTACGCTTTTATCTGCTGGCCTTCAGCCTGGCCCTGATTGGCAACATCGCCCGCAACCTATCGGTCTACGGGTTGATTCATTCGACCGAGTGGCTCAACTATGTCAGGCCGCTGTATACCGTCATCGGCAGCCTGTTTATGCTGACCGCCGTGGTGGACAACATCTCGCGCGCCAAAAAAAGCAAGGTAAAGGCGCAACAGCAATTGTTGAAAACCTATTCCAGCTATCAGACCAAACTCGAACAAGAAGTGGCAGAACGTACCGCCGATCTGCATGCCGCACTGGCTGAAACGCGCAGTGCCAATCAGGCTCGCAGCCGTCTGCTGGCTTATATCAGCCATGATCTGCGGGCGCCGCTGGCAACCATCATCAGCTATGTGCATCGACTTAACCGAGATGCCAATACACAGGCGTTAGCCTATCAAAGTACGATTGAACACTATGCGCAACATCAGCTGGAACTGATCGACGACCTGGTCGAATATGCGCGCGGCGAGCTCGATCAGTTGGAATTGCATGCCACGCCCATGTATCTGCATGCCTGGCTGGCCAGCGTGACGCGCCAGGCTAAACTGCTGGCGGCACAATACGGCAATCATTTCAGCGCCGTGCTGGATGCGCAAATGCCGGCAGCGGTGCGGGTCGATCCCAAGCGTCTGCGGCAAGTGTTGCTCAATTTGTTGTCCAACGCGGCCAAGTTCACCAACGCAGGCAGCATCGTGCTGCGGGTTGACCTGGAGACGCTGGCGCCGCCGCAGGTGGCGCTCACATTTACGGTGACCGATACTGGCAGCGGTATCGCGCAACCTGCGCTCGAACGCATCTTCGAACCGTTTGAACGCTTGCAGTCAGAGCAGCAGGGATCGGGGCTGGGGCTGAGCATCGCGCGCCAGATTGTGCGCAACATGGGCAGCGAGCTTGAGGTCGACAGCGTCCCCGGCCAAGGCAGCCGCTTCAGCTTCCGTCTGCTGCTCGATACCGCGCCGGAGTCGGAGATTGTCTTGCCATTGCATACCGGCATGGGGCTCGCGCATGTCGGTCAGGGTAGACGTGTGCTGGTGGTCGATGATGACGCCGCCAGCAGAGATTATCTGTTGGAGATGCTGGCGGCTGCCGATTTTGATGTGGTGCTCGCCGCTGATGGCAGCGCCGCTTTGCAACAACTGCAGCGTCAGACATGTGATGTCGTGCTGACTGACCAGTGCATGCCGCATAGGGACGGCTGGGCGTTGCTGCAACAAATGCGCAGGCACTATCCGGCTATCCCGGTGGTGCTGTGTTCGGCCACGCCGCCCCAGCCGCCGGCTGGTATGGTCGGCATTGGTGCGCAATTGCACTTCGATGCCAGCCTGCTCAAACCGGTCATGCCGGACCAATTGCTAAGCTGCATGGCGACATTGTTTACGCCGCCGGTGATGGTGCCGCAAGCAGCCGCTGTGGCGTTACCGGCAAGCTTTATCAGCGCGCTGCGGCAGCACGTCGCACTCGGCGACATCAGCGAGATCGAAAGCCTGACGCTGCAACTGGCGCAGGATTATCCCGAACATGCAGCGCTGGCCGCTGACGTGCGCCAGGCCGCACTGCGTATCGACTTTGCTGCAATCACCGCGCTGCTGGCGCAGCAGCGTTAAGCGCGCAGGCGATGTACTAGCGGCACTAAGGCCAGCGCCAGCACGGCAATGACGGCTGCGACATACGCAATACTGCCCAGGCCCCAGGCTGGAATCACCAGGCCGCCGATGATGGCGCCGATACCGATGCCGGCATTGGCTGCCGACACATTGGTGGTGCCGGCCAGCGCCTGGGAGTGCGCAACTGACTTCATCACGCGTACCTGGCTAACCGGGAACAGCGCCGTATAGGCGATACCCCAAGCCGCCAGCGCCAGGCAGAACAGCACGCCAGTGCTGGCCCAGACCGTGCTCAACACCATGCCCATCGCCAGCACCAGCAAAAACGCTGCGGTTGCCTTGAGCGGCGAACGATCCACCAGGCGACCGCCTAGCCAATTACCAACCAGGCCGATGCCACCAAAGCCCATGAGCCACCAGCCAACATAGGCCGGTGCGACGCCGGCAATCCGTTCGAGCGTGTCGGCAAGATAGGTGTAGGCGGTAAACATGGCGGTGTACACGATGATGGATAGCAGCAGATTGGCTAGAAAGAATGGCTCTTTGAAAATGCGCGCTTGCTGCCGCAGTTCTACCCGCTTGGCATTGGCCACTGGTGGCATGTAGAACGCCAGGGCGATTGCCATGACCAGGGCTAGTACCGCCAGAATGCCAAACGCTTCGCGCCAGCCGATGTTGTTGGCGGCCAGGGTTCCCACCGGGATACCGAACAGCAAGGCAGCAGAAATGCCCAGATAGACGCGCGAAACTGCTTGACCCGCCTTTGCTGGTCCAGCCAGTTGCGCGGCAGTTTCACTGGCGGTGCCCCAGAACACCGGCAGCATCAGCGCCGGGATGAAGCGTGCCATGGCCAGCACCCAAATGTTCGGCGCCAACGCGGCCAGCGCATTGGAAAAGGCAAAAATACCCAAGATGACGATGAACAGTTTCTTACGATTGATATGCGATAGCCAGGCCGTCAGCGGCGGGCCGAACAGCATCACGGTGAAGGCGAACAAGGTGACCAGTTGCCCCACTGCCGAGATCGACAACTGAAAGTCGCGCGCCAATGCGGGCAACAAACCGACGATGAAAAATTCAGTCGTGACGATCAGGAAGGCGGCAAAGGCAAGAATCACAATGGACAAGCCTGACTTGGCTTGAGTGGCAGGCAGCGTAGCGGATGGTGCGGAAGGTAAGGCAGACACGTGGGCGATCTCAGTGGGGCAAAGGCGCCATGATCGCCGATTATCGAGATTGCTGCTGACGTTGCCAAATTGAATGTCTGTCGCCAAAGCACCAACGGCGCACTGGAGGTGCGCCGTTGGCTTTACGTCAGAACAGAAACTGCCTTGCTTAGTAGCGATATCCCAAGGTCAGCAAGATCATGCGATCGTCCCCCAAGCCCACGGCGTTAGCCACGCCGCCGGTATAGTATTGCCGGTTGAATATGTTCTTGACGTTCAAGGCAGTACGCCAGCGCGCGGCGTTGTAGGCGACGCCGACATCAGCCAGTACATAACCAGGGACTTGGTAGGTATAGGCATGCGCACGGCTGGCGCCACGCACGCCGCCATTGAGCTCCCAACCGCTGAGCGCAGCGCCGAAGCGATAGCGCGCTGTGGTATTGAAAGTCTGACGCGGCACGTTGTTGAGCCATTGACCGACGGTGGTCGGTGTCTGCCCACCGTCGTCGGCAATCACCGCAGCAGTATAGGCATAGCCGCCCATGATGCTCAGGCCATTCTTGAAGTCGGAAGTAAAGCCGAGTTCAAAGCCGCGTGAGCGTTCTTCGCCAACGGCGATGCTGTAGGTAGTGTTGTTTGGATCAGTTTCCAGTACATTCTGGCGACGCAGATTGAATGCTGCCAAGGTGACATTGCTGCGCCCTTGATCGAACTCAAATTTGACACCGACTTCCGACTGACTGCCAGTCTCGGGCTTGAAGGTATTGCCGTTGACGTCGGTGCCGCTGTTTGGATAAAACGAGGTGGCAAAGCTGACATACGGACGCACGCCGGGCAGCACTTCATACATCAACGCCGCAGAGCCGGTATTAGCGCTGGATGGCACATTGGTGTGGACGTTTTTCACGAGATCAGTCGAGTAAGTCGACGCGCTATCACGGCGCAGGCCGGCGAGCAATTGCAAACGCTCAGTGAAATTGATCTGGTCGCGCAGATACACACCCAGTGTACGCACTGTGGTTGAGCTGCTCTTGGTCGCTCCCGCGCAAGTAATCTTGGCGCCGTAGACCGGATTATAGAGATTCAACGCTGCCAACGTACAGGCAGTCGAGGTCGACAGCTCGTTGTTGATCAAGTAATCGGTACCGACGGTCAGGGTCTGCTTGCCGAGGAAGGTGGCAAAACTGCGCTGCGCATTGGTGTCCATGGTGTAGGTATCACCATCCCAATGAGCGGCGGTGGCCGTACGCGCCAATGACTGGCCATTAGCGCTCAGCGCACCAGCGGACACCAGCACACCAGTCAGGGCATATTGCTCCCAACGGAAGTTGTTGTTGACGGTCCAGCCGTTGTCAAAACGATGGGTCAGCGCGTAACCGATACGCGACTGCTGACCGACGTAAGGCGATTCGGTTGGTTCGCCGGTAAACAGGCTGCGTGAAATCGGACCATTGCGATTCGTCAATATCGAACCGGACGGTGGCAAACCTTGCTGACGGATATAACTGCGTTCCTGATAACTGGTCAGGATCGTGAAGTCGGTACGGGTACCGAAGTCCAGCGACAACGATGGTGCCACATAGCGATCACGGTACCAGACGTAGTTGGTGGCGTCGTTCGAGTTCATGATCACGCCATTGACGCGAAACGCTGCCTTGCCATTTTCGGTCAATGGCGTGCCCATATCGACGGTGGCCTGATACAGGTCATGACTACCCACGGTCACATCGGTATTGGCAAACGCTTCGGCCTGCGGCCGCTTGCTGACCATATTGACCAGGCCGCCCGGCAACACTACGCCGTACAGCAGCGAGGCCGGTCCCTTGAGCACTTCGATCTGCTCAAAGCCATACAATTGCTCGGCGACGCGATTGTTGGCCGAGGTGCGCAAACCATCCAGATACAGAGAACCCGAGGCCGTCTGACCGCGAATGATCAGATCGTCCCAGCCGCGTCGGCCAAACTGATTCGACACCACACCGGGCACATTCGCCAGGGCGTCCGACAATGACTGTGCCTGTTGGCTATCCAGTACCGCGCGCGGCACTACGGTGATCGACTGTGGTGTTTCTGCCAGCGGTGTCGACGATTTGCCGACTTGCGGCGGCTTGCGCGCAGTATAGCTGCCATCGCCGTCACCGCTGCCAACCACCTCAACGCTAGGCAACTGGCCGGCGCCGCTGCTGGTTGCAGTGGTCGTCGTCGTAGCGCTATCAGCGGCAGTAGAAGTTGCGGTTTGTGCCAAGACCAGACTTGGTGACAACAGAATCAAGCTGGCCAGGGAAAGTTGCGCGCGAGTACGCGTCGCCCCTGAAGCAAATGGAGTGAGCAAAGGCATGTGTTTTTTGTAATTTAATAACGATAATCATTATCATTTAATTTAAAACATACTAGCAATCTTTACTTGCGCCAGTGTCGTATTTTGGCCCATACAAATCGGCCATTCTTGCGCAGAGTGGCATCCGGCAAGCTGGTAGCGGCTGTTATATACTCGCAAACATAACGACACCAAGGACTCTGCATGCGCTCACGTTTTCGCTTCAACACGCTGTTGATTGCCCTTTTCACCGCTACCGTCTTACCCGCCATGCATGCGAGCGCCGACGAAGCAATCCGGGTCACTTATGCCGGTTCCATGGGTGTGGTAATGGACAAATTCATCGGCCCCAGCTTCGCCGGTCGCGAACACCTAAGCTATCAAGGCCAGGGTCAGGGTGCCTATGGCATGGCGCGTTTGCTGGCGGCGCAAAAAATCGTGGCGGACGTGTTTGTCTCGGTCAATCCAGGGCCGATGGATATTCTCCAGCAGGCCGGCATGGTCGAGCAGGCAGTGCCGGTGGCCAGCACCCGCATGGTGATTGCCTACAATCCCAAGAGTTCCTATGCCGCTGCCTTCAAGAACGGTAGCGATGATAGCGCCGGCAATGCTTGGTGGCGTGTCTTGCAAACGCCGGGGCTGCGCTTTGGCCGCACCGATCCGGCGGTCGATCCGCAAGGACAGAACATCATCTTCACGCTGCAACTGGCCGAGAAGTATTACCAGCAACCCGGCCTGGCCAAGAACGTGCTCGGCGACATCGAAAACCCGCAACAGGTGTTCATGGAAGGCAGCTTGCTGACTCGCCTCGAAGCCGGTCAACTGGATGCGGCATCTGGTTACGAAAGCGCCACCATTTCCGCCAAGCTGCCCTATGTCGCCCTACCCGACCAGATCAACCTGAGCAATCCCGACTATGCCAAGGAGTGGTATGAGACGGTCAGCTTCCAGATCCATGGCCGCGACGGCAAGGACAGCATCGTGCGCGCGCAAGCCTTGGTGTTCTATGCTGCCGTGCTCAAAAATGCCCCCAATCCGGAAGCCGCCAGGAAGTTCGTCAGCTTCCTGCAAAGCGCGGAAGGACAAGCGCTATTCAAGCAGAACGGTTACGGCCAGCCCAAGGGCGACGCGCTCTATCACTGACACCAGCGCCTGCCATGCATCATCGACGCACACGCTGGCTCAGCGTGCCGGCATGCCTGTTATTGGCAATGCCGTTCATCGCACTGATCCAGGAAACACCTTGGTCCGCCTTCTCCGTGGTGGCCGAAGATCTGGCCTCGGTACGCGTATCGCTCGGCCTCGGCGCACTGGCGTTGCTGCTGATCGCCTTGCTCGGCACGCCGCTGGCGCTCTGGCTGGCGCATACCAAGAGTCGCTTGCGCGGCCCGGTGGAAGGTCTGGTCTTGGCAGCACTGCTGACGCCACCGCTGGCCATGGGCATCTTGCTGGTATCGGCTTATGGCCCTTACAGCTCCGTCGGACAATCGCTATCGCGCTTCGGCGTCCTAATCAGCAACAATATCGCCGCGTTCATCCTGGCGCAGTTGTATGGCGGCCTGGCCTACTTTGTCATGGCCGCACGCGCGGCATTCGAAGGTGTGCCGCGCAGTGCCGAAGAGGCGGCCGAAACACTGGGTGCATCAAGCTGGCAAATCTTCTGGCGCGTGACCCTGCCGCTGGCTGCGCGCGGCGTGGTATCCGGACTGGCGATTGCCTGGGTGCGCGTGATCGGTGAGTTCGGCATCGTGATGACGTTTGCGTATTTTCCGCAAGGCATGCCGGTGCGGCTCTATGTCAATCTGCAGAACGATGGTGTCAATGGCGTCTACATCCTGGTCTGGATATTGTTGCTGACAACCTTGCCGTTGCCGCTATGGCTACTGTCAAAGCGACAGAATGTGGTCGTCAATCAATTGGAATAACACTGCGTTGCAACTAGTGCTGTTCGGTTAAGAAAAGACCGGCGTGGTTTTCTTGGTTGTTGATGTTTTGTTTTCTTCGGACGACCTTGCCGGGTACCTCAGTGCGTAGTTGAATCTTTGTTTTCTTCGGACGACCTAGCCGGGGGCGGCCCGGCAGCCGCTCACTTTCTTTGGTCTCGCCCAAAGATAAGTA
>JAMFSU010000166.1 GCA_026225475.1 Duganella sp.
CGGTCGCCTTTCTTTGCTTACTTATCTTTGGGCGAGACCAAAGAAAGTGAGCGGCTGCCGGGCCGCCCCCGGCTAGGTTGTCCGAAGAAAACAAAGATTCAACGACGCACTGAGGTACCCGGCAAGGTCGTCCGAAGAAAAAAAAGCATCAGCAACCAAGAAAAAGACGCCGCGATTTCCTCGGAACAAAACAGAACAGAACAGAACAGCATTAACGCCGCAAAGCACCCGCTAGCTACGCCAAAAAACCAATCCTAGAATTTATGGTTGATCCCAACCGTCATGCCAGTCTGGTTAGGCACACCCAAAGTATTAAGCGTACTGACCACAGCGGAATGATATTTGGTGTAGTCGACTTCGGCATACAACTTAGTGCGCTTGGACAGCATGTAATCGACACCAACGATGCTCATATCCTTACGCCCGACCTTGTCAGGCGAGACCGTAGTACGGTAAAAACCACCCGTGATCTTGACCCGGTCAGACACCGAATAACTGGCACCGCCAAAGGTATTGCGGGTCACCGTATCGACCGCCGTCGATTGCATGTTGATGGTATCGATCATGTAACCGCCAGATAGGCCAAAGGCACCGTATTTGTAAGCAAAGCCGACTAGGTAGTAATCCTCGTTGCGATAAGTGGTTCCGACCAACACACTGCGGCGATTGTAAGAGCCACCCGCCATGAAGCCATTTTCACCATATTGCAAGCCCACACCGCGTGCCGACGCCGTATTGAAACTACCGGCAGTTTCACCAAAGGAATTCTCCAGTTCGAGCTTGACCGCCCCGAGTTTGGCGGTGTACTTGAGATCATTGCTGAAGCGCGTACCGCTGGACGCAAGCGTCAATGGAATCAGCGTCGTGTAATTAAAATTGAAAGGATCGTAGTCCAACAATAAATCATGCGAAATCGTGTATTGACGACCCATGTCGATGCTGCCAAAGCTGCCTTTGAGGCCGACAATCGATTGCCGGTTGAACAGCAGGCTGGTGGTATTGTCGAGCGCGCCGGTGGCCAGATTGAAGCCGCTTTCCAGCACGAAGTGGGCATCCAGGCCATCGCCTAGATCTTCCACCCCAATGATATCGAGCTTGTTGGAACTGTTCCAGCCATTCGAACCCATGTAGACCTTGCTGCCGCCTGTGGCGTTGGCATTGGTCAGATAACGGACACCGCCGTCAACGGTACCGGAAATGGTGACATTGGTTTGTGCCTGCGCCGCCTGCATCAGGGGTGCGGACACGGCAATGGCTGCGATGCTGTAGGCAAATTTTTTCATGAGTTGTCTCCTCCGAATTAAAAAATTCGAATTGGTTGATGGTTTTATAGTGAGAATTACGGATGAATCCATGGCGGCATCTGGATTTTCTACGCTCCAGTACCCCACCCTGCTACTACGGTTGCTTCTACTGCGGTAATGCTATCGACCTGAATTTTATTTTTTCTTCGGTCTGTCCCTGTCGGCCAACCTCAGGAAGCCGTTAATTTCTCCCGGTAAGTCAGCGCCGGAAACAACTTCATCCATAAGGCCACGATCAATATGGTGCCAGCACCACCCAGCACCACTGAAGGTACCGCGCCCAGAAAACCGGCGGTGACGCCGGACTCGAATTCTCCTAATTGATTAGACGCGCCGATGAAAATTGAATTGACCGCACTGACCCGGCCGCGCATGACGTCCGGTGTTTCCAATTGCACCAGCGACTGCCGCACTACCACACTGACCATGTCGAAAGCACCGCTGAACATCAACGCCACCAGCGACAATACAAACCAGCTCGACAAGGCAAACACCAGCGTAGCAAGCCCATACATGGCCACGGCAGCGAACATGATCTTGCCAACGCGGCGCTCAATCGGATAACGCGCCAGATACAAGGAGACCAGCAAAGCGCCGACAGCCGGTGCCGAGCGCAACAAACCCAGTCCCCACGATCCGGTATGCAATACATCGCGGGCAAAGATCGGCAACAAGGCGGTGGCGCCGCCGAACAACACCGCGAACAGGTCCAACGAAATCGCGCCCAACACTTCCTTGCGCTGCCAGATGAAGCCGATACCGGCAAACAGACTTTGCAGGCTCACCGGCTCGCGCCGGGAAGGTGCGCGTACATAGCGCAGCAGATAAATCATCAACATCGAAAACAGGCACATCGCAGCACACGCGCCATAGACAATCTGCGCCCCTGCTACATAAATGAAACCACCAATGGCCGGGCCCACGATGGTGGCAAACTGCGAGCCAGCCGAGTTGATCGCCAGCGCGCGCGGCAAGACCGACAACGGCACCAAGGTCGGCAACAAGGCTTGCTGGGTTGGCATCTGGAACGCCTTGGCGACACCCAATCCCACCGACGCCAGCAAGATCACGTCGCGTCCCAGCCAGCCCCCCAGCGTGGCCGCAATCAACAGCACGGCAATGGCGCATTGGCCGATCAGACAAACCATCAGGATGCGCCGGCGATCGTAACGATCAGCCACCTGCCCGACCAGCAAACACAAGGCCAACACCGGTACGAATTGCGCCAGTCCGACCATGCCCAGGTCATAGGCGCTATGCGTGATGTCATACATTTGCCAGGCAACGATTACCATCAGCATCTGGTTGGACATGGTGGTCGCAATACGGCTCAGAAAAAAATAACGAAACGAAGGAAATGCCAGAACCGGATTGCTCATTAATGAAGCTGCCTTTTTTAATCAAATTCAATGCACAACAATGCGCATCAATGCGTATTAGCGTGTGTCAATGCACATCCGCACCTTGCACAACCATCGCCAGTGGTGCTTCCATTGCGCTGCGCTGCTCGTCCACCTCATTGACTTTCGGCGCCCATTTACGCCGCATCAAGACCACTGTGCTGGTGGCGCCGAGCAGCAGGAACACGAAGATCGCCATCATTGGAAATTCATAGCTGCCACCGATATGCAGCAACCAGCCCGACAGACTGGCCGAGATTCCGCCAGCCAGACTGGTGGCGACCTGTTGCAGACCGGTGTTCAAACCCACTGCCTGTTTCGGAATCAAGGTCAGCTTGCACAGCGCCAGATTGTTGGCCGTCACCAAACCCAGCAGCGACAGCGATACCACATTCCAGAACAAAGCCATTTCCAGCGTTGCTGCATAGGCACCCAGCAACACCGTGGTGCCGCCGATAAAGCCGGCTACGATAAAGACCTTGCGGACCGTCACGGCATCCTTGCCGCGTGCAATGATGCGGTCGGCACCCCACCCGGCCAGCGCCGCGACGATGGCGATGCCGACAAAACTGAAGAAGGTATACAACCCCGACTTGCCCAGCGACAAACCTCGTTGTTCGACCAGATAGGCGGGCATCCAGGTCATGCAATAAAAAGCAAAATAGCTGTAGCAAAAATTGTTGACGAGACCGCCCCAGACCACCGGACTGCGCAACAGATTACCGAGCGGCACCGAGGAGGCGCGTTTGACCGCTTCGGCAAGTTGTACTTTGGAAGGAAAATCGTTGCGTACCATCGTCAACCAGGGCAACAACCAGACCAGACCGACCAGACCGGTGGCGATGAACATCATCTGCCATGAATGATTGACGATGATCCAGGCTGCAATCGGCGCACCGAGCGCCGGGCCCATCTTGCCGCCGACGGAGAAGATGCCGAGCGCCGTGCCTTTTTGGGTTTCTTCAAAGTTATTGGCCAGATAGCGATAGGTGGCCGGCACGACCACGGCTTCTGCCACGCCGATCAATAACCGCATGACAATCAGCGCTGACAATGTGGTCACCATCCCAGTGGCGGCAGCCGCCAGACACCACAACAGGAAGCAGATCGAATAAGGCCATTTCACACCGTAGCGATCTACCAGCCAGCCCATGGGCATCTGAAAAATTCCGTAAGACCAAAACACCGCTGAATTGAGCCAGCCGCGCTCGACACTGGAGAGCGCAAATTCGCGCACAAAACTCTTGTCAGCCAGCGCCGATGACAAGCTGGTGCGATCCACAAACGAAATCATCAGTCCCAGCGACAGCAGCACCAGAATCGCCCACGGGTTTTCGCGTGCCGCCCGTTTCAATTGTGTTGTTTCCATCAACGTCTCTCTTTCTTGTTTGATTCAATATCTGGTCGCAACACTGCCGCTCGCCGCCGCAACGAGCGCTGAGCGCGTCTGGCCCGCATGCAATCAACATGCCATCGCCACGACGTGGTGCCGCAACAATCCGGTTGCCGTGCAGCCACCTGGCTTTGCCGTGCTAGCGGGCAGTTGCTGGTGTAATGATGTTGGTATTGAGAGGGGCTTCTGTGGCCACACTTGTCTCCTTAGAATTTTTCTTGCAGATGGCTCAATGAGAATGCAGCATTCTGCGTATATTCGTAAGAAGTTCAGAATAGGGGATGCGGCAGTGCGCGTCCCTGTACAAAAAGGAGATTCGTTGGTATTTTTTGCGCGCGTCGAAATCCTGACCCGACCTTGCCCGGCAAGACCGGGGGACTTGAAATAATGACAACACGCCACACCGTCGCAGACCAGTGAGAGGCACTAAAAAGTTTCCCAAGCCTCGTTGCCACCGGCCAGGGCAGACGACAAAACCTGGCTCACTGCAACACGCGGCACCGTCTGTTTGAACAGGGACGGTTTGACCGCATCGGATGCGCCTGGTGCGATGTACATTACAGGTGCATCGACGCGCTGCCGCTCGGCAGGGATCTTGAAGATCGCGACCACGTTGACCAAATCATTGGCCTGGGTTTTCAGATCGGCAGCCGCCGCCGCAATTTGTTCCACCATGGCGGCGTTTTGTTGCGTGGTCATGTCCATTTCCGCCACGGCGTCGCCCACTTGCGTGACACCGGTATGCTGCTCCGAACTGGCGCTGCTGATGTCGGCCATGATCTGATTGACGTGGCTGATACTGGTGACCACACCGGCCATGGTCACACCGGCCTTGTCGACCAGTGCCGCACCCTGTTCGACGCGTTCAACGCTGGTGTTGATCAACAGCTTGATTTCTTTGGCCGCTTCGGCGCTGCGTCCGGCCAGCGAACGCACTTCACTGGCCACCACGGCAAAACCGCGGCCCTGTTCGCCGGCTCTGGCAGCTTCCACCGCGGCATTGAGCGCCAGGATATTGGTTTGAAAAGCAATCCCATCGATGACGCTGATGATATCGGCAATGCGGCGGCTGCTTTCGTTGATGCCCTTCATGGTTTGCACCACCTGGCCGACCACCGCGCCGCCCTCGATCGCCACGGTGGATGCATCCATGGCCAATTGATTGGCCTGGCGCGCATTGTCGGCGTTCTGTTTGACTGTCGAGCCAAGTTGTTCCATCGACGATGCGGTGTGTTCCAACGCCGCAGCCTGACGTTCGGTACGGGTGCTCAACTCTTGATTTCCGTGGGCGATTTCCGAACTTGCCGTGGCCACGCCTTCGGCCCCCTGACGCACCGCGCCGACCACCCGCACCAATGAATCCTGCATGGCACCGAGGGCCTTGAGCAGGGGACTGATTTCATCGTGGCCGGTATCGGTCACGGCGACCATCAGATTGCCGTCGCGCACATGCTCGGCGATCAATTGCGCCTGCCGCAGACGATGCCCCAACAGCCGCGCCACATACCAGGAAAAGCCCAGCAAGCCGCAAGCCAGCACCGCCACTGCTGCTGCTAGCATGTTCCGGATCGAACGGGCATTGGCCTCGATCTGGTTCACCTCTTGCAACAGGATTTCCGATTGCCGCGCTTTTTCCTTGCTCAGCGCCGACAGAAATTGCCCGCGTGCCGACATGGTCTTGCCGGACAAGAAGGCATAGGCTTGTTCCATTTTTCCATCCTTGATCAACTGGATGTTTTCTTCGCCGACCAGCCAGAACTGCGCGCTGAATTTCGTGGCATTGGCGACGAAGTCATTGCCCGTATCCGGCAGCGCATTTTGTTCATACTCCTTGAGCACGTCTTGAATATGCTTGCGCTGCTTGTCCAGGTCCGCCACGGTCTGATCGATCTTTTCCGGCACCTTGCTCAGCATGGCGTCGCGCATCTGCAACGAGATGCGTGTCATGGTCAACTCCATGTCTGCCACCCGCATCAATTGCTTGGTGCGATTGGCGCTGGCCCGTTGCGCCAGCACCGCAACTTCATTCAACGACACCCAGCCCGAGATGGCCACTACAGCCAGGGCGATCACCAGCACGCCGCATACCAGGAACAGCCGCTTTGCAATGTTCAGTTTCATCAACCACATCCTTGTTGGTTCTGTTGCGCCAGACTGGCGCTTGCTTACTTCACAAAAGTGATACTGACCGGACTCAGTGTGTCCACTGATTGTCCCGAATCAGCCAGCTTGCCAGTGCTCTGGTCAATGCTGAAGACGTTTACTTTGTTGCTGCGCTGATTGGCTACCAGCAGCCATTTTCCCGACGGATGGATGGCAAATCCCCAGGGCACCTGGCCACCGGCGGAGATGCGCTGAATCAGCGTGAGTTCTCCGGTGTCAGAATTGACCTGATAGGTCAGCAAGGTATTTTCGCCACGGTTCTCGACGTAGACAAAACGGCCGTCGCGACCGACGGCGACCTCGGCACCACTCTTGGTACCTGTGAATTCCGGGCTGCTGGTTTGCAGGCTTTGCACTAGCGTTAATTGCCCTTGCTGCGCATCCCAGCGCAATGTCATGATTTCCGACGTCAACTCGGTCAGCAAATAGACGAAACGGCCATTCGCACC
>JAMFSU010000041.1 GCA_026225475.1 Duganella sp.
ACGCCCATGAACGTGGTACGTGCCGCCTGCGCAGCCGCACTCGTCACTGCCACTGGCGTCAATTGCGAACCGCCACGATTGGCGCTGGGAGTGTCATCGAGTGCCAATGCCGGATTGTAGACACCCAGCATGCCGTCATGGATACCGCTGTAGCGGTACAAGGCATCGAGTACCAACACTGCATGGCGATTGTCAGCTGCATTGCGGAAGCCTGCACCTGTGCCGTTGTTGCCGCTACTAAGCGACAGCACCAGACTCTGCTTGCCATTGAGGTCGACTTGCGACCCGGTCACCACACCATTGAAGCCGCTGGCACCATATTGCAGCATGTCGGCATGGTAATCCGCGCTGTCGGCCAGCACCGCAACGAACCGCTGGCCCGGCGCAAATGCATAACTGTTCAGGCGCACCAGTGCCACTGTCGATCCGGCCGCGATGTAGGCATTGCCGTTGACCAGCAACTGGCCGTACCCGCTGTCGGTGTTGCCGCCAGTGGTAATTGCGCCATCGGCGACGCCGAGCAGTAAAGCAGCAGCGCTATCCTGCTGGTAATCGCCGTTGATGGTGATGCGTTGATTGATTTGCAGATTCGCGGCGGTGTTAATCAGGCGATGGCTGCCAACATCGATATGGTCGTTCAAAAGCAAGTTGCCGGAGACAAAACGCACATCACTGGCGGCCGTCAACATACCGACATCGGCGGCATCAAGATTGCCGCTGGCACCAGTGAACGTGCCGAAGACTGACCCGGTTCCACCTTGGATTGCCAGGCCTGTTGAAGATTGGTGGATGATGTCGCCGGCAATCGTGCCCGCATTGTTCAACCAATTCAACCCTGCACCGCCCATGACCGCAATGGCATGGTCTACGCCACCGATCAGACCAGTGTTGTTGACCACGCTGATGGTGCCGGACCCGACATGGATGCCGATATTGCCGACGATACTGCCGCTGTTGTTGATGGTACCGATGGCGCCGCCTGATGTGATGCCGTAATTGCCACCTTGTATCAGACCGGCATTGTTGACGGAATCAATCGCGCCGGAAGAAACCAGTCCAGCGATTCCGCCCGCAATGGTGCCGCTGTTGACGAGTCTGCCGATATGCGCGGCATTATGGATACCATCATTGCCGCCAACCACGCTTCCGCGATTATCGATCTCGGCGATACTGCCGCCGCTGAAATTGAGTATGCCGGCATCGACACCGGTCACGGTGCCGCCATTGTTGGTCAAGGTGCCAAAGCGGATCGAATGGGACTGCACGCCAGCACCTGCTGCTGCGGTTGCACTCACGGTGACGCCATTGTCCACCAACAGATCGCCACCACGCCATTGATAGCCGGAGGCGGTGTGGTAGTCGGCGCTTATGGTGCTGCTCTGCCCCAGTGCTTCGCCGGGAGCGCACGAAGACAGGACACTGGTCAGCGCCAGCGAAAGCAGACTCAGAGGCGCTTTGGCAGGCGTTCGCTTGCTGTTGCGCCGAACCAGAGGATGCCTACGCAAAGCGAAATAACTGGCAGGATGACGGGGAATGGAGACCAAGGTAGACAAGCACATTTTTTACTCCAATGAGCCAAGCTTGTCCCGATACACTGGCGTGCACCAAGGACTGTTGGACAATCTTCACACTGCCTGGGCCGGCAGCAGCATCAAGTTGCGATCTGGCCTATCGCGCGTGCAGTGTCGGCGTGCGTGCGCACCACCATGTCGACGAAGCGCAATTTCTCCAGCACCAGGGTCGATAAGGTGAACGGATAGGAGTCAGGCATGCCGATACTGCGATTGAGGCTATTGAGCACATAGGTCAGCGCAAACCACGACGACGTCAGTTGGTCGAAGCTATCGGCATCGAGTGGCGCCGCTTCGATCACTAGATCCTGCTCCTGACGCTTCTGCGGTCGCAACTGCAGGCCGCAAGCGTAGGCGGTCTCCAACGTGTCGAACATGTGCAGGTAATGCGCCCAGGTTTCCGCCCAGTCTTCCCAGGGATGGCTGCTGGCATAGACACTGACGAAACGATCATTCCAATCCGGTGGTGGCCCTTGCTGATAATGCCGCTGCAGACTGCTCGCATAATCGGCACTGGCATCGCCGAACAGGCTGGCAAATTGCATCTGCCATTGGCTGTCGGCAATCAGACGGTCGAAATAATAATGGCCGCTTTCGTGACGGAAGTGTCCCAGCAAGGTGCGGTAAGGCTCGGCCATCTGCTCACGCATTTTTTCGCGGTAAGCCGGGTCAGCCTCGGCGATATTGATCGTGATCACGCCATCGGCATGACCGGTCATCACATGCTCGCCATAGGCACCATCTTCGAGAAACTGAAACGCCAAACCCTGCTGACTATTGTCAGTCTTGGGCGGTGGTTGCAATTGCAGACACCAGAGCGAATACAACAAGCGCCGCTTGGCCACTTCCAGGCGCTGCCAATAGGTTTTATTCTGTTCGGTATCGAGCGTAGGAATGACCGTGGTCAGCCGGCAGGAAGCACACAGCGTGTGAGCCTCGGCATCGTCAATCATCCAGTTGCAAACGCCTTGCCGTTGATAGTTATCGCACTGCCGGAACAGCCGGCCGGCATTGACCGGATTGACGCTGCGCCAACGCGCGGCGGCGCCCTCCATTGGCGGCTCGCTGGCCAATGTGAAACTGCTGATGACCTGTAGCTCAGGCTGATAACCAAGCAACCAGCCGCAATGCGCACACATGGTATTTTCAAAAAACACCTGACGATCACAATTGTCGCAATGAAAGGTTTGCATAATCTCACGCGTGAACAGAACCGAGAATGTCGGACACATAAACCGTAGGTTGCACTGCGTCCAAAATGTACAACGGGCCTGCCGCATCGACTGCGGCAGGCCCGAAAATACAGAGCGAAAAATCAGGAATTCTGATTGCGCTTATCGGTGCCCTGACCTTGCTGACCTGGCTTGGTCGCTGCGCTTTGATCTTGTTGACGTTGCGGATTTTGTTGCTGATTGGCTTGACCACCTTGACTCATGTTGTTTTGGCCTTGCTTGCTGCTCTGCTGATTGCTGCCTTGCTGTTGATGTCCGCCGCTATGGCTTTGATTCTGCTGGGCGTTCTTTTGATCAGCTGACTGACCTGGCTGAGCCTGTGGCTTGTTGGATTGCTGCTGTTGCGGCTGCTGTGATTTCTGCTTGTCGTTGGACATGGACATATTGCTCTCCTCTAACGGCCATTTCAGGACGTCTGCGATCTGGCCGGCGAACCGCAGGCGAAGTGCCATCTTCGCGCCAAAACGAGCGCGCAACCATAGGCAGACCGCCTATTGCGACGTGAGCATGCACTGACGGCAACGTAGGAGAAAGGGAAGCACAGCAAACTACGACCACAGACGCATCTCGATATGCTGGTCCGGGTTGTCTGCGCGGGCAAACATTTCGCTCATCATTTGTTTGGCGTTTCCCTAGACGAAATCTTCGCCCTCGACCACTTGCATCTCGTCTTGATCGATATGCAGCATGGGCAACGGCAACACATTGAACATCGACACTGGTGCCAGCGCAGCACGCCGTTTCGACGCGCCGAACACGGCATTGAGCTGGTAACCGACCAAATCCTGGTTCCAGCCGTGCATTTGCCGCAGCGCGCAGCTCAACAACAGGATCCCGGTGAGCAAGAAGGTAAATGTAGTCCATCCCACCAGATGTTGCGACATATCGAACAGTATATTCATGACGGCCACCTCGATGACTGATTCATTGCGGCGTCAGCGCATTGGCTGACCGGTATGAAGCCATTCTAGGAGCAGATCGGTCACGGTGAAATCGGGAAATTCCCGATAGGTTAATCCAACAGAAAATTCTGTTGCGGCAAGCCTGCTTGCGTATTGTCGCTACTGCTTTCATCCTTGAGCGCGACACCGGTCAGTGCGCGCCGATGGGCTTCTGCCAGCAGATAGTCGAGCTTGGCGGCAGCGTCTTCATAGCCCAAGCCCTGCGGCCTGACATTGGAGATGCAGTTGCGCTGCGCATCATGCATGCCCACGCGTGGCATCCAGCTCAGGTACAACCCCATGCTGTCAGGCGAACTCAGACCCGGCCGTTCGCCGATCAAGACCACCACCAGCTTGGCACGCAACAGGCTACCGACTTCATCGCCAATGGCCACGCGTGCCTGGCGCACGATACTCAATGGTGCCAGGCTCCACTGGCGCGCGGCCATACGCCGTTGCAGCGCCGCCAGAAACGGTGCCGCGTTGCGTGCAATGGCCAGCGACGACAAGCCGTCGGCAATCACGAAGGCCAGATCGTGGATAGGTTCCTGGTCGGCACCGTCACTCAACTGTTCGCGCGACAAGTCGCTGAGCCGCCGTCCCAGGTCGGGACGCTGCAGATAGGTCAAGCGGTCACCGGCAGCGCTGTCGAGCACCTGGCATTGCTGCGCGCCAGCAATGCCGGCATCGACCAACTGCCGCTGCAATGCCTCCACGTCGAGCGCCAGATGCACGGCATCGCGCGCCTGCGCATGCGCCAGTTGAAACGCCAGTTGCGGTGCCGTCGGCAGACTCACGCCAGCGCGCCCCAGTGCAATCCGTGCAGTCGTAAAACGGCGCAGGCTTTGCCAGGGATTGGCGGTCACGGAGGGCGGTTTGTTCGTCATGGTGAGCGGTTCAGGATAAGCGCAACAGCGCGTCGCGAAATGCCGGTGGCACGCTGTCGTGCAAGCGAAATTGCGGATCGGTGCTGAAAATCTGCATCTGCTGCAACCAGGCTTCAAATTCCGGTGCTGGCCGCAAACCAAGCACCCGGCGTGCATACAAGGCGTCGTGAAACGAGGTGGTCTGATAGTTGAGCATGATGTCGTCGGAGCCGGGTATGCCCATGACGAAGCTGCAACCGGCGGTGGCCAGCAAGGTCAGCAGATTGTCCATGTCATTCTGATCGGCTTCGGCATGGTTGGTATAACAAACGTCGCAGCCCATGGGCAGCCCCAGCAACTTGGCGCAGAAATGATCTTCCAGACCGGCGCGCGTAATTTGCTTGCCGTCGTATAGGTATTCCGGCCCGATGAAACCGACCACGGTATTGACCAGCAAGGGCTTGAACTTGCGCGCCACGGCATAGGCCCGCGCTTCGCAGGTCTGCTGGTCGATACCGTGATGAGCATTGGCGGACAAGGCGCTACCCTGCCCGGTTTCAAAATACATGACATTCTCGCCAACGGTACCGCGGCCAAGCGACAAGGCGGCCAGGCGCGCTTCACCGAGCAGCGCCAGATCGATGCCAAAACTGCGGTTGGCGGCTTCGGTGCCGGCAACCGACTGGAACACCAGATCCACTGGCGCACCGCGTTCAATTGCCGCAATCGTGTTGGTGACGTGGGTCAGCACGCAGGATTGGGTGGGAATCTGATAACGCGCAATGATCTCATCCATCATCGTGACCAGCTTGATCACCTGCGGCACATTGTCGGTGGCCGGATTGATGCCAAACACGGCGTCACCGCTGCCATACAGCAGGCCGTCGAGCAGGCTGGCGGCAATGCCACTGGCGTCATCGGTCGGATGATTGGGCTGCAAGCGCGTCGACAAGCGTCCCGGCAAACCGATGGTATTGCGAAATGCCGTGACGACACGGCACTTCTGCGCCACCAGGATCAAGTCCTGATTGCGCATGATCTTGCTGACGGCGGCGGCCATTTCCGGCGTCACGCCCGGTGCCACGGTAGCCAGGGCAGCGCTGTCGACCGCGTCGCTCAACAGCCAGTTGCGAAAGTCACCGACCGTCAGATGGCTGATGGCGGCAAACGCTGCCACATTGTGGTCATCGATGATCAGCCGGGTGACTTCATCGTCTTCATAGGGCACCAGTACCTGGTTGAGAAACTGACGCAACGGCAACTCGGCCAGCGCCATCTGCGCCACTGCACGCTGCTCGGCACTGTGCGCGCCGACGCCGGCGAGCATGTCGCCGGAACGCAAGGGCGTGGCCTTGGCCATCAAGTCCTTGAGATCGCGGAACTGATAGCTCACCGCCCCCACAGTGTGACTGAACTGATGCGACGGATGAATCGGCTGCTGCATAACATTGTCCTCAGTTGCAGCAGCCAGGCAAGCGACCACTGTTGCGCGGTTTCTGGCGCTGGCATCCATTCTGCCAGAGCCAGCCGCTGCCGTCAGGCGATCAACCCAGGCGTACTCTTGCCCTACTTGATGCTGGTTTCGACGGGCAGCCAGTTACCGGTCGATTCTTGCCGGCCCTGCAACAAAAAGCGCGGCTGGGTCGCCATCAGCGGCCTTACGCAGCACCACCTGAGTTCGCCACGCGTTGCAGTGGCAACTGCGCCATCACATAGGCCTGCAGTTTTTCCAGGCTATGTGCCAACGCTTCGCTGGCACTGTTGATGACAAATTCAGCATGCAGCGGCGCTTCGTAGGGAGCGCTGATGCCAGTGAACTCTGCCAATGCGCCAGCTCTGGCCTTCTTGTACAGTCCCTTGGGATCGCGCGCCTCACAGGTCGCCAGATCGGCGGCAACATGGATTTCATGAAACGGCTGACGGCAACAGGCACGGGCACCAGCGCGATCCGCACGATAGGGCGAAATAAAGGCGGTGATGCAGATCAGGCCAGCATCGGCAAACAACGCTGCCACTTCACCGACACGACGGATGTTTTCGGTCCGGTCTTGCGGACTGAACCCGAGGTTGGCATTGAGACCGCGCCGCACATTGTCGCCATCGAGCACATAGCAGGAATAGCCGTGCGCCGTGAGTGCCTGTTCCAGCGCCATCGCCAGGCTGGACTTGCCCGAGGCCGACAGGCCTGTCAACCACAGCACGGCACCGGAGTGACCATAGTGTGCCTGGCGGTCAACCGCATTCAAGACGTGCGCAACTTCGGTGAGATTGTCGGCCATGCTCAGTTGCCCCCTGCCACTGTTGCTGGCGGCCGCTGCCACCAGTCGTCGGGGCCGCTCACCCGGCGAAACGCCTCTATGCTCAAAGTCGATTCCTTCGGTACGCAAAACAGATTGACTGACACGATGCCGGGGAACACATTTTCCGCATTGGCAGCAGCATTGGCGGGATTGTATAAAGGTGGCAAGTGCCAATACATGTGGTAGCCAAGTTCGTCGATCAGGCTGATCAGGGCTGCGGATTTTTCTTCGCGATCGTTTTCGACATACAAGAACGGCCGATGCTGGGCGATGGTTTGACGGGCACCGCGCAAGACATCCTGCTCCATGCCTTCGACATCGACCTTGAGCAACTTCAAGGCGGGCAAGCTCAAGCTGTCGATGCGCAGCAGCGGTACGGTGTCGCCATTCTGGGCCGCCGCTTCGGACGCACCTGGCACCAGCGACAAACCGCCAAAGTTGCCGACGCCGTCATAATTCACCTGCGGCAGTCGCAACTGGCCAGTCTCGCTGCCCACTGCGGCATGATGCGCGTGCACATGCAACAAACCATTGAGCGATACGTTGGCACACATGATCTGATGAATCACCCGTTGTGGCTCGAAGGCATGCACCAATCCTTGCGGACCGGTCAGTTGCGCCAGATGTACGGTATGTGCACCGATGTTGGCGCCGACTTCCACGACAACATCACCACGCCGGATGATCTGTACGAACAGGTCCGCCTCCATTTCGCTGAATTCGCCATACAGTTCCAGCGAACGGCCGATATATTGGTCCCC
This sequence comes from Duganella sp., assembly GCA_026225475.1. GTDB lineage: Bacteria > Pseudomonadota > Gammaproteobacteria > Burkholderiales > Burkholderiaceae_D > Herbaspirillum. The sequence continues at coordinate 7,672 of JAMFSU010000041.1, forward strand.
GCGCAAATAGAGTAAAGGCCCGTGACGGCATTGTTTGAGGATGAACGGTGAAAGATTGACAGCATCAGTCATGATGAACTCCAGATTGACAAGTAACAGGGAGGGCCAGCAACTGCGGCCAATGTGCCGCCCAGTCGCCTTCATGGGATAGACCATCTACTACCTGCATGCGCGCGCAGGTGTGGCCGGCGGCGTTGACGAAACTGCGGGTAATGGCGGTCGGTACGATCTTGTCGTCGGTACCGCTGAAATGGATTTGTGGAATCGCGGCGACCTGCGCGGCGACACCAATCGGATTGAGCGAATCGGGCATGCTGGAAACCTTATGCCAGCGGTTGACCGCTTCATGATCGAGATTGCCAGCCACGGTGCGCAAGGAAGCGATATCGCTGCGTCGCGCCGCCACCAGCACGGCGATTGCCCCGCCGCCGGAATAGCCGACCAGATGCAACTGCTGTCCCGGTACGCGTGCCGCATAGTGCGTCACGGCAGCATCCATTGACGCCACCACTTCTGGCGCAAAACGCTTGCCGGTCCAGTAAGGCACTGCACAACGTGGGTTGTCGGCCATCGGCGTGAACTGGCAGGGCCGCGCCAGATACACCACATTGGCGCTGCGGTCGACAGCGGCCAGACTCAAGCCCAGTGCCCGCGTTGGGGTCGGATCGTCGGACGGTTCATAACGATTGCGCCAGGCCAGACCATCGCCTTCGATATAGATCGTCAACGGCTGGTCGCTGCGGGTAATCCGTGCATAAGCAGTCAGCACAAACATGCCGGCACTGACCTGCTCACGCTGGAGTGCCGCCGGCTGCGCCAAGGCATCAGCGTGCAGGCCCGGGTCGCCGGCACAGCCGCTCAATACCAGCAAGGCGAGCGCCAGCGATAGCAGCCATCGGCTCACTCGATACGCACTCACGTGCCCGCTTTCAAAGTCTGCACTTGGCTCGAGATGGCTTGCAACACCGGTCCCCATTGCCCTGGTGCCGGCTGCCGGAACAAGCGCGTGGAGGGATACCAAGGCGAGTCATTGCGCCCCAGCAGCCAACGCCAATCCGGCATGAACGGCAACATCACCCAGGCTGGACGGCCCAAGGCACCGGCCAGATGTACCGGCGAGGAATCGACCGACACCAGCGTATCGAGCAACATGAAAATGGCGGCGGTGTCTTCGAAATCCTTGATTTCGTCGCTCAGCGATACCAGCGACATGCCCGCTGGCGGTGTCGCTGTTTGTGCCGAGGCCGGCCCCTTTTGCACCGACACGAAGGTAACGCCTACTTGTGCCAGCGGCGCCAGATCATCGAGCTTGAGCGAACGGCGCACATCATTGGTATGCGTTGGCCGCCCCGCCCACACCAGGCCGACCAGGGGTCGCGGCAAATCTGCCAGACGCGCACGCCAGTGTGCAACACGCTGCGGATCGGGCGTCAGGTATGGCATAGGCGTGCCGGGCAATTGCGACAATTGCAGGCCCATGGCCATCGGCAGACTCATCAACTCGCAGTGCAGATCAAACGGCGGCGGGATGGTGCCGCGCACGATGATGTCGTCGAATCCGCTAATGCGTTGTGCCAGCGAGAAACTCTCGTGATTGACTTCCAGAATGATGCGCGCACCACTGCGTTCGCGTGCCCAGGCCACCATGCGCAAGAATTGAAAGGTGTCGCCATAGCCTTGCTCGTCATGAATCAGCAAGGTCTTGCCTTTGATCGACTGCCCTTCCCAGCGCGGCTTTTGCACATGACGGCTGATCATAACTGTATGGTCGAGTTTGTAGCGGAAGCGATACTCGCGCCAACCGCGCCCGAACTCGCCCTGGATCAACAGAATCTCGGACAGATCGAAGCGCGCACTCATGTCACCTGGCACCGTTTGCACGATCATTTCCAGAATCTGGCGTGCTTCGGCGATCTTGCCTTGTGGCCGCACTGCATAAAAAAGCTGGCGCCATAATGGAATCGGCCCCGTACCGGAGGCCAGAGCCTGGCGCAACAGTTGTTCTGCGTCGGCCCAGCGTTCGGCGGCCAGCAACTGGTGCGCCTGCTGTTGAATGGCGGCAGGATCCATCAATGGCGCATTCATGGATTGTCCACGCCGAGCGCCCGCAACAGCGGCTGCAATTGGGCCGCATGCTTGCGCCAGCGCCCTTTCGAACTACTGTAGATCGGCTGGCGCACCTGTGCCACGCTGGCTGTACGCACCACCCGACGGGTTTCATGAAACGCCAGGCAGGCATCATCCCAGGGCAAACCGACAAACGCGATCAGGCGCTGCGCTTGTCCTTCCAGGTCATCAACCACAGCTTCATAGTCGACTTCAATGAAACGATCGGCTGGCAACAGCGGTACCAGTTGCGCCATCAACTTCTGGTAAGCGCGATGAAAATGGCCCAATTCTTCCTGCTGATAGGAAAACAATTGTTCGCCAAAGAAATTCTTGCTATAGCACGACAGGCAGGTATCGACCGGGTTACGGCGGCAATGAATGATGCGTGCACCCGGCAGGATCAAGGGGATCAGCGCGGTATAGAGGAAATTGGCCGGCATCTTGTCGACCAGCCGCAGCACCGGCGCCATCTCGGCCGCAGGTGGCAGCAGTTTTTCCACCTGCGCCAGATAATCACGGCCAATGTCTGCCACGGTAGTGGCATCCAGTTGTGCCACGTTGGCTGGGAAATTGCCGCGCTTATCGAGCGCCAGACGCATTGCGCTCAACTCGCCGGCGCCGTGTACCTGCGGATGCGAGGCCAGAATCTGTTCGACCAGCGTGGTACCGGAACGCGGCATCCCGACAATGAAGACTGGCAATTCGGAGGCTGCACCGGCAGCACCCAACTGCTGCATCAGTTGCGGGGTAAAGGCGGCCGCAATGCTTTCCATCCACTTTGCGGTCGCGGTACCATCGTAAGTAAATGTGGCGCGCTTGATGGCATTGCCCTGGTCCAGATGCACAAATGCCTGGGTCGAATCACCAATGTCGAGATAAGCCTTGCCCAGCGCAAAATGCAAACCCATCTGTTCGTTGATGCCAGGCTTGACCGGTGTTGACAAGGCCGCTTCCATGGCCGCGATATCGCTGTCACCAATGGCAAATTTCTTGGCATCAATGCGGGCCGTCATGGCCTTGGTCGATGCCGGGAATCTCTGCAACACACGGTCGAAGGCCTGTAACGCAGCCTCCTTGTCGCCGCGCTCCATCAAGGTCGCGGCGCAGGCAATCAAGGCGTCTTCCGCGACGATGCCAGGCAGGCTGGCGGCGCGCTCATAGGCGACCAGTGCTTCTTCATTCCGGCCTAATCCTTGCAAGGTCTGACCCAGTGTATTGTAGGCATTGGCATTGTCGGGCGCGGTTGCTACTGCCTCCTGTGCACAGACCAGCGCGGCATCATCCCGGCCCAGCTTGCGCAATACTTGTGCACGCGCCAGCAAGCCACCAGGATGCGTGGGCGCAAACGTCTGCAATGCCGTCAGCCAGCGCAAGGCGTCCTCGTGACGCGAACGCGATACTTCGACTTCGGCCAGATTGAGATAAGCATCCACCAATTGCGGATTGATCTCGATAGCCATGCGCCCGGCCGCAATGGCCTCGTCAAAACGGCCTTGTTCGCTGAACAAGAAGGCCAGATTGCTATGCACTTCGGCATAATTGGGATGCAGTTCCAGCGCACGCTGGTAGCTGGCCTGGGCTTGTTCCAGATGGCCCATGCGCTTGTGCGTATTGGCCAGATTGTTATGCGCTTCGGGGCTGTCCGGCTGCAAGGCGGCGACCTTCTCCAGGCAAACCAGGCTCTCGTCCAGCTTGCCGCTTTCCTGGAGAATGATGCCGAGATTATTCCATGCCGCCGTCAGATTGGGGTCCTTTGCCACGGCGCGCTGCCCGGCTTGCTCGGCCTCTGCCAGTGCACCTTTTTGCCGGCAGATTTCGGCCAGATTGCTCAAATAGGTCGGCGCGACATCTGGCGTCAGACAGGCCCGGCGCAAAAAATCCAACGCCATGTCGAGTTTGCCATAGGCATGCGCCATGATCCCCAGCAAATGCAAGGCATCAGGCTGGTGCGGCAGCACCTGCAGCACGCGCAGACACAGTTGTTCGGCGTGGGCGGCTTGACCGGCGTTCCAATGGGCGTAGGCCCGGTTCAAGGCTTCAGGAATGCCAATCTGGTTGGCAATGGGGAAATTATTATTATCCAAGAAAAGCGACTCCAATCGAAATACCAGCCCTGGTTGCTTGATCGTAGCGTGAAATCAACATCGATTAACTCCCAGGAAAACAGCAATTCTAATGGCTGTTTAGGCAATGGCTTGACTGCCTGTTCCAATTTTCAAAAAAAAGCCCTTTTCGTTGGAAAGGGGCCTCATTGAAACAACGTTACGCTTGTCTTGTACTCAACTCGCATTGCCGCTAGCCGCGGCTTGCAGATTTCTATTCAGCCGCCACATCAGCGTCGCCGCCACCAGTGCGGTACAGACCACGACATAGCCGATCAGGTCGAAGTTGTGCAAGGTGCCATCCATGCCGATGGTCACGATATGCCCGGCCACCACCGATGCCAGACCGCCCGACAATTGCTGAATTGACGCGCTGATGGCATTGAAAGAGCCGCGCTGGGTGCTCACCGGCACCGACGACACCAGCGCCTGGAACGGAATCATGCGCGAAAAAATACCGACAAACATGATCACATTGACCAGCACCACGACCGGCAGAGCGACGCGGCCGAGATGGGTATAAATCAACACCATCACGATCGACAGCCCGGTACCGAACAGAAATACGCGGAATTTGCCAACGCGGTCAGCACTGCGGCCGATCAACGGACCGATGAAAATGGTGCAAACACCGGTAATCAGATACACCAATGGCAGATGATGCAAGTCGATGCCCAGATTGGCCACCAGGTAGGCGCTACTGAACGGCATCAGCATGAAGCCACCGGTCATCAACAGCGCCGTGGTGGCAAACGCGATTAAATAACGTGGTTCGGTCACGGTATTGAACAAATGCTTCCAGGCGCCATGCTCCTGCGGCACTTTCAGGTGCTCAGCCACCGGTTGCAACTTGTAGGCCACCAGCAAGCCGCCAACCAGGCCCAGAGCGGCCATGACCATAAATGGCACATGCCAGTTCCAGTTGTTCGACAAATACAGTCCAACCGGAATGCCCAGCACCTGACTGGCAGCGAAGGCGGTTTGAATCATGCCCATCACGCGGCCGCGCATGGCGGGCGGAAACAGATCGGTGGAAATGGCCAGCACCACGGAGCCAATCACGCCGCCAAACAGGCCAGTGACGATACGGGCCAACAGCAGGCTTTCAAAGCTCTGCGCCAGACCGCACCAGAGCGTGCCGAGAATGAAGCCGGTATAGAAAAACAGCAGCAGGCGCTTGCGGTCGAAACGGTCTGCAAAGCCAGCGGTAAGCAATCCTGAAATCCCTGCGCTGAAGGCATAGGCCGATACCACCAGCCCGAATTGACTTGGAGCAATATTAAGTGCTGGCATGATCACCGCACCGAGCGGCGACATCAGCATGAAATCGAGAATCACCGCGAACTGCAGGAAGGCCAGCATGGCGACGACGGATTTTTGATAGGGGGAAAATTTGGCGGGAGCAGTTTGAACTGGTGATGTCATGTTTTCTTTCTTGGTTTTCTTTCTTGATCGTGCCGACGCGCTGATAGTCATCCGCAACATTTGCGGTTGCGCCAATACTCGGAATCAGATGAAGACGGGGCAGCAACGTGGATATTGTAGCGGCGCAGTGAAAGGGTTGTCCTATCGTATTTAACACAATCAGCGCGAAACAGGCATTAAGCCCCTCTTAGTGTGGGGGGGAGGAACTTACGATACTGAAGAGCTATGCTTCAAGTGTCGCTTAAGCAAATGAACGTTCCATTTTCGATGGCCCCGTGAGGTTGGGCGCAGCGCCAGCATTGATGCACGACAATGCAGTGGTCGCCAACGATTACCTTAGTTATCTACAGAATTTTTTAATAACTTATGCGGACATTGCACAAGTCAACTGTGCCGTTCCAACTGCCGCGACAGGAATCGTCGAGGCCAGGAATTAACTCCTTCGCTCAGTATTTCGACTGGATACCAGGCAACCGTTATATCGGACCGAGCGCGCGAAGCGACCTTGAGCCAGATGGCTTGGCACCGGGGTTCGCCACATCATCGGCACCAGGCGCTGGGACATGCTAAACCGTCTCGACCGCCTCATAGCAGAATAGGTGAGTACCGGAAACCGCGAAAATTTACCGAATATCGCCCTGATAAGGACTTCCGCTGAAAATCCAGCTGCCGGCGCACAAGAGAGCAATACTCGAACGTTTATCGGATAGCGCTTATCTTTGACAGCATTGCTTCCTATCGCGCGACGTCCGAAGACACATATATCGGTAATTGATGAATGCGATGGTCAAATTCGGGAATGTCGATAGCCGCTGAATTTCTTTCGGTTCACCTGCAGTGCCTTTGCAAAAAAGAAAAACTGGAACCGTGCCGCGCGTTCCAGTTTCTTTTCAACCATGATCAGTGCAATAGCACTTCCTGACGATAGTTACTTCAGCTTCAACGCGCTGGCCGCACTGGCCAACTCCGTAATCCGGCCCCAATCACCAATTTCAATGGCATTCTTGGGCGTGAGCCAGGAACCACCGACGCAGGCCACGTTCTTGCAGGCCAGGAACTGCGATGCCGTTTCCTGCGAAATACCGCCGGTCGGACAGAACGTGACATCGCCCAGCGGACCAGCAATCGCATTGAGCATCCCGATGCCACCGGCCTGCA
>JAMFSU010000042.1 GCA_026225475.1 Duganella sp.
AGAATCGGCAGTGCACGGATCGCCGTCAACACGGCAGGCATGCCTGCATTGAGGCCGAGATTGGCATTCGATGCCAGGACGTGCACGTGGCAGTCAATCAGGCCGGGCATGACAGTCTTGCCGCTGACATCGACCTGTTTGGCACCCGGCGCTTCAATCGGTGTGGCAGAGATACGTACGATGCGGTCGCCATCGATCAATACGTCGTGGCGTTCGAGCATGGTGCCGCGGCCCGGGTCAAAGACATTGCCGTTCTTGAGAAGAGTTTGGGTCATAGGAATATGCCGTCATGGAAAGTTGGGCACCGCAAAGTTGCGGTCTGTGTCGCCGATGATAGATCGCGGCGCGCCCAATCCTGTAATGAATTTTTCGCATGCCAGCATGCGCTTGGCGCATTTTTGGTACGCCAAAAAAGCCGCAATACCGTAGCAAATACAGCAGCAGCAAGGCTTGCACAAACCCCTCGATGATCCCGGCATGACTTTCGCATGCATTAATGGCATGCTGGCATGCGTAGAATTCATTTAACGTTTTCGCCGCTGTGGCTCTATGATCTATTACCGTTCCCGGGTCATAGAAAGCGGCACGGGCAACAAACCGAGTTTGGCGCACTGCAACAGACAACGCCAATCTTCACCAATTTGCAGTCTTCACATTCCAAGGGTTGATATGAATCGTCGCAAGCTCTTAACGCTCGGTGCAGTCGCACTTATCGCATCCCAGTGGGGTACCCCTGTCTTTGCGCAGCAAGGCGTATTCAAGATCGCCTCGCTCAATCCGATCACCGGCGCTGGCTCGCCCTATGGTACCGGCATGCTCAAGGGTGCGCAGATGGCGGTCGCCGAAGTCAATGCTGCCGGCGGTGCTGGCGGCGCCAAGATCGACATGGCATCGGAAGACTCGCAAACCAATCCGCAGGCTGCCGTACTGGCCGCCAAGAAATTGATCGAAGTGCAAAAGGTGCGCGCCATCATCGGTACCTGGAGTTCGGGCGTGTCACTGGCAGTCATTCCCATCACCAACGACGCCAATGTGCTGCTGATGCATACCTCCGGTGCACCGGCACTGAGCGTGGCACCGGCCAATGCGAAGAAACTGGGGTTCCGCTTTCAGGCCACCAATGACCGTTTCGGCCGCGCCTTTGCTGAAATCGCCAAACGCGAAAAATTCAAGCGCCCTGCCACCATGGCATTCAACAATGCCTCCGGCATCGGCAACACCGAAGGCTTCCGCAAATCATGGACTGCCAGCGGTGGCACGGTGGTCGCCAACGTGGTGTATGAACCGAACCGTCCATCTTATCGTTCCGAGTTGCAGGAAGTATTGCGCGGCAAGCCTGACGTGATCGTCACCGGCTCCTATCTGGCCGATACCACCATCATTCTGCGCGAGTGGTACCAAAGCGGCCAACCGGCACGCTGGATCATTCCTGGCTGGGCTGCCAATGGCGATCTGCTCAAGGCGCTGGGCCCGGACGTAACAGAAGGCATCATCTCGGTCGAATCGATCAGTGCCGAAGATTCGCCGGCCTACAAGAGCTTTGCCGACCGCTTTGCCAAGGAAGCCAAGATGGCCGCGCAAGACAATGTTTATGCTGCCATGACCTATGACGAAGTGATCGTGCTGGCGCTGGCCGTGCAAGCAGTTGGCCCCACCGCCGCAGCCGACGTGCTGGCCAAGAAAGTGCATGAAATCGGCACCCCTGGCGGTACCGTGGTCAACAGTTTTGCAGAAGGCAAGAAGCTGCTGGCAGCCGGCAAGCGCGTGACCTATCACGGCGCATCGAGCGCGCTCAACTTTGATGAGTTCAATGACGTCACCCCTGACTTCGCGGCTTCGTTTGTCGAAAAAGGCAAGCTGGTACGCAAGTACGTGGTCAAGCTGTAAGCGGAGCGGATGGCATGACTTTTGCGGATTTCATCAACCTGGCCTTGAACGGCCTGGTTGAAGGCTTATTGATTGCCTTGCCGGCACTGGCGGTGACGCTGGTGCATGGCTTGGCGCGCTTCCCCAATGCGGCCACCGGCGACGTCGTGGCCGCTGGCGGTTTCGGTGGCTATTTCACTTTCAACGTCACTGGCTCACTGTTGCTGGCGGGCCTGGGTGGCGCGCTGGTCGGCGCCCTGGTTTCGCTGGCGGCTTATTACCTGGCGTTCAAGGCCATCATGCGGCGGTCGGTCATCACGCTGCTGCTGACCTCGATTGGCGTGGGTTTTTTCATTCGTTCGGTGCTGGGCATGAGCTTTGGGCATGAACTGAAAATGTTCAGCCTGCCGCTCACGCGCGCCATCAATTTCCATGGCGTACTGATCAATCCGACCGATGTGCAATTGGCCGGTGTCATCGTGGCCGTGCTGGCCGCCGTCTTCGTCATGCTGTATGTGGCGCCGGTCGGTCGTATGATGCGTGCCTTGGCCGATGATCCGGACCTGGGCCGCGTCAGCGGTATCCGCAAGGAACGGGTCATGGTCGTGATGTGGTCGGTCACCGGTGCGGTGTGCGGCATTGCCGGCACGGTGTTGGGCATGCGCACCACGCTGGCGCCGGAAATGGGTTGGACCATGTTGTTGCCGGCCTTCGCCGCAGCAGTCATCGGCGGCCTCGGCAATCCGGTCGGTGCAGTGGCCGGGGCGATTCTGCTGGGTGTGGTGCAAGAGTTGTCGACGCCCTATGTCGGCTTCGTCTACAAGATTGCGCTGGGTTATGTGGTGATGCTGCTGGTGTTGCTGGTGCGCCCGCAAGGCTTGTTTAACCGTCCCCAGGGAGTGCGCTGATGGTCAGTTATCTTGCGACGATTCTGATCATCATGGTGATCTACATCCTGCTGGCGTTCTCACTTGACCTGCAGTATGGCTTCACCGGCTTGATCAATTTTGGCTTGGTTGGTTTCTTCGGCGTCGGTGCTTATACCTCGGCATTGGTGACGATGAATCTGGGCTTGCCGGCGTGGCTGTCGTTTCCTGCCGCCATGCTTGTGGCGGGCTTGCTGTCGTGGCCGCTGGGGCGCATTGCCTTGCGACTGCGCGATGATTACCTGGCCATTGTGACACTGGGATTCTCGGAAATCATCCGCCTGGTGATCGTCAAGGAGGACTGGCTGACCCACGGCGTGCAGGGCATTTCCGGGATTCCGCGTTTGTGGCCGAACTGGAGCAGCAGCGCCAGCGAACTGTTCCTGTTGTGTGCGCTGATCACCGCTGCCGCGTTGACCACGCTGGTCATGCGCCGCATTACGCAAAGCCCTTACGGCCGCACGATTCAGGCGATTCGTGATGATGAAGTGGCGGTCATTGCCTTGGGTAAGGATCCATCCATCTTCAAGACGCAGGTGCTGGTCATCGGCGGTGCGATTGCTGGCCTGGCCGGTGCCTTCTATGCGCATTACATCACCTACATCGTGCCCGACCAGTTTGTACCGATCACCACTTTCTATATCTGGATGGCGATCATCATGGGTGGCGTGGCACGTTTGCTGGGTTCGATTTCGGGTGCCGTGTTGCTGGTCTTCCTGCTGGAAGGCACACGCTTTCTGCGTGGCTACATTCCTGGCGTCACCGATGCCGGCATGGCCAGCTTCCAGCTCGGCGTCATCGGCGTGCTGCTGATCCTGTTCATGCGCTGGCGGCCGCAAGGTCTGTTCGGTAAAAGGAGTGCCACATGAGTATGCTCACCACTACCGGATTGGACTTGGCCTATGGCGACTTCAAGGTACTCAACGGCGTGACCATGGAAATGAGTCTGTCTGGCCTGCACGGCATGATCGGCCCGAATGGCGCTGGCAAAAGTACTTTGTTTGCCGTCTTGAGCGGTTTCTCGCGCCAGACTGCCGGCAAGGTTAATTTCGCCGGTACTGCATTTGAACAATTGTCCGCCGTCGAACGCGCCCGTCACGGCTTTGGCCGTACGTTTCAGGTGCCGCGTGAATTCAAGCATTTGAGCGTGCGAGAAAACCTCAAGGTCGGTGCACGCCACCAACCGGGTGAATCATTGATCAAGCTATTGCTGGCACCGGGCGAAGTGCGCCGCGCTGAAGCGGCCATCAGTGAGCGGGTAGAACACACGCTGGATTTCCTCAAGCTGCGTGCGGTGGCCGATAATCTGGCTGGAGGCTTGTCCGGCGGCCAGAAAAAGCTGCTCGAACTGGGTCGTGTGCTGATGTCGGACCCCAAGTTCATTTTGCTCGATGAGCCTTACGCTGGTGTCAATCCGGTGCTGATCGAAGAAATTTCGGCGCGCATCAGTGAACTCAATCAGCAAGGTATCGGCTTTTTGATCATCGAACATAATCTGGAAGCGCTCAACCGACTGGTCGACGATCTGTATGTCATGGACCGCGGCACCTTGCTGGCCCATGGTAAGCCAGACGAGGTACTGGCCGACGCCGGCGTGCGCGCTGCCTACATGGGAAGTCATTGATGAAACCGGTATTTGAAATCAGCGGCCTCACGGGCGGTTATGGCGAGGTGGATATTCTCAAGGGCATCAATCTGCATGTGATGCCTGGTGAAATCGTCACGATTGCTGGCACCAACGGTGCCGGCAAGTCGACCATCATCAAAGCATCGATGGGCCTGTTGCCACGCATGCACGGCAGCATCGTCTTCAATCAGAAAGAAATTGCCAAGGCCAGTGTCGAATCACGGCTGGAATACGGCATCGGCTATGTACCGCAAGTGGCCAACGTGTTCCCGTCACTGACCGTGCATGAAAATCTCCTGGTGGTGCAAGGTGTGTCGCAGCAGAAGCAACGTGCTGCCGAGATGTATGCACTGTTCCCCGCCCTGACCGGCCATCGCAACCGCAAAGCGGGTCTGTTGTCCGGTGGTGAACGGCAACAGTTGGCCTTCGCCCGCGCCCTCATGCGCAAGCCGAACATGATGCTGCTCGATGAACCGACAGCGGCTTTGTCGCCAGCACTGGTCGAGGAAATTTTCAGCTACGTGGCGCGCCTGCCGCAAGCCGGCGCCGCTGTTTTGATGGTGGAACAGCGCGCACGCCAGTCACTGGCCATCAGCCAGCGCGGCTATATCATCGACCAGGGCAGCGTTGCCATGCAAGGCGAGGCAGCCGCATTGCTCAATGATCCAAAGGCGGCAGACCTGTTCATCGGTCGCCATTGACGGACAGTCAACCTGGTCGGCCGTCACTTCCCGCCGACCAGGTTGAACTCAATGACGACTTCATCCTGCACCGCCATCAAGCCTCCAAATACCGAATAAGGCTTGATGCCGAAATCGCTCTGCCGCAACACCAATGATCCGGCAGCAGTCACCCGATCCGGCAATCCTTCCACACGCAGGGGCAGCCACATCTCACGGGCCTGGCCATGCATCTCGACGCGCACCTTGGCGGCAAATCGCGGCGACTCACCGGTAATCTGCAATGCGTGGATACGCACCAGCGGATACTGCTCGGCCTGCATATTCTCTGCACCCAACATATGCTCACGCGTGCTGGCGATCATTTCCGGCGAAATCACGGACGAGAATGCGCCTCCTAAAGCAGCGCGAAATTCAGGCTTGTCGATTTCCAGTTGATCGAGGCGGAACGCCAGATCAAAACGCGCAGCCGCACTGGCGCCGTCAGGCACATAAACGAAACCAGAAAATGTCGGCGCCGAGAGCACATGGTTGTGCCCCAACCTGGCCGCTGAGCCAGCGCGAAATACGTAAATGCGAACCGTGGATAACTTCGGGTCGAGCTGAAATACCTTGCCACCACGCTCGGCCAGATTCGCATAGCTTGCGGCCAGCGTGATCTCTGTTGCCTCCACCGACGTTGCACTGACCGTCCCATTGACGGCCACAGGCGGTATGCTGGAACAGCTATTGAGAAGGCCGGCCAGCAACGCGACAGCGGCAAGATTGATCAATTTCATGCAGACTCCTGAGGCATAGGTAAGAATTTGACTGGGCGCCATAGTCTACGCCAAACGCTGATCCGAAGGACGTTACCGTCGCTCCCATCAACTCAATCGAGCGCGCCGTCACCGGTAATAATCCCCGCCTCTTTGAGCATCGGCAACGAAACCGAGCTATCCATTTGATTGCAGCCGGTTCCAATCACCAGTTTAACGAACAAGGCTGCGGCGTCCGCAGGAAGGAGTTGTGCCGCGTAGTTGTGTAGCTCCCTATATTCTTTGTTGGATGGCTTCAAGCAGGCGCCACCGTTGGTGTATTGATGAAATCCCAAATGAGAACCCGTGATCGCTCTGTCTTGCGCCTCTCTTTTCACGCCCGCGATGAACAACATGCCACAAGCCGAGGCACAAAAACCACCATAGCGCGGCAAGATGGTATTGAAGCGCTTTTCGCGAATGATTCTTCCGACTGCAAACGAGGCGGCCACGTTCCCGCCCAGTGAGTTGAGCACAATCCACTTATTCGCACAGGGCCGTGCACTTAAATCATTGGCAGCCTGCTTGAACACATCGACCAGCTCTGTGGATATCCTGTCATTGAGCTGTATCCAACAGGTATCGCCGACCTCTTTCACATAGAAGAGTTTGATGCCCATTCCCGTTTGATATTCATAGGCAATTTGTCCTGGAACACTAGCGCAGCCAACAAGAATTGCAACCAGCAGACATAGCCACAGTTTCAACATGTTTTTGATATTTTTCATTTCCCCGGCACTGCTATTTATGTTTTATTGATCTATCTTCACGCGCACAGGCATGCGCTGATGCGTTCTGCAACGCCAAGCAGTACCCCACACCGACTCAATCGACGGACTGCCTATTGCCACTTGATGCAAGAGATAATTTACGTGCCAATCCTGACAAATTACCAACAAAAAAATGGATAGATTGGCGGTATTGATGACGCGAAGACGCTTGAAAAAACAAAATGCAATGTACTTTCAGCACCAAAGTCGACAGCGGGTTTATCTAACTTCGACGCTAGAGACATCAGCATCTATCCCGCATAGACGGCGATCCGCGGCAAAACATCTACCGCGATAGAGCGTTGAGCGGGAAGTATCAAGACGACGGATTCAATCGATGCACAGTGCGTATTCAACACCCGGAAGTCAGTAAAAGAGACGTTTGCCTGCCTCTCAATATTTACACAACCATACATTCATCCTGAGATGTCTGATCCGCGTTGCGCGTGTGCAGTGCTCCGATGAGGCAAACCTGGACGTTTTCCCGGTAGCCTTGCGAGGGACCACTTAACCAACGACCACCAGCGAATAAAGCCCTTATGCGTTTTTCTTCTTTAGGAGTACTTTTTTATTCGTTTGCATTGACCTCGCGCGCTCGTACAGTCATCACAAGGCCGGATTGCTGTCTATTGCCATCAAGTTGGCGGCAATCCATGACCTGATTTCACGCCCCATAACGACGATCGAGGTAGCACCATGTCAACTGAGTTACTCGCCCCGGAAACAGTCTTGCCGCAAGAACTGGAATCCGCACTCACCATTGCACAAGCCCAGGGCTTGCCATTTGCCGGTGGCGTAGCGCCGCCGGTGGCCTGGGCACTGTTTTCGTCAGACCGCGCTCTGTTGGTCGATGTGCGCTCCAACGAAGAACGCAAATTCGTCGGGCATGTTCCCAACAGCCTGCATGTACCCTGGGCCACCGGCACCGCGCTCACGCGCAACCCGCGCTTTGTGCGCGAACTGGAAAGCAAGATCGGCGGCAAGGACCGCATCGCCCTGCTGCTGTGCCGTAGCGGCAAACGCTCGGCGCTGGCTGCCGAAGCTGCGACCAAGGCTGGTTTTACCTGTATTTTCAATGTGCAGGAAGGTTTCGAAGGTGAAATCGATGCTGCACAACATCGCGGTGGCAGTGATGGCTGGCGTTTCCATGGCTTGCCTTGGGTGCAGGATTAAGCCCTTGCAATCCTCGTGACCCGCGAGCAGTTGCCTAGCTTGGCGCTGCCAGCACTGCGCAACACCCCATTTTTTTACCAAGGAATGCTGTGGCGAGTTTTGACATCCATGACATCGTGCAGGCCCTGCACGATGCCAGACAACAATGGCGCAGTACGCAGCGCCGCAATAGCGAACCGGGCGGCCGTGAGTTTCCCTCGCGTGATGCGCTGGCCGGCATCGTCGACGATCTGAAAGGGGTGCTGTTTCCGATGCGATTGGGCCCGCCCGACCTGCGTCAGGAAAGCGAAAATTTTCACGTCGCACATGCCCTCGATGCGGCACTGCATGCGCTGCTCAAACAGGTACATCTGGAATTGAAGTACAGCGCTACCTTGCATGACGCCACCGGCAAGGATGCCGATATCGAACAGCAAGCCTTGACGGCAACGCGCGCCTTTGCGGCTTCCCTGCCACAAATCCGTACCTTGCTCGACAGCGACGTGCTGGCGGCTTATCAGGGCGACCCGGCCGCCCGCAGCGTTGATGAAGTACTGCTGTGCTACCCCGGCGTGCTGGCCATGATTCATTACCGCCTGGCGCATCGGCTGTATGGTCTGGGTCTGCCGCTGCTGGCGCGCATCGTCGCCGAGCTGGCGCATGGTGCCACCGGCATCGATATTCATCCGGGCGCCGTCATCGGTGCTGGCTTTTTCATCGACCACGGTACCGGTGTGGTGATCGGCGAAACCGCCGTCATCGGTGAGCGCGTGCGCGTCTACCAGGCCGTCACGCTTGGCGCCAAACGCTTTCCCACCGATGCCCATGGCAATCTGCAAAAGGGCTTGCCGCGTCATCCGGTGGTTGAGGACGATGTCGTCATTTACGCTGGCGCGACTATCCTGGGACGCATCACGCTAGGCAAAGGTGCAGTCATCGGCGGCAATGTCTGGCTCACCCACGATGTACCGGCCGGTGGCCGTATTGCCCAGGCGGAGTTTCGCGAGGGTGCCCATGCCAACAGCATCGCAGCAGCATGACCACGCCTTCGAGAGCGCCCCTATGAACGCAAAAAAACAGCAAAAAAAGCCCGTGCCTGATGACGCCGATACTGCCAGCGAGGACAACGACAACATCGCCAGTGCCTTGGTGCAGAGCTTTGGTATCGGCGTGCGCCAATTGCGAGAAGCGCAAGGCTGGTCGCAGGAACGGCTGGCCGAAAACTCCAATTTGAATCGCTCGTATATCGGCGAAATCGAGCGCGGCGGCGCCATTGCCTCACTGGTGACGGTGGAAAAACTCGCCGCCGCGCTCAAGCTGACACCCTCGGCCCTGGTCACGCGCGGCGAAGCCATCAGCCAGATGAATCTGGTACGCGGCATCAAGTTGATGGCTATAGCATGTTGAGCGGCATGCCTCAAGCACCGACACTCTCCCTCGTTATTTCTTTCTCACCCCTCTAAATTGGAGTTCAGATGTCAGCAACAGTTGGCGGTACGACCGCACTCGGCGATAACGCAGCACGGCAACTTGCCAATGCCACCAAAACCGTTCCCCAGCTGGAGACCATCAGCCCGCGCTGGCTCACGCATCTATTGCAATGGGTGCCGGTTGAGGCAGGTATCTATCGTCTCAACAAGGTCAAGAATCCGGAATCGATCAAGGTCACCTGCACTGCCCGCCAAGAAGAAAATCAATTGCCGCGCACTTTCGTCGATTACGAAGAAAATCCGCGCGAATACTTCCTCAATGCAGTATCGACCGTGCTGGACGTGCATACCCGGGTATCGGACCTGTACAGCAGCCCGCATGATCAGATCAAGGAACAGTTGCGTCTGACCATCGAAACCATCAAGGAAAATCAGGAAAGCGAACTGATCAACAATCCTGACTATGGCCTGCTGGCGCAAGTCACCGACGAACAGCGCATCTTCCCGTTGACCGGCGCACCGACGCCAGATGACCTGGACGAATTGCTGACCAAGGTCTGGAAAGAACCGGCCTTCTTCCTGACCCATCCGCTGGCGATTGCCGCGTTTGGCCGCGAAGCCACTCGCCGTGGCACACCGCCGCCGACGATCAGCCTGTTTGGTTCGCAATTCATTACCTGGCGCGGCATTCCGCTGATTCCATCGGACAAGGTGCCGGTTGCCGATGGCAAGAGCAAGATCCTGCTGCTGCGTGTCGGCGACAAACGCCAAGGTGTGGTCGGTCTGTTCCAGCCGGGCTTGCCGGGTGAGCAAAGTCCAGGACTGTCGGTGCGTTTCATGGGCATCAACAATCATGCGATTTCTTCGTATCTGATTTCACTGTATTGCTCGCTGGCGGTGTTGACCAGCGATGCATTAGCCGTGCTTGACGATGTCGAAATCGGCAAGTACCACGATTATCCTGACACCTACAAATAAGCCGCACCGTGAGCACACTCTCCCCTTCCCTTCCTGCACCCGCTGCTGCAGCGAACGGCGTTCCTGAGATTGCCGGTGCGCCATTCGATCCCGCCGTGCTGGCGCGTCTGGCCACGGAGTTGTTTGCCGCGCCGCCGTTTGCGCCGCATGGCGTGCAAGCGCCTGGCAATATTGCGCCGCCGGGTTCACCACTGGTCAGTCCGGCCGGTTTTGGTCCCAGCGTGCCAGGCACGCCAATTCCGCAAGGTCAGATTCCCGGCACCAATCTGTTGCCGGCGTCGCCCACGCAAGTGTTGTCGCTGGCCAACCGTGCACCGGCGTTGTTACCAGCAGCGCC
This sequence comes from Duganella sp., assembly GCA_026225475.1. Taxonomy (GTDB): domain Bacteria; phylum Pseudomonadota; class Gammaproteobacteria; order Burkholderiales; family Burkholderiaceae_D; genus Herbaspirillum. Next base: position 10,564 of record JAMFSU010000042.1, read on the forward strand.
GGCAGGCAATGGTGTGCCGGACAAGTTGCACAGCGCCATTCCGGCCTACGAACCGCGCAGTGGCGGTGCCCTGCTCGGGGTGCCGCAAGGACCCGGACTCGATGGCGCAGCCCCTGTGCAACACGCTGCTTCACCTTATTATTTTCTGAATGAAGCGGCAGCACCTGCAGCACCACCAGGCTTCTCGGTGCCATCATCACTGCCCGAGCAGCGCTCACCCAGTGCGGCACCGGCAACCGGGCTGCCTGGTGACGCCGGTACGCCAGCAGCGGCAGCAGCAACGTCACCGCAATACTATTTCGTTGATGCAGTGGTGCTGCCCAGCGGCTATGTGACGCCTGCCAAAGCAGCGCCACACGCCACCGTACCATTGGCTGGTGCGGATCGCCATGCGCCATTTGATGTCCACGCTGTGCGCCGTGACTTTCCGATTTTGCAGGAACGTGTCAATGGCCGCCAGTTGGTCTGGTTTGACAATGCGGCGACGACACACAAGCCGCAGTCGGTGATTGATCGCATCAGTTATTTCTACGCTCACGAAAATTCCAATATCCATCGCGCCGCGCACGCCTTGGCGGCGCGTGCCACTGATGCTTACGAAGGGGCACGAGAACGCGTACGGCGCTTCCTCAATGCACCGGATGTCAACGAAGTCATTTTCGTGCGCGGCACCACCGAAGCGATCAATCTGGTCGCCAAGAGTTGGGGTGGACAGCATGTGGGTGAAGGCGATGAAATCATCGTTTCCCACCTGGAACATCATGCCAATATCGTTCCCTGGCAACAATTGGCGGCAGCCAAGGGGGCACGACTGCGGGTGATTCCGGTTGACGATTCGGGTCAGGTCTTGCTCGACGAGTATCGCAAGCTGCTCAATGACCGTACCAAGATCGTCGCCATCACGCAGGTGTCCAATGCCCTCGGCACCGTCACGCCGGTCAAGGAAATCATTGAACTGGCCCATCGCGTCGGCGCCAAGGCCTTGGTCGATGGTGCCCAGTCGGTTTCCCATATGCGGGTTGACGTGCAGGCACTGGATGCCGATTTCTTCGTGTTTTCAGGTCACAAGGTATTCGGCCCTACCGGCATTGGTGTGGTCTGGGGCAAACGCGCGGTACTGGAAGATATGCCGCCTTGGCAGGGCGGTGGCAACATGATCGCCGACGTGACGTTTGAGAAAACCGTGTTTCAGCCGATTCCCAACAAGTTTGAAGCCGGCACTGGCAATATCGCCGATGCAGTGGGTCTGGGTGCGGCAATCGATTACGTCAATCAGATCGGCATTGAAAACATTGCTCGTTATGAGCATGACTTGCTGGTCTACGGCATGCAGCAGTTGGGTGCCATCAAAGGCGTACGCCTGGTCGGTACGGCCAAGGACAAAGCCAGCGTCATGTCATTTGTGCTGGCCGGCTACAGTACCGAAGAAGTCGGCCAGGCACTTAACGAAGAAGGTATTGCCGTACGCACCGGCCACCATTGCGCGCAACCGATCTTGCGCCGCTTTGGTCTGGAAACGACGGTACGTCCATCGCTGGCGTTCTACAACACCTTTGATGAAATCGACAAGCTGGTGGCGGTAATCCGCACGCTGGCAGCGCAACGGCGAGCCTTATAGAAGCGCAGGCGCTGGCGATTTTCTTGCAGACGGTCATGAGTCATCATGGCCGTTTTTTTATCCTCGGCCAGATATACCGGCATCAGCAGGCAGGCACTTTTTCACGCCAGGAACGCGCTAACACAGGCGGTTCCATTGTACTTTCTTCTGCCAGAAAACCGCCAAGATTGCCACGGCAATAAGCGCATAACAATATTAGAAAATATAGCAACAAGACAGGTCTATCTTCCTTACTATCGACAGCAATCACTCCTCATTATTTTTGCCAGCCGACCTATGAAAACCCATTCGCCCCAACGCATCGCCATCATCGGCGGTGGCTTTTCCGGTGTCGTTACGGCACTCAAACTGATCGAAGCCAGTGCACAGCCGCTCGACATCGTGCTGTTCGAAAGCACACATGAAATCGGCCGTGGTATCGCCTACAGCAGCGCCAACCACGAGCACCTGGTCAATGGTCCGGCGCGCCTGTTTGGACTGTATCCGCACCAACCTTTGCATCTGGTCGAGTGGTTGACGGCCAATGCACTGGCTTACGATTGGCAGCCGCCGACTGGCGTGGCTTTTGAGAACAGTTTTCCACCCCGCTGGATTTTCGGCGCCTATGTGCAAGCCTCACTGCAGGCGGCATTACTGGCGGCGGGAACGCGCATTCGTTTGCAGACTGTGCAGGCCCGCGTCATCGATCTGCAGCAGAGCGGCACGCAGTATGCCATCACCACCGCCAGCGCCGGCACCTGGCAAGCCGATCGCGTGGTGCTGGCAACTGGTCTGTTTCGCCCCCAGGCGGGTCAGGCTTTCGAGGTCGATGCAGCACTGGCGCCAGCGGCCGACGGCAGCGCGCGCTTGATCGACGACGTCTGGCGTGAAGGCGTCTGGAATGATATCGAGCGCGCCGCCAGTGTGCTGATCATCGGCTCCAGTCTGACTGCGCTCGATGCGATCCTGAGCGCAGAAAAGCAAGGTTTCACCGGCAACTACATCGCTGTGTCGCGGCGTGGCTTGCTGGTCAAGCGACGCGAAGATGTGGAACCCTGGCCCGATGTGCTGCAACCCGGAAAACTGCCAGGCAGCTTGCGCGCCCTGCTGCGCACAGTGCAACAGGCACGCCATGCCATCCGTGCCGGCGGCCATCACTGGCAACGCCTGCCCGGTGCCGTGCGTCCGCATTTGCCGCAACTCTGGGCAAATGCCACGGCACGCGACAAGCAACGCTTCCTACGTCATCTGCGGCCTTATTGGGAAATCGCCCTGCACCGTGCAGCGCCGGAGTCAGGAAACAAATTCGAAAAGATCGTCGCTAGTGGACGTTACCAGCAACAGAGCGGCCGCATCGTCGCTGTACGCTCCCTGGACAATGGCAAGATTGAAGTCGATTGGCGCGACCGCAGCACGCAGGAGGTGCACAGCGTGCAGGTCGACCGTGTGGTCAATGCCCAAGGATATGAATTCGACTGGCGCAAGATTGACGATGCGCTGATCAGCAATGTATTGCGACGCGCTCTGGTGCATATTCATGCCACCGGCTTCGGCATCGACACTGCCGCCGATAGCGGTGCCGTGCTGGATGCCGCCAAGAGGCCTTCGACGCGCCTGTTTGCTGTCGGGCATCCGGTACGCGGCGTGGTGTGGGAGTCCAATTCGATTCCTGAACAGGTCGCCGGTGCCACTGCTACCGCACAAGCCATCGCTGCCTTGATTGCGCAGCAGACGGAGCACGCAAGTGAACAGGCGACGCTGTTGTCGGCGCAAGCCTGACATGAATGCGATTGAAAAAAATCATGTCTAAGCCAGCCTGACCAGCTTGCCTCTGGCGCCCGTGGAGGCGGCGGCGCAATTGCACTCGCCCCAGGCTTGCAACGCAGCCATCAATGCATCAAAGGCTGATACGATTTGAAGAAATCAGCACCGAGCCAATCCGGCATCTCGAAGCTGATCTCGGTACCGCGTACGAAGCTGGCCGCCTGGTTGGGGTCGCCCTTGCCGTCGTAGACGGTGCTGTAAGGCCATGGATAGACGGCACGCGTGCGCACAATTTTGACCGGCGCAGCATTCTTGCCTGACGCGGCACCGCCAGCGGCCATCATTGCAGGCGGTGGACCGTCCATCGGTTCCATACCGCCAACCGCTCCTGCCGGTCCCATTGCGCCTGGCGGTGGGCCGGAGGCAGCGGGCTTGCCGTCAGCAGCACCAGGGCCGCCCGCACCGCGCCGCATCGGTGCACCGAAATCGCTGAGCGTGGCTTTGTCAGGCTGGCTCGCGACCACGGCATCGGGTGCCACATGCCGTTCTACCCAATTCATCATCGGGGTGAGCAAATCGACCTGATACGGGCCTTCGCCACCGGAGCAGTGATACATGCCGGGGAACAGATACAGGCGTGTGAAGGTATCAGCACCCGCGCCCATCTGTTGATGAACAGCGGTGTAATAAGCGATCGTGTTGATCGGCGAGATATGCGGATCGGCCCAGCCATGCCACAGGATCAGTTTGCCACCTCCGGCAGCAAACGCTGATAGATCGGGATTGGTGGCATCAAACATGCGATGGCGGGCGCGCAGCTTATCGAAGGTGGCCTGATCGAAATGCATGTCGGCCAGGCTGAAACTGGCTGGCGGTTTCACTTCAAACGCCATATGCCGCAATACCTGCAGCGAGATCATCTCGCTCATCATTGGCTGCCCGGCAGCACGCGGTACGTACACGCCAGCCCAAGCCAGTTCGGAACCATATTGCGGACCACCGGCAGTCAAACGCTTGCCGTTGACGGGGTCACGTGGGCCATCGTAGAACTTGCGCACCACACCGACTTCTGCCGCCGTCAGACATGCCGCCGTACTCTTGGCATTGGCCGGACACTGTATTGTCGCGGGATCAAAATGGCAGGTCAGCGGGTTCGAGATCAAGCCGTCGACAATACCGTCAAGCCCGTCGCAAGCGGCCAGTACAGCCTTGTGCAAGATTGGCAAGCGCGTGGCGATCAGTATCGCCTTGCCATCGGCACCCGTATTGGCGCTGGCCTGCCAGGCATGAAACACGGCATTTTGCGCCTGGAAATTGAGTGCGCCTGCGCCCGCGATAATGCCGTCGAAATCGCCGGGATAGCGCTGCGCCTCGATCAATGCTTCGCGGCCTCCATCGGAGCAACCAGAAAAATAAGAAAAGGCTGCTGGCCTGCTATAGAAAGCGTGTATCAGCCGCTTCGCCGCCAGGGCAGTCAGATGCTGGGCGCGATAGGCGAAGTCGGCGCGTTTCTGCGTATCGTCGCCGAACGAACCATCCTGGTCTTGATGCCCCATGTCAGTGGCACCGGTGACGAAGCCACCGGCATTGAGCGGAGCACAGCCGTCAGCAGCACCGACATTGTTTGAAATATTGCCGCACAGACCGCCGCAACCGATCTGCAGATAACGTTGCGTCCAGCTTTGCAACGGCAGTTGTATCGCGAAGTTAATGGCAGGTGCGAAGGTGCCGGTGACGGCACAAACCGGGCCATACTTTCCGGTGCTCTCTTTCGCGCCAGTGATCTTGCTGCCACTGCCGCCGATCTCGATCAGATCGACCTGGCTCAGATTGGCGCAGGACTGTGTTGCCGGTATCGCCGCCAACGGCGAATATTGCGTCGGCACAGTTTGTTGCGCCTGCGCGGTGATGGACAAGAAGCTGCACAACAGCAGTGCCATCATCAGGCTGACCTGCGCAATGGCGCGGTTTGCAGTCGGATGCAGTGTGAGTGCAGACATGGATGATTCCTCCTTCTTTTTCGTGGCTGGCAGTATAGCGCCTCGGACTGGCACGGACCAGTCGGCACGAAACGGGACAGCAACGATTCCCGGCCCCAAAAAAACAAAATTTGCTCGCATTTTTTAATGCAATGGAACGCCACAAAAATCTACACAATGACGCCATTGATCATGAAAAAATGAAGCATGGAGCAAATTAGGCACATCCGCCACCGGCCACCTTATTCGCAAATAAGATCAGCCCCATACCGACCTGTGCAAAGCATGTAAATGATGTAAATTGTACCGAGACAGGCAATCCGATTGTGTATCAATGCCCCAAGCGAAAATCCACCTGCGAACTGCGCCCTGGCAAATGCAAACTGGCGTGCGCCGCTGGTGCTTCACTGAGCACCTGACCACGTCGAATCACAAAACGGCGCGCTGCCCGCAGGCGTATCGCTTCAATCGGATCCCCGGCATCGAGTACCACCAGATCGCCCCAGTTGCCGACTTCTACCCCGTAATCTTCGAGTCCCAAGATGCGCGCCGGTGTTCCGGTGACAGCCGCAAAGCAGGCACGCATGGCATCCTGGCCGGTCATCTGTGCCACATGCAAGCCCATGTGGGCAACTTCCAGCATGTCGCCCGAACCCAGACCATACCAGGGGTCCATCACGCAATCGTGACCGAAGGCAACCTCGATACCGGCGGCCAGCATTTCTGGTACGCGGGTCATGCCGCGCCGTTTGGGATAGCTATCGTGGCGCCCCTGCAGGGTGATGTTGATGAGCGGATTGGCAATCGCCGCCACTCCTGCTTCGCGTATCAGCGGCAACAGTTTGCTGACGTAATAATTGTCCATCGAATGCATCGATGTCAGATGCGAACCGGTCACGCGTCCCTGCATGCCCAACCGTTGCGCATGATAGGCCAGCGTTTCGATGTGGCGCGACAGTGGGTCGTCGCTTTCATCGCAATGCATATCCACACGCAAACCTTGTTCAGCCGCAAATTCGCACAGCAGGCGTACCGACTCGGCGCCATCAGCCATGGTCCGTTCAAAATGCGGTATGCCGCCGACCACGTCGACGCCCATGGCGATGGCGCGCCGCAGATTGGCAAATGCAGTCGGGCTGCGCAGCAAACCATCTTGTGGAAATGCCACCAGTTGCAAATCCAGATAAGGCGCTACCTGGCGCTTGACATGCAACAAGGCTTCCACCGCCAGCAGGCGATCATCGCAAATATCGACATGCGAACGGATCGCCAGCAAGCCGCGCGCCACTGCCCAATCGCAGTATTGCAGGGCGCGTTCGACCAGGGCTTCTTGTTGCAGTGTCGGTTTGAGTTCGCCCCACAAGGCGATCCCTTCGAGCAAGGTGCCAGAGGCATTGACGCGCGGCAGTCCGTAGCTCAAGGTGGCATCCATATGAAAATGGGCGTCCACGAAAGGTGGTGTAACCAGGTCACCATGGGCATCGATGATGCGCGGCACCACTGTGTCCGGGATATCCAAAGCATGGCCCAGGGCCACAATACGGCCATTGGCGATAGCAATATCGATATGCTGACGACCATCGGCCAGCGTGGCGTTGCGAATAAGCAGATCCATCCCATCCTCCTCTAGCGATTGCCCATGCATACGGTAACATCGCACCGATTCCGGCGCAAAAAAAGCTCGCACGCAGCGTGTTTTTGGTTTTCTTAGTTGCTGATGCGGGGTTTTCTTCGGACGCGCTAGCCGGGTGCGGCCCGGCAGCCGCTCACTTTCTTTGGTCTCGCCCAAAGATAAGTAAGCAAAGAAAGGCGACCGCTACTGCATCGCCCCTGCGGGGTTCCCGGCGCTGCGGCGCAACCATCGGGAGAGCCGCAAACTCGCTGCGCTCAAACATGCGTCTCTCTTCTCCCGATGCTTACCCCACACCACCGGCGACGCAGAAGCGGATTTTATAAACGGCTCGCTGCGCATTGCG
>JAMFSU010000043.1 GCA_026225475.1 Duganella sp.
CATCGCTGGGAACCCCGTAGGGGCCGGGATCGCGCGGTCGCCTTCTTTTGCTTAGCTTTTCTTGGCGAGACAAGAAAAGTAAGCGGCTGCCGGGCCGCTCCCGGCTAGGTAGTCCGAAGAAAACAAAACATCAGCAACCAAGAAACCAACGACAGGTGTTCTTAACTGAACAGCATTACACCGCAAGGTGGCTTTTTTATGCCTCACCAAACTGCGATGACGCCAAGTCAAGCACAATAAAAAAGCCACCTTACGGTGGCTCTTTCATTCCAACAGTTCTACCTGATCAGGCAGCGACAGCTTCAGCCTTGGCCGATACCGCTTCTGCCTCATCCGGTGCCGATGTGCGAATCAGATGATCGAATGCACTCAGTGCAGCCTTGGCACCTTCACCAACGGCAATCACGATCTGCTTGTACGGCACTGTCGTCACATCGCCAGCAGCGAATACGCCAGGAAGCGAAGTCTGGCCCTTGGCATCGACTTCAATTTCACCATGCTTGCTCAAGGCCAGTGTCCCCTTGAGCCATTCCGTATTGGGTACCAAACCAATCTGGACGAAAACACCTTCCAGTTCGACGTGCTTGATGTCGCCGCTGTCGCGTTCCTTGTAGGTGATGCCGTTGACCTTTTGACCGTCGCCGGTGATTTCGGTCGTTTGCGCCGATGTAATTACGACCACGTTCGGCAGGCTGCGCAACTTGCGCTGCAACACTGCATCGGCACGCAACTCAGCACCGAATTCGATCAAGGTCACATGCTTGACCAAACCAGCCAAGTCAATTGCCGCTTCCACACCGGAATTGCCGCCACCGACCACCGCCACGCGCTTGCCCTTGAACAAAGGACCATCGCAGTGCGGGCAATACGCCACACCGTGATTGCGGTATTCATGCTCACCCGGCACGTTGATTTCGCGCCAGCGGGCACCGGTCGACAGAATCACCGTCTTGCTCTTGAGCACGCCGCCATTGGCCAGTTTGACTTCGATCATCTTGTCGCCCGGCACCAGTGCTTCGGCACGCTGCACATTCATGATGTCGACTTCATAGGTCCGGACATGCTGCTCCAGCGCCGCCGCAAAATGCGGCCCGTCAGTTTCCTTGACCGAGACGAAGTTTTCAATCGCCATCGTATCGAGCACCTGACCGCCAAAGCGCTCAGCGACCACACCGGTGCGAATACCCTTGCGCGCTGCATAAATTGCCGCTGCAGCACCGGCAGGACCACCGCCGACGATCAACACGTCGTAGGCTTCCTTGGTGCTCAATTCTTCACCCTTGCGAGCGGCTGCACCAGTATCGAGCTTGGCTAGGATTTCTTCGACGCCAGTACGACCCTGACCGAATACTTCACCGTTCATATAGACAGTTGGCACTGCCATGATCTGACGCTTTTCCACTTCATCCTGGAACAGCGCGCCATCAACCGTCACCGAGCGGATGCGTGGATTGATGATCGACATCACGTTCAATGCCTGCACCACTTCCGGACAGTTCTGGCAGGTCAGCGAAATATAAGTTTCAAAGGTGTAATCGCCATCCAGGTTGCGGATTTGCTCGATCACCTTGTCGTCCAACTTGATCGGGTGGCCGCCGACTTGCAGCAGCGCCAGCACCAACGAGGTAAATTCGTGGCCCATCGGGATACCGGCGAATTGGACGCTGATATCAGTACCTGGGCGGTTCAATGAAAAAGATGGTTTGCGTGTTGCATGATCGTTGCGCTCGATGAGCGTGATGCGCTCGGACAGCGTGACGATTTCCTGCAGCAGCTCCTGCAGCTCACGGGATTTGGCGCCATCATCGAGCGACGCCACGATCTCGATAGGTTGTGTGACCTTTTCCAGATAGGCTTTTAATTGAGCTTTGAGATTGGCATCCAGCATGATGATTTCCACTTTCCTCTGATGTGAGATTCGATTTTTCCAGGCTCCGACGCGCGGCCTCGTGAGCGTTGCGCCGTTGCTTGCGCTGAGACTGGAAGGTACTTCTATTGTTCCGAACAGGCTTTACTGCGTTAAATCGTTGAGTGGGCATAGCGAGCGGTGCGATCTCAAGAAGAGAAGCGCAGCCGTACCTGAGTACGGCGAGCATCGCAGTCTTGAGATCGCGCCGCGCAGTAGCCCAATCAATGATTTAAATCTTGCCGACCAGATCCAGCGATGGCTTCAGTGTTTCTGCGCCTTCAGTCCACTTCGCTGGGCAAACTTCACCTGGGTGCGAAGCAACGTATTGCGCTGCCTTCACTTTACGCAGCAATTCGGATGCATCGCGGCCGATACCGTTGTCATGGATTTCCAGAACCTTGATCTGACCTTCTGGATTGATCACGAAAGTACCGCGCAGTGCCAGGCCTTCTTCTTCGATCAGCACTTCGAAGTTGCGTGCCAGTGTTGTGGTTGGATCGCCGACCAGTGGGTATTGCACTTTCTTGATGGCTTCCGATGTGTCGTGCCAAGCCTTGTGCGCGAAATGAGTGTCAGTCGACACGCCGTAGATTTCCACGCCCATCTTCTTGAATTCTGCGTAGTTGTTGGCCAAATCTTCCAGTTCTGTTGGGCAAACAAAAGTAAAGTCAGCTGGATAGAACACGAACACGGACCATTTACCCTTCAGCGTTGCCTCGGTGATGTCGACGAATTTGCCGTCATGATAAGCAGTTGCCTTGAATGGTTTGACTGTCGTATTGATAAGAGACATTGCAATTTCCTTTACTGGGGGTTGAAAGTAGGTGAGTCATAGTAAAGCGCAGTCATACATTAATCAAATTTATTTATCCAATACTTTCGATTGCATTTGACTATCGACCTTGCGCATCATGCCGCTACTGGCAGGCGACTCGTCTGGCACGGAAATCCAGCTACAAGGTTGATCTGCCGCGCCCGACGTGGGACAGATAATGGCCACAGTCGCGCCATATGCTAGAAACAGGGAACATGTTTTCGTTCCCGCCGCCATCTTACTGTACGACGACAACGGCTGTATGACGTGCTTGTTTGACGGAAATACAAGTCAGTGAATCTGCTTGCATAGCGTACATGGCCCATGCGAGCCGTATTTCCTATTCGGCCCCCACCGTATTCATTCCCACAATACGTTCCTTCGGCACATGACACTGCAGGTGTTGTCACCGCCGACGACAAACGGAACAAATTTGTCGTATCCATTTTGAGATTCTTCCTATCGAAACACACCCGCCAAAGATATACATTTGCCATCTTTTTGTCTTGTAGATGGAGGGATTTTGAAGCGATATCACATTGTTCATGGTGATACGACGACTACGGGTGGACGAGTTATCGCGGTTCGCCCCAATTTCACCAATCGGAGAAAAAGTCTGGCACTGATCGGCGATCAGGTTTTCTGCAACAAGTACAACACCATTGGCCGTATTGCGGCAGACGGCCCAAGACGTTCGATCAGTTTCATGGGGCAACAAGCGGCATTCGACAGGGATTTGTGTATGTGCAAGTGCGATCCGAAACCAAGACTGGTTAATTCGATGGACAACATGAGGTTAAGCATGACCCCGGAATTGGGGTTGTGACCGTAGATAGAATGAAAGAAAAGGGATATTACGAACCTTTCATCAAAACCTTGCCCACGTTTCGCGTGTCATTTTTTGATTCCTATGCATCAGACCCAAGGGAGGAGGAACATGAGTACCGCAAATGCATGGACGCCAATGGCGAATGGCTCGCGGGAACCTACGAGCTCAATGAGTTTTTGCAGTACTGCAAGTATCGATATGGCGTCAGCATTGATGGCCAAATAAAAGCGCGATCTTTATGCAAAATCGCCAACGGAAACACGTGATCATAAACACGAAAAACGACAAAAAAACGGCCATCCGCAGATGGCCGTTGCTTGCTAATGCAACAGGTCAATCAGGCTGCCAGCTTCTTTTCCAGCTGGATCTTGACCGCTTCCAGCTCTTTCGGCAAATGATGCTTGAGCTTATCGAACAGTTCGGTATGCAAGGCCACTTCCTGCTGCCAGGCTGCCTTGTCGATTGAGGTGATGGTGTCGAATTGCTCGCGCGTGAAATCGAGACCGTCCCATTGCAGGTCGTCGAAGCGTGGCGACACGCCGAAGATGTGCTGATCGCCGCCGACGCGTATGCCCTGGATATCGTCGATGCGCTCCAGCATCCACTTCAAGACACGCATGTTGTCGCCAAAACCCGGCCAGACAAATTTTCCTTCAGCATCGGTACGGAACCAGTTGACGCAATAGATCTTCGGCAATTCAGCCGGAGAAGCGGCGATTTTCTTGCCAATATTGAGCCAGTGCTGAAAGTAATCGCTCATGTTGTAACCGGCAAACGGCAACATCGCAAATGGATCGCGACGCACCACGCCTTGTTGGCCAACTGCCGCAGCAGTGGTCTCGGAACCCATGGTGGCAGCCATGTAGACGCCTTCCACCCAATTGCGCGCTTCAGTTACCAGTGGCACGGTAGTCGAACGGCGGCCACCGAAAATGAAGGCCGAAATCGGTACGCCGGCCGGATCGTCCCAAGCGGCATCGATCACCGGATTCTGCGTTGCCGCCACGGTGAAGCGGGCATTCGGATGCGCTGCCTTGCGACCGCTTTCCTTGCCGATGGCTGGCGTCCAATCCTTGCCTTGCCAATCGATCAGATGCGCTGGCGCTTCCTTGGTCATGCCTTCCCACCAGACATCGCCATCATCGGTCAGGGCGACGTTGGTGAAAATGGTGTTGGCGCGCAACGACGCCATGCAGTTGAAGTTGGTCTTTTCGTTGGTGCCTGGGGCAACACCGAAATAACCGGCTTCCGGATTGATCGCATACAAACGACCATCGGCACCTGGCTTGATCCAGGCAATATCGTCACCAATCGTGGTGACTTTCCAGCCTTCGAAAGTCTTCGGCGGAATCAGCATGGCAAAGTTGGTCTTGCCGCACGCCGACGGAAACGCCGCGGCAACATAGTGCTTCTTGCCCGCTGGCGACTCGACGCCGAGAATCAACATGTGTTCAGCCAACCAGCCTTGATCGCGGCCCATGGTCGACGCAATACGCAAGGCAAAGCACTTCTTGCCCAGCAAGGCATTGCCGCCGTAGCCGGAACCATAGGACCAGATTTCACGCGTTTCCGGATAATGCACGATGTACTTGGTGGCATTGCATGGCCATGCCACGTCTTGCTGACCTGCTTGCAAAGGTGCGCCGACTGTGTGCACGCACGGAACGAACTCGCCATCGGTGCCAAGCACTTCATAGACTGCTTTGCCCATGCGCGTCATGATGCGCATATTGACTGCCACGTAAGGCGAATCGGACAATTCAATGCCGATGTGGGCGATGGGCGAACCAAGCGGCCCCATCGAAAACGGCACCACATACAGTGTACGGCCGCGCATGCTGCCGTCGAACAAGCCATTCAATGTAGTGCGCATTTCCACTGGATCGGTCCAATTGTTGGTAGGGCCGGCGTCGTCCTTGTTCTGCGAGCAGATGAAGGTGCGATCTTCCACGCGCGCCACGTCCGATGGATCCGAGCAAGCCAGGAAGCTGTTCGGACGCTTTTCCTGGTTGAGCTTCTTCATGGTGCCAGCGGCGACCATTTCTGCGCACAAACGATCGTATTCTTCTTGCGAGCCATCGCACCAATAAATCTGCTCTGGCTTGGTCAGCGCGGCAATCTCGGCGACCCAGTTGAGCAGTTTTTGGTGTTTGACGAAAGCCGGGGCGTTCAATGTAGCGACGCCTTGCATCACGGGTTGATTCATAAGTACCTCCAATGCCAAAAAAATAGAAAGAATGCGTTGCTGCGGCAATGACGTCGTTGTCGACGCCGGCGCGGCGGATGCGCCATCAAGCCGGTGTTACGACGGTCTTGCTCTATACAGTCAGGTCTTGACTGTGCGACATGCGCGCCGGATCGGCGTCACACCGCGAAAAAAGGGTCAAAATGATGAAAATCAGGCGGCGATTGTACACCCGGCCCCACTCAAGTTGTAGTGAAAAGTAGTCGACTAATGTAGTGGGAAATGTACTTTCGACATGATCACGTTGTTTCATTACGAAGCAGTGCAACAAAAGTAGTTTTGGCTGGCAATCTCTCACTGGTAGACCTTTGCCGCAATGCGAAGTGCCAAGGACAACGGGAGCTTTTGATGTCGGCAATACGCTGACGTTGCTACGCAACATGACTGCCAGACAAGCTGCCGTAAGGCAAATTTCAGGCAAGCGTTCTATGATGTGGTTTTGCCGCCGTGCTATTCCTTCTCACCACCGTTTTCCGGAGACCATATGAAGATCGCCATCCTCGACGACTACCAGGACAATGTCCGCCAATTAGACTGTTTCAGCATGCTTGCGGAGCATGAGGTCAAGGTCTTTAACAATACTGTGCGCGGTGCCGGTCAACTGGTAGCGCGGCTGGCGTCGTTCGATGCGGTGGTGCTGATCCGCGAGCGTACGGTCCTCAGCAAAGCCGTGCTGGAGAAATTGCCGGCCCTGAAGCTGATTTCACAAACCGGTAAGGTCAGTGGTCACATCGATGTCGCCGCCGCCACTGCCCAGCGCATTGCCATCGTCGAAGGAGTCGGCGATCCAACCGCACCGGCCGAGCTGACCTGGGCCCTGATCATGGCCGCCACGCGCCATGTGCCGCAATACACCGCCAATCTGAAAGCGGGCTTATGGCAACAAGTATCACCCAACCCAGCACTGAACTGCATCGGCACTGCACTTAAAGGCCGTACCTTGGGCATCTGGGGGTATGGCAAGATCGGCCGCATGGTGGCCGGCTATGGCAAAGCGTTCGGCATGCGCATCCTGGTCTGGGGCCGTAGCGCCAGTCTGGCGCAGGCGCAGCAGGATGGCTTTGAAGCCGCTGCCAGCAAGGAAGATTTTTTTGCCCGCGCCGACGTGCTGACGCTGCATTTGCGCCTCAACGATGCCACCCGTGCCATCGTTAATGCCGAGGATCTAGCGCGCATGAAGAGCAGCGCGACTTTCATCAACACCAGCCGCGCCGAACTGGTGGCGGACGGCGCACTAGAGCAGGCGTTGCAGCAAGGACGTCCCGGCTTTGCCGGCCTAGACGTGTTCGAAACTGAACCCTTGCCGCACGATGCCGCACTGCTGCGCATGGACAATGTCGTGGCAACGCCGCACCTGGGCTATGTCGAGAAGGATGGTTACGAATTGTATTTCCGTGCCGCGTTTCAGAACCTGCTCGACTTCGCCAGTGGAACGCCGAAAAATGTCCTCAATCCTGAGACGTTGGCTTGACCCTGACCGGGCGTGGCGGCGCATAGACATGATGCGGTGCATGTGCCACCTTCCATAAATGCGCCCAGCCGGGTGGCCAAGGTAGCGGCGGCCCGGCATATTCGGGCACGCCGCGGCGCACTGCAATCACGGGTAAATGCTCGGGCATCGCACCGTGCTGGTCCCAGCCCAGGCTGAAGGCATAATCGGGCAGCAAGGCGTCGCAAACGGCTGCCAACCAATTGGTATGATCTTCATCGCGCCCCAAGGCCTGAGCCAAACCCTGCGGGTCAAATTGCGCCAGGGCTTTGATCAGATCCTCAGTGCTGGCGCCGGGTACATCTCCCCAGCCAAAAATCGGATTGAAGTTGTAATCGGCACCCGATCCATACCAGCCTTCGCGCCAGGGCCGCTCAATCCAATGGCGCGAACCGGCGAACAAATGCCAACGCCAGTGCAAACCCGAGGGCTTAGGCCAACTATATAGATAGAGTCGCTGATAACCGGCCGCATGCAGCTGTCGCACCATGGCCATCAAGCGCGCATGCGGCATGCGCTCCGGCGGCGCACGACGAAACAAAATTGGTGCGCCATCGGCATGCTGCACCTCATCCGACGACAAATTCAGATCCAGCGTACGCACTTCATTGCCAAATCGCCCGGAAATCCAGCCCGTGAGCAGATTGACGGACACGATCACGCCATAACCTCGATGACGATGAAAGATAACGGTGCCGGGAGCAATAGGTTTCATCCCTCGATTTTATAGGAGCTTGGACAAATTTTCGCAGTGCAAAAAAGTTGCCGCATATCATCTCTATACAGTGCTGCGCGGGTTGCCAACGCGTACGTTGATGTATACAAATCTGCGTGCGGATTTCTTTACCTATTCTGACAAAGGCCTTACCCCATAAGGCTTAGCGCCTGATCAAGATACGTGAGAGAATCTCGGCGCACAAAAAAACATGGCACATAACTTGCGTTAGATCATGTTGCGCACCAGCAAAATGGATAATCAAAAGCAAGGTGCGAATAGGTTCTCGCGAGCTTTTTCAAATAAAAGGGACAACTCATGACTCAACACATGGCAATTCAAACAGAAACATTCTTGCCATATATGCGCGACGTGACGAAGTGCGAACAGTCACTGCAGGAATTGAATTTGATGTGGCGGGTGATCGAGGCTTCGGCCAAGATGAATTGTCCCAGCGAAGCAAAAACCATTCTGCCCACGATGGCAGCCACGCGTACCGGTTTCAGCCGCCTTGAGCGTGAGTTGGTGATCAGTCTGGTGCAAGAAAAGGTGCGCAACGTGCTCACCGAAATCGGCACCAAGGCACAATATGTGATCGACATTGTGGTGCGCAATCTGTTTGAACGCACTGCCGACGTCGGCTTTCTTGCGACCGATCGCGAGTTGTGCAACTTCGTCGCCGGCGTCACCGAAAATACCGATGCAATCCGCTATCGTCTGCGTGAATACCGTAACAAATATACTGTCTACGACGAGATCATGCTGCTCGACACCGAAGGTAATGTGATGGTGCAGATTGATCCGAGCACACCGCTCGAACATAGCGCCGATGCGCTAATCGCCGAGACGTTGCAATCGGACAGCTATGTCGAAACCTTCCGCTTCAGCGATCTGCGCCCTGGCAAAGAACGCGCGCTGATCTATTCCCGCCGTATGCAGCATCCGGAAACTGGCGCGGTCATCGGCATTCTGTGCCTTTGCTTCCATTTTGAAGAAGAAATGGCCGGCATTTTTTCCTCGCATCGCGATGCCGAGGCACGCTCCAACATGTTGCTGCTGGACGCTGACAATCGCGTCATCGCCAGCGCCGATAACTTGTGGATTCCGGTCGGTACCGAAGTCCCGGTCAATCGCGAAGGCAATGCTGCACTATTATTGTTCAGCGGCCGTGAATATCTGGTGCGCACCGTTTCGTCAGCAGGCTATCAGGGCTATCCGGGACCGATTGGCTGGCAAGGCCAGGTCATGATCCCGGTCGAAGTTTCGTTCAGCGGCGTGGTCAGCGATGTGCTCAACAAGCTCTCGCCGGACATTGCGGAAGGCTTGCTATCACATGCGCATTCATTCTGCCCGCCACTATTTGACATCATGACCGCCGCCAAAACCATCCAGCGCATCGTCTGGAACGGCCAGGTGATGACCGCCGGCCAGACCGGTGAAATGCAAAAGCTCAAAACCATCCTCGACCAGATCAGCGAGACCGGCAATCGCAGCAATGAATTGTTCGCGCAATCGATCCACGATCTGTACCAAACCGTGTTGGTGTCGGGCATGCGCGACGCCGAGTTCACGACCAGCCTGCTAGTCGATCTGCTCGACCGCAATCTGTATGAACGTTCCGACGATTGCCGCTGGTGGGCCTTGACTCCGGAGTTGCGCACGGCGCTGGCGCAACCGGCACAAGATCAGGCCACGCTCGACAAGCTGACCACTATCCTGTCGTATATCAACGGCCTCTATACGGTCTACACGCGCATCTTCGTCTATGACCGCAACGGCCGCATTATTACCAGCACTGGCGCCGGCGCAGAAGCAGTCATCGGTCAGCAGATCGAGGAAAACTGTCTCCAGCAAGTCTTGTCGCTGCGCACGCAGCAGCAATACTATGTCAGCCCGTTCAGCCCAAGCGCACTGTATGACGGCAAGGACACTTATATTTACCATGCAGCGATCCGCGATCTCGACAACGAGGCCATCGTGGTGGGCGGCATTGGCATCGTCTTCGACTCGACCCCGGAATTTGCCAACATGTTGGCCAGCGGCGCCGGCGGAAAAAAGAACCTGCAAGCCTATTACGTTGACCGTAATGCACGCATCATTTCCACCACCGATGCCAGCCGCGTGGTCGGCGACACGCTGGAAATCGATCCCTCGCTACTGGTGATCAGCAATGGTGCACGCGCCTCGCAGGTCACCGTGCATGATGGTGAATACGCCATCGTGGCTTGCTCGGTGTCGAGCGGCTATCGTGAGTTCAAGGTCAGCGATGGCTATCAGGAAGATGTCATCGCTGTGGTGTTTGAATCGTTCGGCCAGGTGCGCAGTGCCGGTACCCAGACCGACAGCCGCCAGTATCTGCTGGAGAGCGATCCGAGCATGGCCGATGGTAGCGAATTCGCCACCTTCTTCAGCGACCAGAATCTGTTCGCCATCTCTGCCGCCCATGTCATCGAAGCAGTCCCCTACAGCGAAGTGCTACCGACCTCGATGGGAACACGCGCAGAACAAATCGGCGTACTCGGCCTGCGCCGCGACGACGATCACCGCAAGGAATTCATCTGGGTCTTCGATCTCGGCCAAATGATGCGCGGCAGCCGCTCCGCCATCAGTGGCAGCAGCCAGGTCATGATCTTGCGCGAAGGTGCACATACCATCGGCCTGTTGGTCGACGAATTGCATGCGGTGCCGCAAT
Source organism: Duganella sp. (assembly GCA_026225475.1). Taxonomy (GTDB): domain Bacteria; phylum Pseudomonadota; class Gammaproteobacteria; order Burkholderiales; family Burkholderiaceae_D; genus Herbaspirillum. The sequence goes on from JAMFSU010000043.1 coordinate 10,694, forward strand.
TCAATGCCTCGCAGATCATGCACACGCCGTTCGCCATGCAAGGCGAATCGATGCTGGTGACTCAGGTTATCAAGGCCAACAATGGTCAGTTGTTGATTCAGGCCATTGATGTCGGCCGTTTATTCAGCCTGCTCATTGACGGCCAGATCACCTTGCCGCCGGAAGCCATGCAAGCACTGGCGGAACAGCAGAAGCAGCAAGACACAACGGTCGGCAATCAGTCGGTAGCCCTGCTGGCAGCTTGATCTAAGGTAAAGCCAAGCCGTTGGCGTGATGTGCGCTATGATGATGCCAATCAATCCCAGTATCTTTTTTGATTTGCCTTCATCATGACTTTACGCATCATCGCCAGCGGCGGCACCTTCGACAAACATTACGATGAAATCGCCGGGCAGCTGGGTTTCGCCAGCAGCCATTTGCCGCAAGTGATGGCGCGCGCACGGCTGACCGTGCCTGCGACGTTGGAAGAATTGCCACTGCTCGATTCGCTCGATATGCAAGACATCGACCGTCGTCGGGTGTTGGCGTCCTGTGATCGCGCAGAAGAAGCCGCCATCGTGATCATCCATGGCACCGACACCATGCAGGATACTGCGCGCATCCTCGGTGCCGCGCAATTATCCAAGACCATCGTGCTGACCGGTGCCATGATCCCCTATGCAATCCAGGGCTCCGATGCCCAATTCAACTTCGGCTTCGCCTGTGGTGTCGCCCAGGTATTGCCGCATGGTGTCTATGTGGCGATGAATGGCCGGGTATTCGATTGGGACAAGGTCCGCAAGAACCGCGTGGCCGGCGTCTTCGAATCCAGCGACAACGACAGCGACCAATAATCGGATTGTCACCTGCTACACCACACCCGCCGGCTTGAGCTGCTCCTGCTGCTGCGCCCAGTGTCGGCAAAATTCCAGCAGCGACGCCAGTCTGACCGACAGCACCCGATGCTTGCTGCGCACCATATAGAAATGCCGGCGCAATACCGGCAACGGTGTCACCAACTCTACCAGCCGCCCTGCTTCCAGCAAATCCTGCACCACTGCGCGCGATAGACAACTGATGCCCATGCCCTCGGCGGTGGCGCGCTTGATCGCTTCCGAATTGCCAAATTCGCAAGCCGATGGCAAATGATGCAAGTAGGGCAACAAGGCATGCTCGACTGCCTCGCGCGTACCGGAGCCGGTTTCGCGCAACAACCAATCGGCCTGACTCAGTTGCTTCAAACTCAATTTTTTGCCCTGCTGCACCAACGCATGCAGGGGTGACGCCACCACGATCAATTCATCGATCATCCATGGTTCGACCTCGACATCATTGGCATGGCAAGGCCCTTCGATCAGCGCTGCATCGACTTCGAAATTACTGACCGCGGCAACAATGTCCGCGGTATTGGCGACCAATGCCCGGACCCGCAGCTGCGGCTGATCACGCCGATACGCGGCGATCATTTGCGGCAGCATGTAACTGCCGATGGTAGTGCTGGCACCGATATGCAATTGAGCACCGGCCTGATGCGGCGCCAGGAACTGTTGTTCTATCGTCTGCGCGGCATCAAGCATGTGGCGCGCCTGTGGCAGCAGCAGGCGGCCATGGTCGTTCAACACCAGCCGCTTGCCGACCCGGTCGAACAATTGCACCGCAAGCGCGCTCTCCAGCTCGTTCAGCGCTGCACTAGCCGCCGATTGCGACAAGGCCACCAGCTCGGCCGCCGCCGTGGTACTGCCGGCGTGCACCACCGCTACAAAAATCTGCAATTGCCGCAAGGTAATTTTCATCAAGACACCAAACCAACTAATAAAGTAGGTAGATATTACCAAAATAACGTGTTTTTCTTTTATATCGCTGCGCGCTACAGTGACGTCATTCCATCGTCGCCAACACCAGACAGATCATGAACAGCACCGCCACCTCACCCATACCAGCCCCAGCCATCGCCAGGCCTTATCACCCAGTGAGATTGCTGCCGGGTCTGATGCTCAGCGCTGCGCTGGCATTTGCCTCGATTGAAATTAGCAACAATAACTGGCTGCAAGCCCACGGCATGAGCGTGCTGACCATTGCCATCGTGCTTGGCATGCTGCTCGGCAATACTGTATTCCATCGCATGGGCGCGCAATGCGGCAGCGGCGTCGCCTTCTCCAAACAAAATCTGCTGCGCCTGGGCATCGTGCTCTACGGCTTGCGCCTGACATTTCAGGATATCGCCCAGGTCGGTATGAGCGGCGTGCTGATCGACGCTTGCATGCTGATGTCCACTTTCGGACTTGCCTATTTTCTGGGGGTGAAGTTATTCAAGCTGGATCCCGATGCCGTCATGCTGATCGGCGCCGGCAGTTCGATCTGTGGCGCGGCAGCCGTCATGGCCACCGAACCGGTATTGCGGGCGCGTAGCGAACATGTCACCGTCGCCGTGTCGACGGTGGTGGTGTTCGGCTCCATTGCGATCTTTTTGTATCCGATGTTGCATGGCTTGCACTGGTGGCAGGGTCGTGCCGACTTCGGCATCTATATCGGCTCCACCGTGCATGAAGTAGCGCAAGTGGTGGCCGCAGCCCGCACCATTGACGAGCACACCGCCAATACAGCGGTGATCGCCAAAATGGTACGCGTGATGATGCTGGCGCCATTCCTGTTGCTGCTGTCAGCCTATGTACGGCGCCGTCAACCGCAAGCCAAGTCGCCGACCACCGCCTCGACATTTGCCTCACGTACTGCTGGCATGCCATGGTTTGCCTTCGCCTTCATTGCCGTGGTCGCCTGCCACTCACTGTGGCCGCTGCCAGCCGCTGTCAACAGCACCTTGCTGAGCGCCGACACGTTCTTGCTGGCCATGGCGATGGCCGCGCTCGGCCTGACCACACAACTGGCCTCAGTGCGCCGCGCTGGCGTGCGGCCGCTGCTGCTCGGTGGCTTGCTGTTTGCCTGGCTGATCGTTGGCGGTGCCGTGATCAACATGGCGTTGAGCGGCTTGTTTTAATGCAGGGAGGAGCCCTTGGCACTCATCTCGCGGATGATGCGGATGGTGTCAATATCCGCCTCTTCATAGGCTGAGCGGCGGAACTGATCGTAAAACGCTTCTTCGCTGCCGACTTGCTCGGGTGCACCATCGTCATATTCAAAGCGCACAAACAAGGCCCCTGGCGCTGGCTCTTCGATGGTCATGCTCATCCCCGACAGGGGAATATCCCCCTGTGCCGGCACCTGATAGTGCACCGACACCAGCGCTTGATAGGTCACGATGTCGGCAATCACCAATTCGCCATAGCGCAGCATGCGCCGCACCGAATCTGCATTTTTGTCGGACAGCTCGCAGGCATCGAGATGCGGCATGAACAGCTTCGGTGCTTCGGCGCGCAGTACCAGGCCGCGCCACAACTCTTCCCGTGTCATGACGTCAATCAAGGGATTGAGCGGATCGTTGATTTGTATTAAATGGTTGAATTTCATCACTGCAAACCTGTTTTGTAATGCCGCTATTGTCCCACATAAGCCGCTCCGGCTGCAGGCTCCGGCCGGTTACGCCTGTTACAATGACCGGCTAATCCACCACCGCGACTTCGGTCTCCCTGCGCATGTCTGCTGCCCCCGCTTTTGGTCTGAACGCTCCGCAAAGCGAAGCCGTCCTGTACATGAACGGCCCTTGTCTGGTGCTGGCTGGCGCCGGTTCTGGCAAGACCCGCGTGATTACACAAAAGATTGCCCATCTGATCGAGAACTGCGGCTACGAATCGCGCCACATTGCCGCACTGACCTTCACCAACAAGGCCGCGCTGGAAATGCAGGAACGCATTGCCAAGCTGCTCAAGGAACCCAAGAAAGCCAAGCAGTTGACGGTGTCGACCTTCCACTCGCTGGGTGTCAAGATCCTGCGACAGGAAGCCCAGAATCTGGGCTTGAAAGATCGTTTCTCGATCATGGACAGCGACGATTGCTTTTCGCTGGTGCAGGATTTGGCAGTGACCACCGACAAGCAATTGATCCGGCGCATTCAGAATGCCATGTCCTTGTGGAAAAATGGCCTGATCGATCCCGAAGTCGCACTCAAGAATGCCGTCGATGAAGATGAAGCGCAAGCCGCGCGCATCTTCCGCAGCTATGTGGCAACGCTCAAGGCTTATCAGGCGGTCGACTTCGATGACTTGATCCGGCTGCCGGTAGAATTATTTCGCAGCAATGAAGCAGTACGCGACCGCTGGCAACGGCGCCTGCGTTACCTGCTGGTCGATGAATATCAGGATACCAACACCTGCCAGTATGAACTGGTCAAGTTGCTGGTCTCAGGCATCGGCAAAAAACCCATGTTTACTGCCGTCGGCGACGACGATCAAGCAATCTACGCCTGGCGCGGTGCCACCATCGAAAACCTGAAGACGCTGCAGGTGGACTTTCCCAATCTGCATTTGATCAAACTGGAGCAAAACTACCGCTCCAGCACCCGCATCCTGCAAGCGGCCAACTCGGTAATTTCCAACAACCCCAAGATGTTCGACAAGGTTTTGTGGTCGGAGCATGGTCTGGGCGATCCGATCAAGGTGCTGGCAATGGACGACGACGAAGCCGAAGCCGATCAAGTCGCCATCATGTTGTCGGCGCACCGCTTCGAGCGCCGCGCTAAATATTCCGACTATGCGATTTTGTATCGCGGCAATCACCAGGCGCGTATTTTCGAAAAGGCCTTACGGCGCGAGCGAATTCCCTACGTGATGTCGGGTGGCCAGAGTTACTTCGACCGCGCCGAGATCAAGGACATCATCAGTTACCTGCGTCTGATTGCCAATCAAGACGATGATCCGGCCTTCATCCGTGCCGTGACCACACCGCGTCGCGGCATCGGCCAGGCTACGCTGGAAGCACTCGGCACCGTCGCAGGTCAATGGCAATGCTCACTGTTCGAAGCAGTCTACAAAGGCGGCATCGAAGAGAAACTCGCCGACAAGCAATTACTGCCGTTGCGCCAATTCTGCGACTTCATCAACCAGCTCGAATCGCGTGCCAGCCGCCCCGGGCCATCCGGCAGCGGTGAAAATGCCGGACTAGTGCTCGATGACATGATGGAAGCGATCAACTATGAAGGCTACCTGTACGACGCCTTCGACGAACGCCAGGCGCATAGCAAATGGCAAAACGTGTTCGAATTCACCAACTGGCTCAAGGAGCGCGGTTGCGGCGGCAAAGACCGTGAAGGCGACGAAAAAAATCTGCTCGAACTGACGCAAATGGTGGCCTTGATGAGCATGCTCGAAGGTAATGAGGAAGATCCCGACGCGGTGCGCATGTCGACGCTGCACGCGTCCAAAGGGCTGGAATACCCGCATGTCTTCCTGATCGGGGTCGAAGAAGGCATCTTGCCGCACAAGGGCGATCCCGATGCACCGCCAGAGGTGGTCGCCGCCCGTATTGAAGAAGAACGTCGCTTGATGTATGTCGGCATCACGCGGGCGCAACGTTCACTGCATGTGACTTGGTGCAAACGACGCAAGCGCGCGCGTGAATTTATCGCTTGTGATATGTCCCGCTTCATCCACGAAATGCGCCTCAATGTTGGCGACGCCGTGCCCAAGGAAGAGGAAGAGATCACGCCACAGAACCGGCTGGCCAGTCTCAAGGCCTTGTTGCAAAAACCGCGTCCTACTGATATCACTTGAGCAAATAGTGTGCAGAAGCGACGCCAGGCGTTTGAAACCGTTTACAATCCAGCCCTCTGAAAACAGTGCAGCCGGGCCGCTTGCCCGGGCCGCCTGGCATGACATTTTTTACAAGGTAGCCCATGAATAAATTCTTCACACAAATCGCGCCTATGCTGGCGCTGCTGGCTGCGCTGAGCGCTTGCGAAAAAAAGGATACGCCCGTCACCGACACCGCGGCAGCGCCGCCAACCAAGGTCTATCTGGTCGGTGTGGAGTCCGCCTATGCGCCGTTTTCATCCGAGAATGAAAAGAAGGATGTGGTCGGCTTCGACATCGACATCATGAAGGCGCTGGCACAAAAAATCGGCATCGAAGTCAAGTTCGTACCGACGCCGTTTGAAGGCTTCTTCAACTTCCTCGCCCAAGGCGACCGCGATCTGTTGATTTCGGCCATCACCATTACCGACGAACGCAAGCAGACCGTCGATTTTTCGGCGCCGTATTTTGAAGCCTCGCAATTGATCGCCGTGGCAGCCAACGCTACCAAGGTCAATAAATTTGACGACCTGAAAACACTCAAGGTCGGTGTGCAAAGCGCCACCTCCGGCGACGAGATCGTGCAGCAATTGCTGGGCAAGAACAATCCCAACATCAAGCGCCTCGACTCCACTCCGTTGGCCTTGAAGGAACTGGAAGGCGGCGGCGTTGACGCCGTGGTCGCTGATGATGCGGTGGTCAAGAACTACATCACCAATAATCCCGGCAGCAAGCTGCGCACCGTCGCCGATGCTGGTTTTCCGAAGGAGTATTACGGCATCGCCGTGCGCAAGGGCAATACCGAGCTGCTCGACAAGGTCAACAAAGGCATGGCCGATCTCAAGGCCGATGGTACTTTTGACAAGATCAGCGCACAGTATTTTGGCCCGGCCAAGTAATGCCGACCATGGCTGACGGCACGCTGTGGCCAATGGACCGCAGCGCTACGGTATAATTTTGCATCCACTGCCTCACCCGTAGAGCGCCTGCGCAATCCACCAGGATTGCGCATTTTCATGCCCGGCATCGCTGCTACCGCACGCTTGATTGCTTAATTACTCGCTCATTGTCACCATGGATTTCCGCTGGAGCATCATCCAAGGCTACGCGCCGCTGTTCATCAAAGGCTTCTTCATGACGCTGGAGGTGGCTGTCATCAGCATCATTGCCGGCACCATCATGGGGCTGCTGCTGGGGATGCTGCGCCTGGCCGACGTCCAGCATGGCGTATGGAAATACGTGCTGCGCCTGGCCAAATGGCTGGCGACACTTTACGTCGCCTTCTTCCGTGGTACACCGTTGTTTGTGCAAATTCTGCTGATCCATTTTGCCGTGATGCCGGTATTGATCCATCCTGACGGCGGCCTGTTGATTTCGGGCGAACTGGCACGCACTATCAAACAGGATTACGGCGCCTTCGTCTCCGGCGTTGTGGCCTTGTCGCTCAATGCCGCCGCCTATATCTCAGAAATCTTCCGCGCCGGTATTCAATCGATCGAACGCGGCCAGACTTTCGCGGCATCGAGTCTGGGCATGGGTTATCGCTTGCGCATGCGTTACATTATTCTGCCGCAGGCATTGCGCCGCATGCTGCCGCCGCTGGGCAATGAAGCCATTACCTTGCTCAAGGATTCTTCGCTGGTGTCCACCATCGGCCTGGCCGAACTGGCCTATGCAGCACGCACCGTAGCGGGCAGCTATTCACGTTATTGGGAGCCGTATATCACGATCTCGGTCGTGTACTTTTCGATGACGATTTGTCTGGCCACGCTGGTCGCCCGGCTGGAAAAGAAATACAGTGCTCCGTCGCGCCACTGACATGGCCGATCAAACCGCTCCCATTGTCGCCATCATCGGCGGTGGCCCGGCAGGCTTGATGGCGGCCGAAGTCCTCAGTCAGGCTGGCATCCAGGTGGACATTTACGATGCCATGCCATCGTTGGGCCGCAAGTTCCTGCGCGCCGGCATTGGCGGGCTGAACATTACCCATAATGAAAACTATGCGGCCTTTTGTGGACGCTTCGGTGCCCGTCTGCCGCAACTGCAAGCAGCACTGGACCGTTTCCCACCGGATGCGCTGCGTGCCTGGGTGCAAGCACTGGGCATCGACACCTATGTCGGCAGCTCAGGCCGGGTATTTCCTACCGAAATGAAAGCTGCCCCACTGCTGCGCGCCTGGCTGCATCGGCTGCGTAGTGCCGGGGTACGAACACATGTACGCCATCGCTGGATCGGCTGGAGCGACCAGGGTGACTTGTTACTGGAAACGCCGACAGGAAACCTCTCGCTCAGTCCGGCGGCTACCGTGCTCGCACTCGGCGGCGCAAGTTGGCCGCAATTGGGTTCCGATGGTGCCTGGGTCTCGCCACTGTTGGAACGGCAGGTGCACATTGCACCGTTGCAAAGTGCCAATTGCGGTTTCGAAGTGTCGTGGAGTACCTATTTACGCGACAAGTTTGCCGGCGCGCCATTGAAGTCGGTGGCCTTGACCTTCACCGATGACACTGGCGCTACCGAACGCCGCCAAGGCGAACTGGTACTCAGCGAGCATGGCGTCGAAGGCAGTCTGATCTATGCATTTTCACAACGACTGCGTGATTGCATCAATGCCCACGGCAGCGCCAGCTTTATGCTTGATCTGCTGCCAGCCTATGACGCCGAGCGGGTCCTGGCAGAAGTCATGCATCCACGCGGCGCACGCTCGCTCACCAGTCATTTGCAAAGCCGGCTCGGCATCACCGGTGTCAAGCGGGCCTTGCTGCACGAAGTGCTGGGGAAACAAAAAATCACCGACGCTGCAATACTGGCACGGACGATCAAAGCGCTTCCGATTACCGTTGATAGACCACGGCCACTGACCCAGGCCATCAGCACGGCCGGCGGTATCTGTTTCGACGATCTCGATCCACGCTTGATGCTACGCGATTTACCTGGCATGTTCGTCGCCGGCGAGATGCTTGACTGGGAAGCGCCGACCGGCGGCTATCTGCTCACTGCCTGCCTGGCTACCGGGCTGTGCGCTGGCGAAGGCGTACGCGACTGGCTGCGAGATCGAAGCGAATCGGTAGCGCTATCACTTGACTTGGATTGACCCTCGTCCAAAATTTGTGTAAACGCTTCATCGATGCTCATCGTCGCCTGCGCCAGCTTGCGCTCAATCAGATCAAAGGTCGGCTGCCATACTTGTTGTTCGTCGCTTTTGGCAGACTCGCCTGGTGCTGCCATGCCATAGATATATTTGTTGATGTTGCGTGAGAAATCGCTGGGATAAAACAATCCATGTTTCTCAAAATACTGAATGCCTTGCATTTGCACATCGCCATGCCAGATGCCGCATTTTCTCAAACGTGATTGCAAGTTGCACAACTCTTGTTGCGCTTTCGGTGGCAGGGCACCGGGAGCCAGTTGGCTCAATGGGATACCTGGAACCCTATCCATTTTCAAGTAAACCTGATCGTCTCTGACTAGTACCTCAGCAGCATCTTTTCCATAATAGCGATTGAACAATGCTGCTTCCTTGCAAGCCAGCGTGACGCGCTCCTGTAACTCCAAATAGCGTTGTCGCGGCACATTTTCTGGATCAGCGTCCGACCAGGCGGTGGCAATGACAGTGTTGAATTGCTTGATGACCCTCCCTGCATGTTGGGGATCATCAAATACCGGGCCATGCCAAGTGTCTTTTATCTTGTTACCCAGAAGACCATTGGTGCTACCGACGTTGGCGGTAGCGGACCTCTGTGACTGTGCAAAATGCGTGGCATTCGCATGTTCTCGTTGCTGCGCAAGGCTGTTATTCGATCTCCGTAAATCATCATGCTGCACGACTCTGCGCCAATGCAGCACACCTCGTTCATAGGCGGCATCAATCCGACCATTCTCCTGCGGGATCATGAACGTTGTACGACCACCCTGCTGTCTTTCGATGTACACGAAGGCATTATTGAGCTTGATATAGCCATGATTTTTCTCTTGCTTATGCCACCTGATTCCATTTTCGTCGGGCGCATACAGTTGCTGTGCAGAGACGTTGGATTGCTTACCGCGCGCACGAAACTTACCATCAATTTTTTCACGCAGGCTGTTCGATAGCTGTTGCGTTGTGCGCCGTAGAAAAGTCCAGCGCACGCCATCCCATTCGACCAGATTGCCCGATTTCTTGGGATTTTCCTGTTGATATACCTCATAGCTCTGCGGGCCTTTTGCTGACAGGCGAACTGGCACCAGTTCGCCAAACATTTCGATCACGCGCAGCAACTGGCGTTCTGCTACGGCATCTTGCGATTGTGTGACCACATAGATTTTTCCGTCGCCATATTTTTCGGGAAAAGCATTGTTCAAGGGAGAAAAAACTTGCCTGTCATTCGGTACGATCTTGATCTTTCTGATCAACGCTACTTCTTTGCCAATGAAGACATTTTGCGCGTGGCGTACCGCTGAATGCCATTGGCGGCTCAGACGCTCACGATACACGGGTAGCTCATCGGTATACAGTTGCTGCATATCTGTCAATTTGGAGTACCGACTGTCATCCATGCCACGTAACGCATAATCATTTCCATACAGGTTGATCGATTGCGTTGACTGCCCGGTGGTAACGTCACTGCCGGTCTCAGCGCAGTGGTGTTGCAAGAAAGCTTGTTGGCCTTTCCAATCAACGATGACGCTACCGAAGAGAGCGATCGGATGCGCTGACAACATCGGCGCGATCGTTGCAGGCGAAGCAGTGGCCGTTTCGTCGCCAGCTGAGCGCAAGGTTGTGTGCTGTTTCTGCTGCGGCCTCTCCGAAGGCTGCGCACTGACCGGCAATCGCGGCGCGTGCAAAATCTGCCTGCTGCTAGCAGGCTCCTGCACTAGCGCTCCGGCAGGACGGATACATAGCAGGCGACAAAGTATGCGAAAAATACAGCTTCTGGGGCGCGTGGATAGAGATAGCGGCGGCTCTTGCTGAGATGACGCAACATTTTCCGCGGCTCCCGACAAGCCATTTCGACCTACAGTTGGCGGCTTGTTTTTTCCCGCTGCCGGCCCCGCCTGCAAGGTGGCCCCACTCAATGTGCCCATGTCGCAGTGATTGGTAAATGACATCTCGCTCCTTAGAAATTAAAAAAGAGCGAGGATTAACATTCACACATCCACCATGCCGCCATAAATCGACCATTTCTGATCTGACTGCCACATCAAGACACTTGATTGGGATAAATTCAATAAATATTAATTGCTTGCCCGGACAATCTCGAAGCGGCCCGTTTGACAATCGGCTGATCCGCTGCGGTATTCCCATAGTGCGATGCCATAATGGCGCTGTTTATTCAAATAGCTTGTACTACATTGCGGCCACAACATTGCTTGTGTGATGGACCTGGCCACCACCCTCTGTGAGAAAAGACCATGATTGATGAAGACCGCCTGATCGATATTGAATTGAAGCTGACGTATCAAGAGGACACCGTCGATACGCTCAACAAGATCGTCTATCAGCAGCAACGAAAAATTGATGAGCTGGAAAAATTGCTGACCACGTTGGCGCGACAGCTCAACGAAAATGCCAGCAACCTCGGTGAACGCGACATCACCAACGAGAAGCCGCCGCATTATTAAATTTGTACGCAACCGGCATCCGCAAGCTGCGCGGCGACAACGGCAAGAATATGTCGCCCTGAATTGGTGGCAAGCTTTCCTCAACGTGTAGAATGGTCGCTTTTGCCCGAACGCTATGTGGTTTAAGAACCTTCAGATCTACCGTCTTCCCGCACCTTGGGCCATCAGTGCCGATGAGCTCGAATCCTGTCTGGCGACGCAAGCTTTTACCGACTGCTCCAGTCTGGAAATGCAGTCGCAGGGCTGGGTCTCGCCGCGTTCCAACGAACGCCTGGTACACACGGTCAATCGCCAGTTCCTGCTGCAACTCAATACCGAAAAGAAACTACTGCCCAGCACTGTGATCAACCAGGTCACCAAGGCACGCGCCGTCGAGTTGGAAGAACAACAAGGTTTCGCACCCGGACGCAAGCAGACCAAGGAATTGAAAGAACAGGTGACCGACGAGTTGTTGCCACGTGCTTTCAGCATCGTGCGCAGCACGTATGCCTGGATTGACCCGGTCAATGGCTGGCTGGTAGTTGATGCCGGCAGCCCTGCCAAAGCCGAAGAAGTGTTGAAGCTGTTGCTCAAGGCAATCCCCAAATTCCCGCTGGAAACCTTGCGTACGGTGCGTTCGCCGCTGTCTTCAATGACCGAATGGCTGGCCTCCGACGAAGCCCCCAGTGGCTTCACTGTCGATCAAGATACCGAATTGCGGGCCAGCGGCGACAGCAAGGCGACCGTGCGTTTCGTGCGTCATACGCTGGAAGCGGATGACGTCCGCCGCTACATCGAATCGGGCAAGCAATGCACGCGTCTGGCGCTGACCTGGAATGATCGCGTGTCGTTTGTGCTGACAGAGAACTTGAGCATCAAGAAAATCACGCCACTCGATGTCTTGAAGGAAGACAGCAATGTCACTTCCAAGAATGACGATGAACGCTTCGATGGCGACTTCATGCTGATGACCGGTGAAGTCAGCAAACTGATGGCCGACGTGATTGAAGCACTCGGTGGTCAGTTACGCGAAAATGACGGTTCCGCAGCCATGGCGGCCTAAGACCTGACTCACCAGCGACTGACCTGAATTTGGGCAGCGGCGACTTCAATAGTCGGTGCTGCCCCAAGTACAACCACTGCGCAACTCACTGCTTTTCTTCCGACCTCTGCAAGACTGCTTCGAGCGCCCTCATCGCGTGACAAATGGTATTGGACAGGCGTTCCATGCTGATGCCATCGCGGGCACTCAGCGACAAGCCATGCAATACCGCTGTATAAAAATCCGCCAGACCGGCGATGTCGGCATCGGCATGCAGTTGCTGCTGCTGCTGTGCCTGCAGGAAACGCTGCTCAAGGGCGGCACGCTTGCTCTGCCGACGCTGCGCCAACTCGACCGTATGCGCGGCGTTTTCCGGTGCACAATTGATGGCCGAGGTCACCACCATACAGCCTTTGCCATTGGCCGGATCGCCATACAAGGTAACGCTGGCATGCAGCATCGCCGATAAATCTTGCTCAATCGGTCGGCCCTGACGCAAGGCATCCATTGGCCCGATGGCCGTCGTCTTTGAATAAAACTCGACCGCCTCGCGAAACAAGGCATTTTTGTCGCCAAACGCCGCATACAGACTAGGCGCCTTGACCCCGATTGCGGTGGTCAGATCTGCCATTGTCGTCCCTTCATAGCCCTTGTTCCAAAATACCTGCATGGCCAGGCGCAACGCAGTGTCTCTATCGAAACTGCGCGGCCGCCCTCTTGACTGCTGCATTGGCATGCTCCTTTCCTATAGCCTGAAAACACCGAAAATCGATACTGTGATTTTCAGTGTAGCTTATTTTAATCTGGATTACATAATTGTCTTGACGCGGAATCGCAGGAATATATATTATGTAACCCGCATTACACAAATGAGATTTATGATTAGTGCACAGCCCGCTCCATTACCACCTGGAAATGGCCGGCAGGCTGAAAACGAAACCAACAGAAAGGCTACAGGCAACGCGCATAATGCGAAGCACGAAGCGCATGTTTTTTTGCCGGTTTCATCCCGAGATCCAGAACGCAAAAGAGGACACACCATGACTCGCAAGACCCGTATAGAACATTACCGGAACATTGGTATCAGTGCGCACATCGATGCCGGTAAAACCACCACCACCGAGCGCATTCTGTTTTATACCGGTGTCAACCACAAGATCGGCGAAGTCCATGACGGCGCCGCCACCATGGACTGGATGGAGCAGGAACAGGAACGCGGCATCACGATCACTTCGGCCGCCACCACTGCATTCTGGAAGGGCATGGCCGGCAATTATCCGGAACATCGCATCAATATCATCGATACGCCGGGCCACGTCGATTTCACCATCGAAGTGGAACGTTCGATGCGCGTGCTCGACGGCGCCGTGATGGTGTATGACTCGGTCGGCGGCGTGCAGCCGCAATCGGAAACGGTCTGGCGTCAGGCCAATAAATACGCTGTGCCGCGCATGGCGTTCGTCAACAAAATGGATCGTGTTGGTGCCGATTTTTTCCGCGTGCAACGACAAATTGCCGAGCGCCTCAAAGGCAATGCCGTACCGGTGCAGATTCCGATTGGTGCGGAAGATCATTTCCAGGGCGTGATTGACCTGGTCAAGATGAAAGCCATCTACTGGGACGACGACAGTCAGGGCGTCAAGTTTGAATACCGCGAGATTCCGGCCGAGCTGGAGGACAGTGCACGCGAGTGGCATGACAAGATGGTTGAACAGGCGGCGGAAGCCAACGAACAACTGCTTGAAAAATATCTGAGCGGCACGCCGTTGACGGAAGAGGACATCAAGTCTGGCCTGCGCCAGCGTACCGTGGCTGGCGAGATCGTACCGATGCTGGCCGGTAGCGCCTTCAAGAACAAGGGCGTGCAAGCCATGCTCGACGCCGTGATCGATTACCTGCCATCGCCAATCGATGTACCGGCGATCAAAGGGCATGACGAAGAGGACAATGAAATTGAACGCCATCCTGCCGATGATGAGAAATTTTCGGCACTGGCATTCAAGATCATGACCGACCCGTTCGTGGGGCAATTGATCTTCTTCCGGGTATATTCCGGCACGGTCAATTCGGGCGATACCGTCTACAACCCGATCAAGGGCAAGAAGGAACGCCTGGGCCGCATCCTGCAGATGCATGCCAATGAACGCAAGGAGATCAAGGAACTTTTCGCGGGCGATATCGCCGCCGCAGTCGGCTTGAAGGATGTCACCACTGGCGACACGCTGACCGATCCGGAGCACGTCATCATTCTGGAACGCATGGTCTTTCCCGAACCTGTGATTTCACAGGCAGTGGAACCCAAGACCAAGGTCGATCAGGAAAAGATGGGCATTGCCCTGAACCGACTGGCGCAGGAAGATCCCTCGTTCCGGGTACGGACCGACGAAGAATCGGGCCAGACCATTATTTCCGGCATGGGCGAGTTGCATCTGGAAATTCTGGTTGATCGCATGCGTCGTGAATTCAACGTCGAAGCGACCGTCGGCAAACCGCAGGTGGCCTATCGTGAAGCGATCCGTTCCACGGTAGAAGATGTTGAAGGCAAATTCGTCAAACAGTCCGGTGGACGCGGTCAGTACGGCCACGTGGTGCTGAAGCTGGAACCACTGCCGGCGGGCAAGGGTTACGAGTTCGTCGATGCCACCAAGGGCGGCGTAGTACCACGGGAGTTCATTCCTGCGGTCGACAAGGGCATCCAGGAGACCTTGGGCAGCGGCGTGCTGGCAGGCTATCCGGTGGTCGATATTCGGGCGACGCTGACGTTTGGTTCTTATCATGACGTCGACTCCAACGAGAACGCCTTCCGCATGGCGGGTTCGATGGCATTCAAGGAAGGCATGCGCCGAGCCAATCCGGTTTTGCTCGAGCCAATGATGCATGTCGAAGTAGAAACGCCGGAAGACTTCATGGGCAACGTCATGGGCGACCTGTCGTCACGGCGTGGCATGGTGCAAGGCATGGAAGACATCGCTGGCGGTGGCGGCAAGCTGGTGCGCGCCGAAGTGCCATTGGCAGAGATGTTTGGTTATTCGACCTCATTGCGGTCGTTGACGCAGGGACGCGCGACTTACACCATGGAGTTCAAGCACTATGCAGAAGCGCCGCGGCAGGTGACTGAGCAATTGATGACAGCGCGTAAGGGCGGCAAGTGATTGCCCTGGCGTTCGCCTTCAAGCAGTAGTCTGCCAGTAATGGGAAGGCCCGCTTGATTTAGATCAGGCGGGCTTTTTTCTTTTTGGCTGATGGAGTCTGTTCTCCCTGCGCATCGAACCTACTTCATGTCTGCTGACTTTTTTGCGGCATCCGGGGCTCTCCTATGTGCCGCAGGCCGCCGACTCGCCTACAGGCGATCCCTTCGCTGCAGCAAAGAAAAAAGCCTGCTTAGTTTTCACTAAGCAGGCTTTTTAATTTGGCGGAGCGGACGGGGCTCGAACCCGCGACCCCCGGCGTGACAGGCCGGTATTCTAACCAACTGAACTACCACTCCAGATCTAGTTTTCAGTCTCGCTGAAAGACCGCAATTATAGCGGAGCTTTTCCAGGTTTCCAAGTACTTTTTATATCAATTAGCCTGGAAACTTGCCTTCAAATGCCAACTTGCTCAGCGGCTCGCGCGGGCTGGGCATTTCGCGGGCTTGCAAGCCTTCTGGCAAGATCGATTTGTCACCCAATTTACCGATGACAACAGCCGCTTCCACCGAAAAATCTGCCGGCACACCCAACTCGGTACGTGCACGCTCTTTGTCGAAGCCAGCCATGCCATGTGCATGCCAACCCGACAAACTCGCCTGCAATGCCAGATACGCCCATGCAGAACCGGTATCGAAGGAATGGGTACCTGACGGCACAGCAGCAGGTGCGCCCGGTGGTGTGAACGTGGTCTTCGAGAGAACCACGATGATCACCGACGCTTTTTCTGCCCAGCTGCGATTGAATTCATTGAGCAAACCCAACAGGCCATCCCATTGCGGTGTGCCGCGACGTGCAAACACAAAACGCCATGGCTGCGCATTGTAGGCAGACGGTGCCCAACGCGCCGCTTCCAGGAAAGTCAGTACAGTTTCTTCCGAAATATCAGCACCGTTGTAGGCGCGCGGCGACCAGCGATTGAGAAATTGTTCGTCGATGGGATAAGCGGCTGTACGTGGATTGGCTTGCGTCATGAAGACTCCTGAAAAGTAGGTAAGTGCATTGCAAAAATGGAACTGCAGGCATCTTAGCAGGTGTCTTCACGACTTGCAGAGCAGCGCCAGCGAGCTGACTTGAGCAAAGCGCCGGGCGGTTCTTCTGCTATTGCGAGTTAGCGGCCACCGTGTTCACCGCCGCCACCCCAACCACCTCCTCCACCGCCACCGGGACCGCAGAACCATGGGGCGCACATACAGCCACTTAGTGAGAATATCAATAGTGCAGCCGCTGCCAGTTGACCTATACGTCGCATGAGTTTTCCTTTACTTGAATTAACTTGGTGGAGAACTGTACAAACAAAAACCGATAAGGTTGGTCAAGCAATTGCAACAAACTTTTTTTGAACACCATTTTGTCGTGCGCGGCGCGATGACAGCAATCCATGCTGGCATAAAAAAACCCGCGAACCTTGCGGTGCGCGGGTTAATCCAATCCTCAGGGGGGTGATGAATTGGAGGGGAGGGAGTAGTCAAGATAACGTCCAGCTCGCTTCCATCCTATTCTTTTTACACCCAGTAACATCCGTTACAAGCCTATGTTCCAGAGACTGACTTTTTATCTACTTGCCGATACAAAAGCTATAGAGTGCGACAGTACGTGGCTTCCCTGCCAGATTTATGAAACTGTGTACTTATATGTGTACTTATATGTGTACTAAAACGGCTGAGTGTGAAGGATCAGCATCTTTTTCCCATTAGATCTTGGTGGAGCTGGTTGGATTCTTGGGAAATCAATCCGGTTCGTTCTTCAGCACCATTTCCCTCTCAGATCCGCTCTAAAAATCACTGGGGACAAAGTTATTTGCCGCTCGATCCGTTGGTCGATGCCCGGTAAACTGTAGTTTCAAGCTGTCGAAACTTCGCCAATCGCTTAGGACTCGCAGCTTGATTCAATGCGCAGCAGCGCCCCATTGAGTCAATCAGCCGGATTTTCCGGTTCTCCATTGATCCAGTGATTTCCCTTCTCTAGTTCCCTCACTTCGACAATTTCTCGTCAGGGGTACTGCTGCGCGCTTTTTATCCGCAATCTTTAAGGAGCCGATATGGCAGCAGCAAACTCCACTACAACCGCCAACACTGCACAGGACATCCAGCCGGTCTTCAAGCGAGTCCAGCAGACCGGGACGCACGATTGCATCTTTGCCTGCGTTGCAATGATCGCTGGGAAGCCACTCGAAGAGGTGATCAGCGTCGCCGTGAGCGACTTGAAGCATCCTCGCCACGGCCCATTCTGGCCGATGGGCGGCATTGGCCTGACAACAAATCTTTATTCTGGAAAAGCTTTGGCTGGCAGGAAGAGGCGGGCGGGATCTAAACATCGCCGCTATCGCAAGGATTCGCCAGCGAGCGAGGAAGCTTAAAACAAACCAGCATCCTCATTTAGCCGTGCGATTCAAAACCGTTGGAACATCCGACCTACACAAAAGATCGCCTTAGCTAGCCATCCGCGTGGCCCCCTCTTCATGACTATAATTATTGATTGTCAAGAATCTGTGTAGTTAAAGGCCTTGACACCTTCCAGCGTCAGAAATGTCTGCTTTATTTTTTGAAATTCTTTTTCCGAAAGCCGACTGAAGACGATGGAAACCTCGTCGTAACCGCTGTCTTCCGGCTCTCGGCGCACAACAAATTTGCTGACGCGAGTCGCAGCAAGGCCGAGTAGATTGTGTAAATGATTCATGTTGAAAGTATCCGCCAGCACGAGGAATTTGATCCCTCTCTTTTGTTTGTCGGCGAAATAGCGGCGTTCTAACGGCTTGATACCTGCAAGAATGATCAAGACTATCGAAGTGCCGGCAACAGCGGCAACGTACATTCCTCCGCCGACAGCCAGTCCAATCGCAGCAACAGTCCACAAGCTGGCGGCCGTGGTGAGTCCCCGAATAATTTCTCCTCGAAGGAGAATTGAACCCGCACCGAGAAATCCAATGCCGGAGACCACTTGGGCAGCCATCCGTGACGGGTCCAATACGACTTTTTCAGATAGCAGGATTTGCGAAAATCCGTATGCAGAAACCAACATGATAAGCGTCGATCCTACGCACACCAGCATGTGCGTGCGCAGGCCCGCGGCCCATGACAAGCGTTCGCGCTCGATGCCAATCAGGCTTCCCAGTATCGCTGAAACAACGAGTCTCAGAATCACATCAGATGTTGAAATCATTATCAGTTTCTCTTAATGCTCATGTCGGCTGATAGTCATTCTAGTACAAAATAATAATTTATATAATTTCCGAAATATTGGAAAACAACGTACCTAACAGATACGATGGAAATCCCCTAGCTTCTTCTTTCTTGTAGTGGAGAGAAAATCGGTGGTGATGTTTCAAATATTCAAACTCAAGAGCGTTTTAATATTTTTATGTCGTCCAACACCGCTTGAACTGCTTCAACAAAACCAACTCCACCGGGGCCTTCTGTAATCCACGCTGGTGCTTTCGGCAATTGGCCCATGCACTGCCGTACGGTCGAGACACCGACTGTGTGACGGTAATGGAGAAACATTGGAGCATCGTTGAGAGAGTCTCCGCTGTACAGCAGCGATTGCTGCGCTGTAGCGTCATCAGTCCCGTATTGCTCCGTGAGCACTTTGCGTGCGGCGACAAGCTTGTCGTAGTCGCCCATCCAAGCGAGGATCCACAAGTTGTTGATGGTGGTATTTAAACCTGCTGCGGCCAACGCAACCGCGATGTCACGTTCCAAGGCGGCGTCGGGGCTGCGCGCAAACGCAAGACTGGTTAGCCGGAAGGCCTGGTCGTCTGCAAATCTGGCTTGCGGTATTTGGCGCATTATATCGTCTGCTGTGGCGAGTAGTTGCGGCATGATGTCCGGAGCCGTGGCACCGTGCCAAAAAGTTTGGTTCAGTCCGTGTCCATCCTTGTCGCGATAGAAGAATAGCCCGCCATTCTCACCTATTACACCGTCGACCGGCCACATGCGCGCCATCTGATCACACCAGCCTGCCGGCGCTGCAGTCACCGGAATGACAGTGACACCGGCATGCTGCAATTGCTCCAGCGCGCTATAGGTCTGAGCGGCAAGGCGACCATTGAACGTCAATGTCTCGTCCATGTCTGTCAGCACGAAACGGATACTGGAAAATAGACCGGCTGGACGTTTTTGTATCGGAGTCATGAGTAAAGTTGAAAATGTTCGGAGATAAACTCTGGTGGCGCCGGGAGAGAACGGATGACCGTCAATTTCCCCCCTCTTCTTCAAGTACAAACAGGCTCATCAGCTGCGCTAGGTTGCTCGCTTGTTCCTGCATGGAGGCGGCAGCAGCAGCAGCCTGTTCCACCAAAGCAGCATTCTGCTGGGTCACTTCATCCATCTGCGTGATGGCACGATTGACCTCTTCGATTCCAGTGCTTTGTTCCAGACTGGCCGCGCTGATTTCCGCGACTACATCAGAGACTTGTTTAACGCTGGTGACAATCTCCCGCATAGTCGTGCCGGCCTGTGCTACCAGTATGGAGCCGGTATTGACTTTATTGACGGAGTCTTCGATTAGTACCTTGATCTCACGGGCCGCACTTGCGCTACGTTGCGCCAGCGTACGCACCTCAGCGGCGACAACGGCAAAGCCTCTTCCTTGTTCTCCAGCGCGTGCTGCCTCGACTGCAGCGTTCAGTGCCAAAATATTGGTCTGAAAAGCAATGCCGTCGATGACGCCGATGATGTCAGAGATTTTGCGGGACGAATCATTGATCTCCGCCATGGTACCGACAACCTTCTCGATCACAATGCCGCCATTGCTGGCAACTCCTGATGCGGACACTGCCAATTGGTTGGCCTGGCGAGCGTTGTCAGCGTTTTGGCGAACGATTGACGTGAGTTCTTCCATCGATGAGGCCGTTTCTTCAAGGGCACTGGCTTGTTGTTCTGTTCGTGATGAAAGATCCAGGTTGCCGGCAGCGATTTGACTGGAGGCGGTCGCAATTGTGTCCGTACCTCTGCGTACACCGGTAACCATGGAAGAGAGGCTGTCTCGCATAGATCGGATTGATTTGAGCAGGCTATTGCGGTCGTCGTTGCGCAATCCAATGTGCACCGAGAGGTCTCCCTTGGAGATGCGCTCGACGATGACCATGGCGTTGGCCGGTTCTCCACCCAATTGGATCAGAATGGATCGCAACATATATGCGGCAATAGCGGCAATCACGGACATTAGAACAACGCCAATCAATAGCAGAATCAAGGCGTTGTGATAGAACGCCTTGTTGATGTCATCGATATAGGCACCGAAGCCTACGGTCCAGTCCCACGGTTCAAATTTGACCACGGCATAGAGTTTTTGCACTTTCTCGGTCGTATTGGGGCGTGTTCCTACGGCTTGCAGAATTCCAATCTCATGGCCGGCCAAGGCGGCGCGATATCTGTCGCCGTCTTCCTTGGCAGTTTTGTCTTGAATGCCGACTCGCTTAGGATTGGGGTGAACATAGTTGACGTCATCCGTGTAGCCCCGCACGAAGAAGTAATTCTGGTCTTTGGCGTAACTACCTATGATCAGTTTCGCTTGCGCTTGAGCCTGTTCGCGAGTCAGCTTTCCGTTTTTTTCCATGTCATGAATTTTTTCCAACGAGGCTTTTGCCAGCGTGACCAATAGCGAGAGTTGTGCTTCTCGTTCATCCAGCATGGTATTTTTCAAGGTGTTTAAGGACACTATTGCAATGATCAGAATGCCGAGCAAGGTCGGCGCGCATAGCAGAATAATTTTTGTACGTAGTTTCACTAACTTCCCCTCGATTTGAACACTTGTTCTTTTCTCTTAATTTCAACAATACGGTATATGGAATGTACCGTAAAGTCGTCGAGAAATCAGGGGAAAGATGTGTGTCGTCGTGGGGACTGAGGAGAGCAGGCGCTAATATGGGAGTCTGTGGAGCGGAGAATTTCGCCGGCCTTGAATTGCTCACAGGCTGCTTCTGGCTGATTGCGGG
>JAMFSU010000044.1 GCA_026225475.1 Duganella sp.
AAAAGTAAGCGGCTGCCGGGCCGCACCCGGCTAGGTCGTCCGAAGAAAACCCAGCATCAGCAACCAAGAAGCCAACGACAGGTGTTTCTTAACTGAACAGCATTACGGTAATTACCGGTATTTTTGTCTGCAGGAAGGAGTGATTAGTCGCGGAAGTTATTGAATTCCAGCGGCAAATCCTTAATTTCCTGGCGCAGCATGGACATGGCCGCTTGCAGATCGTCGCGCTTGGCACCGGTCACGCGTACCGCATCACCCTGGATGCTGGCTTGCACCTTCATCTTGCTGTCCTTGATGACACGCACGATCTTCTTGGCATCTTCGGTTTCAATACCATTCTTGACCTTGATCACTTGCTTAACCTTGTCGCCGCCGATCTTTTCGATCTTGCCATGGTCGAGAAAACGCACATCGACATTACGCTTGGTCATCTTGTTGGTCAACACGTCACGTACCTGGCCGAGCTGAAATTCGGAATCGGCGTAGGCAGTCAAATCGTGTTCTTTTTGTTCGACGCGGGCGTCGCTGCCCTTGAAGTCGAAACGGGTGGTAATTTCCTTGTTGGACTGGTCAACGGCATTCTTGACTTCGACCAGATTGGCTTCGGAGACGGTATCAAATGATGGCATGGTGTTTCCTTTTGCGAACAAACAGCTTGAAAGCCGTGATTTTAACGGACAACGGGCAGGGCCGCTACGCCCGCCGCTTTGCCGCTATAATCCTGCGCTTATGTTTCCGATTCCATTTCAGCGTGATTTCTCTCTGCGCCAGCTCAATACCTTCGGCATCGAGGCCAGCGCGCAAGCCTATTTGCCGGTCAATGATGTCGATATCCTGCTGGCTGTGCGCCATGATCCGCAATTGTCGCGCTTGCCGCGACTGGTGCTGGGTGGTGGCAGCAACTTGCTGTTGACGCAGGATTTTCCAGGCTTGGTGTTGCACCTGTGCAGCAAGGGCCGGCAGATCGTCGACGAAGATGAGGCGTACATCTACGTCAAGGCCGCCGCCGGTGAGAATTGGCATGGCTTTGTGCAATGGACGCTGGATCTGGGATTGGGCGGTCTGGAAAATCTATCGCTGATTCCGGGCAGCGTCGGTGCGGCGCCGATCCAGAACATCGGCGCTTATGGCGTCGAGGTCAAAGATCGTTTCCACAGCTTGACCGCGTTCGATTTTATCGAAGGCCAGACCATTACGCTGGACAATGCCGCCTGCCATTTTGGCTACCGCGACAGTATTTTCAAGCAGCAATGGCGCGATCGCATGGTGGTGCTCGATGTGACGTTTGCCTTGCCCAAGCAGTGGCACGCCAATATGCAGTATGCCGATGTCATGCAGGAGTTGGCGTTGCGCGGGATTGCCACGCCAACATCGCGCGATATCGGCGATGTAGTCATTGCCATACGCACGCGCAAATTGCCGGATCCGGCGCAGATCGGCAATGCCGGTAGCTTCTTCAAGAACCCGATCGTGGCAGCCGCGCAGCGCGATAGCTTGCTGGCGCAGCATGCACAATTGGTCAGTTATGCCCAGGCCGATGGCAGCTATAAGCTGGCGGCAGGCTGGCTGATCGATCAATGCGGTTGGAAGGGCAAGTCGCTCGGCGCAGCGGGTGTCTATGACAAGCAGGCGTTGGTGCTGGTCAATCGTGGCGGTGCCAGCGGTCTGGAGATGGTGGCGTTGGCACAGGCGATTCAGGCCGACGTGCAGGCTAAATTCGGCGTGCTGCTGGAGCCGGAGCCGGTGTTCGTCTGAACAGGTTCAGGCGGCCAGCATAGGCAACGCCCAAGAAAAAACGCGGCCCGGTTTCTCGGTGCCGCGTTTTTTTCATCCTGCAGAAACCGGATCAGCCAAAATGACAGACGTAGTCCAGGGTTTCCGTCACTTCGATATCGAAGCTGGAGTCGCCCGGCACGTTGAAGCTGGTGCCAGCGGCATAAGTCTTCCAGCCGGTTTCGCCCTTGAGGCGGACGTTGCAGCTGCCGCCGTTGATTTCCATGATTTCCGGCGCGCCGGTGTTGAAGGTCAACGATGCCGGCAGGATCACGCCCAGCGTCTTCTTGGTGCCGTCGGCGAAAATCACGGTGTGCGAAACACACTTGCCGTCGAAATAAACATTGCCCTTGGTGAGGACGGTGACATTGTCGAATTGCGTAGTCATGTTGGCTGGTATCAGTGGTGAGTGATTATTCGGAATCTTTGTCGAGCATCGGCAGCGAGACCGCGGTGCTGGTCGCTAGCAAGCCGGTGCTTTGGTAAATCGCCAGCTTTTGACGGCTGTCGCTGATATCCAGATTGCGCATGGTCAATTGGCCGATACGGTCTTGCGGCGAGAATGCGCCTTCGCCCTTTTCCATGGTCAGGCGTTCTGGCTGATAAGTCAGGTTGGCTGATTCGGTGTTGAGAATCGAATAGTCATTGCCGCGACGCAGTTCAATCGTCACTTCGCCAGTGATGGCGCGCGCCACCCAACGTTGTGCCGCTTCGCGCAACATGATGGCTTGCGAGTCGAACCAGCGGCCTTGATACAGCAGGCGGCCCAGTTTACGGCCACTGTCGCGGTATTGCTCGATGGTGTCTTCGTTGTGGATGCCGGTGACCAGGCGCTCGTAAGCGATAAACAGCAGCGCCAGGCCCGGTGCTTCGTAAATGCCACGGCTCTTGGCTTCGATGATGCGGTTTTCGATCTGGTCGCTCATGCCGAGGCCGTGACGGCCACCGATGCGATTGGCTTCCATCATCAATTCGACCGGGTCGTTGTAGACCACGCCGTTGAGTGCTACCGGACGGCCTTCTTCAAAGCGCACGCTGACTTCTTCGCGCTTGACTTCGACGTCGTCGCGCCAAAATGCCACGCCCATGATCGGTTGCACGATCTTCATGCCAGAGTTGAGGAATTCCAGATCCTTGGCTTCGTGGGTGGCACCGAGCATGTTGGAGTCGGTTGAGTAAGCTTTTTCGACCGACATCTTGTAGTCGAAGCCGGACTTGATCATGAATTCCGACATTTCCTTGCGGCCGCCCAATTCGTCGATGAATTGTGCATCCAGCCAGGGCTTGTAGATGCGCAGCTTGGGATTGACCAGCAAGCCATAGCGGTAGAAACGCTCGATGTCATTGCCCTTGAAGGTGCTGCCATCGCCCCAGATGTCGACATTGTCTTCGCGCATCGCTGCCACCAGCATGGTGCCGGTCACGGCACGGCCAAGCGGGGTGGTGTTGAAGTAAGTCACGCCAGCGGTGGAGATATGGAAGGCGCCGCTTTGCAGCGCGGCAATCCCTTCGGCCACCAGTTGTTCACGGCAATCGACCAGGCGCGCCAGTTCCGCGCCGTAAGCCATGGCTTTCTTCGGGATCTCGTTGTAGTCAGGCTCGTCCGGCTGGCCGAGGTTGGCCGTATAAGCGTAAGGAACGGCGCCTTTTTGACGCATCCAGTGAAGTGCGGCGCTGGTGTCGAGGCCGCCCGAGAAGGCGATGCCAACCTTTTGGTTGACCGGAACAGATTGCAGAATAGTGGACATGTGCTGACTGATGAGGTTGTTGTAACTGAGATTGTACGTTATGTGGAAGGCCGATCGTGCGCCTGCCACAGCAGGCTTCAGCCGATTTTGCCGAGCACCAGGTACTCGAGCAGGGCTTTTTGTACATGCAGGCGATTTTCGGCTTCTTCCCATACCACTGACTGGGGACCGTCGATCACTTCGGCTGCCACTTCTTCGCCGCGATGGGCTGGCAGACAGTGCATGAACAAGGCGTCCGGCTTGGCGCGCGCCATCTTGGCCTGGTCGACGATCCAGCCGTCGAAGGCTTTCAGGCGGGCGGTATTTTCATCTTCATAGCCCATGCTGGTCCAGACATCGGTGGTGACCAGATCGGCATCCTGGCAGGCATCGGCCGGATTGACGAAGAAGGTATAACGCTGATGTCCCGGCGAAACCAGGTTTGCATCGATGTCGTAGCCCTTCGGGGTCGAGACATTGACGTGGAAGCCAAATACTTCTGCTGCCTGCAACCAGGAATACAGCATATTGTTGGCGTCACCGACCCAGGCCACGACCTTGTCCTTGATCGAACCGCGTTGCTCGATAAAGGTGAATACATCGGCCAGCACCTGGCAGGGATGTTGTTCATTGGTCAAGCCATTGATCACCGGTACGCGCGAATAGGCGGCGAAACGGTCAATGATTTCCTGGCCGTAGGTCCGGATCATGATGACGTCGCACATGCGTGACATCACTTGCGCTGCATCTTCAATTGGTTCGCCGCGGCCGAGCTGGCTGTCGCGGGTATTGAGATAGATCGCGGCGCCGCCGAGCTGGTGCATGCCGGCTTCGAACGACAGGCGGGTGCGGGTGGAATTTTTTTCGAACACCATCACCAGCGTGCGATCGGCCAGAGAATGGTGCGGCTCGTAATTTTTGAACTTACGTTTGATCACACGCGACCGCTCGATCACGTACTCATACTCATCAAGCGTAAAGTCGGAAAACTGCAGGTAGTGTTTGATTGCCATAAATAAAAACGGCGGCCAGTGGCCGCCTGCCGCCGATTGTTGTAACTGGTTCAATTATAAGGGATTTGCGCCAAAAAGATACCCAAAGGCAGGGCTGCTGCGCCGCACGGTTTCAGAGCAAAGGCCTGCCCTGGCGGCGCAGGTGATTTTTCTGATGGGAATTGGCTAAATGACATTAGTATAGTTTTTGCGAAGACTCATGCAGTAACTGGACATACAAGGCATGCCGCATCGGTGCAATCTCTCCGCTGGCAACGGCGGCCAGCACAGCGCAGTTGGGCTCGCTCAAATGATGGCAGTTGTAGAACTTGCACTGCCCCAGATAGGGCTGGAACTCGCGAAAAGCGCGTTCCAGCATGCCTTCGCTAAGCTGGTACAGGCCGAACTCCTGAAAACCGGGCGAGTCGATGATGGCAGTATCGTCTGCCATCACATAGAGCCGCGTAAAGGTGGTGGTGTGCTTGCCGGTGTCGAGCGCGGCAGAAATCTCGCGCACGGCAATGGCGGCATCGGGCACGATCAGATTGATCAGCGAGGATTTTCCCATGCCCGACTGGCCGATCAGGATGGTCGACTGGCCTTGCAGCAGTGGCATGAAAATGGCACGCGTGGCATCCGGTTCGGCCGTGGCTGAGACTTCGTGAATCGGATAACCGAGCCGGCGGTAGACTTCCAGCCGTTCGCGAGTTCTCGGCAGGGCCGCGACAATATCGGTCTTGTTGAGCACGATATGGGCAGCGACGCCGGCTGATTCGGCCGCGACCAGCGCACGCGAAATCAGATCATCGGTGAAGCCTGGTTCGGTCGCCACCACAATGAACAATTGCGTGACATTGGCGGCCAGCAGCTTGGATTTGTATTGATCGGAGCGATACAACAGGGTCTGACGTTCGCCTATCGATTCGATCACGGCTTGATTGGCCGAGGTGCGCTTGAGGTTGACGCGGTCGCCGACGGCGACATCGCTCTTCTTGCCACGGGTGACGCATTGCAGTTTTTCGCTGCCGATCTGGGCCAGGTAATGGCGGCCATGGGCCGCAATGACGATGCCGATTTCGGTGGTTGCTGCTGTATGTTTAGGTGCTGCCATGCTCAGGAAAAAGTCTGGTGGAATACCGCATCGACCTTGGCCGCGCAGATGAAGTCATTGATCGACAAACCGCCGCGACCTTGATTGACGCTATGGGTGTCGAACTTGACGGTGCAGCGGTTATAGGTCACCACTAGTTCCGGGTGATGATCCTCGGCATGAATGACATAGGCAATGGCATTTACGAATGCCAGCGTCTCATGATAATCATTGAACGTGAAGCTTTGCACCAGCTTGCCGTCTTGCAGCGCCCAGCCCGGTACCAGTGCCAGGTATTGCTGGCAGTCGGCATCGCTCAAAGCATCGACTTGATGCTGGCTGGATTGGTCCAGCAGGGTTTGTGTGGTCAGAGACATGGCTATTCCTTAATGTGCTGCAATCGTGTCGCCGGCGGGCGGCAAACTGGCTTGCAGATGACGAATGCGCACTGAAGCCGGCGGGTGGGAATCGTAAAAGGCCGAATGTAAAGGGTCCGGTGTGAGTGTCGAGGCATTGTCTTCATACAGTTTGACCAGGGCCGACACCAGATCCTGGGCGTTGGTGTGCGCCACGGCAAATGCATCAGCTTCGAATTCGTGTTTGCGCGACGACAATGACGACAACGGCGAGAACAGGAATGTGAAAATCGGCAACACCAGCATGAACAGGATCAGCGCCATCGCATCATTGCTGCCGAGCAGCAAGGGCTGCACACCGAGGCCGCTATAAAACCAGACCTGGCTCTTGAGGAAGCCGAGCAGGGCCAGGAATGCCAGCGACAGGGCGAACATTACCGCGATACGCTTGGTGATGTGTTTGCGCTTGAAATGACCGAGCTCATGGGCCAGCACTGCTTCGATTTCATGCGGTGCCAGGCGGGCCAGCAAGGTATCGAAGAAGACGATGCGCTTGCCGGCACCAAAGCCGGAAAAGTAGGCGTTGCCGTGCGCGCTGCGCTTGGAACCATCCATCACGAACAAGCCTTTGGAGGCAAAACCGACCCGTTGCATCAGGCCTTCAATGCGGGTGCGCAGGTGATCGTCGTCAAGCGGTGAGAACTTGTTGTACAGCGGGGCAATCACGGTCGGAAACAAGACCAGCATCAATAATTGAAAGCCGGAAAACACCAGCCAGGCATAGAACCACCACAGCGCGCCAGCCTGATTCATCAGCATCAGGATCACCCACAGCAGCGGTAAGCCGATGACGGTGCCGATCAAGACATTCTTGAACATGTCAAGAAAGAACAGCGGGCGGGTCATCTTGTTGAAGCCAAAATAGGCTTCCAGCTTGAACTGGCGGTAATATTCGAACGGCAGGTCAATCACGCCGGAAATCAGCGTAAACGCCGCGATCAAGGCCAGTTGATACCACATGCCAGCATTGCCGAAGCTGTGCTGCAGCAGTTCCGACAGCCATTGAAGACCGCCCAGCAGGGTAAAGCCGACCAGCACGGCCGAATTGACCAACAGCGTCAGCAGCCCGAACTTGGTGCGCGCGACCGTATAGTCGGCGGCTTTTTGATGGGCCGCCAATGGAATTTTTTCGGCAAATTCGGCCGGTACTGCTTGCCGGTGCGCCAGTACATGGCGGATATGGCGCGAGCTGAGCCAGAAGCGCACCGCCAGCGTCAGAACCAAAAAGCCGACAAACAAAACTGAAAACGTGAGTGAATACATTCTTTCCCTGTGCGAAAATGACGGTCAGCAAGGCCGTTCAAAAAATTCGATGATCATCTCAACCGGATACGAAGAGCGGCTTGGATAATAGTAAGCAGATCGGCAACCTATGCGC
The DNA here is from genome assembly GCA_026225475.1 of Duganella sp. Lineage (GTDB taxonomy): Bacteria > Pseudomonadota > Gammaproteobacteria > Burkholderiales > Burkholderiaceae_D > Herbaspirillum. The sequence goes on from JAMFSU010000044.1 coordinate 7,377, forward strand.
CGCTCGTGCTCAACAAGCAGAAGGATGATTATGTCACAAGCCACCGATACCAACGTCGCCGATCTTGCCACTGGCGGCGCAGTTACTTACCCTACGCCGGTGCGTACCAACGAATTCAATCTGATCTGGCTCGACATGGAAATGACCGGACTTGATCCGGACAATGATCGCATCATCGAAGTGGCCGTGGTGGTGACCGACCCGCAACTTAATATCATCGGCGAAGGCCCGGTGTTTGCAATTCATCAGGACGACGCCATTCTGGATGGCATGGATGCCTGGAACAAAGGTACCCATGGTCGTTCCGGCCTGATTGAGCGGGTCAAGACATCAACTGTGACCGAAGCAGAAGCGGAGGCGGCACTGATTGCCTTTCTCAAGCCCTTCGTGCCGGCTGGCAAGTCGCCGATGTGCGGTAATTCGATTTGCCAGGACCGCCGTTTCATGGCGCGCGGCATGCCCAAGCTGGAAACGTTTTTCCATTATCGCAACCTGGATGTATCGACGCTCAAGGAATTGTGCCGTCGCTGGAAGCCGGAACTGGCGAGCGGTTTCAAGAAACATCAGAAGCACACCGCGCTGGCAGACATTATCGAATCGATCGAAGAGCTGAAGTATTACCGCGAACACTTCATCAAAGAGTAAGCGTATTAACTACACCGGCGTCCAGGCCGAGACGCCGGTGTCGATCCAGTCAGGTATTTTCTGCGCCGCAACATTTCTTGTATTTCTTGCCACTACCACACGCACAGTCATCATTGCGCCCGATCTTGGGGCCATCACGCTGTATTGTTTCCACTGCCGACTTGCGGTGCGGCAACCAGTAGCGATAAATGTGCGGAATTGCCGATTCGACTTCCACTGCCAGCTTGTCAGTCTTGACCGGATCACTGAGCAGGGCGACTTCTTCCTCTTCTAGTTCATCCGAGCCAAGCAGGTAAATCGGTCGCATCAGATCGACCAGATTGGAATGATAGATTGGATCCCATTGCTGGGCGCGCATTTGCATGCCTTCCCAGAAGCCGGAGGCCCAGGCTTCGCCATCGAGCAGGCTCCTGCCTTCGTGCTCGCGTTCGCAAAACAGCGGTTCGTATTCCTTGGGAGCGACTTCCAGCGTGATGGCAATTTCATTCATGGAGCGCGCAATCAGGCCGCTGATGCGCTCGGCTTCCTTGGGCGACTTGAACTTGGGCGTGTCTCCTGCCTGGCTGCCCCAGACGTGCGGCAACCATTCGGCCATCAACACTTCTTGCGGACCGATCACCAGTGCAGTCAAAAAGCCATGCAGGGTATCCATGGTCATGGCGTCTTCGGCGCAACGGTCGGAAAGCAGGAAATCGTCGAGTTCGTCGAATTCTTCGTCGGAAAGAGGTTGGTCCAGTTGCATGATGCGCGTCCATATTGCGTGTAAAAGCGCAGTGTAATTGCAATCGGCCAGGGATGCGAGGATTCGTGCGAGGATTCCCGCAGTCCGTCGCAGCCACGTACAATGCAGGCATGACCGATTCCCTTGCTGACACCCCTGTCGATCCCTCCGCTAGCCCTGCGACTGTATTCAATTTCGCCGGCTTATCTCCTGACACGGTACTGGATGCACTCGACAGTGTGGGTCTGTTCGGCGATGGCCGCCTGCTGGCCCTGAACAGTTACGAGAATCGGGTCTACCAGGTGGGCATGGAGGACGGTCCGCCGCTGGTAGCCAAATTCTACCGGCCGCAACGGTGGAGTGATGCCGCGATCCTGGAAGAGCACGCCTTCGTCGCAGCGCTGGTGGACAATGAAATCCCGGTGGTGCCAGCGATGGTGTTGGCCGACGGCAGTAGCTTGCAGCAATACCAGGGCTTTCGTTTCGCCGTGTTTGCACGCCATGGTGGCCGTGCGCCCGAACTTGATCGGGCTGATACGCTGGAACGGCTAGGGCGCTTCCTTGGCCGCATTCATGCAATCGGCCTGCAGCAACCATTCACGCAACGTCCTGCGCTCGACATCGTCACTTTCGGCGAAGAGCCGCGCGATTACCTGCTGACCCACGATTTCATTCCGCCCGATTTGTTGCCGTCGTATCAAACTACCGTCGCGCAGGCGCTCGACGGTGTGCGGCGCTGCTTTGATCGGGCCGGCGCAGTGCGTAGCTTGCGTCTGCATGGCGATTGTCATGTCGGCAATGTGTTATGGACCGATGCTGGACCGCACTTTGTCGATTTTGATGATAGCCGCAGCGGGCCGGCGATTCAGGATCTGTGGATGCTGTTGTCGGGCGAGCGTGGCGAGATGGTGCGGCAATTGTCGGATTTACTGGCCGGTTACGAAGATTTCTGTGAATTCGACCAGCGTGAACTGTATCTGATTGAAGCCTTGCGCACACTGCGATTGATCCATTATTCGGCCTGGCTGGCGCGGCGTTGGGAAGATCCTGCATTTCCGCAGGCGTTTCCGTGGTTCAACACGCAGCGCTACTGGCAGGATCGAATACTGGAGTTGCGCGAACAGATTTCACTGATGGACGAGCCACCGTTGTGGCCGTTGTAAGCCTAGGATACCTAGACGCGATGAACGAAAAAAACATACAACGTTGTGGCTGGGTCAACCTGGCCAACCCGCGCTATGTGACTTACCACGATGAAGAATGGGGCGTGCCTTGCCACGACGAGACGCAGCTGTTTGAAATGCTCAATCTGGAAGGTGCACAAGCCGGCTTGAGCTGGGAAACCGTGCTCAACAAGCGCGAGACCTACCGGGCCGCCTTCGATCAATGGGATCCCAAAAAAATCGCTCGCTATACCGATGCCAAAGTCGCCAAACTGCTGGCTGATCCTGGCATCATTCGCAATCGGCTGAAAGTGGCTGCCACCATTACCAATGCGCAAAGCTATCTGCGCCTGTGCGACGAGCTTGGTGGCCTTGATCCTTATCTATGGGCATTTGTTGGCGGCAAGCCAATCCGCAACAAATGGCAGAGCCTGGGCGATACGCCAGCCAAGACCGCATTGTCGGATCAGATTTCCAAGGACTTGCTCAAACGCGGTTTCAAGTTTGTCGGCTCGACCATTATCTATGCTTACATGCAGGGTATCGGCATGATCGACGACCACGTGGTCGGCTGTCATTGTCATGGCCGCAAGCAGCGCTGAGTGACTACGGAAAACGCGCCTTGCGGCGTAATGCTGTTCAGTTAAGAAACACCTGTCGTTGGCTTCTTGGCTTCTTGGTTTCTTGGTTGCTGATGGTGTGTGTTCTTCGGACTACCTTGCCGGGAGCGGCCCGGCAGCCGCTTACTTTTCTTGTCTCGCCAAGAAAAGCTAAGCAAAAGAAGGCGACCGCGCGATCCTGGCCCCTACGGGGTTCCCAGCGATGCGCCG
>JAMFSU010000167.1 GCA_026225475.1 Duganella sp.
CCCATCGAATGGCCCACCAGGATGACCGGCTCCTGATAGCGTTGCGCCAGCTCCACACCCAACTCCTTGCCCAGCTTGCGCCAGCCATCATCGACCGGATACTCAGGATTGTGCGCATGCAGCGGCAAGGCGCGCACATCATAATGTGCCTGCAATTGCTCGAAGAACATTCCATAGGTCCCGGCTGGATAACTATTGGCATGGGCAAAATGGAGAATGGGTTTGGTGGCGCGAGAAGTCTGGCTATCCATGCAATGCAATCAATGGTAAGGCGAAAAATAATGGCTTGATTATCCGGGAGTTGGCGCGCAACGTCTGCCCTTGTTGCACAAACATCGCCTTATTGACCATACCAATACCGGACATGACTCTGCCGATACGTTTCGGCGTCGACAGTCTGACGATTGAAATTGATCGTGATGGCACCAGCATCATCGCTGCGCAGAGTACGTATACCCAATTCTTGATAGCGCGTAACGATTTCCGGCTTGGGATGATTGAAACGATTGCGGTAACCCATTTGAAACAGCACCAGTTGCGGCTTGACCGCCTGCAAGAACGGCACCGTCGATGAACTGCCACTGCCGTGATGCGGCGCCACCAACACCGAAGCGTGCAAGTCAGTCACGGCAGCACTATTGACCAACTGGTCTTCCTGCACTGCCTCAATGTCACCGGGGAACAACATCGCCTGCTTGCCCAACGTCACCTTCAACAGGCAACTGCGCGCATTGGACGTCCATTTGTCGCCATCGTAGAGCGGCTGCACCGGATACAACATGCGAAATTCCGCCCCATCCCAGCGCCACTCTTGTCCGGCCAGGCACCGCTGGTGGTTAGGCGAAGCCTGCACCAGCCGGTGATCAAGCGGCATCGAGGAAAACACCTTATCGACCTTGACCCCGGCTAGCACCGACAACAAGCCGCCAGCATGGTCGCTATCGCTGTGCGACACCACCACCACATCCAAATGGTCGATGCCGCGTGCCAGCAGATAAGGCATGATGGCCCGGCTGCCAGCATCGGCGCCAACACCGGGGCCGTAACTGGGACCAGTGTCATACAACAGGCGATGATGGGGGGTTTCCACCAGCAAGGCCATGCCCTGGCCGACATCAAGCGCGGTGACCTGCATCTGTCCGTCCGGCGGCGCAGTCGGCGCATTCAACAACAAGGGCAGCCAGCCGAACCAGCCCAGCCAGCGTACCGGCCAGCCACGTGGTGCCAGCAACAGCAAGGTACCGCCCAACGCCACGGCAAACATCCACGGCGCTGGCAACGGTGCATACCAGACTGCAAACGGCTGACTGCTGAGCCAACCCAACCAGACGCTGAGCCAGGCGATCAAATCATGCGCCAGTTGCAAGCACCACAGCGACAGCGGCGCCGGCAACACGCTGCCGAGTAGCGACAACGGCACCACCAGCAGCGTCATCAATGGAATCGCCACGCCGTTGGCCAGCGGACTGACCAGTGAGTATTGACCAAACAACAACATCGTCAATGGCAACAAACCCAGCGTCACGCTGTATTGGGTATACGCGCCGCTACGCAGCTTGCGCCACAACGTGCGCCAGGCCATGAAGCGACGCTGTCGCTGGGCCTTGCTGGCAACTGGCAATTCCATCAACGCATCATTACCAACCCGCCCTGCCGAGGCGTACAAAATGATGGTCACGGTACCGAATGACAACCAGAATCCCGGCCACAGCAAGGCCCAGGGATCGAACAGCAATACCACCGCCAAGGCCAGTGCCATGATGGTGGAAATCGGCGTCACACGTCCCGCCCAATAGGACAGACCAACCACGGCCAACATATAGAAAGTGCGTTGCGCCGGAATCCCCCAGCCGGCCAACACTGCATAACCGAATGCCGCCGCCAGCCCGGCCAGCACCGCCACCTTGGGCGCGGGCAACAGCAACGGCAATTGTGCACCGGTGAAAAAGGAACGACGCCACAAGAAGCTCACCAGTGCCGCAAACAAACCCGCAACCATGGCAATATGCAAACCAGAAATCGCCACCAGATGACCGACACCGGTGCGCGTGAAAATGGTCCAGTCGTCGCGTTCGATGGCTCGTTGATCGCCGACCACCAGCGCCACAATGACCCCAGCATAGGGCTGCCCTGGCAACGCTGCCACGATGCGCGCACGCAGCCAGTTACGGGCATAGGCGACGGCGCTGGAGGGACTCCAGACAAAGGCGTCCAGACGCTGATTCTTGACTGGCAGTTGCTGATCGGGACGCACGCTGCCGGTGGCACGCAACTGCCGTTCCAGCATCCAGACTTCGTAATCAAAACCATGTGGATTGGCATTGCCATGCGCACGCTTGAGACGCACCGTCAATTGCCAGCGCTCGCCCGGCTGAATCAGCGGCAATGCTGCAGCCGGAGGTGCAGGCACGATAGCTACCGTATCGGGTGCAGCATCGATAGCAGCGTTGCCTGCCGCCGTGCTATACCACGACAAGGCCAGCCGCGAGGGTAACTGCGGCACCTCGCCGCCTTGCGCCAGCGCTTGCTCGACCTTGAAATTGAAACGCACCCCACGCTCAAACTGGCCTGGCAATCCATCGATGGTGCCGATGACCGTCACATCGCGCCCTTCCCAGGCTGGCGCCAAGGCATCATCGAGATAATGCTGAGCCATCAGACCGCCCCAGGCAAAACCCGCACCACCACCGGCAAGCAAGAACAAACTCACGCGCAGGCCTTTGCGTACGCCTGCATTGCGCTTGCCGCGCACCAGACACCATCCAATCAGCAGCAATAGCAAGGCCAGCACCAGCAAACCGGCATGCAACTCCCAGGATTGCAATTGCCCTTGCATTTGCAACAACGCAACACCACCGGCAAAACCGAGAATGGCGCTACGCATGGTTTAGGACGAGGTCGCAGCAACCAGCGCCGCTAGCCGTGGCAATACATCGAGGGCATTGGCTGCCGTCTGCTCGGCCACCTGCGCTAACGGCACACCGCGTAACTCCGCCAGCACTGCGGCAATGCGCGGAATCTGATCTGGTGAATTGTGCGCCGGGTGCAGCCAGGCCGGTGAGATATCAGGCGCATCGGTCTCCAGCACGATCGTCTGGAATGGCATTTCTGCCGCCAGACGGCGTATCTGTAAAGAACGGGGAAAAGTCATGGCACCGCCGAAGCCCAGCTTGAAGCCAAGTTCAGCAAACGTCTCGGCTTGCTGAAAACTGCCATTGAACGCATGGGCAATACCACCGGGCACGGCAATGCGACGCAAATATTTGAGAATAATGTCTTGCGAACGCCGTACATGCAGCAGCACCGGCAACGCGAACTCGCGCGCCAGCTTGAGCTGTTCGCTATAGAAATGTTCTTGCTTGACTCGCAGCGGCCCTTCTTTCAGTTCCGCCACAAAGAAATCGAGGCCGATTTCACCGATGGCGACGAAGCGCGGATCGGCCAATGCCTGCTCAATTGCTTGCCGCAATTGCAGCAGTGCATCGTCGCCCGCTTGCGCCACATAGAGCGGATGGATACCCAGGGCATAGCAACAATTGTCACGCTGCGCAGCCAGTGCCGCCACTGAGGAAAAATTATCCACCGCCACCGCCGGCAACACGATCATGCCCACGCCCTGCTGGGCTGCTGCATCCGCGACAGCAAGTTGGGCACCGTCAAATTCAGCGGCGTCGAGATGACAGTGTGTATCGATCCACATCATGATCGTCTTCGACTCCCCTGCGGTGGTCGCGCAGCTCAGGCGGCCTGCATTGAATGGCCGAGCTTGCGCAGGAACTCTTCGCAGCGCTGCAATTGTGCAATCGCCACGAATTCATTTGGCTTGTGCGCATGAATGATGTCGCCAGGGCCGCACACGATGGTCGGGATACCAACTTGCTGGAACAAACCGGCCTCGGTCGCATACGCTACCTTGCGCTGCTCGCGGTCGCCGGTCAAGGCACGTACCAGCGCCGTGATGGCATCTTGCTCAGCCGCTTCCAAGGCGGGGCCGCTGGCGATGCTGCCGATATCGATTCTGGCATCGGGATATTCCGCCTGCATTTTCGGCAAGATATGTTCGCGCGCGTATTGCTCGATCTGGCCCTGAATTTTTTCCGGCGACATGCCTGGCAAATTGCGGAATTCATAGGTGAACTCACACAAATCAGGAATCGTATTGATGGCAATGCCACCACGAATCTGGTTGGTTGTCATGGTGCTGAACGGCACATCGTAAAGATTGTCGTAGGGGCCGTTCTGTTTGTAGGTATCAGCAAAATCACGAATCGCACAAATCAGGCGCGCGGCGTGTTCAATTGCATTGCAACCTTGCGGTGTCAGCGACGAATGCGCCGAACGGCCATGCACGCGACAGGTAAAAACATTGATACCCTTGTGCGCCACCACCACTTGCATATTGGTCGGTTCGCCGACGACGCAACCTTCCGGCCGGATACCGCGCTCTTTCAATTCGGCCAGCATCACTGGCGCGCCGGCACAGCCGATTTCTTCATCGTACGACAACGCCAGATGCAACGGTTTACTACGCGGCATGGCCATGAATTCCGGCACCAAGGCCAGCGAAGCGGCAATATACCCCTTCATGTCGCAACTGCCGCGACCGTACAGCAAGCCATCGCGCTCGGTCAGCGTGAATGGATCACTGTCCCATTTTTGGCCATCAACCGGCACCACATCGGTGTGACCCGACAAGACGATACCGCCCTGGGTGTTGCCAGCGTCAGCGCCCTGCGTGGCAGGCAGCGTCGCAAACAGGTTGGCCTTGGTGCGCTCTTTGTTATGCGCAAACCAGGGCGTGATGCCCTGCTGCTGCAAATTGTCGCGCACCATGGTGATTAACTCCAAATTGGAGTTGCGGCTGGTGGTATCGATTGCCACCAGTTGTTCCAGCCATTGACGGGTATTCATGGTTACATCCATTCTTGATTACTTACGTTGATCAGGTTGCCGCATAGGGTCGCAAACCATCGTCCGACAGTCGCAGCACGCGCCCGCAACGGCGCGCCAGTTCGATGTCATGGGTCACGATGACGAACGCCGTGCCCAGCGTTTGCGACAGTTCCATCATCAGTTCAAAAGTCTTGTCAGCGGTCGCACGGTCAAGGTTGCCGGTCGGTTCATCGGCCAGCACGCAGGCCGGATTGGTCACCAGTGCGCGTGCCAGCGCTACGCGTTGACGCTCACCGCCGGACAGCTCACCCGGCACATGACGCACGCGATTTTCCAGGCCCACGCGGGCGAGAATCTCACGTGCCTGCTGCTGCGCCTGAGCGCGCTTGACGCGGCGAATCATCAGCGGCATGGCGACATTATCCAAGGCAGAAAATTCCGGCAGCAAATGATGGAACTGGTACACAAAGCCCAAGGCAGCATTGCGCAAATGGCCGCGCGCGGCTTCGCCCAGACTGGCAAAATCCTTGCCCTGCAGGCTAACGCTTCCGGTGGTCGGTGTATCGAGCCCGCCCAACAAATGTAACAAGGTCGATTTGCCGGAACCGGAGGCACCGACGATGGCGACCTGCTCGCCCACATTGACATCGATATCGACGTCATTGAGCACCTGCACCGCATATTTTCCCTGTGAAAAAGTCTTGCCCAAGCCTCGGCTAGACAACACGCCCGATGTCACTTGATTGGTGTTCATTTCACTCATAACGCAAAGCCTCCGCTGGTTTGACACGCGCCGCGGCCCAGCTTGGGTACAAGGTCGCCAGGAAGGCCAACACTACCGCCACGCCACCAATGGTCCAGACATCGGACCAGATCAGATCGGACGGCAACTCTGAAATCACATAAATGCTCTTAGACAAGAACTGCACCCCCAGCATCCGCTCGATAAATGGCACGATCACATCGACATTGAGCGCCACCACGACACCAAACAACATACCCAGCGCCGTCCCGATCAAACCGACCAGCGCGCCCTGGATCACGAATATCTTCATGATCGACCCCGGCGAAGCACCCAAGGTACGCAAAATCGCAATATCGGCCTGTTTCTCGGTGACGGTCATCACCAGCGTCGACACCAGATTAAACGCGGCAACCGCTACGATCAGCGTCAGGATGATGAACATCATGCGCTTTTCGGTCTTGACGGCAGCAAACCAATTGCTGTTTTGCTGCGACCAGTCGCGCAGGTAGTAATTGCCATTGAGTGTGCGCGACAGTTGATACGCTACCTGCGGTGCCTGCAACATGTCCTTGATACGCAACCGCACGCCCGAGGGCGCATCGAGACGGAACATCTTTTCCGCATCGGCGATATGAATGAAGGCCAGCGACGAGTCAAACTCGAAATGGCCGGCCGAAAAGATGCCCACCACGGTGAACTGTTTCAGACGCGGCAATACACCGGCCGGCGTGACCTGGCCTTGCGGCGCAATCACCGTGACCTTGTCACCGCGCACCACATGCAAGGTACGCGCCAGTTCAATGCCGAGCACGATGCCGAATTCGCCGGGCTTGAGATCGGTCAGCGCACCGTCGACCATCTTGCTGGCAACGTCAGACACCTTCGGCTCTTCCTCTGGCAATACACCGCGTATCGCCACGCCATGAACTTCCTCGTCGCGCGTCATCAGTGCCTGCGCCGACACATAAGGTGCGGCGCCGATGACTTCCTTGTTTTGGAAAGTCTGCTTGGCCACGCGCTGCCAATCCTGCATGGTGCCGGAGGCATCAAACACTTCAATATGCGGCAGCACTGACAGCATGCGGTCGCGCACCTCTTTCTGGAAGCCATTCATGACCGATAACACGACGATCAATGCAGCCACACCCAGACCGATACCGGCCATGGAAATGAGCGAAATGAAAGAAATAAAGCTATTGCGGCCGCTGCGCTTGCCGGCTCGCGTATATCGAATGCCGACCAGCCATTCGAACGGTAGGTTTTTAATCAGACTCAAACTTTGACTCTCTTTGACAATAAAGCTGGATTGCCAGGCAAGATAGCGCCGCCATGCCTGACCACAATGCGCCAGTTTGCCACACTCTCTCTGATCTTTCACTGTCGACATGCAGCCACCCTGCCCGACATGGCATCGCAGTTCAGCAAATTCTGAAATGCCAAGGCCAAATTACGGCCGCAATCGTGAAGTAGCGTTTTACACTGCTACATTTGCTTGCAATTGGCTGTCATCCGTTACGTTTTCGCCTACAATCGCTGCATGAATCATCTCGACATCCTCCTGCCATTTGGTCTGCCACAAGCCGATATGGCGCGCGAACTGCTGCGGCAATGCCAGGCACCGGCGCTGGCCACGCTACTGGCTCGCGGCCAGAATGGCGAAAGTAGCCGCAGTTTTGACGCGTTTTCTCGTGGCTTGCCGCACGAGCACTGGATCAGCGGCCAATTCGGTTTGATTGCGGCCCAAGCCGATGAGCGCGGCAACAGCCCGCCGGCCGCTGCGGCCCTGTTGCGCAAGCATGACCCGCAACTGCAGCAAGGACATTGGTTCATCGTACAACCGGCGCATATTCATGTTGCACGCGATCATCTGGTGTTGACCGACATTGCGCAATTGGCGCTGGCTGAAACCGAATCGCGGCGTTTCTTCGCCTCGGCGCAACGCCTGTTCGAGGAAATCGGCCGTTCGCTGATTTACCTCAACGCCAGTACCTGGCTCATGCGCGCCGACGACTGGGCCGGTTTGCGCACCTCGTCGCCGCATGCTGCCAGCGGTCGCAACATCGATATCTGGATGCCCAGCGGACCAGGCGAACTGGCCTGGCGCAAGTTGCAAAACGAAGTGCAGATGCAATGGTTTGCCGACGCCCTCAATGAGCAGCGCGAAAGCAGCGGACTGAAACCGGTCAATTCGCTTTGGCTGTGGGGCGGCGCCGATGCCGCGGCGTTTGCTGCCAACGCCGCCAATCCCTATCAAGGCTGCTTCAACCTGCACGACTGGCCGCAAACCCTGTGCGCCGACTGGCTCAGCGCCTGCGGCCCCGGCGATGTACTCTCGATGACAGGCGAACGCGGCCTGCTGCTGCTCGATACCTTGCTGGAACCAGGCCTGACCAGCGAATGGGGGCTTTGGCTGCAAGGCATGGAAACGCTGGACCGCGAATGGTTCGCACCACTCATGCATGCCTTGCGCTGCAAGCGGCTACATAGCCTGACGCTGGTGCTGAGCGGCCAGGACCGCCTGCTCCAGCGCAACCTCACAGCGGCGTCACTGCGCAAATTCTGGGTCCGCCCTTCCTTGTCACACTTAGCTGGATGAACCAAGCAGCATGATTCGCATCACCACCCGTTCCTATAACCCGCGCGACGTTGACAAATTGATCCATGGCGGCATCCATCCCGTCCTGGCGCGCGTATATGCTGCGCGCGGCCTGCTCGACGTCAAGGATTTGTCGAGCGAGCTCAATGCACTAATTGCACCGTCGGGCTTGCTGCATATCGACGCCGCTGCGGTCTATCTGGCCGACGCCATCGCCGCCAACAAAAAAATGGTGATCGTCGCCGACTACGATTGCGACGGCGCCACTGCTTGCGCCGTTGGTTTGCGCGGCTTACGCAGCCTCGGCGCGCAAGTCGATTACATCGTACCAAACCGTTTTGAATACGGTTACGGCCTCACGCCGGAAATCGTCGAACTGACCATCCGCGAGAAAAACCCCGACATCATCGTCACCGTCGACAACGGCATCGCCAGTATCGAAGGCGTCGCCGCTGCCAAGGAACGCGGCATCGACGTCGTTGTGACCGACCACCATTTGCCCGGTGATCGTTTGCCGGACGCACGCGTGATCGTCAACCCCAACCAGCCGGATTGCGGTTTTCCGAGCAAAAATCTGGCCGGTGTTGGTGTCATGTTCTATGTATTACTGGCCTTGCGCGCCGAATTGCGCAAACGTGGCGTGTTCGATGCGCAAAACCAGCCTAAGCTCGATAGCCTGCTGGATCTGGTGGCGCTGGGCACAGTGGCCGATGTGGTCAAACTCGATGCCAACAACCGCATTTTGGTGGCACAAGGTTTGAAGCGCATGCGCGCCGGTCGCATGCATGCCGGCATCGCCGCGCTGTTTCGCGCTGCTGGCCGCGAAGCACGCCGCGCCACACCGTTCGACCTCGGTTTTGCGGTCGGTCCACGCCTCAATGCAGCCGGACGTCTGGCCGACATGGCACTAGGCATCGAATGCCTGACCACTGACGACGAAGGCCGCGCCTGGGACATCGCCCAGCAGCTCGATGCCATCAACCGCGAACGACGCGACATCGAAGCCGGCATGCAAGATACTGCGATGCTGTTGCTGGACAACTTCAATCCGCAAGACAAGCGCACCATCAGCGTGTTTGATCCCTCATGGCATCAGGGCGTCATCGGCATCGTCGCTTCCCGCCTGAAAGACAAGTTTTACCGTCCCACGATAACCTTCGCGCCTGGCGGCGAAGGCTTGATCAAGGGTTCGGGCCGTTCGATTACCGGGTTTCACCTACGCGATGCACTCGACCTGGTATCCAAGCATGCACCGACCGTGATCACCAAGTTCGGCGGGCATGCAATGGCCGCCGGCCTGACCATACACGCCGAAGCATTCGACGCCTTTGCCGCAGCCTTCGAAGCAGTTGGCCAGGATTGGCTGACGCAAAACCAGCTCGAACGCGTGGTCGAAACCGATGGCATGCTCGAAGATGCCTATTACTCCATCGATTTCATCGAGCGAATGGAACAGCAAGTGTGGGGCCAGGGTTTTGCGCCACCGGTGTTCTGCGACCGTTTCCGCGTGCTGACGCAGCGCGTACTCAAGGAAAAACACCTGAAATTGCTGCTTGAAAAAGACGGCCAGAAGTACGATGCCATCTGGTTTGGCCACGCCGATGCCCTGCCCGACTATGCAACAGTTGCATTTCGGCTCGATGCCAACGAATATAACGGTGCTACCAAAGTGCAATTGATGGTGGAACACGCTGAACCGGCGTAGTCAAAACATCGATACCATGCGCCCATAACATCAAACAATCAACCCGGCCATGCCCAAAACCCCTTTGCCGTTGCACCGTATCCAGAAGCGTCCCATGACGCCGCAGCGCCTGCGTCGGCTGATGCTGATCGGCTCGCTGCTGCTGCTGGCAATCGTCTGGTCGGTATTGGCCATGCTCAAACCAGCAACCCAGGGCAAGATCGTCGTCAGCACCGGTGCACCTGACGGCATCTATTACCACTATGCCGAACGCTATGCGCAAATCCTCAAGCGCGACGGCATTACACTAGAAATCCGTCCATCGACCGGTTCGGCGCAGAATTTTCAGCGTTTGCGGGATGATAATAGTGATGTCGAAGTCGCCTTCATCCAGTCCGGCACCGGCAACACTGAACAGGCGCCCGGCCTGCAGACCATTGCGGCCATTTCTTACGAACCGATCTGGGTGTTCTATCGCAGCAATGCGGTCTATGACCGCCTGTCGCAACTGCAGGGCAAACGTATTTCGCTGGGTCTGACTGGCAGCGGCTTGCAAATTGTGGCGGGCAATCTATTGACCGAGAACGGCATCAACAACAAAAATACCACGTTGGTCGATCTCAATGGAAATGATGCCTATCAACAACTAAAAGACAACCGCATCGATGCCGGCTTCTTCATCGGCCGCGCCGATAGCCCGATGATTCGTTCACTGCTCAACAGCGGACTCAAGTTGATGAGCTTTTCGCAAGCCGACGCACTGGTACAGAAATTCCCTTCGCTATCCAAGATCACCTATCCGCGCGGTGCGACCAATCTGGTCGATGATTTACCGACCCATGACGTCACGCTGCTGGCTGCCACCGCCATGCTGGTGTCGAAGGAAAGCCTGCATCCGGCGCTGGCCTACCTGCTGCTGGACGCGGCTAACGCGATCCATAATTCACCTGATTTTTTTACGCCGCGCAATTTCTTTCCTAACCAGAACATCGAAGATTTCACCATCGCTGACGAAACGCGCCGTTATTTCAAGTCGGGCCGACCATTGTTGCAGCGCTATCTGCCGTTCTGGCTGGCCAACTTCATTGAGCGCCGCTTTACGATACTGCTGCCTTTCATCGCCGTACTGTTCGGTCTGGCCCAGGCCGTGCCGCGTCTGTACGAAGCCAGTATGAAAAAAAGGCTGGTGGTCTGGTACAAGGAAATTCGTCTGCTCGAAGAGGAAATCTGGCACACTGCCAATGCCTCGCCGGACAAGCTCACCGAATGGCATGCCGAAATCGAAGAAATCGATGCCAACGCCAATCAGATCGACATACCGCCACGTTACTATGGCGATGTCTATGCCCTCAAACAAGCCATCCGCGTAGTACGGGACCGCATTCGCGAGGCTGCCAGCCAACGCGAAGCTGCCCTTACACCGTCGTCCGCACCACAATGAAGCTCAAAAGCCTATTCAACAACCTGGTCACGCGCCTGGTCCTGTTTGCCATCTTCGCTATCATCGCCAGCGCCACGGTGCGGTATTTCGTGGTGAAAAACTTCCTGCACCAAGACCAGACCGTGGTCGCCGCTGAACAACAGAGCGTGATTGCCAACTATCTGGCACAAGACATCAATCAGCGGCTGATGGAGCGACGCCACTTTCTTGAACAATTGGCAGCCACCTTCCCGGTTGATCTGCTGACCAAGCCACCGCAACTGCGCGAATGGTTGCGCGACCGTCAAACCTTGAATCCGGTATTTTCCATGGGCTTGTATGTCGCCGACACACGCGGCATTATCCTGGCCGACTATCCGACCAGCCAGGGCCGTGCCGGCTTCAACATTGGTGCCTATACAGACGTGCAAAGTGTGCGCAACGGCGCCGTCGTCATTGGCGAGCCGTTGATCAGTCCGGTTTCGCAGCAAGCCATCTTGCCCATGCTGGCTCCGGTGCATGATGCTGCCGGCCGCATCGTGGCGGTGTTTGGCGGCACCACCGGGCTCAACTCGCCGGGGTTCCTCGATCATTTGAAAGCAGTGCGGCTGGGCGATGCTGGTGGTTTTCTGGTGGTTTCGCCAGTCAAACGACTGATTTTGGCCTCGACCGACAACGGACAGGCACTGCAACCGCTGCCACCGTTGGGCGCCGATGAATTGATGGATAAGGCGGTAAGCGGTTACCGTGGCACCGGCATGGGACGCAATGCCGACGGCATCGAAGAAATCAAGGCCATGTCTGCCATCGGCAACACTGGCTGGTTCGTCGTCGCACGCCTGCCGGTGGCGGCGGCCTTGCCTGCTGAGGCACGCTTTCTGGCTGTGATCATGCGTGGCACACTGGTACAGACTATTGTCATCTTCTTCGTCATTTTCATGGCAGTGCTGTGGTTCTTCCGCCCCCTGCAACGCGCGGCTGCGCTGGCCGACAAGATGACACGCGGCGAACTACCGCTGACCCCGCTGCCGGTGGCGCACAACGATGAAGTCGGCCATCTTACGCTGGCCTTCAACCGTCTGCTGGCACGCCTCAAACAGCATCAGGCCGAATTGCAGCACCAGGCTCATCACGACATTCTGACTGGCCTGCCCAACCGCATGATGCTGGCCGACCGCATGCTGGAGGCGATTGCCCTCGCGCACCGCGACAACACCGGTGTGGCCTTGCTATTTCTGGATCTGGATGGATTCAAGCCGATCAATGACACGCTCGGCCATAAATGCGGCGATCAAGTCTTGCAGGAGATCGCTCAGCGCCTGTTGCGGGTGGCACGTCATAGCGACACAGTGGCGCGCGTCGGCGGCGATGAGTTCGTTCTCCTGGCACATGATCTGGGCACACCGCTCGAATTCGGAGCACGCGCGCTGGCGGAGAAATGTCTGACGGTGATCGCCGAACCGCTCAGCCTGCAACAAACCGACTGGCAACTGGGTGTATCCATCGGCATCGCAGTCTGCGAAGCGGGTTGCGATGCCGAGCAACTGTTACAAGCCGCTGACAAAGCCATGTACGAAGCCAAACGCCTGGGTCGTGGACGCTATGTGATTGCGCCAGCGCTAGAGGCCGCGCCGGCGTGAGTTCAGCGCACTGGCAAAAATTGCAGCAACGGTGCACCCAACAGGTTTTGCACATAGTTGATGCCAGCGCGTCGGTATTTCTCGGTCAAGAATTCCGACAGCACATCGAGCCGCCCGATGATCTTGCCAAACTCGCGCTCAAAGCTCAAATTACGCTCACCGGGATTGATTTCGTCAGACAATAGCAAAGGCTGGCCGCTGACGTTACGGCGCGTGCTCAGCATCCAGTCGGCAATTTCCATATTGCGCGCGGCGTTGTAAAGAAACTGGGCGTCGAGTGAATCGACCAGATAAAACCTAATTTTGTCGCCATGGGCAGTGATGATCATGTCGGCGCTGGCATAGATGAAAGCGGCCACGCGATCGGCCTTGAAATCGGGCGACAAGGCCAGCGCCATGGCGGCGATGTCGTGCTTGCCCTGCAGATCGGCCCAAACCTGGCGCTGCTCGACCGCATCGCGCACGCGCTTGACCACTTCATCGCGGCTGACGCCGGTTTTCTTCCACTCGGCCGGGTTGCGCCGATACAGCTTGTCCATCAGCAGATAAAGACTGTCGAGATTGGCGCGCATGGTCAGCGTGGCGACACGATTGGTGTCGGACTGCGCCACTTCACCGCCACTGACCGAACCGCTCTTGACCTCTCCATGCGGGGTCGGTGCCGAGATGCAGGCGGCCAGCAGGGAACACAGGAACAGTGTCGAGCACACTACGGTGATTCGCATATTTTGCATCCCGCTATGACTATCAGACATCGCAATGAGTTCGTCTACCCGGTATGACAGATGAAGCAGCAACACGTAAAGCGACCGTTTCCCACTAGAACGAGCCCGCTTGCCGGCATTTGCCGCACAACAACGTCGGCCAGCATATTACAACGGTAAGATGCAGGCGACCTATTTTGAGCCGCTCCGTCGCGCAGCACACCGCTAGCACCGGCACTGCCAATTTTTTCAAATTGACAATATTATTGTTAACACAACAAAAATGAGCGTACACCAGCACGAAAAATCCCCGCTCCAGTCTTGTATAATGCAGAGTTTGATTGCAAAAGAAATAATCATGGAAGCAGAACGCCTCAATTCCCTCCAATCGCTGTTGGACGACCTCGCGGTGCGTGCAACAGAACTACGGAGGTATCTTTGACTTCGATGTGAAGTCAGAGAAACTCGACCAGGTCAACGGTGAATTGGAAGATCCAGATGTCTGGAACGATCCCAAGCGCGCCCAGGATCTCGGCAAAGAAAAAAAATCGCTGGAAAACATCGTCAACACGCTGATCAAGATCGACGGCGACCTCAACGATACGCGCGACCTGTTCGCCATGGCGCGCGAAGAGAAGGACGAAGATACGCTGGAAGCCATCGTGGTCGATGCCGATTCCCTCAAGGGATTGGTTGAAGGCATGGAATTTCGCCGTATGTTCAACAATCCGATGGATCCGAACAACTGCTTCATCGATATCCAGGCCGGTGCCGGCGGTACCGAAGCGCAAGACTGGGCCTCGATGTTGCTACGTCAGTATCTACGCTATTGCGAGCGCAAGGGTTTCAAGGCCGAGATCCTCGAACAGTCCGACGGTGAAGTTGCCGGCATCAAGACGGCCACCATCAAGGTCGAGGGTGAATACGCCTATGGTTTCCTGCGCACCGAAACCGGCGTGCATCGGCTGGTGCGCAAATCGCCGTTCGATTCAGCCAATGGTCGCCATACTTCGTTTTCGAGCTTGTTCGTGTATCCGGAAGTGGATGATTCGATCGATATTGATGTCAACCCGGCCGATGTGCGCGTGGACACCTATCGCGCGTCCGGCGCCGGTGGCCAGCACATCAATAAAACCGACTCAGCGGTGCGTCTGACGCATGCGCCGACCGGTATCGTGGTGCAATGTCAGAATGACCGCAGCCAACATCGCAACCGCGCCGAAGCGTGGGAAATGCTCAAGGCCAAGCTGTTCGAACTGGAACTGCGCAAACGCATGAGCGAACAACAAAAACTGGAAGACTCCAAGACCGATGTTGGCTGGGGCCACCAAATCCGCTCCTACGTACTGGACCAATCCCGCATCAAAGACTTGCGCACCAACTTTGAAATGGGCAACACCAAGGCCGTGCTCGATGGCGACCTGGATGACTTCATCGCCGCCTCGCTGAAACAAGGCGTCTAAGTCAGCCGCGCTGCCCTGTTTGCGCCGGCCTGGTCGTTTCCCGACCGGCCGGCAAACCTTATCACTAAGAATTCCGACACCATGACCACGCCAAACGATAACGCTGCCGCAACACCCGTTGTAGATGAAAACGCCATCATTGCCGAGCGTCGCGCCAAACTGGGTGCCATCCGCGCACAAGGCGTGGCCTTCCCCAACGATTTTCGTCCGACCCACAAGGCGGCCGACCTGCAGGCGCAATTCAATGCGCTCGACAATGAAGCGCTCGAAGCCAATCCGATCAAGGTCGCGGTGGCTGGCCGCATGATGTTGAAGCGCGTCATGGGCAAGGCATCCTTTGCCACCCTGCAAGACGCCTCAGGTGTACGTGCCGATGGCCGTATCCAGCTTTACATCACCAACGATGTCACTGGCGAAGCTGCGCATGCGGCCTTCAAGCATTACGATCTGGGCGACATCATCGGCGCTGAAGGTCAATTGTTCAAGACCAAGACCGGCGAACTGTCGGTCAAAGTCGAAGGCTTGCGCTTGATCACCAAATCGTTGCGTCCGCTGCCGGACAAGTTCCATGGCCTGTCGGACCAGGAAACCAAATACCGTCAGCGCTACGTCGACTTGATCATGAACGAAGAAACGCGCCGCACCTTCAAGGCACGTACCGCAGCGATGTCGTCGATCCGCCGCTTCATGGAAAAGAACGACTTCATGGAAGTCGAAACGCCGATGCTGCACACCATTCCAGGCGGCGCCGCAGCCAAGCCCTTCATCACCCATCACAATGCACTGGATATGCAGATGTTCATGCGCATTGCGCCGGAACTGTATCTGAAGCGTCTGGTGGTTGGTGGCTTTGAACGCGTGTTTGAAGTCAACCGCAACTTCCGCAATGAAGGTGTTTCGCCGCGCCACAATCCAGAATTCACGATGATGGAATTCTATGCGGCCTATGTTGACTATCAATGGCTGATGAGCTTTACCGAGCAAGTGATCCGCCAGGCTGCCATCGATGCCCATGGCACCGCGACGCTCATCTATCAGGGCCGAGAACTGGATCTGGCCAAACCATTCCAGCGCTTGACCATTACCGGTGCCATCAAGAAGTACGCGCCAGAATATACCGATGCGCAATTGGCCGACATCGATTTTCTGCGCACTGTGCTCAAGAAATTCGGCGTCAAGACCGATCAGGCACCGTTAGCCAATGCCGGCATTGGTGCCTTGCAACTGGCATTGTTTGAAGAAACCGCCGAGTCACAATTGTGGGAGCCCACCTACATCATCGATTATCCGATTGAAGTCTCGCCGCTGGCGCGCGCTTCCGACACCGTGGCCGGTATTACCGAGCGTTTCGAGCTGTTCATCACCGGTCGTGAAATTGCCAACGGTTTCTCCGAGTTGAACGATGCAGAAGATCAAGCTGCACGCTTCCAGGCCCAGGTCGCGGCCAAGGATGCTGGCGATGAAGAAGCCATGTACTACGATGCCGATTACATCCGCGCACTCGAATACGGCATGCCGCCAGCAGGTGGCTGCGGCATCGGTATCGACCGCTTGATGATGTTGATCACCGACTCACCGAACATCCGCGATGTGATCCTGTTCCCGCATCTGCGTCGCGAAGACTGAGTCGATTTACCTGGCTGACAATTGATTGCTTTTTTGCCAACCACTGTCAGTCGCTTGACTAAAAAGAGCCGAAAGGGGCGCAGCATTGCGCCCCTTTCGGTTTTTCTGACAATAACATTACAAGTTTTTACAACTGACACACTATCGGCATTTTTTTGCAACAGACTCCCATCCATAATTCGCCTCACATCTACACAAATACGGAGAGGCCCATCATGGAAGTTACTAAGTCACCACAGCGCATTCATCCGCTAGTTGCCACTGCTGCAGTTGCCCTGACCTTAGTCAGCCTGGTCGGCGTGGCCGCCATCACTGGCCTGCTACCAAGCTCGAACAGCACCGCAGCACCACAGCAACTGGTCTCCGACAGCAGCAACTCCTCACCATCGACATCAACAGCACAAAACAGCACACCAGTACTAGCCAATGCCGGCAACACCAGTCAGACACAGACGCCGATGCGCAACGATAGCAGCCCGACACCTGCCCTAGCAGCTATCTGCCATAGCTGCGGCGAAGTGCAAGCCATTCGCGCCGTCCAGCACACACCCAAGGCCAGTGGGGTCGGCATTGTCGCCGGGGCAGTTTTGGGCGGCATCCTAGGTAATCAGGTCGGTAATGGCAATGGCCGTACACTAGCGACCGTCGCGGGTGCCGGTGCTGGCGGTTACGCCGGTAACGAAGTCGAAAAGCACAGCCGCACTACCACGTCCTATATCGTCGATGTGCGCATGGACAATGGCAAAGTCCGCTCGTTTCCGCAGTCCGGCGAAGGCTGGCGCGTTGGCGATCAAGTCCGTGTCGTCAATGGCCACCTAAGCAACCGGGGCTAATTGCGCAGTAGTCAATAGTCAATAGTCAAATCGCCGCGAACCCGGCTTGCTGTTCGCGGCGATTGTCAATTTAGAAGAGATGATTTTCAGTGATGTAACACTCAGCTTATTTCTGGGTGCATAGGCCATTGGCACGGACTTTAGAAATTAGCAAGATGCTTGTCCAGTATCTGTTTGAACTGTCCTTTTTGCCGCATATTATTGAGCTGCTGCTCCAGCGCTGGCAAATATTTTAGGCAAGGGCTACGCTTGCTGATGGCAATCAGGTTGTCACTTTGTGCGACATAGGGACGCAGGGCCATGAAGCGGTCCTCCTGACCACTTTGACGCAGATAGATCAAGCCACTGTAGTAGCCGGTAATCAAATAATCCAGCCGGCCCAGCTCGATCTTCTTGAAGTTCATGTAGGCCTTTTGCTCTTCCTCTATCTTCAGATTCTTCGCCAGGAATGCATCGAAGCCGTCGCCGAACTGGTTGCCACGCGTCACGCCACCTTTCTTGCCAATCAGATCATTCCAGCCCGCATAGGCAAAGCGTTTGTCCTTCGCAACGAATACGGCAATCGGATTGGCAAACAACGGCACTGGAACAAAGCTTAAATACTCGCGTCGCTCTGGGTTCTCCTTGAGCGACGCCACCATATCGATCTCGCCACTCTTGGCCTCTTCCAACACCCGATAGAACGGACCGACAAAACGCACTTCAAATGGCACGTTGATGGCCTGCAAAGCTGCCACTGCAATGTCAATGCTGGCACCACGTAAATTCTTACCGTCGTACCATTGCAAAGGTGCATAATCTGAATCGGCTGAGATGACCACTTTCGTGCATTCCCGCTGCTGCGCTGACGCACCAGCCGAGGCAGACAACAGCACCAATGCACCGCAAAGAAGCGCCTTCATAGCAAGTCTCCTACGTAGGTTCTTTTTATAATGCTAAAACAGATAATACAACTTAACCGAAAGTAATCTGTTGTGCTGTGCGATATGCTAAATTGGCGACCGAATAAACGGAGGGTTCATGGATACGGCATCTGTAACATTGGTTTTGCAAAAACTGGAAACTGCGATGACAGTGGCGCGCACAATGATGACGAGCGCCCAGACCAGTGGCGCGCCTGACGCCAAACTTGCCGAATTGCTGGCCACATTGACCATGATCGAAAGCGAAATGCAGGCGATGCAACAAATGCTCGGCGAAGCCAGCGGAGAAATATCCGACCTGACGCTGCCTGGCAAAGTGAGCCGCCGCAGTGAAAGTCCTTATTATTGGGAAGACGACTGATCGCATTACGCCCTCCTGGCAAGTCCATCCCAAAATACCAAGGTATCAGCCTTTGATGCACTGTCCAATTTTTCTCTGGTCCGGAGAAAAAAACTGTACAGCACGCCAGCCCGGTGCTTCGAAATGGTAAAGCGTATAAGCCGGATTGATGCTGTTGCCGGCTTGATCAAACATGATTGCCCCACTCAATCCCATGTAGTGAATCTTGTGCAACGCCAGCGTGACCGGCAAACCATTGACCACATCGGCTTGCCGCACTGCCTGTATCAGTGTGTTGGTGGCGTTGTAGGCATAGCGCGCATAAGTCGTTGATGGCCGCCCGAATCGACGTTGAAATTTCTGTTCGAAGGTCTTCCAGCTGCGGCAGTGTTCTTGCTGAATATCCGGCTCAAGTACGTAAAAATTGCCATTGTCTTCTGCCGTCACATTCTGGTTGCTAGCGCCGCTGGTCAAGAGGATTTTGGCCTTGATGCCGAGACGTTTGACGGCTTTCACAAAAGCCCCCAACTGCACTACATACGCCGAAAATACAATCACGTCAGCGTGCTCATCTACCGCAGCCTTGAGCACAGCATTAAAATCCGAAGTCTTGGCACTGATGGTGGTGCGCTGCAAGACCTTCTTTGAACGAGCAACAACCTCGGCGGCCAAGGAATTACTCAGTGCCACACTATAGGCTGAATCGTTGCCAATGATGGCCACGCGCTGCCCCTGCAACACGTCGATGGCAGCATCTGCCAGCGACACGGCCAGATCGGCGGTACCGCCGATGACGCGAAAGCTGGTCTGGTATCCCTGCCGAGTGACCTGGCTGCTGGATGAGGTGAAATTGATCTGCGCAATACCCGCCTCTTCGTAAGTCCGCCCGGCAGCCAGAATCGACTCCGAACTCCAGTGGCCGATGACGCCGGCGACACGTGATTTGACAAAATAGCGGGCAACATTGACAGCCAGATGAGGGTTACCTTGATCATCCTGTGCCAACAACACGAATTGAATTGGTTCCGATTCTGGGTAGCGCTGTTGATTGGCTTCTTCCACGGCCAGTTCCGTACCTTGCCTGGCGCTTTGTGCCAAGCTGTCCGATAAGCGCGCGGCAAAACCGATGAGCGCGGTACGGCTGCCATCTGCTGTCGCCGAAAGCGGCAAAAAACACTGCCATGCCAACAGGCCCAGCCCCAGTCCCCAAGTAATTCGACGTTTGCTCTGCGGCATCTAAATCCCCCTCACACCCGGCACTTGCGTGGCGGTCGTCGCAAAAAACCTGTGTGATTGATTCTAACGCAATGCTAGATATTTCATGCAAAAGCGTAATGACCTGCCAGCAAAAAATCAGAACCGCCGCGACACCTCCCGGGCAACTGTGCGAGCTCCGGTTTATTCCGGCAGATGCCGCAGCATGAGCGGCGCCGACAAACCACCGTAAAGCACTAGCGCCTGCTGCCCGATGAGCACCGAGATGGAACGCCAACCGGTTTGCTCCAAATCGCCCAGATTGATTTCACTCAAATTCACCAGCGACGTGCAGGTACGTGTCACGTAGATGAGCAAGTCGATTTCCGACTTGACCAATGCATAGCGTTCATCCTGCGCAAGTTGCTGCGCCTGCTCACAGACCAGTTGATAGCCGCTGGCCGGCGCCAGGTTGTCATACACGAAACCGGAGCCAACCAGATCGGCCAGTGAATTTGCCGCCATCGCAATACGATAAGACTCCCTGATCTCGGCATGCCTGCGCGAATTGGGCTCAGTAATTTCTTTGACCTGAAAGCATAGATCCCGAAAAGTCACGT
Source organism: Duganella sp. (assembly GCA_026225475.1). GTDB lineage: Bacteria > Pseudomonadota > Gammaproteobacteria > Burkholderiales > Burkholderiaceae_D > Herbaspirillum. Next base: position 20,682 of record JAMFSU010000167.1, read on the forward strand.
CGATCTTGCTTTGCTGTTCTTCCGAGAAAATTTCGCCAGGATCGAAAATGATCGAGCGCAGGCGCAGGAATTCTTGGACGATCCATCGCTCCCGCTCTGCCTTGCCAGCATTGGAATAAAACCCGAGCTGCTGCTCGGCCGACAGCTTCAACGCTGCCAGCAATTGCGCATCTTCTTTTGAATTTTGGTCAGCCATGGCTTGATATCGACTTCTTGCAAATCGGAAACCCTGAGGCCTATTCTAGCGCGACTGCTTTGGTGGACCAATCTTTGACTGAAATTGAGGTGATGCGAGGAGAGCGCATACAAAATAAACACACAAATAAAAACGGGACCATCATAAGATGGCCCCGCTTCAATGATGGTCGGAGTACAAGGATTCGAACCTTGGACCCCCTGGTCCCAAACCAGGTGCGCTACCGGGCTGCGCTACACTCCGAAAAACTCTACAAAACCCGCAACAAAAACTACGCTACTTCCGCCCAAAATGCGGCCACTTAAATGGCCTGCCCTAAGGGAATCGAACCCCTAACCTATGGCTTAGAAGGCCATTGCTCTATCCGGTTGAGCTAAGGGCAGATCTGACAATCAAACAAAAACCTGAGGTTGATTACGCTGTTTGATATCGTCTTCGGAAATGAAAACGGGCTGTCTTTTTTGACAGCCCGTTTATGTATGGTCGGAGTACAAGGATTCGAACCTTGGACCCCCTGGTCCCAAACCAGGTGCGCTACCGGGCTGCGCTACACTCCGAGAAGCAAGATAATATCCCCATAGGGTAATTCGGTCAATACCTTCTTTGTTTTTTTCACAAAAAAATCGTTTTCATCGTTATCAAGTGTCGTGAATCTGCCGAGAGTTTCCCCTACTGCGATACGCTTCGCTGGCGTTACCAATGGCTTCTATTTTGCTCCTCGCGCACTGAAACATAGCTTGCAGTTTTGTTACACCTAGTTTCGCCCCGCTGACAGAAGATAAGAAACGGCAGCCGCTCATAGACAATGAACAAATGAAAACCAATGTGCTGCCAGCATCACTACCGATCAAGAACACTATCAGGAGAATCATCGTGAACAAGAAAGCCCTTGCCTGGATTGCCTCGGCCGTTTTTACGCTGGCAACCGGTATCTCGCAGGTCTCGGCGCAAGACATGAATCGTCCGGCCGCCATCTTGAGCCAGGAAGAACTCGATCAAATGCTGGCGCCGGTGGCGCTATATCCGGATTCCTTGCTCGCGCAAGTCTTGATGGCGGCCACCTATCCACTGGAAGTCGTACAGGCGGCGCGCTTCATCGACAGCCGTCCTGGCTTGCAAGGCGACGCACTGGCGCATGCGATCGCACCGATGCCATGGGATCCTAGTGTGAAATCGCTGGCGCAATTCCCTTCTGTGCTAGCCATGATGAACGATAAGCTGGACTGGACCCAGCACCTCGGTGATGCTTTCCTCTCACAGCAGGCCAACGTCATGGATACTGTGCAAAACCTGCGCATGAGAGCAGAGATTGCCGGCAATCTGCGTACCAACAATCAACAGCGCATCATTCAGCAAGATCAGGTAATCGTCATCGAGCCGATCAATCCGCAAATCATTTACGTTCCCTATTACAACCCGGTGGTGGTCTACGGTAGTTGGTGGTGGCCGCAACGGCCACCGGTCTATTGGGCACCACCACCGCGCTATCGCCCGCCCAGCTATAACGTCACCATTAGCGCTGGCATTGCTTTCGGCGCGGGCGTTGGCATTGCACGCTGGGGCTATAACGAAGCACGGCCGGACTGGCGCCAGCATCATGTGCTGGTCAACAATGTGCGCATCAATAACACCCATGTAACGAACAATGTCACGATCAACCGGCAACCAGAGATCTGGCAGCACAACCAGCGCAGCGGACAGAATCAGCGCCGCCCCGATGTTGGTAATGCCGGCCGCCCCACTCCTACCGCGCAAGTGAGCAATCCACCACCGCGTCCGACGCCGGGACCGAACCTGCCGCCACAACACCACCCAGAAACACGGCCGGAACCCGAACGCCACTCAACGCCACCGGTCGTTGCACGACCGCAGCCTGCGGCGACGCCAACGCAACGACAGGAGCGGCAAGAACGGCCGCAACAACATGAGCAACGTGCAGCACCACAAGCGCATCAACCACCCCAGACCGCGCCACACCAGGAGCACAAGGAACAGGCCAGGCCTGAGGCAAAACCGAAAAACGATGAACGGCCTCGTCGTCAGGACGATAGGTAATGCCCTGCCGAAACATTGATTGCACGCCCCAGGAACGTCGAATATAGGCTCGAATACGCTATAATCCTGGCTTCCGAGACGTGACCGGGCGCTAACAATGCCGGGAAACAAAGGGTTGGATCATCCAGCCCTTTTTCAATTCAGTCACCTTGGCGAACAGGGGAAACTGCGTGACATCTGCAGACTGACCATTGCAACGCCAAGTGCACTCATCGTCTTCAACGCCATACGATTCACCGACTCACCGACTCACATGCAAGATACCACTCCCGATTCCGCCAACGAAGATTCCGCCACGCGCGGCAAGATCCCGCTTGAACTGGTCGCGCGCGAAGTTGCACGACGCCGCACCTTTGGCATCATTTCTCACCCCGATGCCGGCAAAACCACGCTGACCGAAAAACTGTTGCTGTTCTCGGGTGCGATTCAATTGGCCGGTACCGTCAAGGCGCGCAAGAGTGGTCGCCACGCCACCTCCGACTGGATGGAGATCGAAAAGCAGCGCGGCATTTCGGTGGCTTCTTCGGTGATGCAGATGGATTACCGCCACTGCG